>CAJTGF010000094.1 GCA_910575585.1 Clostridiaceae bacterium
TATCATGCCGCCATATGTGAAAAAAGTTTTCCATCAAACAGAAAAAGGACGAAAAAAAATAGGTTCTTCTGACGCCCTAAAAAATGGTGCGGGTCTGCGAGGCCCAAAACCTGGCTAGATTTCAGATAAGAATGACGGAAGTTGCCGTTTCCGTTTTTGGGATAGGAGGAGATGGGAGGGTGGCAAAGACAAACACAGATTCTGCAAAGGTCACCAACATAGACAGCATAACCGTTTCGGCGGCGGTCCTTGGGGAGATGTTCGGTGTAACAGACAGGCGCATCCGGCAGATGGCGGAGGAGGGAATTGTTATCAGGGCATCCAAAGGCCGTTATAAGCTGGTGGACTCCATAAAGAGTTATCTACTGACTCTGAAACTGGCTGCGGAGGGAGTCGGCGTAGAGTTGGCAGACGGAGAGATCGATTTTGATGAGGAGAAAGCCCTTCATGAGAGGGTAAAGAGGCACATTTCAGAGCTGAAACTGCAGATCATGAAAGGAGAGGTGCATAAGGCGGAGGATGTGGAAACGGTTATGATGGACATGTTAGTCGCCTTTAAAACAAAGATCATGGGAATCCCTTCCAAGGCAGCGCCGATTCTGGAAAATCGGGATGCCGCGTTTATCAAAGACCGCCTGACAAAAGAGGTGACAGAAGCGCTGAACGAATTGAAAGACTATGATCCAAAAGTATTTTACAGTGATGAATATGTGGAGGAGGGGGAGGACGGGGATGAGCGGGAAAGTAAAGATTGAGCAGTCTCCCCTTGTGAATCCTGACACGGCTATCGTAAAAATACGCCGAAAAGACCAGGGCATAGAATTTAAGACGCTGAGACTGTTTCGGGATCTTGCGAAAGCAGTAAGTCCTCCGCCCGTCCTGACAGTCAGCCAGTGGGCGGATTGCTACCGGAGGTTATCGCCGGAGAGCGCTGCGGAGCCGGGACAGTGGAATACAGATCGGGCGCCTTACCAGCGGGAGATCATGGATTCCGTAAATGATCCCCTTGTGGAGGAGATTGTTGTCATGAGCAGCGCGCAGGTGGGGAAAACAGAATTGCTCTTAAATATTATCGGCTATTACATAGACTACGACCCGGCTCCCATGCTGGTGGTGCAGCCTACCGTCAAGCCGATGGCGGAGGATTTTTCCAAGGACAGGCTGGCCACGATGCTCCGTGACACACCGACGCTGACTGGGAAAGTGCATGACGTGAAATCCAGGACTTCCGGGAATACGATTCTCCATAAAACATTCCCAGGCGGTCACGTTACGATTGCCGGTGCAAATTCCGCTTCAAGCCTTGCTTCCCGTCCCGTCCGGATCGTGCTGATGGATGAAACGGACCGTTATCCAGCCAGTGCCGGAACGGAAGGAAATCCCATTAAGCTGGCGGAAAAGCGGACGACGGCCTTTTGGAACAAAAAGAAAATTAAAGTTTCTACTCCCACAATAAAGGGATCCAGCCAGATAGAAAAGGAATTTCAGTCCGGTACAATGGAGGAATGGTGCGTCCCCTGTCCGTGCTGCGGGAAATATCAGCCTTACGAATGGGGGCGGGTTCATTTTTCTGATATGACCATGGAATGTAAATACTGCGGGGAACACATTTCGGAATTTGATTGGAAACAAGGTGCGGGGAAATGGATAGCGGCACATCCGGAACGGCGCCGGAAACGGTCATTTCACCTGAATGAATTAGCTTCGCCGTGGACCCACTGGGATTCCATTATCCGGGAGTGGAAAGAAGCGCAAAAAGAGTATAAAGAGAACGGCGATGTAAATAAGCTGAAAACATTCATCAATACTGTGCTGGGGGAAACCTGGGAACCCCGGGGCAAGGGTGCGGATGATGACTCCCTTTTATCCCGCAGAGAGCGGTACGAAGCGGAGCTTCCGGAAGGGATCCTTCTTCTGACCGCTTCTGTGGATGTCCAGGACGACCGGTTTGAGATCGAGGTGGTGGGCTGGGGGCGGGGGTTTGAATCCTGGGGAGTGAAATACGAGAAACTTCCCGGAGATTTGAACAAGGAGGAGACATGGGACCGGCTGGAGGCGCGGCTTGACCGGGAATTTTATTTCGCGTCCGGCTCCTCCCTTCTGATCGCTCTGACCTGCATTGACACCGGAGGCCATAAAACCACGGAATGTTACAAGTTTCTGAAACGGATGGAGAAAAAAGGGAAGCGCATTGTAGGCATAAAAGGATTTGGCAGGGAAAGCCAGGGCATCCCTCTGATCCACAAGCTGTCTACCAATAACGAATATGGGGTAAAAGTGTTCATCCTGGGCGTGGACAGCGGAAAAGAGATTGTGATGACAAGGCTTTCCACAGCGGATGAGGGCCCCAGCTATTGTCATTTTCCCATTAACGGGGACCGGGGATACGATGAGACCGTCATAAAGGGGTTTAACAGCGAACAGAGGGTAACGGAGATACGGGACGGGCGGGCATTTACCAAATGGAAAAAGAAATCCGGCGTACGGAATGAGCCTCTGGATCTGCGGGTCTATAACACGGCTGCAGTTGAAATCCTGGGGCCGGATTTTGACGTCTTGGAAAAGAAAGTGAAAGCCGGCATCAATTACATGAAGAAATCACCGGGCAGGGCAAAGAAAAAGCGGAGGGCCGGAACCATGAGCCGGGGAGTGGAGCTATAGAAAGGCGGGAGGAACAGATTGACAAGATTACAGAAGGAACGGCTGGAACGATATAGAAAACGGCTTGCCATGTATTATGAGGCGGAGGAGGCCGTGCTGCTGAATCAGGAATACACGATCGGCACAAAAAGTCTGAAACGGGCGGATCTGTCCACCATACGGGCGGCGATCAAGGACCTGGAAGGGCAGATTGAGACGCTGGAGGTGAGCGGTGGCAAAAACAAAGCTTTCCGTTTTCTTCCGAGGGACATTTAAGGCGGTGGAACCATGAATATGATTGATAAAGCGATTGAAAAAATAAGCCCCCAGACAGCCTTGAAGAGGGAAGCGGCCCGCTATAAGCTAAAGATTATGAGGTCTTTTCAGAATTCCGGCTATGATGAGTCGGGAGCCGCCCGGAATAAAAATTCCATGCGGGGGTGGCTGGCATCCAGCAAGACGCCGCAGGAAGACATTGACAAGAATATCCCTGTGCTGCGCCAGAGGTCAAGGAGTCTGTTTATGTCCGCTCCCTTGGCAGTATCAGCCATAAAGACGAACCGGACCAATATTGTGGGGGAAGGGCTGCGGCTGAAAAGCGCCATTGACGGGGATTTCCTTGGCATGACGCCGGAAGAGGCCGCGCAGTGGCAGCGCAGTGCGGAACGGGAGTTTGAACTGTGGGCAAGGTCAAAATTCTGTGACTCCACACGGGTGAATAATTTCTACGAGATTCAGCAGGTGGCATGCATGTCCTGGCTGATGAACGGGGATGCCTGTGTGCTTCTGGAATATGAGCCTCCAACGAAGATGCTTCCATACGGCCTGCGCATCCACCTGATAGAATCCGACCGCATTTCTACGCCCCACAGCACCGGAAATAACGTGTATCTGTACGCTGCGGATCCGGACACGAAAAATCGGATCTTCAACGGCGTGGAGGTGGATGCAGGCAACCGGGTGGTGGCATACCATATCTGCTCCACGTATCCAAACAGCAATCTTTATGCCAGGAAAGAGTGGACGCGGGTGAAAGCATTCGGGGAGAAGACCGGGACGCCAAACGTGCTGATGATCTACGAGACGGAGCGGGCTGAACAGTATAGGGGCGTCCCCTACCTTGCTCCTGTGATTGAGTCCCTGAAACAGCTGACAAGGTACAGCGAGGCGGAGATGATGGCGGCAGTCATAAACGGGTTTTTTACGGTGTTCGTAAAGTCTGAAAAAGGCGCTTCGGAGACGGGATTTACCGGCGTCGTAGATGAGGAGGACCGGATTAGTGATGATGACGTGAATTATGAGTTAGGGCCCGGCATGGTCAACATACTCGCTCCCGGGGAGGATATCGAGATCGCAGACGCGAAGCGTCCTTCCAGCAATTTTGACGCCTTTACCACATCCCTGGCAAAATATGTGGGCGCGGCATTGGAAATACCGGTGGAAGTACTGGTCAAGCATTTTTCTTCCAGTTATTCCGCCTCCAGGGCAGGCCTTTTAGAAGCCTGGAAAGGATTCAGGATGAAACGGTCGTGGCTGGCGGCTGATTTCTGCCAGCCGGTCTATGAAATGTTTCTGGCGGAAGCCATCGGGGCGGGGCGGCTGAAAGCACCTGGTTTTTTCCTCGACCCGGTTATCCGTATGGCTTACTGCGGCGCCCAGTGGAACGGTCCCGCCCAGGGCATGATTGACCCGGTTAAAGAGGTAAACGCGGCGGAGAAGAGGATCAACATAGGAATCTCTACAAGGCAGCGGGAAACCATAGAGATGACGGGCGGTGATTTTGACAGCAACGTGGCCCAGCTGGCCCGTGAGAATCAGCTGATGGAGGCAGCAGGGCTCCATACAGCCAGAGGGGAAGGGCGCGCAGAGGATGTAAGCCGGGAAGAAAATGAAAAAGAGGATGAGGAGGAAGCTGATGAACCGGAAGACGATGATAACAAATGAGCCCACAGAGGCAGGAAGGCAGCAGCTGACGGACGGCTTAAATAAACAGAAGTTTTGGAATTTTCTGGACAACGGCGACATGGCGGAACTGCAGCTTTTTGGAACAATCCAGTCGGAAGAGGACTGGTGGAACGAGGACTGCGTCACCTACCGGAACTTTATCAAGGAGCTCAACGACCTGGGGGATAAAAAATCCATAAATGTGGTAATCAATTCCATAGGCGGCGACGTGTTCGCGGCCAATGCCATCTACAGCGCCCTTGTCATGAATAAGGCCACGATCACCGGAACCATCATCGGAATCTGCGCCAGCGCCGCGACTATTGTGCTGATGGCCTGTGAAAGTCGCAGGATTGCTAAAAACGGGATTTTGATGGCCCATAATCCTTCCGTAAGTCTGTGGGGCTCCTATCAGGCGGAGGAGCTTTTGAAGCTGGCAGAGGTGACAAATCAGGTAAAGAAAAGCATTGTTACCGCTTATATGGAGCGTCTTGATAAAACCGAGGAAGAGATCGATCAGCTGATGGATGAAGAAAGCTGGTATGTGGGGCAGGAAGCCGTTGACGCCGGCTTTTGCGACAGTGTGATTGAGGCGGAGTTTCATAACAGCGCTCTTTCACAAAAATTTATGGTGAACGGAGTTCTATACAGTTTCAAAAACTATGTGGAAACATTCGTTCCGGATAACATTCGAAGAAAGGTTCAGGCTCTTTCTGTAACACAACAGAAAGGGACCGGGACTTTTTTTGATACATCAAATATAACACAGAAAGGAAATGGAACAATGGGAGAAAACGAGAATGGGACGCCTGCTATCACAGACGCCGCAGGGTTAAAGGCAGCATATCCCCAGTTGTGCGCGCAGATCGCTTCTGACGCCGTTTCGGCGGAGAGGGAAAGACTGAAAGCCATTGATGAGATCGCAAGGGGGATTCCGGAGGATGTGCTGATGAAGGCCCGGTATGAAGAGCCGGTTTCAGCGGCGGACTTAGCCCTTGCGCAGATGAAGGCCAACAATGCGGCAGGGCAGCAGTTTTTAACGGACATGGTTCAGGAACTGCGCGGCTCCGGCGCAGGGGCAGTGGGGGCGGAGCCTAATACCGGCTATGACACACAGGCGCAGAAAAAAGTTGAAAATGCCCAGAAGGTGGCCGGCTTTGCCGCAAAGCTTAAGGCGGACAAAAGGAGGGGATAGAATGAAGATGTTTGAGCAGACAGGAGAATTTAAGCCGGATTCCCTGATCGCCGGGAATGAATTTCCCATACTGACAGAGGGAATCGGCCTGAAAGCAGGATACGGCCTGTTAAGGCGGGGAACTCTTATCATGAAAGGAAGCAACAAGGCGGGATATGCGGCAGGAACTGTCGCACAGGCAGCCGCGGGAGAAGGGGAAAGCGCCGCAACTGCAGATATGGAAATGAAAGTATTTGGCATCCTGACCGACGATTTTGATACAGGAACGGACAAAGCTGCTGACAATATTCCGGCCACGGCATACCAGACGGGAATGTTTAACCGGGCAGCAGTTATTGTCGCCGGGGAAGACGGGACAGTAGAAAACTATGAGGATGATATGAAGCAGGTAGGGCTCTACCTTCGCAGCATCCGCAATTATGAATAAGGAGGTTCGGATAAATGGCTGATTACACTACACGGGAGATGATAGACGCAATTGACCAGACACCGCCTGTCAGATCCTTTTTACAGAGAACATTCTTTCCTGGAGAGCAGACCCATGTATCGGAAAAGGTGGAATTTGACGTGCGTAAAGGGAAACGCATCATGGCTCCCTTTGTCAGCCCCCGCAAGGGAGGAAAAGTTATCGCACGGCAGGGATTTAAGACGAACCAGTTTACGACACCGAAGCTTGCGCCGGAAAGGGCGGTGACGGTTGATGACATCTCAAGCCGTGCCATCGGAGAGAACATCTATTCCAAGAGAACACCGGAGGAGCGGGAGGATGAACTTCTTGCCAAGGATATTACAGACCTGGAGTCGTCTATCGACAGGAGAAAGGAATGGATGTGCAGAGAAGTTCTGTTCGAGGGAAAAGTAATCGTGCAGGACGAAGATGAGGGAGTGGATGTCCAGATTGATTTTGGCTTTACCAACATAGTGGTGCTGGGAGCTGACGAGCAGTGGTCCCTTGGAACCGTAAACCCAATGCCCCTGCTTCGCAGGCTGCGCAAGAAGGTCATCAAGGAAACGGGGAGGGCTCCGGACATCATGCTCTTTTCTTCTGATGTAATTGAGGATTTTGTCATGAATCCTTACATTATCAAGGCCATGGACGTGCTGAACATGAAGAATGTGGAGATCAAGCCAAGGGTGGTAGATATGGCGCTTACATTCTATGGCAGAATTGCGGAGCTGGACATGGACCTTTACACCTATGACGAATGGTTCTTAAACGATGAGGGGGAGGATGAACCCATTATCCCGTCCGGAACCGTGCTCATGGGCCATTCGGATGGGGAAGGCCAGTTTGAATACGGGCTTGTGACGCAGATGGAAGATAAAAAATACCGTTCCTATGAAGGAAAGCTGGTTCCTAAGGTGTGGGTGGATGAAAACAGCGAGGTAAAGAAAGTAAGGCTGACCTCCAGGCCGCTTCCGCGCCCGTTTGACGTGCAGTCCTGGGTGGTCATTTATGTGAGGAAGGGGGAAAGTCAATGAGATACAAGACCAAAGTTACGGTTTTGACAGGAGAGAGGGAGTATAGGCCGGGGACGGTGCTTCCGGCAGACATTTCATCTGCGGATCTGGCGTTTTTGAAGGGGAAAGGCTTTGTTGAGCCGGTGGATCCGGCGCCAGGGATGTGGATTGAGAGCGATGAGGACGAGCCTGCAGAGGCGGATTACGAGCTTTCCGGTTTTGATGAGCAGGAGCCGGACCCTCTGAAAACCCCAGAGGAAATCCGGAAAATCCGCTCGAAAAAGGAGGTTTTCCATTATGCGGCATCCGTGGGGCTGGACCTGGAAGGGGATTACGAGGGAGAAAGCCTGAAAGATTTACAGGAGAAAGTGATTAATTTCCAGGAAGAGAAGCTCTTTGAGGATGAGGAGCGCCAAGCGGAAGGGGAGTGATGGGTCATGAGGTCCTTTAAAGAGCAGATGGAAAAGGATTTTGACCGGACTTTTTTCAACCTGGATGAATTCGGGGAGATTCATGACATTGATGGGAACCAGATACCCGTTGTTGTGGATAATGAGACGCTTGTGCAGTTAAACCTGGGGAAAACGGCGGATTCTGACGGAATATTCCAGGATAACCGGATGTTTTTCGTACAGAAAAAGCATCTGGAAGATGCGCCTGTGATCGGCCAGATTATGGAATTTGACGGGGAAACCTACCAGGTGGGGAACGTGCTGGAGGATTTGGGCGGCTATACCATCATTTTAAGGGGGAATGCCGGCTGATGATTATACAAAACATGGAGGTTACGGGCATCCGGGAAATTGAGGAGAGGCTTGGGGCGCTGAAAAACCGGACGCCCCTTGTGGTGTCCAGGGCGATCAGACGGGCAGCAATGGCAGCAAAAGCAGGTATGGCGGAGGAAACAAAGAAACGATATACCATAAAATCTAAAGATGTAAAGAAAGCCGTTTTCATAAAAATAGCCTCATCCGGTAGAAAACCGAAAGCAGCGGTGTTTTCCAAAGGCGAAGTGCTGGGATTGGAAGAATATTATAAACTTTCCAAAGGCAAGAATCTAAAGGCTGCAGTAGAAAAGGGTGGGATGAAACCAATTGGAAGAGATCCAAAAGCATTTATGGCAACCATGACGGGGCCATATGGTGGAAAACATACAGCACCTTTTCGACGGCGCAGTCTTGACAGCGGGAAAGCCAAGATTAGAAGGACAAGAGAACCAGGAAGAAATGGCGGACTTACGAAACATAATGTGACTATACATGAAATTTTTGGTCCTGCGATTCCATCTATTATCAAAAATGAAGAAACTATGCAGGCAGTTCAAGCAAGGGCCTGCGAAACATTGGAGAAGCGTATTAACGCAGAAATCGCCAATATCCTGCGAAAGGGGGAATAAAACATACAGACCGACGTATTGCTTCAAAAGGCACTTGTGGAGGAAGTAAAAGCGGAACTGGAGGGATATACGTCCGTAAACAATGCGGGGGAGTACCTGCATTTTCACGTATATCCCCAGAACCTTCCAGCTAAGAAGGGAAAGAATGACAACGAGCATTTTCCCTATGTACTGGTATGCCTGGATGAAGAACAGATTAACGGGGAAGTATCCGACAATCTGTGTTCCGTCTATTTCCTGGTTGGCGTGATTGACAAGAATCACAACAACCAGGGCCATTTTGACGTGGCCAATGTGATGAACCGGCTGGAGAGGCGGTTTCTGTCAAAGCGGCTGGTTGACAGCCGATACCGGATTGCCTTCCCCTTGTCAAAGAAATTTCAGGAGGAGGACACCTGGCCTAAATTTATCGGCGGCATGTCCACGTTATGGACCGTGGAGGCCACGGAGATTGAGGAGGATGAATATGTTTAAAGAACATGAGAGGGTCATGTACATAGGGCCCACGATCCACGGCGTCGTGCGAAACGGCGCCGTTTTCAGCGGCGGAATCCCCAAAACGCTGGAAAGGCTGACAGAGGAAAAACCGGTCATGAAGCATCTGATCGTGCCGCTTTCCGGCATCGTGCAGGCGAAAAAAGAGATATCCACGGAAGGGACCGTGGCAGCCGTTGCCTGGCAGCGGATTCAGGCCCTTTCCCGTGGGGAAATATTAGAAATTTTGGAGGGAGGCAATACATGAAATCAAATTACAAGCATGGGGTAGAATCCAGGCGGGTGCCAACCCAGATATCCGTTCCCGTCAAAGCGGACGGATGCCTCCAGTGCGTCGTAGGCACGGCGCCGGTTAACCTGGCGGAGAACCCGTATAATGCCGTAAACAGGCCCTTTTCCTTTTACACCAAGTCAGCGGCCGTGGCTGCTCTTGGTTACAGTACGGATTTTGAGAATTATACGCTGTGCCAGTCTATGTATGCCAGTTTTGACGTATTTGGCGTTGCGCCGGTTGTCATGATTAACGTGCTGGACCCCAGGAAACATGTGAAGGCGCAGCTGTCAAAGGAGTACGTGGTTGAGGCTGGCAAGATCAGGATTGAGGAGACGGGAATCCTTTTGGATAAGCTTTCCATTTCATCTTTGGGAGAAAGCGAGACCGTTTACAGGGCCGAAGAGGACTACATGGCCACATTCAACACGGACGGCACGGTGACCGTGGTTGTGGTAAATACCGGGGCGGCGGCAGGAGAGACACGATTGAAGGCTTCTTTTGTGCAGATAGACCCTTCGGCTGTCACATATGAGGATGTGATCGGGTCGTACGATGTGGCCACGAGACAGAAATCCGGAATGGAGCTGATTGACCAGGTATATCCCAAGCTTGGCCTTGTTCCTTCCCTGCTTCTGGCTCCCGGATGGTCCCACAAGCCGGCTGTGGCCCTTGCGCTGGCGGCAAAAGCGCAGTCCATTTTCAGCCTGTTCACCGCAAAGGTGGCGGTGGATTTGGACACGGCGGAGGGAAAAGCGGACTCCATGGAGGAAATCCGGGAGTATAAGGATAACAACGGGTATTCTGACCGGAACATGATCGCCTGCTGGCCTATGGTGCGCACAGATGATTACCAATATTACTACAGCGCCCAGCTGGGGGCGCACCTGGCCCGTCTGTCAGCGGATAACGGCGGCGTCCCGTCAAAGTCCCCGTCCAATAAGGATATCAAGATTACAGGTCTTTGCACGGCTGACGGCAGGGAGGTGGTCATGGATATTGACGAGGCCAACGATTACGCCAACGCCTGTGGAGTGGTAACAGCCATAAACTTTAACGGCTGGAAATGCTGGGGCAACAACACGGCGGCATACCCGTCATCCTCAGACCCCATTGACCGCTGGATTAACACGGTGACCATTTTTGATTACATGGAAAACAATTTCAAGCTGACGTTTTTCCAGAAAGTTGACGAGCTGGCCAGCTACCGTCTTGTGGACATGATTGTTTCAGGCTTTAACATGCAGCTGAACAGCCTGCAGGCTTCGGGAGACATCGCAGGGGGCCAGATTGTATTTGAGCATGATGAAAACCCCATTGATGAGATTCTGGGGGGCCATATCTTATTTCACACCTACGTTGGCGGCTGGGCTCCGGCTGAACATATCGAAAACGTGTTTGAGTTCGACCCGACCATCACAGAGGACGCACTGAAAGGAGGCGGTGAATAATGCTGATACCCACCGTACTGAACAATTTCAACATGTATGGGGATTCCCACAGGTTCCTGGGGGTATCGTCGGAAACCACCCTGCCCAACTTCGAATACCTGACGGAAACCATTGACGGGGCGGGCATAGGGGGAGAGATCGAGGAGGCCATCGAGGGCTCCTTCGGTTCCCTGGAGTTGGAAAGCACGTTCCAGAACATCGGGACGGAAATGTTTGACTACATCACCCATACGGGGATGGTGGTGCTGCGGGGCTCCATGCAGATGACGGATACCGCTACCCAGGAAAACCAGAATCAGGGGATCGTGGTTACTGTAAAGGGGAAGGTAAAGTCCTTTGATTTAGGAACCATGAAAAAAGGCGGCAAGGGGGAACCCAAGGTGGTGAGGGAGATCGTCTACTTCAAGCTGACCATCAACGGGAAAAACGTCCTGGAGCTGGATAAGTACAACATGGTCTGGAAGCTGAACGGGGTTGACCGCCTGGAGAGTGTGAGGAGCCAGATATAGAAAGAGCAGGTGATTCAAATGATTCAAATTACAATGATGAATGGGTGTTTTGATGAGTGGAAGCCCGAGCAGTATACGGATTATATGTATGATGGAAAGTGCTTTATCATCATAAAGGGCGACCAATGGGTAGGCATTTATAACATGGATTCCATCAGAAGAATCGTGGTTGATAAATAAGAAAGCGGGGAAATAAAAATGGATAATGTACGTTACATGGAAAGCAGCAGGGAAGATTATGCCGGGGAAACTACGGGTGAAAGCGGGGATGCCAGGGAAAGGGCCGGAAAGACAGCGGTGAACATTCCGGTGGCGCAGCCAGCGGACAGCCAAAAGTCCCTCCTCCCCAAAAAGGAGGGGGAGGAAGATCTGCTGCTCATCCGATACCGCAAACCGTTCGTGTTTGAGGACGAGACGTTCACGGAACTTGACCTTCACGGGCTGGAGGACCTGCGGGGACGCGATCTGACGGCCATAGAAAAGGCGTTTAATAAGACTGGTGTTTCGTCCTTTTTGCCGGAGAATACCACTACCTATGCGAAGATCGTCGCTACGAAGGTGACCGGGCTCCCGGCTGAATATTTTGAGGACCTGCCGGTGGGCGAGGTGGAGAAGATTAAACATGCCGTCGTGGGTTTTTTCTACAAAGACGAATAAGGCATGATTCCGGGCGGGATATACAAAAGACCTCGGTGCATCTTGCCGTGGCGACCGGTACGCCCATTGATTTTTTCACTGGTCTGCCCATTGAGGACTTTGTTGACATAGCGGAGGAGGTGACGGAAATCGGCAGGAAAAACAACCTACGAACTGGCGTTAGAAATCGGAGGTAAGATTCAGAGTTCCTTTGAAAAGTCGGTAGGCGGGGTAAATAAAAGGCTGGACAACATCGGCAAGGCGGCAAAGACGGCGGCGAAAGTGGCAGCGGCGGCATTTGCCGCCGTGAAAGTCGGGGACTTTATGAAAGGGGCCGTTTCCACCTATGCGGATTTTGACCAGGCAATGGCTAATACGGCAGCCACGGCCGGGGCCAGCGCGGAGGACTATCGGAAGCTGGAGGAGGCCGCCTTGGAAATGGGAAAGAAGACGACTAAGACGGCGACGGAAGCAAGCGAAGCGTTAGGGTATATGGCGCTTGCAGGATGGGATGTTGAAACGTCCGTATCTGCCCTGGAGCCCGTTTTGCGCCTGTCCGAGGCTACTTCCATGGATCTTGCGACATGCTCTGATTTGGTGACAGATTCCATGAGCGCATTAGGCCTTACCGTCGATGAATTGTCCGGTTATCTGGATGTGGCGTGTAAGGCCAACAACAAATCGAATCAGACAGCGCAGCAGCTGATGGAGGCATACATTGGCTGCGGCGGAGTCATGAACAATCTGGGCATTGACGTGGAGGACAGCGCTGCAGCCCTTGGTGTCCTGGCTAACAGAGGCATCAAAGGCTCCGAGGCCGGAAATAAGCTGAACACGGTTATGATCAACCTGACCTCCGGAACTGGACAGGCCGGGAAGATGATGGAGCAGCTGGGGATTTCCGCATTTGACTCCGAAGGAAAATTCATAGGTCTTAAGGAAACCCTTGAACGCGTGAATGATGCCACGAAAGACCTGTCGGAAGAGGAACGGAACGCCGCCCTTGCGGCAATCGGCGGAAAGACGCAGATTGATACCTTGAACGATCTTCTAGCAGGATTAAATACCACGACGGAGGACGGCCGGACGGAATGGCAGGCATTGAGGGAAGAACTTGGCAATGCGGACGGAGCCATGATGGAGATGGCCGGAAAAGTCACGGATACGCTTCCAGGGGCCATGGCCGTATTCGGTTCGGCTGTGGATGATGCGAAAATCCGTCTGTGCAAGACGTTTGCCCCTGCGGCGAAAGATGCCATTTTTGCAGTTGCTGATTACATACCCCATATCACGGAAAACGTGACCGGGTTTATCCAAAAGCTGTCAGGGAAAGCGGCCCCGGCAATCCGGTCATTTAAAAATGAGGCGGTGGCGTTTTGTGGAGAGGTCCGCCCGGTGATGGAGGATATCGGCTCCAAGGGGGCGGCGGCTTTCTGGTTCTTGGCAGACACGGGGAAGACGGCCTTTCAGAATATTAAGGCGGCTGTTGAGGAGAACAAGCCGGTTATTGATAAGGTAGTGGAGGTAACGCTAGATCTGAAAGACAAACTTTTCCTGGCATTTGAAAATGCAAAACCGGTTATCTCCTTTATCGCAAAGCAGGCAATTCCGGCAGTTGTAGATGCGGCAATGGGCGTAATTGACGCAGCGATGACAGTATACCAGAAACTGGATGAATGGGAACTATTGATTCCCATTATAGCTGGAGTTGTTGGGGCCATAGCGGCATTTAAAATCATAAATTTTGTACAGGGAATCGCATATGCAGTTAAAGGTGTGAAGGCGCTTTCAACAGTTTTTTCGGCTACTGGAAATGCGGCAACAGTTTTCGGAACGGCGTTTAATTTTATAAAAAGTCCCATAGGGATTGCGGTGATTGCAATTGGAGCGGCCATTGCAATCGGTGTGCTGCTATATAAAAATTGGGACAAGATCAAGGAAAAGGCCGGGCAGCTAAAGGAATATGTTACTGGGAAATTTAACGAATTGAAAGAAAATATTTCAAATGCGGTTCAGGCGTTTGCAGATAAGTTCCCGGTGGCTTTTGCTTTTATTTCATCTGTACTCCAAAGCTGGCATCAAACGGCATCCGGTGTAATATCCGGCGTGAAACAGGTGTTCCAGGGGATTATTCAATTTGTTACTGGAGTGTTTACCGGAGAATGGAAGGGAGCGCTTGACGGGATGAAAAATATTTTTTTCGGTGCTTTCCAAGCACTTTCTTCTCTTGCTATGGCGCCGTTGAACGCGCTGAAAGGTATTGTTATAGGGGCATTTAATGCAATAGACACAGCGACAGGGGGAAAGTTGACAGAAATCAAAGGAAAGGCTTCCGAAGCATGGAATTCCATAAGAGAAACTGCGGGAAGTATGCTGGCAGAGGCAAAAGAGACAGTTCTGGAAAAAATGGAAGCTATCCGGGAGGGGTTTCACTCTAAACTGGAAGCGGCAAAAACGGTTGTGTCCGATGGGTTGAATGCTATTAATGGCTTCTTTTCCGGGGCCTCGCTGAAGCTGCCGGACATAAAGCTTCCGCATTTTTCCATCAATGGCTCATTCTCTCTTTCTCCGCCGTCAATACCCAAAATTGGTGTGGAGTGGTACAAGGACGGCGGAATCCTGACCGGGCCGACCATATTCGGAGCCAGCGGCAATTCCCTTCTGGGCGGCGGCGAGGCCGGCCATGAGGCGGTGCTGCCGCTGTCCGAACTGTGGTCGAACATGAGAACCGTGGTTGCCGGCGTGGTGGATTCGGCTCCGTCCCAGAATACGGGAGCTGCAGACGCCTATGACAAGGCATGGCAGCTGACAAAGAACATGGGGGATACGCCGGATGGCGGTTCTGTTACAAAGCAGCTTTACAACACGGTCAACAATACCAGCACCATCCATAAGACCAGGGAAGACGACAATTCTGACAACTCCCAAAGAATTGTGTATTCGCCCCAGATCATCATTCAAGGCAACGCAGGCCAGAAGGATGTGGAATCAGCCCTTCGGATGTCCCAGGCTGAATTTGACCGGATGTGTGCGGAACGGGAACGGCAGAGGGTAAGAACATCTTTTGACACATAAAGAGGATGGGCGCAGAAAGGAGGCTGACGTATGGATGAAAACAGGATATACACAACCGTGCAGGGAGACATGTGGGACTCCATTGCCTATGAGTTTTATGGCGATGTGAAGTACATTGGCCTCCTGTTTAAAAGCAACCCGGATTATCTGGACGTGTCCGTGTTTTCGGCTGGGGAAAAGATTCTCATACCGGAGCTGCCGGAAGAATATGAGGACGACCTGCCGGAATGGAGAAGGTAGGGGATGGATATGCAGGCAAGACAATCATCCGTTATGGTGACTTATAACGGCAGGGATATCACAAAGACGATCACAGACTATGTTGAGAGTTTTCAATATGTTGACCATGCCAGCGGGACGGCGGACACGGTGTCATTAAAGCTCAACGACCGGGACGGCAAATGGTCAGGGGGATGGATTCCCATAGAGGGAGACTGGGTGGAAGCCACCATTGTGCTGACGAACTGGACAGGTCCGGGGGATAACAGGAAATACAGGTGCGGGTATTTCCTTGTGGATGATCTTTCCTTTTCCGGCCCTCCGTCCGTGGCTTCCATCGGCGGCATAGCGACACCCATCCGGTCTGATTTCAATGTGACGGAAAAATCAAAGACGTGGAAAAAAACCTCCATCAAGGGGATTCTGACGCAGATTACCGGGGAGGCCGGGATTGGCCTCCATTTTTCCGGGCAGGATTACCCGGTGGAGGAACTGGAGCAATCCAAGAAGACGGACCAGGCATTTGCCTATGAGCTGTGCAGCTCCTACAACCTGGCTATGAAGCTGTACAACAAAAAGATGGTGGTGTTTGACCAGACGGATTATGAAGATCAGGAAGCCGGCATGACCATAGATAAAACCCAGTGCGCAAGCTGGGATATCAAGAAAGGCATGACGGTAGCCTATGACGGCGTTTCCATCAGCTACACGGATCCAAAAAGCAGCAAGACTCTCAGCTATCAGTTTATGCTGAGGGAAGGCAGCAGGATCATGAAAATCAATGAGACGGCGGAAAACCTCCAGGACGCTGAAATCAAGGCCAAAGCCAAACTCCTGGCCCACAACCGGCAGTGCCAGACAATGAACATTAAACTGCGGGGCGACGCCAGGTACGTGGCCAGCAAATGCGTGAACATATCCGGCTTTGGAAAGCCGGACGGGAAATACTATATTGATTCCGTTACCCATGAAAAAAATGCGGGAAGCGGCTATACGTGTTCGCTGGAAATGCACAGTGTCATTGTGGTGAAAGGAGTCACGGTGGCAACCGTCCAATCCGGAGATACGACGAAAAAGGCTTCGGACTCCGGCGCAAAGGGAAAAACGTACACCGTGGTTTCCGGAGATACCCTTTGGAAAATAAGCTCCAGGCTGTTAGGTTCAGGGGCAGACTACATGCAGATTTACAACGCAAACTCCGGCGTCATAGAGTCGGCTGCAAAGGCACAGGGGAAATCTTCATCCAGCAATGGACACTGGATTTATCCAGGCATGACGCTGACAATACCAGGATAAAGGGGGAAGGAATCGTATGTCA
>CAJTGF010000095.1 GCA_910575585.1 Clostridiaceae bacterium
TATCATGCCGCCATATGTGAAAAAAGTTTTCCATCAAACAGAAAAAGGACGAAAAAAAATAGGTTCTTCTGACGCCCTAAAAAATGGTGCGGGTCTGCGAAGCCCAAAACCTGGCTAGATTTTAGAAAATAATGACGGAAGTTGCCGTTTCCGTTTTTGGGATAGAAGGAGGTGGGAGAGTGGCAAAGACAGACACAGATTCCGCAAAAGTCACCAACATAGACAGCATAACCGTTTCGGCAGCGGTCCTGGGAGAGATGTTTGGCGTGACAGACAGGCGCATCCGGCAGATGGCGGAGGAGGGAATCGTCGCCAGGGCGGCAAAGGGCCGTTATAAGCTGGTGGATTCCATAAAGAATTATCTTCTGACGCTGAAGCTGGCAGCAGAGGGAGTCGGCGTGGAACTGGCAGACGGCGAGATCAACTTTGACGAAGAGAAAGCCCTCCATGAGAGGGTAAAACGCCACATATCAGAATTGAAACTGCAGATCATGAAGGGGGAACTGCACAAGGCGGAGGATGTGGAAATCGTCATGATGGACATGTTAGTTGCTTTTAAAACGAAAATAATGGGAATCCCTTCCAAGGCAGCACCGATTCTGGAAAACCGGGATGCCGCATTTATCAAGGACCGCCTGACAAAAGAGGTGACGGAAGCGCTGAACGAATTAAAAGACTATGATCCAAAGGCGTTTTACAGTGATGAATATGTGGAGGAAAGAGAAGACGGATATGAGCAGGAGCGTAAAGATTGAACAGCCTCCCTTGGTGAATCCTGACACGGTTATCGTGAAAACCCGCCGCAAAGATCGGGGCATAGAATTTAAGACGCTGAAATTGTTTCGCAATCTTGCCAAAGCAGTAAGCCCTCCGCCTGTTCTGACAGTCAGTCAGTGGGCGGACCGTTATCGGAGGTTATCGCCGGAAAGCGCTGCGGAGCCGGGACAGTGGAACACGGACCGGGCGCCTTACCAACGGGAGATTATGGATTCCATAAATGATCCCCTTGTAGAGGAGATTGTTGTTATGAGCAGCGCGCAGGTGGGCAAAACAGAATTGATTTTAAATATTATCGGCTATTACATAGACTACGATCCGGCTCCTATGCTGGTGGTGCAGCCTACCGTCAAGCCGATGGCGGAAGATTTTTCGAAGGACAGGCTGGCCCCGATGATCCGTGACACGCCGACGCTGACCGGAAAAGTTCATGATGTAAAGTCCAGGGCTTCCGGGAATACGATTTTGCACAAAACATTCCCCGGCGGCCATGTAACCATCGCTGGCGCAAATTCTCCTTCAAGCCTTGCCTCCCGTCCGGTGAGGATTGTCCTGATGGACGAAACGGACCGCTATCCGGCCAGTGCCGGAACGGAAGGAAACCCCATTAAGCTGGCGGAAAAGAGGACGACGGCTTTCTGGAACAAAAAGAAAATCAAAGTTTCCACGCCCACATTAAAGGGTTCCAGCCAGATAGAAAAGGAATTTCAGTCCGGCACAATGGAGGAATGGTGCGTCCCGTGTCCGTGCTGCGGGAAATATCAGCCCTACGAATTGGGGAGGGTCCGTTTTTCAGATGTTACCATGGGATGTAAGTATTGCGGGGAACACTTTTCGGAGTTTGACTGGAAGCAGGGTACAGGAAAATGGGTTGCGGCACATCCGGAACGGCGTCGGAAACGGTCGTTTCACTTAAACGAATTGGCTTCGCCGTGGACCCATTGGGATTCCATTATCCGGGAATGGAAAGAAGCGCAAAAAGAGTATAAGGAAAATGGCGACATAAACAAGCTGAAAATCTTTATCAATACCGTGCTGGGGGAAACCTGGGAGCCCCGGGGCAAAGGCGCGGATGATGATTCCCTTTTATCACGGAGAGAGCGGTACGAAGCGGAATTACCGGAGGGAGTCCTTGTTGTGACCGCTTCTGTGGATGTCCAGGACGACCGGTTTGAGATAGAGGTGGTGGGATGGGGACGGGGGTTTGAATCCTGGGGAGTCAAATACGAAAAGCTTTATGGAGATTTGGACAAGGAAGAAACATGGGATCAGCTGGAGGCGCGGCTTGACCGGGAATTTTATTTCGCGTCTGGTTCCTCCCTTCTGATTGCCCTGACCTGCATTGACACCGGAGGCCATAAAACTACAGAATGTTACAGGTTTCTAAAGCGGATGGAGAAAAAAGGGAAGCGTATTGTGGGCATAAAAGGATTTGGAAGGGAAAGCCAGGGCATCCCCCTGATTCATAAGCTATCCACCAACAACGAATACGGGGTAAAAGTATTCATTCTGGGAGTAGACAGCGGAAAAGAGATTGTAATGACAAGGCTTTCCACGGCGGATGAAGGCCCCAGCTATTGTCATTTTCCCATTAATGGGGACCGGGGATACAGCGAGGCCGTCATAAAAGGGTTTAACAGCGAACAGAGAATAACGGAAATCCGGGACGGACGGGCATTTACCAAGTGGAAAAAGAAAACCGGCATACGGAATGAGCCTCTGGATCTGCGGGTCTACAACACTGCAGCAATTGAGATCCTGCGGCCGGATTTTGATATCCTGGAAAAGAAAGTGAAAGCCGGCATCAATTATATGAAGAAATCACCGGGCAGGACAAAGAAAAAGCGGAGGGCCGGAACCATGAGCCGGGGAGTGGAGCTATAGAAAGGCGGAGGATACTATTGACAAGATTACAGAAGGAACGGCTGGAACGGTACAAAAAACGGCTTGCCATGTATTATGAGGCGGAGGAGGCCGTGCTGCTGAATCAGGAATACACGATCGGCACAAAAAGCCTGAAACGGGCGGATCTGTCCACCATACGGGCGGCGATTAAGGATCTGGAAGGACAGATTGAGACGCTGGAGGTGAGCGGCGGCAAAAGCAAAGCGTTCCGTTTTCTTCCAAGGGACATTTAAGGCGGTGGAACCATGAATATGATTGATAAAGCGATTGAAAAAATAAGCCCCCAGACAGCCTTGAAGAGGGAAGCGGCCCGCTATAAGCTAAAGATTATGAGGTCTTTTCAGAACTCCGGCTATGATGAGTCGGGAGCTGCCCGGAATAAAAATTCCATGCGGGGGTGGCTGGCATCCAGCAAGACGCCCCAGGAAGACATTGACAAAAATATCCCTGTGCTGCGCCAGAGGTCAAGGAGCCTGTTTATGTCCGCTCCCTTGGCAGTATCAGCCATAAAGACGAACCGGACCAATATCGTGGGGGAAGGGCTGCGGCTGAAAAGCGCCATTGACGCGGATTTCCTTGGCATGACGCCGGAAGAGGCCGCCCAGTGGCAGCGCAGCGCGGAACGGGAGTTTGAATTGTGGGCAAGATCAAAGTTCTGCGACTCCACACGGGTAAATAATTTTTATGAAATCCAGCAGGTGGCATGTATGTCCTGGCTGATGAACGGTGATGCCTGTGTGCTTTTAGAATATGAGCCGCCTACGAAGACGCTTCCCTACGGTCTGCGGATCCACCTGATCGAATCCGACCGTATTTCTACGCCTCACAGCACCGGAAATAATGTGTATCTGTACGCCGTGGATCCGGACACGAAAAACCGGATCTTCAATGGCGTGGAGGTGGATGGGGGCAACCGGGTGGTGGCATATCATATCTGCTCCACGTATCCAAACAGCAGCCTTTATGCCAGAAAAGAGTGGAAGCGGGTGAAGGCATTTGGGGAAAAGACCGGGATGCCAAATGTGCTGATGATCTACGAGACGGAGCGGGCCGAACAGTACAGAGGCGTCCCCTACCTTGCTCCTGTTATTGAGTCACTGAAACAGCTGACAAGATACAGTGAAGCTGAGATGATGGCGGCAGTCATAAACGGCTTCTTTACGGTGTTCGTAAAATCACAGAAGAGCGATTCAGGGACGGGATTTACCGGCGTAGTGGATGAGGAGGAACGGATTACTGATGATGAGGTGAATTATGAGCTGGGGCCTGGCATGGTGAACATACTTGCCCCTGGGGAGGATATTGAGATTGCGGACGCAAAGCGGCCCTCCAGCAATTTTGACGCCTTCACCACCTCCCTGGCAAAGTATGTAGGGGCGGCGTTGGAAATACCGGTAGAGGTCCTGGTCAAGCATTTTTCTTCCAGCTATTCCGCCTCCAGGGCTGCCCTGCTGGAGGCATGGAAAGGATTTCGGATGAAACGGTCATGGCTGGCGGCTGATTTTTGTCAGCCGGTCTATGAGATATTTCTGGCGGAAGCCATTGGTACGGGGCGGCTCAAAGCGCCTGGTTTTTTCCTTGACCCGGTTATCCGTATGGCGTATTGCGGCGCCCAGTGGAACGGTCCCGCCCAGGGCATGATTGATCCGGTCAAGGAGGTAAACGCGGCGGAGAAGAGAATCAACATAGGCATCTCCACAAGGCAGCGGGAAACCATAGAGATGACGGGAGGCGATTTTGACAGCAATGTGGCCCAGCTGGCCCGCGAGAATCAGTTGATGGAGGCAGCAGGGCTCATCTCATCCGGAGGGAGGGCAAAGAGCATAGACTTGGAAGAAAACGGGAAAGAAAGCGAGGAGGAAACCTATGAAACAGAAGACGAGGATAACGAATCAGCCGGAAGCGGCGGGGAGCCTGAAACCAGGCAGTGATTCCAGCAAGCAGAAATTTTGGAATTTCCTGGACAACGGCGATACGGCAGAGCTGCAGCTATTTGGGACAATCCAGTCAGAGGAAGACTGGTGGAGCGAAGACTGTGTTACCTACCGAAACTTTATCAAGGAACTCAATGACCTGGGGAATAAAAAAACCATAAATGTGGTGATCAATTCCATAGGCGGCGACGTGTTCGCGGCCAATGCCATCTACAGCGCCCTTGTGATGAATAAGGCCACAATTACCGGAACCATCATCGGGATATGCGCCAGCGCCGCAACCATTGTGCTGATGGCCTGTGAAAGCCGCAGGATTGCCAAAAACGCGATTTTGATGGCACACAATCCTTCTGTAACCCTGTGGGGCTCCTATGAAGCGGAGGAACTTTTGAAGCTGGCAGAGGTCACAAACCAGGTAAAGAAAAGCATTGTTACCGCCTATATGGAACGTCTTGATAAAACCGAGGAAGAAATCAGTCAGCTGATGGATGAAGAAAGCTGGTATGTGGGGCAAGAAGCCGTTGACGCCGGTTTCTGTGACACCGTGATCGAAGCGGAGTTCCAGAACAGCGCTCTTTTACAAAAATTTATGGTGAACGGGGTTTTATACAGTTTCAAAAATTATGTGGAAACATTTGTTCCGGATAATATTCGAAGAAAGGTTCAGGCTCTTTCTGTGACACAGCAGAAAAGGACCGGGACTTTTTTTGATACATCAAATACAACACAGAAAGGAAATGGAATGATGGGAGAAAACGAGAAGGGGATGCCTGCTATTACAGACGCCGCAGGGTTAAAGGTAGCTTATCCGCAGCTGTGCGCGCAGATCGCCTCTGACGCCGTTTCGGCGGAGAGAGAAAGGCTGAAAGCCATTGATGAGATTGCAAGGGGGATCCCGGAAGAGGTACTGATGAAGGCCCGATATGAAGAGCCGGTTTCAGCCGCGGACTTAGCCCTTGCGCAGATGAAGGCTAATAACGCGGCAGGGCAGCAGTTTTTAACCGAGATGGTTCAGGAGCTGCGCAGTTCCGGCGCAGGGGCGGTAGGAGCGGAGCCTAATACCGGCTATGACCCCCAGGAGCAGAAAAAGGTAGAAAACGCCCAGAAAGTGGCAGGCTTCGCTGCCAAGCTGAAGGCGGACAAAAGGAGGGGATAGGATGAAGATGTTTGAACAGATAGGAGAATTTAAGCCGGATTCCCTGATTGCGGGAAACGAATTTCCCATACTGACAGCGGGGATCGGCCTGAAAGCCGGATACGGCCTGTTAAGGCGGGGGACCCTTGTGATGAAAGGGAGTGACAAGGCCGGATATGCGGCGGGAACCGTTCCGCAGGTGACTGAGGGGGAAGGGGAAAACGCCGTGACCACGGATATGGAGATAAAGGTATTTGGCATCCTGACCGATGACTTTGACACAGGAATGGACAAGACAGCCGACAACATCCCCGCAACGGCATACCAGACCGGAATGTTTAACCGGGCGGCAATCATCATCGCCGGGGAAGGCGGTAGTGCAGAGGACTATGAGGACGATTTAAAGCAGGCAGGACTGTACCTTCGGGGCGTCCGCAATTATTAGAATTAAGGAGGTTTTAGATAAATGGCAGAATACACCACACGGGAGATGATCGACGCGATTGACCAGACGCCGCCTGTCAAATCCTTTTTACAGAGAACCTTTTTTCCTGGGGAGCAGACCCATGTGACGGAACGGGTTGAGTTTGACGTGCGTAAGGGGAAACGTATCATGGCGCCCTTTGTAAGTCCCCGCAAGGGCGGGAAGGTCATCGCACGCCAGGGGTATAAGACCAACCAGTTCACCACACCGAAGATTGCGCCGGAGCGGGTGCTGACCGTTGACGATGTATCCAAACGGGCTATCGGGGAAAATATCTATTCAAAAAGAACTCCGGAGGAACGGGAGGATGAACTGCTGGCCAAAGATTTTACGGACCTGGAAGCGTCCATTGACAGGAGAAAGGAATGGATGTGCCGGGAGGTCCTGTTTGAGGGCAAGGTAATCGTGCAGGATGAAGACGAGGGAGTGGACGTCCAGATTGATTTTGGATTTACCAATATCGTGGTGCTGGGGGCAGATGAGCAGTGGTCCCTTGGGACAGTGAATCCGCTGCCTCTGCTTCGCAGGCTGCGCAAAAAGATCATCAAGGAAACAGGGCGGGCGCCGGATATCATGCTCTTTTCCTCTGACGTGATTGAAGATTTCATCATGAATCCGTTTATCATCAAGGCCATGGATGTGCTGAACATGAAGAATGTGGAGATCAAACCAAGGGTGGTGGACCAGGCGCTGACCTTCTACGGCAGGATTGCGGAGCTGGATATGGATCTCTACACCTATGACGAATGGTTCTTAAACGATGAGGGGGAGGATGAATCTATTATTCCTTCCGGAACGGTGCTTATGGGTCATTCAGATGGGGAAGGCCAGTTTGAATATGGGCTTGTGACCCAGATGGAGGACAAGAAATACCGCTCCTATGAGGGGAAATTGGTTCCCAAGGTGTGGGTGGATGAAAGCAGCGAGGTAAAGAAAGTAAGGCTGACTTCCCGTCCGCTGCCCCGTCCCTTCGATGTGCAGTCCTGGGTGGTTATCTACGCGAAGAAAGGAGAAGGTCAATGAGATACAGAACCAAAGTCACGGTTTTGACAGGAGAGAAGGAGTACGGGCCGGGGATGGTGCTTCCGGAGGATATCTCCTCCGCAGATCTGGCGTTTTTGAAAGGGAAAGGCTTTGTTGAGCCGGTGGACATGGAATCATCCTCAGGTATTAACTGGGGAGAGGACGATCCGGCAGAGACGGATTACGAGCTTTCCGGTTTTGATGAGAGGGAGCCGGATGCCCTTAAAAGCCCGGAGGAAATCCGGAAAATCCGTGCTAAAAAGGATGTTTTCAACTATGCCGCATCCCTGGGGCTGGAACTGGGGCAGGATTATGAGGAGAACAGCCTGAAAGAACTTCAGGAGAAAGTGATCAATTTCCAGGAAGAAAGTCTGTCAGAGGATTTTAGCAATGGGGCGGTGGAGGCGTAACATCGTATGAGATCATTTGAAGACCAGTTGGAAAAAGATTTTGACCGCGTCTTTTTCAATGTGGATGAATTTGGGGAGCTTCATGACATTGACGGGGAAAAGATTCCCGTAGTTGTGGATAATGAGACGCTTCTGCAGCTGAACCTGGGAAAAACAGCAGACTCTGACGGGATCTTCCAGAATAACCGGATGTTTTTCGTACAGAAAAAATATCTGGAGGAGGAGCCGGCAGTGGGGCAGATCCTGGAATTTGACGGGGAATCTTATCTGGTTGGCAATGTGATGAAAGATTTTGGCGGCTACACCGTCATTTTAAGGGGGAACGCAGGCTGATGCTCATACAGAACATAAAAGTTACGGGTATTCAGGAGATTGAAGAGCGGCTTGGTGCCTTCAAGAGCAAGACGCCTCTTGTAGTGTCCAGGGCTATCAACCGGTCTGTAGCCAATATCCGGAAGAACATAGGAAAAGAGGTTTCCGTGCGGTATTTCATTTCCAGCGGGGCGGTCCGGGAGACCGTACGATCCATAAACGCAGGAAAAGGAAAACTTTCCGGCGCTGTTATCACAAAGGGGAGCCCCATTGCGCTGTCAAAGTTTAAGGTCAGTCCGAAAAGGCAGGTAAAGCATACGAAAAAAGGCAATTACTCCCCCAAGGTATATAAGTCCGGTGTAGAAAAGTCCGGTGGATTAAAACCGCTCTCCGGAAATCCCAAAGCATTTCTTGGAATCATGAGGTCCACAGGCCATGTGGGAGTTATGGTCAGAAAAAGCGATAAACGATTCCCCATCCAGCAGCTGTATGGGCCGTCAGTTCCCCAGATGGTGAAAAATGAGGAGATCATGGAAACGCTTAAACGGGAGGCCGGCCAGACGCTGGAAAAACGCATCCATGCGGAAGTGGCCAATATCCTGCGAAAGGGAGGATAAACTATGCAGACCGATGTTTGGCTTCAACAGGCTCTTGTGGAGGAGGTAAAAGACGAATTGAAGGGGTATACGTCTGTCAATAATGCGGGGGAATACCTGCATTTTAACGTATATCCCCAGAATCTTCCGGCCAAGAAGAGCAAAAATGACAATGACCATTTTCCATATGTCCTTGTGTGCCTGGATGAAGAGCAGATAAACGGAGAGACATCCGATAATCTTTGTTCCGTCTATTTCCTGGTTGGCCTGATTGACAAAAATCCCAACAATCAGGGCCATTTTGACGTAGCCAATGTGATGAACAGGCTGGAGAGACGGTTTTTGTCAAGGAGGATGGCAGGCAGCAGGTATCGGATCACCTTTCCCCTGACAAAAAAATTTCAGGAGGAGGACACATGGCCGAAGTTTTTAGGCGGCATGTCAACCATATGGACGGTGGAAGCGCCGGAGATTGAGGAGACAGAATATGATTAAAGAGAATGACAGGGTCATGTACATAGGGCCCACAATCCACGGCGTCGTGAAAAACGGCGCCGTTTTCAGCGGCGGGATCCCCAAGACGCTGGAAAGACTGACTAGGGAAAAGCCCATCATGAAAAATCTGATCGTGCCCCTTAGCGGCATTGTTCAGGCGAAAAAGGAGGCTGCCACAGAAGGGACCGTGGCGTCCATTGCCTGTCAGAGGATTTTGGCGCTTTCCCGTGAGGAGATATCTAAGATTACAGAAGGAGGCAGCACATGAGATCAAATTACAAACATGGGATAGAATCCAGGCGTGTACCCACCCAGATATCCGTTCCCATCAAAGCGGACGGATGCCTTCAGTGCGTCATAGGCACAGCGCCCGTTAACCTGGCGGAGGATCCCTATGATACGGTAAACAGGCCGTTTTCCTTTTACAGTAAAGCAGCTGCGGTGGCGGCCCTGGGATACAGTACAGATTTTGAGAATTATACACTGTGCCAGTCCATGTATGCCGCCTTTGATGTGTTCGGGGTGGCGCCGGTTATTATGATCAACGTGCTGGACCCTAGAAAACATGTTAAGGCGCAGCTGTCAAAGGAGTATACGGTTGAGGGCGGCAAGATCAGGATTGAGGAGACGGGAATCCTTTTAGATAAACTTTCTATCTCCTCTTTGGGGGAGAATGAGACCGTTTACAGGACCGAGGAAGATTATATAGCCACATTCAACACAGACGGTACCGTGACAGTGGCCATTGTGAACACCGGGTCAGCAGCAGGGGAGACACAGCTGAAGGCTTCTTTTGTGCAGATAGACCCTTCGGCTGTCACATATGAGGATGTGATCGGAGCTTACGATGTCGCCACAAGGCAGAAATCAGGAATGGAGCTGATCGACCAGGTCTATCCCAGACTGGGGCTTGTGCCTTCACTGCTCCTGGCTCCCGGATGGTCCCAGAAGCCGGCTGTCGCTCTTGCGCTGGCGGCAAAAGCACAGTCTATTTTCAGCCTGTTCACCGCAAAGGTGGTAGTAGATCTGGACACAGCCGAGGGAAAAGCGGATTCCATGGAGAAGATCAGGGAGTATAAAGACAACAACGGATATTCTGACCGGAATATGATTGTCTGCTGGCCCATGGTTGATGTCGGTGAGTACCGGTACTCCTACAGCGCCCAGGTTGGGGCTCATCTGGCCCATCTGTCGGCCGAAAACGGCGGAGTTCCGTCAAAGTCCCCATCCAATAAAGACATTAAGATCACAGGGCTTTGTACGGCAGACGGCAGGGAAGTCATCATGGATATTGATGAGGCCAACGATTACGCCAATGCCTGCGGGGTGGTCACCGCCATAAACTTTAACGGATGGAAATGCTGGGGAAACAATACGGCGGCTTACCCGTCCTCCTCTGACCCCATTGACCGCTGGATCAACACAGTGACCATTTTTGACTACATGGAAAACAATTTCAAACTGACGTTTTTCCAGAAAGTTGATGAGCTTGCCAGCTATCGTCTCATCGACATGATTGTCTCCGGATTTAACATGCAGTTAAACAGCCTGCAGGCTTCGGACGATATCGCAGGGGGCCAGATTGTTTTTGAGCATGACGAAAATCCGATCAATGAGATTTTGAACGGACACATCTTATTTCACACCTATGTGGGCGGCTGGGCTCCGGCTGAACATATTGAAAATGTGTTTGAGTTTGACCCGACGATCACGGAGGCCGCGCTGAAAGGGGGCGCTGAATAATGCTGATACCTACTGTATTAAACAATTTTAACATGTACGGGGAATCCCATAAGTTTCTGGGGCTGTCGCCGGAAACCACGCTGCCCAATTTTGAGTACCTGACAGAGACCATTGACGGGGCCGGAATCGGGGGAGAGATTGAGGAGGCTATTGAGGGAGCTTTCGGTTCTCTGGAGATAGAGAACACATTTCAGAACATCGGGACGGAAATGTTCGACTACATCACCCATACAGGGATGGTGGTCTTTCGTGGTTCCATGCAGATGATGGATACCGCTACCCAAAGAAATGATTTCCAGGGGATCGTGGTGACAGTAAAGGGAAAGGTAAAATCATTTGACCTTGGTAATCTGAAAAAAGGGGGGAAGGGAGAGCCGAAGGTTGTGAGGGAGATCACTTACTGTAAGATGACGATCAACGGAAAGAATGTCCTGGAGTTGGACAAGTATAACATGGTCTGGAAGCTGAATGGGGTTGACCGGTTGGAGAAAGTCAGGAGCCAGATATAGGAACGAAAACAGGCGGGATTGTGGAGAATAATTCCGGTTTCGCAAGCGCCAGAATTAAAAAGAAAGAGAGGAAAACACCATGAGTAACTATACAGAAACGAACAGAGAGGACGTTACCGAGCAGGCAGGGACAAGGGAGCATATTGGCAAAACGATCCAGGATCCGGTTTCCGATATCCCTGTTGCGGCCCCTTCTGTGCCGGAAAAGGAAATGCTCCTTCCGAAAAAAGAGGGACAGGATGAGCTGGTCGTTAAGTTCAGGAGGCCGTTTACGTTTGAAGACGAGACGTTTACAGAGCTTAATCTGCGGGGTCTGGAGGATCTGCGGGGGCGTGATTTGACGGCGATTGAGAAGGCGTTTAATAAGACAGGGGTTTCTTCCTTTGTTCCGGAGAGTACCACCACATATGCCAAAATTGTGGCTACAAAGGTAACGGGCCTTCCGGCTGAATTCTTCGAGGAGCTGCCGGTGGGAGAAATTGAAAAAATCAAAAACGTGGTTGTGGGTTTTTTCTACAAAGACGAATAAGGCACGATTCCGGGCGTGATATACAGAAAACATCGATCCATCTGGCCATGGCCACCAATACTGGGATCGATTTTTTCATTGGGCTTCCCGTTGAGGATTTTGTGGATCTGGCAAAGGAGGTGACGGAAGCTGGCAAGCAAAACAACCTACGAACTGGCATTAGAAATCGGCGGTAAGATTCAGAGTTCATTTGAGAAATCCGTAGGCGGGGTAAATAAAAGGCTGGATTCCATCGGAAAGGCGGCAAAGACGGCGGCCAAGGTTGCTGCTGCGGCACTTGCGTCCGTGGCAATCGGAGGCGTTATGAATGACGCCATTTCCACCTATGCGGATTTTGACCAGGCCATGGCCAATACGGCGGCTACTGCCGGGGCCAGCGCGGAAGATTACCGGAAACTGGAAGAGGCCGCTCTGGAAATGGGGAAAAAGACCACCAAGACGGCGACGGAGGCAAGCGAGGCTTTGGGGTATATGGCTCTTGCGGGATGGGATGTGGAGACATCCGTATCCGCCTTGGAGCCTGTCCTCCGTCTGTCCGAGGCCACGTCTATGGATCTTGCCACATGCTCTGACCTGGTGACTGATTCCATGAGCGCGTTGGGCCTTACCGTCGATGAACTGTCCGGTTATCTGGACGTGGCGTGTAAGGCCAACAACAAATCCAATCAGACAGCGCAGCAGTTGATGGAGGCATATATTGGCTGCGGCGGTGTCATGAATAATCTGGGTGTCGATGCAAAAGACAGCGCGGCGGCCCTTGGTGTTCTGGCAAACAGAGGAATCAAAGGGTCTGAAGCCGGGAACAAACTGAATACGGTCATGATAAACCTGACTTCCGGAACCGGACAGGCCGGGAAGATGATGGAGCAGCTGGGGATTTCCGCGTTTGACTCCGAAGGAAAGTTTATAGGGCTTAAAGAAACCCTTGAACTTGTGAATGACGCGACAAAAGACCTGACAGAAGAGGAGCGGAACGCCGCTTTGGCGGCAATCGGCGGAAAGACCCAGATTGACACATTAAACGATCTTCTGTCCGGATTAAATACCACAACCAGGGACGGCCAGACGGAATGGCAGGCATTGCGAGAAGAACTTGGCAATGCGGACGGCGCTATGATGGAGATGGCCGGTAAAGTCACAGATACGCTTCCGGGAGCCATGGCCGTGTTTGGCTCCGCGGTGGATGACGCAAAGATCCGCCTGTGCAAAATATTTGCGCCTGCGGCCAAGGAGGCTGTTTTTGCGGTTGCGGATTACATACCCCATATAACGGAAAATGTGACCGGGTTCATCCAGAATCTGTCAGGAAAAGCGGCCCCGGCAGTTCAGACGTTTAAGAATAAGACAGTCGCGTTTTTGGGAGAGGTACGTCCGGTGATGGAGGATATCGGCTCCAAGGGAGCCGCGGCTTTCCAGTTCCTGGCAGAAACAGGGCAGACTTCGCTGAAAAGCGTAAAATCAGCCATTGAGGAAAACAAACCGGCAATTGATAAGGTTATCACCGTTGCCCTGGATTTGAAGGATAAACTTTTCCAGGCGTTTGAGACTGCGAAACCAACCGTGTCCTTTATAGCAACCCAAGGGATTCCCAAGGTAGTGGATGCGGCTATGAAACTGGCGGGAGCTGCAGGCACGGTTTATGAGAAGTTAAATGAATGGGGGGCGGTAAAGCCTGCCATCATAGGGATTGCCGGCGCCATAGCGGCAGTTAAGATGGTAAATTTCGCCAGGGATACGCTGAACACGGTAAACGGCATCCGAGCGCTTGTTACCGTATTTGCGGCAGAGAAACAGGCTATGATGGCCAATCTTGCCCTGAAAATAAAGGATAAGGCAGAAACCTTATATCTTCATGCCCTATACGCAAAGGATGCGGTTGTCAGAGGAGCAAGCACGGCAGCCACATGGGCCCAGACGGCAGCGCAGACCGTTTGGAACGGGGTGTGCGCAGCGGGAACCGCGGCGACAACGGCATTGGGGACAGCGTTTGCGTTCCTCACAAGCCCAATTGGGATCGCCATAGCGGCAATCGCCGCCATGGTTGCCATTGGGGTAGCCTTATACAAAAATTGGGATACCATCAAGGAAAAGGCCGGACAGCTAAAGGATTGGGTCGGCGGAAAGTTCGCTGAACTGAAAGAAAAAGTTGCCGGAAAGCTGGAGGAGGTAAAGCAGAAGGCTCTGGAAACGTGGAACCATGTAAAAGAAACTGCCGGGACCGTGCTGGAAACAGTAAAAACTACGGTTGCGGAGAAGCTATCTGGTGTGAAAGACGCAGCGTTCGAAGCCTTTTCCAATGTGAAAAACACAGTGGGAACCCTTACGTCACAGGCCGCGTCCAGCGCCCGGGAAAATCTTGAAGCCATGAAGGCGTCGTATGTGTCCGCTGGCGGTGGCATCAAAGGGGTTATGTTGGCATCCATGCAGGGGGTAAAAAATATGTTTGGTAGTACAATGTCCGCGATCAACACGATTACTGGCGGAAAGCTGGAAGCGGTCCGAACTGCGTTTCGGTCTAAACTAGAAGGGGCAAAAACGGTAGTTTCCAATGGGCTCAATGCAATAAAGGGGCTGTTTTCCGGAGCGTCACTGAAACTTCCAGATATAAAACTTCCTCATTTTTCAATCAACGGCAGCTTTTCATTAAACCCGCCCAAGATACCGAAAATAGGTGTGGAATGGTACAAGGACGGCGGGATTCTGACCGGGCCGACCATATTTGAAGCCAGCGGCAATTCTCTTCTGGGCGGTGGTGAAGCCGGACATGAGGCAGTCCTTCCACTGTCCAAGTTATGGTCAAACATGCGAACCGTGGTTGCCGGCGTGGTGAGTTCGGCATTGCCCCAAAACACAGGGGCTGCAGACGCCTATGACAAAGCGTGGCAGCTGACAAGAAATAACAAAGATACACCCGATGGCGGTTCAGTCACAAAAGAACTTTATAATACAGTGAACAATACCAGCACCATCAGTAAGACCAGGGAAGCCCACACTTCTGACAACTCCCAAAAGATCGTGTATTCGCCCCAAATTATCATTCAGGGCAATGCAAATCAGAAGGATGTGGAATCGGCTCTTCGGATATCGCAATCAGAATTTGACCGGATGTTGGCAGAACGGGAACGACAGAGGGCAAGAACATCATTTGATACATAATACATAAAGATCATCGGAGCAGAAGGGAGGCTTATGTATGGATGAAAACAGGATATACACAACGGTGCAAGGGGACATGTGGGACTCCATTGCCTATGAGTTTTATGGCGACGTGAAGTACATTGGCCTCCTGTTTAAAAGTAACCCTGATTTTCTGGATGTGTCTGTTTTTTCGGCTGGGGCAAAGATCCTCATACCGGAGATTCCGGAGGAATATGAGGACGATCTGCCGGAATGGAGAAAGTAGGAGGCGGGTATGCAGGCAAGACAATCATCCGTTATGGTGGCCTATAATGGGAAAGACATCACAAAGACAATCACAGACTATGTCGAGGGCTTTCAATATGTTGACCATGCCAGCGGGACGGCGGATACGGTGTCATTAAAGCTGAATGATCGGAGCGGGAAATGGTCGGACGGATGGATTCCGGTGGAAGGGGATTACGTGGAAGCCACGATTGTGCTGACCAATTGGACAGGCCCGGGGGATAACCGGAAATACCGGTGCGGGTATTTTCTTGTGGATGACCTTTCTTTTTCCGGTCCTCCCTCTGTCGCCTCCATAGGCGGCATTGCCACGCCGATCCAATCTGACTTTAATGTGACGGAGAAATCCAAGACCTGGAAGAAAACGTCCGTCAAGGGGATCCTGACCCAGATTACCGGGGAAGCAGGGATTGGCCTTCATTTTTCCGGACAGGATTATCCCATTGATGAACTGGAGCAGTCAGGTAAGACGGACCAGGCATTTGCCTATGAACTGTGCAGCTCCTACAATCTGGCTATGAAGCTGTACAACAAAAAGATGGTGGTGTTTGACCAGACGGACTATGAAGATCAGAAAGCCGGTCTGACCATAGATAAGACGCAGTGTGCGAGCTGGGATATTAAGAAAGGCATGACAGTAGCCTATGACGGCGTTTCCATCAGCTACACAGACCCCAAAAGCAGTAAGACTCTTAGCTATAAGTTTCTGCTTAAGGATGGCAGCAGGATCATGAAGGTCAATGAGACGGCGGAGAACCTGCAGGACGCTGAAATCAAGGCGAAAGCCAAACTCCTGGCCCACAATCGGCAGTGTCAGACTATGAACGTCAAACTGCGGGGCGACGCCAGGTACGTGGCCAGCAGATGTGTGAACCTATCCGGCTTTGGAAAGCTGGACGGGAAATACTATATTGATTCCGTTACCCATGAAAAAAATGCGGGAAGCGGCTATACGTGTTCGCTGGAAATGCACAGTGTCATTGTGGTGAAAGGAGTCACGGTGGCAACCGTCCAATCCGGAGATACGACGAAAAAGGCTTCGGACTCCGGCGCAAAGGGAAAAACGTACACCGTGGTTTCCGGAGATACCCTTTGGAAAATAAGCTCCAGGCTGTTAGGTTCAGGGGCAGACTACATGCAGATTTACAACGCAAACTCCGGCGTCATAGAGTCGGCCGCAAAGGCACAGGGGAAATCTTCATCCAGCAATGGACACTGGATTTATCCAGGCATGACGCTGACAATACCAGGATAAAGGGGGAAGGAATCGTATGTCA
>CAJTGF010000096.1 GCA_910575585.1 Clostridiaceae bacterium
TATATGAAATATCAGTATATAGAACTTCTGACAGCAGACAGAATCCCCATATCATTCCAACACATAGCTAATTTATGGCAGAGTTCTTCTGAGAGACCTTGCTTATCTAAATGACATTGGATGAGACCAGGAAAGCAGGAGGGCCTAACCCCGACTGATTTCCGCTTTGGGCTCATCGCAATGTTTGGCATATCTGAACCCGAACGGCACACAGCCTGCCTTCCATCCCTGGCCCACGACGAAATCCGCCCTTTGCCCAGTTGCTACCTTCAATAAGTCTTTTGACTAAGCAATCCCCATATCGCCACGCAGGATCTGTCCGTCAAGGACGGCAAAATATTCCTCGTCCCCAAGCTCTATGACCGCCCTTCCGCCGGTCCCCTCCGTAATATCTGACACCGTTTTGCCCACCTTCTCCTCCGGGATCATGGCGCTCACTTCCACTTTATCCGTATACTGACTGTTCAATACAGGGATCTGGCTCTGAGCCAGAATATACTGGATCTTTCCGATCCCCCCGTAATCTGTCGTGATCTTCATCAGCCTGCCCGGGCATTTCTCCAAAATAAGGCTGTGATCCAGCCCCTCCTTTGCCGCGCCGGAGTAGGCCCGCGCCAGGCCCCCGGTGCCTAAAAGAGTGCCTCCGAAATACCGGGTCACCACCAGGCAGATATCATGGACCTTACTGCCTAAGATCACGTCCAATATGGGCCTGCCTGCCGTCTGGCTGGGTTCCCCGTCGTCGCTGCACCTCTGGATCTGATTCTTGTCCCCGCACACATAGGCATAGCAGTGGTGCCTGGCATCCCAGTACTGTTTTCTCACCGATTCGATAAAGGAGACGGCTTCCTCCTCCGATCCCACAGGCCGGGTCTGGGCGATGAACCGGGATTTTTTCTCCGTCAGTTCCCCCGTCCCGCCCTGCCACAGGATTTTGTATGGTTCTAACATATGATCGGACTCCTCCGCAATAATCTTCCTGTTGTCATAACTTTAATGTTATCACAAATATGCCCCCCAGTAAAGCAAACTTTTGTACTTCTTGATTCCGTCCCGATTATTTGCTATAATTAGGAAGCGTCCTGACACAGGCTATGGACGCGGCATGTTTGTATATCCGGCAAGGAAGGAGGACTTCTATGAACTATGGAAAGAAAGCTACGCAGAAAAAGCTGAAAGACGCAGCTTCCAATACACGCAAGCTTACCGGCAGACTTTTCCTGGGATTTATCAGGACCTTGCTGTTTTCCTTTTTGATCCTGACCGCCACCGGCGTAAGCGTAGGCGTGGGCATGATCATGGGCATCATCGACGACGCCCCCGAGATCAACATTGAGAGCATTGTTCCCCAGGGATTTGCCACCACTGTATACGACAGCGCCGGCAATCTGACGGACACCTTGGTAATGGCCGGTTCCAACCGGGATCCCGTTACCTACGAGGAACTGCCTTCTGATCTGATCAACGCCTTTGTGGCCATTGAGGACGCCCGTTTCTGGGACCACAACGGCATTGACCCCCGCTCCATTCTCCGGGCGGTTAAAGGGGTGCTGACCGGGGACCGCTCCGCCGGCGGAGGCAGCACGCTGACCCAGCAGCTAATCAAAAACAACGTGTTTAACGGCGGCAGGGAGCAGAGCTTCGGGGAACAGCTGGAGCGCAAGTTCCAGGAGCAGTATCTGGCAGTCCAGCTCACTAAGACCATGAGCAAGGAACTGGTCCTGACCAACTACTTAAATACCATCAATCTGGGCAATGACTGTCTGGGCGTAAAGGTTGCCGCCCGGCGGTATTTCGGCAAGGAGGTGTCTGACCTGACCCTATCCGAGTGTACGGTCATTGCCGGCATCACCCAGAACCCCTCCAAGTTAAATCCCATCTCCGGCAGAGAGGCCAATGAGGAAAAGCGCAAAGTCATCCTCCAATATATGGTGGATCAGGAGTACATTTCCAAGGAACAGCAGGAAGAGGCTCTGGCTGACGACGTATACTCCAGGATCCAGACCGTGGACTCCATCACCAAAGAGACCTCCACTCCCTACAGCTACTTTACGGATGAACTGGTGGGACAAGTTATGGATGCCCTCATGGAGAAGCTGGGCTACTCCTACAACCAGGCCCACAACCTGCTTTACAGCGGCGGTCTCCAGATCATCACCACCCAGGATCCGGCCCTTCAGGCCATCGTGGATGAGGAAGTGAACAATCCGGAAAATTACACGGCGGCCCGGTATTCCATGGAGTACCGCCTGTCCGTGACCCACAAAGACGGCAGCACCACCCACTACTCCCAGGAGCACATCAAAAGCTGGCACCGGAACACTCTGGGGGATACGGCCTTTGACGCCCTCTACAACTCCGAGGAGGAGGCCAGAGCGGACGCGGAAAATTATAAGGCGTCCCTTTTAACAGAGGGGGACACCGTCATCGGGGAAAGCGTTTCTCTGGCTTTGCAGCCCCAGGTATCTTTTGTCCTCATGGACCAGGCTACAGGACAGGTCAAGGCCATAAGCGGAGGCCGGGGGCCAAAGACCGCCAGCCTTACCTTAAACCGCGCCACCAATGTTCCCCGGCAGCCCGGCTCCACGTTTAAGGTCATCACCGCCTTTGCGCCGGCCCTGGACACCAGGGGAGCCACCCTTGGGACCGTGTACTACGACACGCCCTACACCATCGGCTCCAAAACCTTCCGCAACTGGTATTCCAGCGGATTCCAAGGGTATTCCAGCATCCGGGAAGGCATTATCTACTCTATGAACATTGTGGCGGTCCGGTGCCTGATGGAGACGGTGACGCCTCAGCTGGGTGTGGAGTATGCTCAGAATTTCGGCATCACCACCCTGACGGACACGGACTATAACGCGGCTACGGCCCTTGGCGGCCTGACAAAGGGCGTCACCAACCTGGAGCTGACGGCTGCCTACGCCTCCATCGCCAACGGCGGCGTTTACACCAAGCCCATCTTTTTCACCAAGATCCTGGACCGCAACGGCAAGGAGCTGATCTCCATGGAGCCGGAGACCCACCGGGTCTTAAAGGATTCCACCGCGTTTCTCCTGACAGACGCCATGGCGGAGTCCATGATCAGCAACCGGAAGTTTTCCCGATCCGGTTCCGGTCCCTCCTCCACCAGCACCAGGGCCAAGCTGCCTAATATGTCCTGCGCCGGAAAGAGCGGTACCACCACCAGCAACAATGATATCTGGTTTGTGGGCTTCACCCCTTACTACACCGCCGGCGTGTGGGGCGGATGCGACATGAACCAAAACTTAAGCTCCCAAAACGGCGGGACCTCATTCCACAAGGACATCTGGCGCAAGATCATGACAAGGGTTCATGAGGGCCTTGGAGACACCGGATTCGCGGTTCCCGAAAGCGTGGAGACTGCCCAGATCTGCCGCAAGTCCGGCAAGCTGGCAGTGGCCGGCGTCTGCAGCGGCGACCCCAGAGGCAACGCCGTGTACACCGAGTACTTTGCCAAAGGCACCGTCCCAACGGAAGTGTGCAACAACCACGTGGCGGCAACGGTCTGCGCGGAGTCGGGCAGGCTGCCTACAGAGTTCTGTCCTGCCAGGACCACCAGAGTCTTCATCTCCATCCCCGCCGGAGAGACGGGCGAGACCGACGACTCGGTGTTCTCCCTTCCGGGAGCCTGCGCCATCCATACGGCGGCCTCCACCATCATCCCGCCGGATGAATCCCAGGAGGAAACCACCGCCCCCAGAGGGCCGGGATACGGACCGGGCTATGTAAGCCCCTCCGGCACCAGTCCGGCGCCTTCCGGCAACGTGCAGTACACAGCGCCCGGAGGCCCTACGGGATAAGCCTGACCGGCGGCCGGATTCTTATAGAAAAAAGAGTAACGAAAAGGGGTTGCCGCACGAAAAATTGTGCAGCAACCCCTTTTTCTTACCCTTTCATCTTCGGCTTAAAAATCTGGGCTCCCAGATACCCAAACACCAGGGCCGCGCAGATGCCCGCCGCGCTGGCCGTAAACCCGCCTTTAAACACGCCCAAAAATCCGTCCTTTTGGATCCCCTCCTTCACCCCGTTCCAGAGAGTATTTCCAAATCCCAAAAGGGGTACCGTGGCGCCGGCGCCTGCCCATTTGGAAAAGGGCTCATAAATCCCGGCAAATCCCAAAATACTTCCAAGGACCACCAGAGTTACCATGACCCGTCCCGGCATCATCTTGGTCTTATCTAACAGGATCTGCGCCAATCCGCAGATGATCCCTCCTACTAAAAACGCTCGCAAATAATCCATGTTCCATACCTCCGTGTTCTGTTTTGCCTCCTGACCGCCTTTTCGCCTCTCTTTTTACGGGCTCCCGGGATCTGCGTTTCCATTCCAAAATCCTGCCCTATTGGCAGGCTTCCAGCACTACCCCATGGCAGATCCCCGGGATCGTCTGCCCCTCGTTAAAGCTTACGGTGGACAGAAGGGCTCCCGTAGGAAGAAACAGCACCCGCTTCCACTCCCCGGAGCGAAGTCTGGGAAGAATCAGGGAACACAAAGTCACCGCCGCGCAGCCGCAGCCGCTCCCTCCCGCATGGGTATCCTGGGATTCTTTCTCAAAGATCTCCATGCCGCAGTCCATATGCCGATCTTTCAGATCGATGCCCGACTGCTTCATCATGTCCATAAGGATCCTGCTGCCCACCTCCCCCAGATCTCCGGTGATAATGCGGTCGTAGTGGGCCGCGTCCACGCCGAAGTCTTCCAGATTCTGCTTGATGGTCTGAAAGGCCGCCGGAGCCATGGCCGCCCCCATGTTCATGGAATCCCTGGCCCCGAAATCCACAATGCGGCCAGGCGTCACCCCTGCGATCTTTGCAAGGGTTCCCGAAGGCTCGCTGCCTCCCTTTGCCACCACCACGGCTCCCGCCCCGGTCACGGTCCAGGTGGCGGAAAACGGCCGCTGGTTCCCGTAGGCAAGGGGAAACCGAAACTGCTTTTCTGCCGTGGCAAAGTGGCTGGAGGAGACGCAAAGAACCTTATCCGCATACCCTCCGTGGACTGTCATAGCCCCCAGGCACAGAGCCTCCCCCATGGTGGAACAGGCCCCGTACAGCCCGAACAGCGGCACATCCATATCCACTGTGCCAAATGACGTGGCGATCAGCTGGCCTAAAAGATCCCCGGCAAAAAGATACCGGATCTCCTGTCTGCGGATGCCGCCCTTTTCCAGCGCCAGATCTGCCGCCTGCTTCTGCATGGCTGACTCCGCCTGCTCCCAGTTTTCTGTCCCGAACATCTCATCCTGCTCCACCACATCAATCAGCGGGCCTAAGGGGCCTTCGCCCTCCTTTTTTCCGGCAATGGACGCACAGCTTGCCACAATGGGCGGCCGCTCAAACGCTATGCTGGCTCTTCCTTTCTGCATACGGTCAACTCCCTTTCCGATCTTTTGTCTGATCTTGTTTTTAGTGTTACTATTTCCTAAATAGGGAGTTTATATGCGTTCCTTTTCTCATTCCCACCAACAGCTCGCACGCCGTCTCAAAAGCTGTCAGGCGAAATTCTCCGTCCAGCCCTCTAAGGGTCAAATATGCCTCCAGGCCATTTTCCACCTTTATGCCATCTTCTGCCATTCTTCTGCCAATATAGATTCCTTCCATCAAAATCTCGTCAAGGGTCATCTGCCCATGATCCTCCAGCATGCAGCAATGGGCTCCATTTTCATCAAACAGGTAGTTTCCATATTCCTTGCTTGCGGCTATAAGCTCCATTAAATCTGCTGCCGCAATCAGCTCCGTAGGATCGATCTCCAGGTTTTCCAGAACCGCTTTCAGATAGAGAAGAGACCTATCATCCCAATTTCCGCGGGTAATCCGAAAAAAATCCGCCGTGACGCAGACGATCTTCTGGCCCATATCCAGCCTTCTGTACTCCTGCCCGCCAAATTTCCAAAAACGCGCGGTCTCGGCCCACTGGGATAACTCCATATGAGTTTCCAGCCGTTCAAACCGTTTATCAAAGCTTTGCTCCATCCAGGCAGCGTGGGACATATGGCTGTTAAGGGCCATGGAAAACTTCTGGATCTCCTCCCCCATTTCCTGGTATTTCTGTTCCATGGACGCCAGTTTTACATCCGATCTTTCGGCCTGGGTCAGAAGTTTTTCAATCTCTTCCTCCTGGGCTTTCATGGCTTTCCCCATCTGGTAAAGATAGACCTTGCACTCATTGCGGAAAGCCTCCATCAGATCTATGGTCAGCTTGTCATTCTTCACCAAATCATATACATTCTTTGTCAGCACTTCGATGGAGTGGTTCTGATGCTTGTCCATCTCCAGCCTTTTTCGGTTCCCGGTAAACAGATTCCCTATTTTTGCCAAAAAACCTATGCTCTCCAGTTCATCCGCAAACGCCCTGGAAGCGTCTAAACTGGACATAACCTCAAGGATCTCCTTGGTCATGGAAGACTTCACATTCTGAAAGCCCTTCTGAACCCGCTCCATCTGATCCTGGGCCTCCCTAAGGGGACGTTGACCGTTTCCCTCTTCCTGGTTCAGAAAAGACAAATGTTCTTGCATCACGCCGTAAAATGTTTTGGAATCCGACGCGGCCCGTCCTGCCGCGTCACCGATCTGGTCATACCTTCTGCCAATCTTCTCCATAACCCGAAGCTGCCTGACGGTATCCTCATACCCCTGCTCCATGCGCCTTCCGGAACCCTCCGGCGAGAAATCAAGGGTTCCGGTAAACAGATCCCCCTGATGCTTGCTTGGAAAAAGATGAATATACTCGGAATCCCCATAGACATTGCTGTGGTCCCTTACATCCCGGCTTAAATGCACCACAATAAACTTCCGCCACCCTCCGTCATAAAGCGGCTTTACAGGAACGTTATCCCCTACACCGGGCAGGCCGCCGTCCCAGTAGTCGACGCCGTTTAATTTCTCCATAGGATAGATAAACGGAAGGGCCGAGGATGCCAAAAGAACCTTCTCTATCTCATCCGGCTCCATTTGATTCAGATGGAAATACTGGGTGCGAAACTCCTTAAGATTGTAGCAGGTGGCATAGCAGGGGATCTCCGCGCTTCGGATTTTTTGCGGTATGCCGGAGCTCTGAATAATCTCTTTTAACCCGCTTCTGGAAAACATCCCCTGCTGTTCGTTAAAATACTGCCGCATTAAATTCACATAGAAAATCTTGTTCATCACCAGGCTGCCGGCGGCGGCGATCTTTGCGCCCATCAATGCCGGCTGCAGCATCTCAATGATGGACAGGTAATCCAGCGCGTTCCATGATTTTGGCGTCAGTATCTTATTCTCGCTGATATTCATCCAGATCTTCTCTGCCATGTCGTACTCCTGGCAGGCAAATAAAGCCCCGTTCAAAGCCCCCACGGAAGTGCCGGAAACCGCCCCCACGGAAATCTCCCTGCATTCTTTCAGGGCCTTCCAAACGCCAATCTCATAGGCCCCTTTCCCTCCGCCGCCCGCAAATACCAGACCATAATCGTCTTTTCTTCTCATACGCAGCCTCCGCTGTTTAAAGCTTCCTTTTTAAAAGCCCTCTTAACACAAGGGTCTTTCGCAGCGCGCTTCTTAAGTCGCCTCTGCTGTTGTCCTGATCAATCTGAGTCAAAAGGCACTCGATCTTTTTTAACCAGCCCTCATTGCTCCTGTCCATCAAAAGGTCCTCATGCTCCAGATCCTCCAGCGATTCCAGCAAACGATCATTATCATTTAGAAAAGCGTTTATGACATACCGGATTGCCAATTCCTGATCCTCCTGCCTGTTCATCGCCCCTCCCACACTTTACTTAAGAAATCCAGTTCCTTCTTGTCAAGACTTGTCCATTCTTTCTGAACCTCCTGGACATATTGGAGAAGTTCCTGGTTCTGTCCAAGCACCGGCGTGATCCCTGATAGCACTGCCTGGTTCAGCTCCTTCAGATTACTGTTCATCCTTTCATTGTACTCCCGCAAAAGCCTAAGCTGTTCCTTTTTCATGCTATTCAGAAAATCGTCCAGATTGTCGTTCTGGTCGTCAAACAGATCGCTCATCTTGTTATAGTGATCTTCCGCCAGGGTCTGCATCTTTTGGAAGGTTCTTTCCCCCAGCGCTTCCATAATCTTCACCTGCTCCGCCACAGTGACGCAGCACCGCTCTTCCCGTTCCAGAAGGGAGCCCATCTCCTCTCCCTTTTCGGCCAGAAGCTTAATGGCCTGCGCCGCCTGATCCACCTTGGCAGACGTTTTCTCCCCCTGCCGCTCCATAGCCTGGATCATCTGATCCGCGGTGTCTGCTCCCTTCTTTGCCAGCTGCTCTGCAGCCTGTATGGCCTGGTTTGCCATGCCGTCCGCCTTTTCTCCCAGCTGTTCCATAGCCTCCATGGTCTGCTGTGTCAGCCGGTTTATTGCCTCCGCGTTTTCCCTGGACCATGTCTTAAGGCTCTCATCCCCCTTTTCCTCCATGGCAAGTATCCGTTTATCCAGCCCTTTTAGCGTTAAGGCGATCTCCTGCAGAGCGTCCCCTAACTCCGCCTGCTGATCTCTGAACAATTCCTCCAGCCGAAGAAATCCCTGCTGTTTTTTCTCTTCCTCATTTTTTCCAATCTGCTCCGCAAGCAGATAAAAAAACAAACCTGCCGCCGCAGTCAGTCCAAGCCTGACCCACACAGCTTCCACGCAAAAGCTGGTCAGAATGGCTATGACCATCAACGCGCCGTTTACACTGATCTTTTTCATCGGTACCGCTCCTCACATTTTCTTATCTCTTTTTCCATCTGTTCATAAATGTTTCGTTTCAACCTATACGCTACATAATCATTGGCGTATTTCTCCACCTCGATGACAATGCCTTTCTCCGCAGCCAGCCTTCGATACTCAATGGGGCTGTCCGGGCAGGCCGTATTGGTTCTGGACCGGAATCCTCTCCGCAGCTCATCAATCCACTGACCGATCCGCCGCTCTGCCTCATCTTCCGGCAAAAGGGCAATCTCATACAGGAAACGATCCCACAAAGACTCCAAAAACCCTTTCAGATTTTCCCTTTGATGAACCACCTGTTTCATATAATTCCCAAAAACAGCCTCCTCCATGGTTTGCCACGTCGACCTGACCTGCTCATACTCCCCCGCCTTCACAAAACACATGGACGATAAGATCCCCGGGTTCTGGCCGTTTTCCGCCATAAAGAACCGTTCCCTGGCCTCGTTAAATTCCAAGTCAAAGTACTGCTCCATCTCCTCCCTGGCCTTTCTCACTGCCATCCGCTTCTTTAACATGTGCTGTCTTTGGATGTCAATGCGAAATTCCAGAATAGAGCCGTCGATGTCCTGGTCCAAACAGACCCTGACCGGCTCCGCAGTGTACGTTTTCATCCGCTCCATGGCCTGGGTAATGGCCGTCTCCTGTCCGGTTACGTCTGTGGCCCCGTATTGGACCTGATTTTTCACCAGCACGATCCTTACCGGCATCCGGCTGGGAGACTGACCAATGATATGGGCCACCATCTCCTCAAAGCTCTTCTTATCGTAGGGAAACGCCTCAAAAAAGACACCCTGCATAAACGTTTTGTCTAAAACAGAGCCATAGACATCCTCACACCGGGCGGGGATTTCCACCAGATAATTTCCCCTTATGCCCATTGCGGGAATCATAATCCCCTGGGACTCATCCTCTTTTTCCAGTTCCCCCACAGCTTCCACCCCATAAAACCGCCCGTCCTTGGCCAAATAGATCTGATTCCCGTAAATACCAGGATATAAAATCACAGTCCTTTTGTCCCGGAACCATTTTACCGGAAACCTGTCTCCTTCTTTGGACTGCCCCACAAGCCGTTCCAAAAGCCGATATCGGGAAGCTTCCCCGTAATTTCCAAAAACACCCTTTACGGGCATTGTACAAAACAGCCTGCATAGCTGCTCCTCCATATGGTTCATCACCCGTCTCCTCCCACCTGTGCCAGGATCTCCAGTTCCTCTTCAACAGCCGCCAATTCCCGCTGAAGGTTCCTTCTTGTGATCTGCCTGTCCATATCCAGAATCTGGCTGATCAGCATCTGTTCTCTGTCCGCGCCGCGCCGGACTCTCCTGCTCTCCATTTGAAAATGCCTCACCATGGAATCCTTTACATACCCAAAGGATTCGTTGACCAGCCGTTTATACTGCTGCCTGCTTTCCAAAATCCCCCTCTGCTGCCCTGCAAGAATCGTTCCCTCCCGGTCCGGCAGCTGCCATATCTTCTCCAATGAATCTTCCAAAAGATTTCTTCCCGTCAGCTTTTCCACATACTCCCGGTACCACTGACAAAGGCCGGACAAATGCCCCATGATAATCCCCAGCTGCTCCTCCCCAGGCCATCCGCCGTCGGGGCGCGCCGAAGACAACGCGTCCATGCCCTCTATCCGGCATCTTCTTTTCGTCTCGTCCACCGTCTTTTCGATCTGCGCTTTCGCCCAGCTTAGGGTCTCATCCACTTCTGACAGACGGCGTCTCATGGTCCGTTCCAGATTGCCGCAGTTGTCGTCCTCTTCCTGTTTCAGCCTGTCAGCGATCTCCTTTTGGCGCGCGGCAAGCTCCTCCATGAACTCCTTGCTCTGCCTTATCCTTCGGGCCTCCCTGGCATCCCCGCGCAAAGAATCCCTGATATAAGCCCTGATAAGTTCCATCTGATCTTCTTCCATCTCCTGGTCCATGGTCACAAAATAAACACGGCACCGGGGATATCGGGCAAGGATTTCACGCTCTTCCTCCCGCAAAACCTCCTCCACCTTCTCCTCCGAACAATGGATCTGGTCTATTTTGGCGCGGATTACAACAAGCTTTCTGTTCTGTTTTGCGATCTCGTCCAAATATGCCCGGTCTTCCAGAGTCATGCCCTTTTCCAGAAAATAGAACACCGCATCCGCCTTTGGCAGAAGCCTAAAAAACATATCCTCCGCCTGCTCCATGGTCCCAAACCCCGGCATGTCCACAAAAACAAGCCCCTGCTCCAAAATAGGCTCCTCCAAATACACATCCAGCCTGCAAAGCTTCTCCCCTGGAGTATTCCACTTTCTGCTGTAGCCACACAGAGCCTCGAATCGCTCCCGGACGGTCCTCCCCTGATCCGTGGTCACCTCCACCGCCTCCCTTCCGAAGCGGAGGAACGTAGGCGCCGCTGTCATGGGAAGGATTCCCACCGGCAGACCCAGGCCGGGAAACAGGGTGTTAAAAAATCTGGATTTTCCCGAGGAAACCATGCCGGCTGCCAGGCACCAAATTTCATCTTCCCGCTGCTTTTCCATAACCGTATATCCCCTTTATATCTTCTGGTATGTGATCTCCTGAATCTTGATCCCGCCAACTTTCTCCAACAATGCCTGACTGCGGCTTAAGAGTTCCCCGGCCCTGTCTTTCAGTTGCTTTTTCTGGGCCAGCAGCTCCTCTTTTTCGTAGTTGGCTTTGCTCCGTAATGTTTCGTATTCTTCATACTCTTTTTTCTTCTCGTCCAGCTGGGCATTGATACTCTGTGCCAGAAGGTCCTGGAAAAGATCTGCATAGCTGTTCCTCTTCTCCTTTAAAACCCGTTTTAAAGCCGGTCTGGCTTCCTCAAAATATTCCTCCATCTGACTTGCCAGCTTTCGCTTGATCCGCTGAACCTCCTTCTCATACTTCTGGTCCACGCTGTTTTGGAATTCCCTGGAAAGCGACTCCTCCCTTTCCCGCAGCGCCTGCAATTCCCTCTGAAGCCGCGCGCTCTCCTGGTCCGCCTGTTCCAGCCTCCGCTCCACGCCGTACATCCCTTCCAGCCTGTTCTCCACCTGCTGACGCTGTCTGCTTAACTCCTGCTGCTTCTCATGGAACTCCTGAAAATAGGCTTTCCGCTCCGAATCGTCCCGTTTCTCCACCTGGTAGTCCTGGGTCTGTTTCCCAAATAAATCCAAAAACTTGCCAAAGAGCCCGTTTCGGGAGATCTCCCTCTGCCTGGTCTCAAACTCCACCTTTACCTCCGGCGGGGCGCTGTACATGCCCTTTAGCTCGTCCTGGCTCTCCTGGATCCGCCTTACCTTGGCCTTAAGCCCCTCCGCCTGATCCGACAGGGCCATCAGCTCGTCCTTTTTGACGTCCGTGTTCTCTATTCTTGTCTCCAGATCCGAGATCTGCTTTTCCAGCCGCTTTTTCGTCTCCTCAAAACCCTCAAACCCTGTCTGGATGCTTCTGATGGTCACATCAAGCTTTCGCTCAAAGGAGAATCCGCAACCTCCATTCATCTCCGATGTGTTTTCCAGATCATCCACCATAAGGTTGTATTGTTCCTGCAGCTGGTCAAAAAACTCTTCCCGGAACCGCTCTTCCACATGTTCCGCCAGTTCTTTCATCGATTTCCCCAAAAATCGGTTCATAAACTCCACTTCATCCACCAAAACCTCCTGGCTGTCCGCCCCGTCCAGGTCCTCGATCCTGGAAACGGCGTGGGTCCGGATCCGCTCCGTCTCATTGTCCATGTACTCCAGCAGGTTCCGCTCCGCCGTCTTCACAGCCCCCCGGATGTCATTTCTCTTATTTCTGATCTCCTGCTCCAGACTCTCGATCTTGGTCTTCACATCCTTAAGGCGCGCTTCCACATCCGCCCCGCTTTGCTGCCCCTTAAGGGCCTCCATCTGACCCTCCAACCCCTTTACGGACCGCTCCAGGTACGTGTTCACCCGCTCAAGAGGCTCCCGGATCTGACGAATGGTCTTCTCCCCGTTTGTGAGAAATCCCAGCAGCTTCTCCTCGAAAGCTCCCATCCTGGAAAGCTGTTCCAGTTCTTCCTTGCGCTCCTTGGACAGGTTAAACTGGTTAGCCGGATAGTCCAGATTCAGTTTTGACCTGGCCACAAGGGCTGGATAGGCGGCCACCGGCATCACCTCCGGCAGAGTCTCATCCTGGGGAAACACGGCTTTGTAGTTGTCGATTAAGCTCTGCACCGTGTCCTCCACGGTCTGGTTCTCGCTTTGCTTGATGCAGTCGATCTTGTTCAGCACCAGAAAGACCGTCTTCACCTCATCTTTCAGCTTCTTTAAAAATTCAAAATCCGACCGCTTGCCCGGCTGTTCCGCCGAAAAAAGGAACACCACCGCATGGGACCGCCTGATCTGGGCCTCCGTAATGTCGCTTAACCCCTGTTTCATCCCATTGAGTCCAGGGCTGTCGATGAGGGTTACCTTATTTTCCAGAAAGGGAGAGTCCAAAAACAGATCCAGATGGCGGATGGTCTTGGAGACATCCATATCCCGGCTCTTTGTGCTGACATACTGCTCGATCACGCCTCCGTCAATGGAGTCCAGCTCTTCCACCCGGCCGTCGGCATAGTACACGATCCCCGGCTTGCCGGATTCCGAACAGTGACGCAGATAGTTGATGGTGGCTGTGGTCTCCTTTGTGTAGGAAGGCAGGTATTTCTCCCCCATCATGGCGTTGAGGAAGGTGCTCTTCCCCGCGCTGAATTCTCCCACTACCACAACTTCAAATTCCCCGGACCGGATGGCCTGGGCATTGGCCCTAACCGCCTGGGCCTGCTTCTCCTCCCCGGTCTGGCAAAAATACGCCTCCGATTCCCCCAAAAGCTCCAAAAGTTCCTCTTTGATCCTGTTGTGTTCCGCAAATTTATCTGCCGGCATGTTCCAATTTCCTCCTCATTTGCCTGATAACTAATAACTGCTCCGAATAGTCCCCGTATTTGGCCGCCGCCTGCTGTCTGCGCCCTTCGATCTGGTCCTGATACATGCGGCGCATCTGGTCAAACCGCTGATCGTAAAAATGTTCCGTCTTCTCTATGATGATCCTCTTATTTGTCCTGATCACCTGGTCTATGTACTCCCGCACCACGGTTGCTATGGCGCCGTCCTTGTGATCCAGATAAATCTCCAGCTGCTGGCGGACTTTCTTTCTCAGAGCCTCCAAAAGTTCCTGGTTGGCCTTTTTTCTCAGATCCTCCAAAAGCTTTTTGTCCGCGTCAAGCTTATTCTTATAATACTCGTAATCTTTCTGTGCCCGGTCCTGCTTCTGCTTCTGCTGACTCAGCTGGGTTTTCAAGGATCTGACCCTGTTTTGAGCCGCGTCTACCTGGCTTTTGTACCGCCTGATCTCGATGTTGGCGCTCTCTATGATCTGGTTGCGCTGCGTCTGCCAGGCTTTTAGCTGGGAGTCGTCGATGGTTTCGTGTTTGATCTGTCTGGACTTTGTGACAATTTTAGGTCCCAAAACCCAATCCCAAAATCCTATGCCGCCGCGATACACTTCTTCTGTATAGTACTCCGTCGTATAATAATAATCCCTCTTCACATCCGGCTGAGCCCCCAGGCTGTTTAACCGGTTTTGTTTTTTTCGCTCCGCCTCGTTTAACATCTGGTTCTCTCTGGAATAGGAACTGGACGCATTGGACAGCTCCTGTTCCCTGTTTTTAATATCCTGGCCCATGGAAGAGAGATTTCTCTCCACGTCTTTCTTTTTCTCCTCCATCTCGAAAAGTCCCCGCTCCATAGAGCGGATGCTTGCCTCCTGCTTTGACTGGATCTTACCGATCTCAAACTCGATCTTCTCCCCGTCTTTCTTCATATGGGAGTCTTTCATGTATTCCTGGATCCTCATAAGGATGTTGTTTAAAACGCCGCCCAGACAGACAACCATATTTTTCTCCACATAATCGTAGATCTGATCCGCCTGAACCTTGATCTTTCCGTTCAGTTCCCCGGAATTTATGTAACTTTCCAGATCCTCATAGCTTCGAAACTGCTGCAAATGGTCTATGTTCTGCCGCTTTATGGCCTCCAGCTGCTGCCGCGCATAGTCGGAAAATTCCCTCCGGATGTTGATACACTCGCTGACTGCGTAGTTAACCACCTTCTCCTTGTTCTTTCCCGCCAGATCCTCAAAGTGCTCCAGCTTCTTCTTCAGCCGCTCCACGCCCTCGGCTTTCCCCGCCTCGGTCTTTAAAAACTCGATCTGCTCCTGGGACTGGGCCAGCTGCTCTTCCAGCTCCTTCAAAAAATGTTCCAAAAGGTACTGCATCTGCTCCAGCCGCAGGGTTTCTATGGTGGCGTTGTTGATGGCTTTCCCCAGATATTCCTCAAAATTCTTGAAACGGGATTCCTCGTAAAGGCTCTCCCTCTCCTCCTGTCCAATGTCCCTGGTGTCATTCTGATACAGCTTTTTTATGCGGTTGTCCTTAGACGCCAGCGCCTTTAAGGAGGAGACTCCGAACAGTCTGTACTCCTTGTCCTTCTGCCCGGAAAATACGTCCTCTTCCAGAAAACACCGGATGTCATCTAAAATCTCGCCCACATCCTCCCCTTCGGAGCTTTTGATCTGGTCGATAAAATTCAGAACAAAGATAAATTTATTCTGGTAATGGGACAGCTGCCGGATGATGGCCTTGTCCGTATCCGCCATCCCCCGGATTCCAAACAGATAAATGCAGTAATTGGCCTGCTTTACCTCCTCCAAAGTCAATTCCCGATGGCCGTCCGCCATGCCGTTTAGCCCGGGCGTGTCCACAATGACCACATCCGCGCCTTCCTCCATAAAATCCGTGTAATAATCCACAAATTGGATATCCTGAACTACATTGCGCTCCCTGGACTGGGTAGTGGTAAACTCCACCAGCTTCCCATCATCCTCCAGATGGATCACCGATCCGTCATAGCAGGTAACGTCACAGGTCTTGTACCGCTTATCTGACCGGGATACGTTATGGATGTTGGTGATGGTAGCTGTCACCTCCTGGGTGGCGTGAGACAGCAGATCCCGTCCGATCATGGCATTGATGAACGTGGATTTCCCGGTGCTGAACTCTCCTACCACCGCGATCTTAAACGCTTTTTTGGCTGTGGTCAGCTCGATATTGTTCAGGGTGTCAGAAAAGAAGGAGTCCTGCTTTATGGCGTCTAACTTCTTTAGGTCTCTGACTATGGATTCCAGTAATTCTCTGTTCATGAGAAGTCCTCCTGGTTTTGTGATTTGTTATTTGTGATTTATAATTTATGATTTTTGATTTTTGTCTTTCGGCATCACATAAAGTACTTGCATTTTGTCATGTAGATGCTCTGTTCTTCCTGGAAAAGTTCTACCAGTTTATCCAGCCGTTTTTCATCCCTGTATTGTTTCAGGGCATCCAGGTATTTATTTCGGTGGATGTCCTGGATTACAACTGGGATAAGAGCGTTTTACAGACACTTCCGAAAAAGGATAAGTCTTCCTGTTCTGCCGTTTCCATCAGCTTATGTCAAGTATGGGACAAAAAAATTTTCATTTTTTATTGATTTCTCAATACAATACACCAGTTTACAACTTTTGAAATTTCCTAAAACCTGATAAAATGTAGTCTTCTACGACCTTTATTAAGGCAGAACAATTTTTAATAGTTTCGAGAA
>CAJTGF010000097.1 GCA_910575585.1 Clostridiaceae bacterium
TCCGGCAGATTTTTTAAGGCGTTCAAACTGGTTGCCTATGATGCGGTCCTCGCAGGGCCTTCCCGTTTCCTGTGCCAGTACCAGATTGTAGTCCGTGTAGTCCGGCCCCATGAATTCTTTCAGCCTGTCCTGTTTTTCCTTCCAGTCACGCAGGATAAGGGCAAGGGTCTTAGGAAGCCATACCTTGCGGATGCTGCTTTCTGTCTTTGGTTTTTTCAGGACAAGCCTGGTGGATGATTTGCCGCCCATCAGCCTCGGAAACACGAAAAGGATGTCCTTTTCCCCAAGTGCGTCTATGGCCCGCTGGTCTACCCTGGTAAGTTCTTTTTCAATCCATACATGTGCGTCATCGTTTACGATATCATCATCTGCGATATGGAGGCAGTCCCAGGTCAGGCCGGTGATCTCCCCCATCCGCATGGAGCAGGCAAAGGCCAGGTTGATTGCAATATACAGTTTCCCGTCCTGACAGTTGTCAAGGGCCTGGCGGATGATGTCTGCCGTCCAGATGGCCCGGACTTTCTTTTCCCGTTTCGGCAGGTCAGCATCTTCAAATGGGTTCTTACCGATCATATCCCAGCGGACTGCCTGGTGGAAAGCGCACCGGAGAAGTTTAATAACCTTCTCAATGGTGCATGGCGTTACAAATTCTGTTTTTGCATGCCGATACGGGGTGTTTACAGGAGCGGTCTTCTGAAGCTGCTGGATAAATTTATCCACAGTCTTTTTGTTGATATCCTGGACAACCAGGCTTCCAATCAACGGATTGATATAATTGTTGATGAGTGCTGTATTGCTGGCATAGATTGAAAGACCCCACCGCTTTTCTCCATAAAGCTCCACGAATTCCTTTAAAAAATTTTCCACTGTAGTAGTATTTGGCGGTATAAAAGTCCCGTTATCAAGTTCGGCTTCCACAGCTGATTTCCTTTTCCGTGCTTCAGCCTTGGTACTGAAAGTTTCCCATTTCTGTCTTTTCTGTCCTTCCTGGTCTGTATAGGTATAAACGACAGCATGTTTTTTTCCTCTTTTTTGAATTGATGCCATATGTGCAGGCTCCTTTCCTTTTATGCTTTACTGTTCCCATCAAGCCATTCATCAAAGGATCTTCTGGAGATACGCAGTTTTTTGCCGATGCGTACCGTTTTAAAAGCTTCCGCAGCGCAGAGATTGTATACCGAGCGTTTGCTGACTCCCAATATCTCTGCTGCTTCCGCAACAGAATAGCTCCTTTTTTCTGGATCGGCTTTCAGAGTTTTGCTTGTATGTTCCGCCACAGTGACCTCCTTTCTGTGTGGCTGGAAAGAGCCTACGGTTCCTTACCTGTATATCTTACGATTCTAAGGCCAGCCACTTCAACAAAAAAATAAAAACAAGACGTTCTAATGCTAAAAAAATTTGTTTATTCGTGCATGGCACCCTGGACCACTTCCTGCGCCAGAGTTTCTGCCGCGTATTTTCAGGCCGTGCTGTGCAGCGATTAAGCAGAGGTAAAACTGTTCTTAATAAGAGATCCTATCCCATGCACCTGTATAACTTCCAGTACCATGCTATGAAATTGTCAATGTACAATCTATGGCATCTTTTGTAAATGACCTATACAATAATAAAACAGGGTAAAAATCAGATATTTCTGCAATCATATTAAAATTTTTAAAATTATCGAATACTATATATAGGTTGAAACCATTGACGTATTACATATCTTGTGCTACACTTCCCATGTAATTGATTTTTGTGCGAATCCTTTTTAGGGAGATACAGTCAGAAACGCCTGTATGCGGTATCGGTTCCGCATTGCACACGCTGTTAAGTTTGTATGAATGTGCCAGCAGTATCACTACGCCCAGTAAGTGATATACCGCTGGTTTTTATTTTGGAAAATTTATAATCTCTGTTCAGAGCAGGAATGACGCTGGTTCACAGGAAACTGTGGACGCCGGAAATATCAGTGAGGTCATTCCTGTTTTTTGCTGTCCGGAAGCCGGAGGGCTTATAAGGATAGAAAATATTAACAAGGAAGAAAGGAAGGTGGAGAACGATTGCAGAAAGTAAGATGGCTGGATCAGGACTGTAACAAATGCGGCAGGCAGTTAAACAGCTGGGATGCCCGGTTATCAAAGACTCTGGCATATAAATATCCCTGCTGTGAATCCTGTATCGCCGGGGAATATGATATGTCAGCGGAGAGGCTGCGGGACCGTATGGAAGACTATTTCGGGATGCGTCCCTGCCAGGGGCTGTAGGGAGGAATTAAGATGAAAGAAGATTATAAGGAATATAACCTGTTAACAAAACGGCTGCTGGAGGAAGGGTACTCGGCGGAGCATCATCCGGATCATGTGCGGGTTGACGTTCCCATGTGGCAGGAGAAAACCCTTGATAATTATGATGGAGGGTTTACCTATGAACGCTGGTGGATCTTTGAGCAGACTTTCAAGACCCCCTGTGGCCTGCAGTGCAAAGGGCTCCAGTGCCACAGCAACATGAGTTACATGGGAATCGAGTGGACTTTTGAAAATGATATGGCTACCATCCGCTGTCCTTATGAAAAGAAAGAGTGTAAGCTGAAACATGAATATCTTCAGGAGAACAAGGTACTCAGATATGAGTGTGAGGTTCATATGGCCGAAGAAGAATATTGCTATGAAGGAAGTGTAGAGCATATCTTAAAACTGCATGATGATGAGATACGGAGACAGGAGATCAGTTTTGGACTGCAGAGGAAGGGGCGCGTCTGCCGGGAGCATATGAGGTTCAACCGGGATACACTGGAATGGGAGATGGATTATGACCCGTATTACTGCGGATTAAGCAGATGTGCAGGGATGTGTCCGGTTTTGGGGCATGAACTGGATAAGAAAAGAGGGAATGTATTTTATGATGTGAAGATATCCTATCTCAGAAATGACCTGAATGGAACACTGTTTGAGGGGCAGATAGATACCCAGATCATCAAAGGGAAAAAGCTCTTTAACCATCCGGTGAGCATGGATATCTGTAAGATATGCGCCAGGCTCTGTCAGGACAGGATAAAAGACAAAGTACGAAACCACTATTTTACGCAGCTGTTTTTCTCTGAATATCACGGCAGCTATTTTTCCTTTGAGCTCCAGAACGTCCGTGCCGAGCAGAGGGAGAGCCGGGATCTGATGCAGGATCTGGAGGATATCCGAAACGGAATTCAGATCATCCATGCTTCCGATATGGAAAAGCGTAATAAGGAAAACAAAAAGGAGAGACGTCAGAAACTGCGGGAGTCTGCAGTCAGGCGTCTGGAAAAGAAACTCCTGGAAAATGGATATGAAAGCCTCAAAGAGTTCAGTGCAGACCGCCGCCATGCAGATAAGTGGCTGGGACAGGAACGGATCGCAGAACTGGAACAGATACGCCAGGTAAAAGAGAAGGAGAAGAGGGAACAGCCGGTACAGCTCAGCCTGTTCGATATGGAAGTTTCATAATACCAGGAAGGTTTCGCGTAGTGCTTTTTATGTATCAGGTCATTCTAAAAACACTATATATAGTATTCATAACTTGACTAAATCAATATCTTGTGCTAAACTGTCCTTGTAATTGATTTTTGTGCGTACCCATATGGGAAATACAGTCCGTTCAGGCTGTATGCGGAGCATCTTCCGCATTGCACACGCTGTTAAGTTTGTATTTTTGTGCCAGTAGTACCATTATGCCCTCCGGGCAGTGGTTTACTGGCTTTTTTTAATTTAAGGGGTAACACTCCCTTGCAGAGCGGAAATGACTTTGGTTCATGGATATCCATGGACGCCAGAAATTTGGCAGGACGGTCATTTCCGCTTTTTTGTTGCCCAAATGCCGGCAGCGGCTTTGAGGATAAAAAACATTTTAGAAAGGCAGGTAGAAAGTATGAGCAGAAGAAATGGAAAGGCCGGCAGGAGCTGGCAGAAACAGGCAGCAGGATACCCGTTCAGGGATACTTCTGTACAGAAAGCTAATGACCAGTACTGGAAGAACTGTACCACAATCCGGACAGTAAACTTCACGCACAGGGCGAGAAGGGGGGCGTGATTATGCCCGATACGATTATGGAGAGGGAAAGGCACAGTCCGCTGGTTCTGGTGGATACGGCAAACCTTACCCGGGAGGAATGGCTGGACTGGCGGCACCGTGGGATTGGCGGCAGCGATGTCTCTGCCATTATAGGAATCTCACCATTCAGAACCGCACGGGATACCTACTACGACAAGCTGGGGATTGCTGCGGTAGAAGAAAATGAGGGAAACTGGGTGGCTATGGAAATGGGCCATCTTTTGGAAGACCTTGTGGCAAAGATATTTGAGCGGAAGACAGGGCTTAAAATCTATCAGATCAAGAAGATGTTCCAGCATCCGCTTTATCCGTTCATGCTGGCAGACGTGGATTACTTTATCACCATGCCGGACGGGAGGGAAGCCATCCTTGAGATCAAGACCACCAACTATAACGCAAAGGACCACTGGTGGAAACAGGGGAAAGAAACCGTTCCGGTTTATTACGAGGCACAGGGCAGGCACTATATGGCCGTGATGGATATTGACCGGGTATTTTTCTGCTGTCTGTACGGCAATACGGAAGATGAGGTCATTATCCGGGAACTCCGCAGGGATATGGCATATGAGGAAGAGATGATATTCCTGGAACAGGAATTCTGGAACAGCTATGTCCAGAAACAGGTCCCGCCGCCCTATCTGGAGGACGGGGATGTGATCCTTGCGAGTGCCAGACAGTATTGCGGTAAGGCAGACAAAGACGCCGGGGCGATTATCCTGAACGGGACCATGCCGTCCACACTGATGCGTTACATGCAGCTCCAGGAGCAGAAGAAACAGTCAGAAAAGTATTCCAAAAAGCTGGAGGCTGATATCCAGAGGCTGAAAGCGATCCTTGCCGCGGAGATGGGGGCAAGCTGTACGGCTATCTGCGATATGGGCGGAAGCCGTTACACACTGACCTACAATCCCGTCCGCAAACCAATGGTTGACAAGGATAACCTGGCACGTCTGAAACTGCAGTACCCGGAGATTTACGAACAGTTCGTAACGGTATCGGAGTTCAGGACGTTCCATGTAAAGGTAAGCGCCCTGGATGCCGCCTGAGAAAAACACAGATATGATAAAAGAAAGGATAAGGAAAATGATCAAAAAAACACTTATTTGGGGAATCGTCGTTATATTTTTACTGATTCTCACAGCAATGAAAATATACCAGATCATACGGCTGGGCTGGTTTTTCATACTCTCTCCCCTGCTGGGCGCTGTCCTTGCAGTGATTGTGAGCCTGTTGATCTTATGGATTTTATGGAGGTGACAAATGAATTATAGAGGCACTTATGACGGAAAGATATTCCATAACCCGTCAAATAAATTCTGTATTGTAATAGTAAAGACCGCGGATACTTCCATTCCGGAGCAGGCAAGGGATAAGAGACGGTATAAGGACCATCTGATCCGTTTTACCGCTGTCGGTTATGAGATTCCCATGACGGATGCCGTGGAACTGGAACTGGAAGGGGAATGGGTAAACGGAAAATACGGCATGCAGTTCCAGGTGGAGCAGTGGCATGAGATCGTGCCCAAAACAAAGGAAGGCGTGCTGAGCTATCTCGGTTCCGGTCTTATTAAAGGAATCGGGGAAAAGACGGCCGAAGAGATTGTGGCAAAGTTCGGCACAGGTACGCTGGACATACTGGAAAAGCACCCGGAACGGCTTCTGGAGGTCCGGGGGATAACGGAGAATAAGCTGGAAGATATCCGGACTTCTTTTGCGGAGAGCCGCATGCTCCGGGATATCATGACCCTTCTTGCGCCTTTTAAGCTGACGCCGAAGACAGCGCTGAAAATCTATCAGCATTTCGGGCCAGCCTGCCTGGACCTTTTGAAAAAAAGTCCGTTTGAGCTGTGCCAGATACCGGGTTTTGGGTTCCGGCGGGTGGATGCCATTGTAAGAAAGACGGATAACCGTCCCCGTGATCCAATGCGGATCAGAGGTGCGCTCCACTGCACACTGGACGAGGCAAAGGGAAAGCAGGGGCATTTGTTCCTGGGAAAGGAAGAACTGTGCAAAGCGGCGTTTAAGCTGCTGAACGAAAAAATCCCGCTTCCGGAACTGCGTGTACAGCCGGAAGAAGTGGAAAGGGAACTGGACGCTATGATCCTGGGCGGTTCTGTGGTATCCATGAGGGATAATATCTACCATCCCGGTGCATTTGCCCAGGAGGATGAGACTGCCAGCCGGATCGCAAGGCTGCTGGCGGAGGAAAGACCGCCGATGAAAGACATTTCTGCCGTAATTGAGGCAGTCAGGGCAGAGCAGGGGCTTCGGACTTCCGGAAAACAGGAATCCGCAGTCCGGACGGCATTTTTATACAACCTGTCCGTGATCACCGGTTCACCGGGCACAGGAAAGACGACCGTGCTCAAAATCATCCTGGAAGTTTACCGCAGGCTGTATCCCGACAGAAAGATTGTCCTTATGGCTCCTACGGGCCGTGCAAGCCGCAGGATGGCGGAAAGCACCGGTTTTGACGAAGCAAGCACCCTTCACAGCGGGCTCGGCCTGGTCAGTGAAGAGGACGAGGCAAACCGCAGCAGGAAAAAGGACAGCCTGGATGCGGACCTTGTGATCGTGGACGAGTTTTCCATGGTGGATATGTGGCTGGCAGGCAAATTTTTTACCGCTTTGAAGAGCGGGGCAAAAATCGTCCTGGTCGGTGACCCGGACCAGCTGCCCAGCGTTGGAGCCGGAAACGTATTCAAGGAACTGATCCAGTGCGGCCTTGTGCCGGTTACGGTGCTGGATGAAATCTTCCGTCAGGCAAAGGACAGCCTGATCGCTCATAACGCCCGGTTCATCCATGACGGAAATACCAGACTGTATTATGGAAATGACTTTCAGTTCCTGCCCTGTGACAATCAGGAAGACGCGGCAGCGGCTATCATCGAAAGATACTGCCAGGAGATTGAAAACAACGGGATTGAGCATGTACAGATCCTTTCCCCATTCCGGACAGAAGGGGCGGCATCCTCAGACCATTTAAACGCGGCTATCCGGGAGATTGTGAACCCGTTCCGTTCTACGGAAGATGAGATCCGTGTAGGGAGCAAAACATTCCGTATCGGAGACCGCATCATGCAGACGAAGAATACAGATAAGGTGTCAAATGGAGATTTGGGCTTTATCCGCTATATGGAGGATACGCCGGAGGGAAAGCGGATCGGCCTGGAATTCGGGGAGAACCGCAGCCTGGAATACAGCCAGGAGGATCTGGTGAATCTGGATCTTGCCTATGCGACAACAATCCATAAGGCCATGGGTTCCGAGTATGATATTGTGCTGATGCCGGTGCTGAAAGCCCATTACATCATGCTCTACCGGAACCTTCTGTACACCGGGATCACCAGGGCGAAGAAACGGGTGGTGCTGGCAGGCGAAAAGAGCGTGCTGTTCATGGCCATACACAAGAATGAGATCAGCAAAAGGAATACCCTTCTGGGAGAGCGCATCTGCCTGTACTACAGGGCTTATGCGAAAAGCGCCGGGCTTACCATGCCGGAATTCCCGGAAGAAAAACTGAAAGCAGCAGGTTAAAAAATGAGATGCAGGTGCAGAAGAAGCACAGGGTATCCCTTATTTATATAATGAAAGGAGTCTTAAAGATGAATAAGAACGAGCAGACAGCAACAATGTATGAGATGATCCCCGCAGTGGCAGAGCTGAACAAGGTGCCGGGCTTTAACCCGTTCAAACTTCTCCGCCGTATCATCTCCCCGGAAAACGGGGAGGAAATGATGCAGCTGGATCTCCGCTATAAAAAGTTATGGTTCCGGCTGGCGAATCCCAAAGGGCGCATCCGCCTGAACGCACTCCGTATCACGGAGCAGATGGCGATCTATGAGGCACAGATCTTTCTGGAGCGCACGGATGAAAATCCCATTGGCAGTTTTACTTCCAGCTGTACAAAGGAAGAGGCGCCGGGAGGGCAGTATATCCAGGCGGCACAGCAGGCGGCTATGGATGAAGCCCTGTCAGATGCAGGCTTTGGCATCCAGTTTGCGGATGTGGGAGCCGGTGCTGATGGGAGCCGTTACGGAAGCAGGATTCCTTTAAATGGAGCCTCAACGTCCAAAAAGACGGAAACCCCGGCAGGTACTGATGCAAATCCGGCAGAGACGCTGCGGCAGACAGCAGCGCCGGCAGGAAGCACGGTAAGACCTTTCCCGACTGTCACAGAGAGAACCGGGACATCACAGAAAGAAAAACCGGTACAGGCGTCCAAACTGCCTGTTCAGGGAGAAAAAGAGGCGGTAAATGCCAAAACGGAGGAAAAGAAACCGGTAGCGCAAAGCCAGACACAGGACACAGGCACAGAGACAAAGCTTCCGCTTGAAGTTATGGCAGAGAACGGGAATCCTGCCATGAGCCTGCCTGCCGGTCCGCAGGGCAGTTCAGAAAGCCTGCCGGTGCAGACGGTCCAGGCTCAGGAGCAGTGTGGAAACAGCAGCCTTCCCGCAGGCTCCCGGACAAAGGTTCAGGAGACGGCACAGCCTTCCAGAACAGGAGGGCTGCCGGTAAATGCGGCTGAAGCAGAATCCCTTCCCGTACAGGCGGAAGTGCCTGCCGGGGAAAATCCGGGAAATATGCTTCCTGTTTCCGGGAAAGAGAATGTGGAGCAGGATACCCAAAAAGCAGTACAGGGAATGATGGCGCTGCTGGGCGGACAGAATGTTTCTGCTGAAACAGCCGCCTCTTTTAACGGAAATACCAAAAGTGCGGAAAATGCAGAACCGGAAGGTACGGCATCCGAAGGACAGAGCCTGCCCGCAGACGGAAACCAGGCGCAGGAAAAAGCAGGCGCCCGCTATACGCCGGATATGCCTGTGGAGGAGATCGTCAGGCTGATGACCTTTGAAGAGGCAGGAAAGGTGGTAGTGGATACCGGCGTCTGCAAGGGGCAGACCATTGCGGAAGTGGCAGAACGGCGCCCGCCCAGCCTGAAATTCTATCTGTACGGCGGTTACCGCGGAGATAACAATATTCTCCGTGCGGCAGCCCAGATCATGCTGGATTCCCTGTCTGCCAAAAAAGCAGGATAAAGATGCCGCATGGAAACCGCAGAGAAACAGTGAGGAAGGAGGGCGCAGGTGATGGGCTCATTTTCACAGGAATTCCCGTTTGGGATTATGGATGTGGTGGAGCTGCTGCATTTGCGTATCCGGCGCCGGCAGGCGGACAATGCCTATACGGACTGTCCGTTCTGCGGTGACCGGAGAGGAAAGATGAATGTCAATTTTGCCAAGAATGTGTGGCGGTGCAACTACTGCGGCGAACATGGCGGGATGCTGAACCTGTACGCCAGGATCAACAATACCACCAATTCCGAAGCCTACCGGGAAATCTGTGACGCCCTCCAGGCAGGCGATACTTCCTGGGGATATGGGGGAGCAGAGAGCGCGGATGCTTATGCAGGGGTTCCGGTCAGGGACCCCCATGCAGGCAGACAGCCGGATATGGGAATCCCCCAGGCGGAACGTGCCAGCCCACAGGAGATACACCAGACCTATTCCCTGATGCTTGAAATGCTGTCTTTAAACTCCGCCCACCGGGCACATCTGCGCTCGGAGAAGCGGGGGCTTACGGATGAACAGATCGACAGTCTGGGATTTAAGAGCACGCCGCCCTATTTTCTGTGCCGCTCCCTGACGGAGAGGCTGATAAAGCAGGGCTGCAAGGTGGAAGGAGTTCCGGGGTTTTATCTCCATGAGGGCGGATACTGGACTTTAAAGTGCAGCAGCCGCACGGCAGGAATCTTAATACCGGCCGTTGGCATTGACGGGCTGATCCGGGGGATGCAGATCCTCCTGGACGTACCCTTTAAGGACAGGGATGATCCGCCGGAAAAGGCCGGAACGAAATATATCTGGCTTTCCTCTTCCGCAAAGAACATGGGAGTGACTTCCGGGAGCCCGGTGCATTTTATAGGGAATCCCTTTGCCCGGACGATTTATGTTACAGAGGGGATACTGAAAGCGGATATTGCCCATCACCTGCTGAACCGGTCTTTTGTGGCGGTGGCAGGAGTAAACAATGTACAGCAGTTAGGCCCACTGTTTGCGCTTCTGGCGCAGAATGGTACGGAGCTGATCATTGAGGCACATGATATGGACAAGTACAGCAATGAGATGATTGCAAAAGGAAGTTCCAGGATTTACCTGTTGGCAGGACAGCACGGCATGGAGTGTCGGCGGCTGACCTGGAATCCCAATTACAAGGGGATCGATGACTGGCAGCTTGCGCTCCGGAAAGAAAAACAGCAGAAAGAAGGTGAAAACAGGAATTTACAGAAAGGCCGGGTGTTTTTCCGGCAGGAAGACGGAGAAATACCGGAAGATATTTCGGATTCTCCATACCGCAGATGCCGGTTCCGTATTTACCAGCTTTTGTTTGACGCAGACCAGAAGACCATCCCTTTTGCTTTTAAGGGCATCCGGGATCTGCATAAGGCCGGATACGAACAGCCCCCGGCTTCGGAATACCAGCTGGTGTGCGATTCGGAGCTTGCCTTTCCGAAAGACTGGAAAGATACGGAGATACTGGAACAGATTTCGGCACATTATGGAAACCGTGTGCCGGAAAGTTACAAAGGACGCCCGCTTGCATCTTCGGATGTGGTGGAGCTGGATGATGAAACAGGCCGCCGCTATTTTTACATAGACGGCAGGACATTTGAGCCTGTCCGCTTTTCTCCTTTTCTTGCAAAAGCAATGAAAGGATGAGGAGCAGACAGCAGGTAAGGCATGGAATGGAAATTTTCCTCTCCATGCCGTTTTTGATGAAAGGAGAGCAGATATGAGCAGTGCATTTGAGGATATGGATATGGAAGTCAGAATGGAAGAGAATCCTTTTGAGGATGGCGGAATGCCGGTGAGCAGTTCCGGAGAGGAATCCGATGGATTTTTGGATGGATTTACCGATTGCGGAGATGCGTTTGCGGAGAATCCCTTCGCTCCTGGCAGGGAAGAACCGGGTGCGGCTTCTCTTCCGGCTAATGCGAGAATTGTTTCATATAGAGAATGGGAAGACACAGAGGAAGAAAATGAGTGCCTGGAAACCGATGAAACAGAGGAACCTGAGAAAGAAGAGGAGAACCATGCAGAAGTTTCTGACAGGGAGAAAGAACCGGAAGATAAAAAGCGTGCGGAGCATGAGGCTGCAGAGGCGAAACGAAAAGCAGAATGGGAGGCCAGGCAGCAGGCAAAGAAGGAGGCGGAACAGGCACAGCTTGCCAGAATGTCTGCCCTGAGTGACGAGGAAGTGACTGCGGAAGCCATGAAACGTGTGGGAACCGATACGGAAAGGCTTACCCGCAGGAATATGAAGGAATGCGTGTCAGAATATATCCAGACTCTGTGCCTGGAGGACCCTGCTTTTGCCAGACTGGCCATGCATCCCCGCAAGACTATGATTCACTGCTTCTACTATATTAACAGGAAAGCAAGGGAATTTGTGGAGCAGGAGATGAAGGATAACGATATAAAGCCGGAAAACGGTGTCTATGGAAGTGATGTGCCGGATGATCTGTGTTACCAGTGGGCGGAGGAATATTTCCGTGACCCAAATGCGAAGGAAGATCAGGAGAAGGAAGAGAGTTTTGTTCCCAGGGCATACAGCGGAAAATCCAGTGTGAAACCGAAAAAGACAAAAGCTGCAGCAAAGAAAGCTGCCGGGAAGGCAAAGAACGTGAAAACGCCCGAAAAGAAGCCGCAGGAAAATGCGGCGGATGAAGGGGAGTTTGAACAGATGACCCTGGCAGGGCTTGCAGGGTAGGAGGGAAAAATAATGGAGATTAAGAAAAGAGAATGCCGGAAATTTGCAGATCCGGAATTAAGAATGAACCGGAACCATGGGCTGCTCCATGCGACTAAAGTGAAGTACATCGTGAGGACAGCGGTAAAGAATATCGGGGGAAAACGGCTTCTGGTATTGTATATTTATCAGAGAGAACAGGCGGCGGAAGGAAATTTCCGCCCTGTCTGGACTATGTTCCAGAGCCGGAACGAGTATATCACTTTATTCCGCAGGGAGGATGGCAGCACCTGTTGGAGCAGGGCCGCTTTTTGCAACCTGGAAAGGGATTATGATTTCGGCAGGCATTGTGCCTTCTATACGGCCGGTGACGAGGAACGCGTCACCAGGTTCTGTAAGAAGCACGCGATAGGATTTAACAGCCTGTATTGTCTGCAGAACGGCATCATGGAAAAAAGGCGGAGAGAACAGAATCAGAAGAAGGAAAAAAAGATCCTTGAGAGGATGAAGCTGGTGCCGGCTCTTCCCAGGAATATCCGGAAGATGATCGACCATGAAATCATGCCCCATTATCTTTTCTATACCTATAACAGAAAGAGAAAGAATATGGAAGGGTTCTGCAGCGCATGTAACAGAGAAGTACAGGTGGATGGTGCGAGGCATAACCGGGATGGGGTATGCCCTGTATGTAGAGCAAAAATAACTTTTAAGAGCCGGGGAAAGCGTGGGATGATCATTGACAGGAGGACCCTGCAGGTATTCCAGCGTATTTCCGAAAATGAGATCATAGTGCGGTTCCTTAAAATATATTACCAGTTTGGAGAGGAGAGGCATCCGTATAAAAGCGTGTATGAAAATGCCAGGACCTTCCTTCACTGGGATGGTGGAGAAACTTCTGAGGAACGCTATTACTACCGCTATGGAGGAAGGGAGAGCCTCACGCCGTGGAAGCCGGGCACCCGTCCGGTATTCAGTCAGTGGAGGTATAGCTTCGAGGCGGACCAGACAGGTTTTTTGTATGAAAGAAATTTGGATAAAGTATTAAAAGGTTCCCCGTGGCAGTATTCTCAACTGAAAGAATTTTATCTGGCAGACCAGGAGCCTCTTTATGCCATCAGTTATCTGGCGCAGTATGAGCGTTATCCCATGCTGGAATATCTGGTAAAGCTCCGGCTGCACCGTCTGGCTGGAGAGGTTGTGTATAGCAATCATTATTATGGCTCTCCGGATTGCGGTTTTAATCCAAATGGAAAGAATTTAAAGGAAGTGTTTGGATTTGATAAAAGCTATATTCCACTGCTTCAGAGAGTAAATCCAGGTATCGGCCAGCTGAAACTGATAAAAACTCTGATCCATTCAAATGTGGAAGTGAACGAGGAACTATTATGCTGGTGTGGAGACTGTGGTATCGGCAGGACAGAAAATATACTTGTTCCGTTAAAGCATATGACGCCCTATAAGCTGATGAAGTATGTGAATGAACAGTATGCAAAGTTTTGTAAAAAGAGCCCGTACCAGAGAGGCAGGTATTATAAGATGGAGGATGTCCTGACCGAGTACCGGGATTACCTGTGTATGAGTGAAGGGCTGGAACTTGACCTGAAAAACAGTTTTGTCCTGTTTCCCGCTGATCTAAAGAAAGCCCACGACAAGGTGAATGATATTTCTGATAAGGAACAGGCACTGCTTTATGACAGGCAGATACAAAAGCAGTTTGAGGAAATGAACCAGCAGTATCACTTTGTGAAATATGGATTTGCCGTACTCCTTCCCCATACCGCAAAAGAAATCCTGGAGGAAGGGCAGAATCTCCATCACTGTGTTGGAAGCTATGTGAAGAAGGTTGTAAAGAGGGAAAGTACCATCCTGTTTGTCCGTAAAGCCGGAGAACAGGGGAAATCTCTCTGCACTGTTGAAATCCATAATGGGGAGTTGGTACAGGCCCGTTGCTATAAGAATGAGCCGCCATCTCCTGCAATTCAGAGATTTTTGGATATATGGGAAAAAAAGGTCCTGCATGCCCCCGCATTGACGGCGGTTGCATAGAAAAGAGAGCGGATGTCCTTGTGGCATCCGTTTTTCTTTAAACGTTAGAATCATGTTCAGAGAAAGGAGATAAAAGACGAGTATGATTAAAAACCTGAGCCAGTTGAAAAAAACTTTAAAGAAGGGAACCTGTTTCGAGATCACCGCCCACTGCCGCCCGGAATACGTGGGGCAGAAACGTAAGGTCACAGTGGCGAATACCCAAGGGTTTTACAGTATTGTTCCAGAGGAGCCGGACTGCAAGGTTACCCTTGCCAATAACGGAAAAGGTTCCGTCCTCTGGTGGAGCAACGCCCCGTTCTGGGAATTTGAAAACGAAATCTGCAGCATCTACTGCAGCGATAAAGAGCATACGGAAAAGTTTCTGGTCATGTCATTCCGTATCACAGGACAGGAGGTGGCTTAAATGGCACAGACCGCACAGGAGAGAGTGCAGGTGTTGACCGCACAGTTAAACCGGTACAGGGATGAATACTATAACAGCAATGCTCCGTCCGTTTCGGATGAAGTCTATGACAGGATGTATGACGAACTGGTATCGTTAGAGTTTAAAACCGAGATATGTATGACGGATTCTCCTACCCGGACAGTCGGCTATCTGGCTGTCAATGAGTTGGAGAAAACAACCCATCCCATCCCCCTGCTTTCACTGGATAAGACCAAAAGCGTGGAAGAACTGGTTTCCTTTACCGGAGAGCATCAGATCCTTTTGATGCTGAAGCTGGACGGCCTGACTGTCAAGCTGACATATGAGGAAGGAAGACTGGTCGAGGCTGCTACCCGTGGTGACGGAGATACCGGCGAAGTGGTGACCCACAATGTCCGCGGAATCTCCGGGATACCCCAATGTATTCCTTACCCGGAGCGTCTGGTGGTGAGCGGGGAGGCATTTATCCGACCCGGTGATTTTGAGAAACTGCAGGAAAAATTGACTGACAGCAATGGCGAGCGCTACAAAAATGGAAGGAACCTGGCTGCCGGTTCCGTGCGTCTTCTGGATGCGGCGGTCTGCCGGGAACGCAGGGTGATGTTCATGCCGTTCGCCGTACTGGAGGGATTTCCGGAAATGGAATTAAAGTCCCAAAAACTCCGGGAACTTCCTGCACTGGGCTTTCAGGTCTGCAAATTTGTCATCAGCAGACGGAGCCTGACCTGCCAGGAGATGGAGGACGGAATCTGTAAGCTGCGTCAGTTTGCAAAAGACAGTGATATTCCTATTGACGGGATTGTGGCATCCTATAATGACATCGTCTTTTCCCTGTCCTGCGGAAAGACAGGCCATCACTATAAGGATGGGCTGGCCTTTAAGTTTGAAGACGAACTCCACGAGACAAAACTGCTTTCTATTGAGTGGAATCCTTCCCGTTCAGGGGAGATCTCACCGGTAGCAGTTTTTTGTCCGGTAGAGATTGACGGATGCGGGGTATCCAGGGCAAGCCTGCACAACCTTTCCTTTATTGAGGGGCTGGAACTGATGCCGGGCTGCCGGATACTGGTCAGCAAGCGGAACATGATTATTCCGCATGTGGAAGAAAACCTGGACCGCGGCCGCTTTATCATGAGTCAGGCCGTACCGGACAGGTGCCCCTGCTGTGGGAAGCCTGCCCGCATCCATGAAAGCCGTTCCATAGAGAATGGAAAAGAAAAGGTGACAAAAACCCTGTTCTGCGATAACCAGAACTGCGAAACCAGGCGCCTGCGCCAGTTTGTGCATTTTGTCAGCCAGAAAGCCATGAACATTGAAGGTCTGTCCGAAGCCACTTTGGAGAAATTCATTGGGAAAGGATGGATTCACACTTACATGGATATTTATGAGCTTGACAGACACAGGGACGAGATCGTGAACCTGGAAGGTTTTGGAGAAAGATCCTGGCAGCGGCTCTGGGATGCCATCCAGGGCAGCAGGAATACCACTTTTGAACGGTATCTGATTGCCATGGATATCCCCATGGTGGGAAATACGGCCAGCCGGACGCTTGCCGGAGAGTTCCATGGCAGTCTGGAGGAATTTGAGGATGCGGTTCATCGTCAGTATGACTTTACACAGCTTCCTGATTTCGGGGATACCCTGCACAATAATATCCATGAATGGTTTTATGATGAAGAAAATCTGTATGTATGGGAGGTATTACAGCAAATGTTACATACTCAAACTTCGCACATAGATTTTGCCTATGCACCCTGAAAATTCAATACCTGGCTGTTATTCAGTTGTCAAAAGTCTGCTGTTATGCTGCTTGAAGCTGCGCTTTCAG
>CAJTGF010000098.1 GCA_910575585.1 Clostridiaceae bacterium
ATGACTCCTCCGCACATGCCGGCACCATAAGGCGTCTGCTCCTGAAAGAAAAAGCTGTAGGGTTCAAAATCATCATATACGGTGATCTGCCTGCTGCCTTTCCATCTCTGGAAATGGTCTGCCATAAACTTCCCAAGTTTTTTCCGCAATGCCTTCGTCTCTGCCACTGCTTTCAGATTTCTCCCGCTCTGGAATGTGACCTTTACTCTGCTCTCTTCTTCTAAGGACAGCATCCTTTTCTGGGTGCCGTTCTCCCGGCTTTCTACCACAAACTCTTTGAACTTTTCATAAGGAACCCGGACCGTTTCCGTCATGCCGGATACTTTTCCACCCCGGCGTCACTCAGCCAGGTAAAGACAGTTTCCAAAATCTCTTCCTGCTCAATGCCTTTCCGTAACGCCAGTTCTGCAAAGAAACGGATGTCCGATACTGTCAAATGGCTTTTTTCTTCCAGCTCCAACAGTTCTTTCTGTGTAAGGATAAATCCTTTGGGAGAATAATAATTTTTGGTGAATGTCCTCAGAGTGATGCAGTCTTCCGATGCTGACAGCTTTGTCATAATTCTGTTGTAACTATTCAAAGAAGATATTAAATCAATTTAGTTTTCCTTTAAATAAACAGCTTTCCATTGTTCTATTCTTTTTGTAAAATTCTTTTCCAGATAATTTACATCCCACTTTCCCTGAGAAAATATCTGCCAGAGTGTAATAAGAAAAAATCCCTCTATCTCCTGTATCAGAAATTTCACATCAACCCCTGGACGAAATCCCGAAGTCTCTGCCAAAGCCATTATCTCCTCAGTTTTTTTATCGCATAATTTCCGGACATGGCTGCGGACAGGATCATTAAGCTCTGGGTCTTCCTCAAAAAAGGCCCTTAAAACAAATAAAAATATAACCGGATGCTCTCTCATAAACGTGAATCTTGCCATAAACCTTTGTTGTATGATTTCAAAAAAACCGGTTGCTCCAGTGTAATGCCTCGTCTGTATTTCACAAAACTGCCTTCCTGCATTTTCCCAAAGATACAAATGAAATTCCCTTTTATTTGAGAAGTAATGGAACAACAACGATTTAGATATTCCTCCGGCATCTGCAATTTTTGACATAGAGGCTTCCTTATAACTATTTTGCGAAAACACCTCATATGCACATCTAATAATACGCTCCTGCTTTTCCTTTGAAATGGAAAAAAATTTCTCATTCATACTGTTACACCATTCTGCTTTTACAAAAATATGTTTTCTTACTGTATAAATACAGAATCCCCATTACCATAAAAATCTGCCCCACACTTATTATCAGAGTCTTGGCACTAGGGAACCGATACAGTGAAGTCAGGCTGTACATTCCCCCTAAAACCGTATTGGACCATGCGTGGAGCAAAATGGAAACCCAGATGCTTCCTGTAATTCTGTGTGCCGCTGCTAAAGTCACTCCTAAAGTAATACAAAACAGGGTAAAAGCTACAAAGCTATATGCACTCTGTGATGAGTTGGGAATGAACCATAAAGGCAGGTGCCAGACGCTCCATACAATTCCTTCTATGACTCCTGCTGCCAGGAATGGAAATCTTTTCTGAAGTACAGGTTGGAAAACCCCCTGCCACCCAATTTCCTCTAACCCCCCGCCGTAAATCATCAATGGCATAAAAAGGATAAACAAGTACCATGGATTTCCTGTATACTGTTCTTGGAGAACACAGGCTCCAAATTGAATTGCCCCAAATAAGATAAGGATGGTAAAGCTTCTTTTCCTGCTGTCCATCCGAAAAATCTTTTTCAGAAATCCTTTCCATGTAACAGAAGCATATTTCCTTTCAACAATAAACGCTGCATAGGCTGGAGCCATTCCACATCCGGCTCCCAACAGCACATAGTACAATATCTGCATTAATTTTTCATCCAGCAGGTTCAATCTGTAAAGAACGATGATTGTCGTCTCGCTCCCCCAAGCAATCAGAAAAGAATATATTAAAAATACCCATATCATTTTTTTCTCAGTACTACTTAATCTTTTATTGTTTGAATCTACCTTGTCCTTGCTGCCCATTATATTTCCATCCTTTCAATCTTCCGGGCCATATCAAAAATGAACAGTACCCCTACAAACAAAACTATGATTGTAACCCCTGCTACCACTATCAGGTGATTATTTATGTCTGCTGCCATATTTGCCAATAGCATGCTGAGAAGAACAGCGCTGAGTACTGTTATGGAATTGGATTTTTTTATGAACCCAATCCGAATAGAGCAAAGTACAATTCCATCAGCAAGGAATGCCAGTATCAGCGTATCCCGATAAATAAGTAAAAGGTCCATGATATACAGACCGTTATCCACCAGAGAAAGCATGTGCCCGGTGACAGCGAATGCCAGAAAACTCCCATAAGTACATGCCGGCAGCGCTACCGTAATAAAGGCCAGAAGCAGCCCTGTCTTCACCCACACCACGATTTTCCTGTCAATTGGATAGCTGAACAGTAAAATTGCGCAGGAGCCGCTGTATTCTTTCATCACATAGCCAAACCCCATTGCAGAAGCCAGCCCGGAAAAAGCCATAAGCGCAATCGCACCCCCTACCGCCGCTATCCCACGGTAAGAAGAAAAAAGAATCTCGGAAGCTTCAGACCCCGATTCCAGATGGGGTACCCATGCAAAAATATAAAATAACCCCAGCAAGCAGAAACATATAACCAACGCCGAAATACAATATGGCCTGATATTCATTTTTTTAAGTTCCATTTTCAACAGATTCACGTTCTGACACCTCCACGCATAATATTGAAAAAGTAATCTTCCAGCCCCTCCGGGCAGTCTTTTCTGACCTGAGCCATGGACACCTCCTTTGCGATGGAGCCGTCTGCCAGTACACCCACCCAGTCGGCCACATGCTCTATCTCGCTTAAAATGTGGCTGGAGATAAGCAGCGCCATACCGGATTCTCTGGCCAGTGAGAGGAACAGCTCCCTCATCTGCCGGATTCCCACAGGGTCAAGTCCATTGACGGGCTCATCCAGTACCAGCAGCTTTGGCTCATGGCTGATCGCCCTGGCAATCGCCAGACGCTGCCTCATTCCTAGGGAAAACTTCGAGACAGGCTGTCTCCCGGTGTTTTGAAGCCCTGCCCGGTTAAGTACTTCCTCAATCTTATCCACGCCGCAGCCCATGTACTGCAGATGCAGTTCCAGATTCTCCCTGGCTGACAAATGTTCATAGAATACCGGTGTTTCAATCAATATTCCCATCTCCCGTAAAAATTCCTTGTCCTGTCCTGAAACAGATGTGCCTGAGAATATAATTTCACCCGAATCCGGACGGAGCAGTCCTGTAATCATTTTGAAGGTGGTGGTCTTTCCGGCTCCATTCACCCCAAGAAGTCCATAGATCATACCACGTTCTACGGACAGGTTCATTCCGTGTATCATTTCCCTGCCGTCAAAAGCTTTTGCCACATTCCGCACTTTCAGTATCTTCTCATTCATTGCACCCATTTCCTCCTAATTCCCTTAGAATATTTTTTGCATACAGCGCGATAAGAAAGGAAACAGCGCCTGTTCCAATCATGATAAAAGGTGTCCCTTTGGACATCTTTTCAAAGAGAATCCCGTACAGCATCTGTCCGGCAGGCTGGGCACACATGATAAATGCCATGATACAGGCAATTACCTTGCCGATCAGATGTGCCGGCGTCTGTGTCTGCACAACCGCCAGCATTTGTATACTGAACATGGTAGAAAATATCATTACCAGCATACCTGCTCCGGAAAGAATGAGATACTTTAAAAAATGGGTCTGCTCCGGAAGCAGCATCCCCACTCCCATCATACATGCGCAAAACGCACACAGTAAAAGAAGAGTGTATGCTTTCCCAGGGTTAAGCATTTTTTCAAAAGCAGCTGTGAACAGCCCGCCAATAATCCCTCCCACTGCCAGCAGCCCCTGTGTAATGCCAAGAAGCTGGTCTGCCATAGACAGCCTTTCCACAATAATAACCGGAATACCAATGGTTATCATAGATGACAAAAAAAGATTGAACCCTGCTATGATAAAACAGATGCGGATAAATACAGGCTTTTTCTCCTTCAGAAACCTTGTGCTTTCCTTTATATCCTCCTTCACAATGCAGATTACTGTTTTTTCCTCTGACCGTTTATGGAAAGGAATTACAATAAAAAGCTCCATAACAGCGGACATGAGAAAGCACAGGATACTGACCTTCAGGATACTCCCAATCCCCCAGAATCCATACAGCATACCTCCAATTACAGGCCCGATAAAGCTCGCCAGAGAACCAATCTGGTTTACGATGGCGCTTGCCGGCAGCACTCGCTCTTTGGGAACAAGTGCCGGTATGCTGGCCTGGACAGCCGGCTGGTATGTACCAGAAACACCATACAGCAGCATGAGAGTTACAATAAACAACGGAATCACCGGCGCCCTTCCGACAAGAACGTAAAATACCAGGATTATAAAAGCCGTAAGGAAATCCAGACCGGCCATGATATTGCGTTTATTTACCCGGTCGGCCAGCACGCCCCCTAAAAGCGACAATAGAATCATCGGCAGCAATGCGAGGGCTGTCACGGTTCCGAACAGTGCGGATGAACCTGTTTCCTTCAGTAAATAAAGGGGCAGAGCAAAACGCAGGATTGCGTTGCCAAAAAGGGAGATAATCTGCCCTGCAACCACCAGCGTAAAGTCTCTGCCGCAGCATGTTTTTCTATGATTCATTACAGCCACCTCCTTTCTCCATACAGAGTAAGGCAGGTGGGAACCCCCAGGTCAACAGGGGATTTTAAAAATTTTTACGGTTCCTTATTTCAGAGGAACCCAAACCTCATAAAAATGCTTGTCCGCCTTCTCATTCAACATGACCAGGCGGACGAAAATATACACCATTCCCCTGAATGCCGCCTGCTGCCGCAGCGCCCATTCATGGCAGGACCGGAACATCTTTTCGGGAATGGATGTGTCGTCATTATCTGCCAGCAGCGTAGTATAGAGACATTTCCCATGCTCCAGAAACATGCCCCTGTCCCCGTTATTCGCTTTTTCGGCAGGTTTTACCACATACATTTCAGAACCCTTATATCCTGATTCATCAAAAGTGATTGCCCTGACTACATTAGAAAGAATGTCCTCTTTCTCCAGTTCAAGATGGCACAGTACTTTTTCCTGGTATTCCTCAAAAGAGCCAACCTCCGGGAATGCTTCCCTGACACAATATGGTTTCAGCTCCCTGATTTCAAACTTGCCTTCCCCATAAACGGCATTCCGGCAGAAATCCTTTGTTTCCTTTAGCCGTTCCCATATTTCCTCAAGCCGCATAATCTGTTCCTGCAGACAGTCAAGCTGCTGCTGAAACAGTCTGTCATAGCCTTCTGTTCCTGTTTCCTTCAGAAGGCCCTTCATCTCAACAGGGGAGAAACCACGCTTTTTATAAAAGTCTATGGACATCAGGCGGGACATGTCATACAGGTCAAATTCCCGGTACTGGCTCCCCTGGTTTCTCTTGGGGCTGAGCAGGCCGATTTCCTCATAATAGCGCAGAGTTTCCCTGGTAAATCCCAGATGCCGGAATACGTCTTTGGTATGGTAGATTGCAGATGCCTGGTCACCGCCCCCATGATCCGCTGTAAAAAGATCCCCGTTCCCTTTCCTCTTCCTGTCATCCTTATGTTTCACCGTCTTTTTGAAATGTCGTTTATCCACAGGTTTCTCGGCAGAAACAGGCACCAGCCAGCTTTTTCCTTTCTTAACTGCGCCCTTCACCCGTCCGGCCTCACAATAGTAAGCGGCCATACGGCTTGATATATTCCATTTTTTTGCTGCTTCCACAGTGGTCAGATAATCCATCACTTATCTCCAGTTCTGTATGTTTCAGATATCTGAAATATATCCCTGTTTCTTATTCCTGTCAATACCTATATATAGCTCAGGTCATCCGGTATTGATAGCCCAGCCCTTCATTTTTCTACCCGCGGCAGTTCCAGTTCTTTTTGTTCGATCGTATTCGATAGATACCGGAATGTTCCATCCGGGAATGGCTGGACTACAATCTGATTTGTGAAAGCATAATCCGAATTGTAATCAATCCAGACTCCGTCCACATAAAGTGTAATTGTTCCATCCTCACCCTGTTTGTAATCTACCACTTCCCCAAAAGGCGGAAACTGCCTTGCAAATATCATTTCATATTCATAGCTGTCCACATCAGCACGGTAGCCGCAATGCTCCCTCAACTGTTCTACGGATACCGGAAAACAGGTCGTCATAACACGTTCATATATTTCTGCCGGTATCAACCCGCCCTCTGTCTTAAAAGGTTCATCTGTGTATATTGGATATATGTCCTCAAACATGCATGGCATTAAAATCTCTTCCACGTTGCTGGCGTCCCAGTTTGTCACAAGCATATTATAGTTCACAAAGCTAATTCCATATATGTACTTTTTTGTCAGCTCCCTGCATTCATCCGACAAAGGTTTTACCCTGTAATACTCCCTCAGATTTCCATGTGCGATTGTTTCCGTATTTGTATAAATAAAATACCCTTTTTCTGTCAGCCTTATCTCTTCCAGATCATTGCTCCCAAAGCCTTTTATCTCCGGTACGCCGCCTTCCCCCCAGCCTACCGACACATAAAAGGACTGTATTTTCCCGTTTCTATGAATAAATGTCAGCGCACCTATGTTCCCATCCATGTATACGCTAAACACGGCAACCATTGCATCCCTTCCGGAAACATAAGCAGAATAGAAATCCTGCATTTTTTGATAGTTTTCCATATTCATGTCATCAGAAACACTCACAAGTCCCTGTTCGCCCAACCGCTTCACTACTTCTTTCCTCTGTTGATCCGAAAAACCCTCAATGCGGGAATACTCTGTTTCAGGATACACAATTTCAGCCTCCTATAACCCGTTTTAAATAACCTTCCGTTTCACCAGTCTGCTTTCCCGATAGCACAGAGGGAAAATGCTCAACGCAGCCCCACTACGCCTCCGCTTTTCCCTCTGCACTCTCGGAAAAGTATCCTTGCCGAAACAGAAAGGTATTTAAAACGGGTTATACTCCTTATAAAGCTCCCCGCACTGCTCTGCCGCTGACATTGCCTCGTCCCGCAAATTCTGTTCTTCTTCGGTTGTCAAAATACTGACCGGTTCTGACGTCACGATAGGGAAAACTCCGTCTGATTCCTCATCTTCCCCTGCGGCCTCGACTTCATCAATCAAACGCCTGCGTCCCTCCTGCATCCGCTTTTTGGCATCTTCAGACCAGTTTTCTTCCGCATACTCCCGGAATGGAACCAGCGTTTCCTCTCCCTCCTGTACAAAGGGATAAAACAGTTCCAATGTTTCGTTTCCCGGAGAAATCTGTGCAACGAATTTTGTTTCTATCCTTTCCGATTCCGGCTCACTGTTCATTTCCACGAGATATCCATTGATGATTTTCCCTGCAGCTTCCTTCTCCCCAGGCGATTCCAGTTCATCCCTGGCCTGCAGCATCCCCTGGATCAACGGGTCATCAATCGGCTCCCTGACCCGCTTCCAGTCTGCCTGGAATGTCATTCTCCGAACCACATATCCATCCTTTTTACTCTCTTCCGTGACAAAGACCTCACAGTTCTCCAGGTTATAACGTCCCTTCTGGGATTCCTGCATAATACTGGTTACCTGCTCCGCTATTTCCGAATCACAGCTGTCAACAAACGCTTTCTCTTTCGAGCATCCCGCCAGACACATGGCTGTCATGATTAAGATTATCCCGAATTTAACCCCTGCTATGTTCAATTTCTGTTCACTCCTTATCATTTTCTTCCTCGAAATCTGTATCTGGTAAGGGGGCATCTCTGAAATCTGCTATGTAAAAATCCGCCGTCTGCTCCATCTGCACCCTGTACCGGGCAGAATATTTGTCATATACAGCGCATACCAGCATTCCGGCCTGCTTCGCGCTTTTGACAGCCGGCAGAACATCCTCGAAAACCAGACAGTGCTGTGGGGCTGCCCCTAACCTCTGCGCCGCAAGTTCAAATACATCCGGATACTCTTTTCCACGTTTTACTTCATCCGTAGAGCAGAGAATATCAAACAATTCCAAAACAGAATTATGTTCCAGACAGGGAAGGAACAATTCTCCTGGCAGCCCTGTGGCAACCGCCAGTTTCATGCCGCGTTTTTTAAGTTCTATAAGATATTCCCATGCGTATGACGACAGTTTCACATGATGGGCATATTCATAAACAGCCATCTCCTTCCATTCCCTGATGATATCCTCCGATTTTTCGGAAAGACCAAATAAGTCTATTGTATACTGCGCCGCTTCCTCAAAGCTGCGGGCACAGATTTCAGTCACATAGTCTGCCGGAACCGGCAGTCCACGCTTCTGCAGATAACAAATGTCAATCTTCTCCCAGACATCCATCGAATCAAGCAGTGTACCATCCAGGTCAAAAATCACGGCTTCAAACCTCATATTTGTCCTCCTCACATAAAAACGCGGCTGGAATATCAAACAGGAAATGAACTGCCATGCACAAATCCATTATGTTTCTCTCCACAATGCAGCCTACTTCAAATAAGCAATTCTCCACTGCCCGACCCGTTTCAAAAAATCCCTTTCCAGGCCGTCCGGGTCCAGCTTCCCGGCAGACAGCATCTGCCAGAGACTGTGAAACAGATAGCTGTCAATCTCCTCCAGCAGCATTCCCACGTCAATACCCGGGCGGAATACGGAAAGGTCCACGAACCCCAGCAGCTCACCCGCTGCGTCTTCATATACTTCTTTATATGACTTCCCGGTTACCTCCCGGATTTCCAAGGGCTCCGCAAAAAGGGCCCGTATGGAAAATAAATATTCGTCAGGTGCCGTTCTCATAAACTCACATCTTGCCAGAATCTTCCGGGTCATGATCTCAAAAAAATCCGTTGTTTCCTTGTAATACTTTAATTCTATTTCACAGGATATCCTGTTGATATTCTCCCAGAGGTATAAATACAGTTCCTTCTTATTGTGGAAATAGTGGAACAGCAGGGACTTTGATATCCCGCCGGCAGCCGCAATCCGGGACATGGATGCCTTTTGGTAACTGCTGTCGGCAAATACCACATACGCAGCATTTATAATCCGCTTCTGCTTTTCTTCCGGCAGCGTAAAAAATTTCCCGTTCATCGAACCCCCCTGTATCTGTTTTTTGTCTATAGTTTTTTCAGCAGTGCTGGTCCCTGTCTGGTAAGGATTACGATACATACCGTTGCAAACAGAGCGAATACCCCTATGGGCAGCGCCAGCGCAGTCCAGGGGGCTGTTTTACTGCCCAGATAATAGAATCCCGCTGCCACCCCAAGTACCGCCATGGAAGCGAACATTGCCAGCACCGTGGCCATAGACTGCTTGATAACGACCGTTTCATTCACTGCGTCAAGCTTCGGAAAGCACAGGCCCATAAGCATTCCAAAGGCGGCATGCCCTATGGCGAAAAGCAGTGTGGCAATGAGCAGCACCGCCCCCTGCCACAAAGAAAATCCAAAAGCAATCGAAATACACAGCCCGGCAATTACCGTACAGGGCAGGGTCAGCAGAAGCTGAAAGCCAACCTTAACCCAGAGCAGGGAGCTTTCCTCTATGGGGGATTCCCGCAAAATCCACAGGTATTTTCCCTCCAGGCTGATGGAAGGCGCAGTGATGGGGCAGGTGCAGAGGCAGAAACCAATCACGGCTGCCGCCATGGGAAGCAGCGGGAAAGGATACCCTGCCATTTCCACATAAGCCAACAGTTTCTCTCTCATAACCAGGGAGGCTGCCCCTGCGGCCAGCAGCATAATCAAACCAATACCGGCATTCCACAAGTACATGGGCGTACCAAAAAAACGCTGCATTTCCTTTTTCAGCAAAGCCTTCTTCGGTCCGGAGACAGTCTGTGCTGTGAGTTTGTAATTGCTCTGTACGGACCGTGTGGCAAAAGCAGTCACGGCCTGACGGTATCCCCGGCCAAGGCCCATTACCACCAGGGCAAACGGGAACACGCAGCACAGGACAAAGGCCAGCAGCAGCCCCCAGTCTCCCATAATGCCTTCCCCCATCCACAGCATGGGTGCCGCCCAGGTAAGGGAGTTTTTCACTCCGGCGGCATTCTCAGCAAGGCTGTTAATCATACCGTTTAGGTGAAACGAGAAATAGAACACTGCCGCCATGAATATTCCCATCACAATATTCTGCCCCAACGCTCTGCGGGACACCCGGACAGACAGAAAGGCCACCAGCACCCCCAACAATACAGACAGCGCCGTATCCAGCAGCGGAAGGGCCAGCACCGCGATCCCCAGCCGCATCCAGAACAGCAGACTAAGACCCACACCGTTTTGTGTCAGAAACGTACAGATTACCCCGGCGGGAACCAGTACGAAAACGGCGAACAGCAGGTTTTCCAGATAAATGGCAGTTACCCGGCTGACCATCAGCATGGTTGTGGGCACCGGCATACTCAGCAGCAGGTCATTGTCCTTTCCGCCAAATACCACGCCCTTCACCGCAAAGGTGGTAAACAAAAGCCCGCCCACCAGTGCCACCATGCCCATGAATACAAATACCAACACTTCCATATTGGATGGCGCCAGCGCCTTCATCAGCATATAACTGTAAAGCCCGTACAGATACAGACCCAGAAAGGCAATGAGAAAGACCGCGCCCAGCCCGGTAGCCGCTTTTCTCTTACTGCGTCCCCTGGAATTGGTTGAGGAAAGAAGCATGGACCGGAGGCTGACGTTCAACAGGACAAAAAATTTATTCATCGCTCTCCCTCCAGTTCTAAAAATACGCTTTCCAGGGAGGAATCCCCCACCAGCTCTGCCGTGGGGCCGCTTTGCACCAGTTTCCCGTTTTTGATAATGGCAATCTGGTCGCACAGCTTTTCCGCCACCTCCAGTACATGAGTGGAAAAAAATACCGCTGACCCGCTTTGGCATAATTCTGACAGATAACCTTTCATTATATGTGCAGCCGAAGGGTCCAGACCTACAAATGGTTCATCCAGAATCAGCAGCCTGGGCCGCCGGATAAAAGCAGAAATCAAAGCCAGCTTCTGCCGCATCCCATGGGAGTAGCTGCCAATGGGGGAACCCAGGTTGTCCGTGAGTTCAAAAGCATCGGAATATTTGCCAATGTCTGCGGTACGCTGATCTGCAGGAATGTCATACAGATCGGCAATGAAATTAAGGTAATCAATCCCTTTCATAAACGCATAGATGTCCGGGTTGTCCGGCAGAAAAGCGGTGACACGTTTCGCCTGCACAGGAGCCTTCTTAATATCGTGGCCGTCAATGGTGATGGTGCCTTCCGTAAAGTCCATTACCCCGGCCACAGCCCGAAGGGTAGTGGTTTTACCTGCTCCGTTGTGGCCGATGAATCCATAGATCTCACCTGGCCCAACATGTAAGGTCAGGTCATCCACCGCCTTCTTCCCGCCGGGATACATTTTCGAATAATGTTCAATATGAAGCATTAGAAATCTCCTTTCGTAACTCCGTTTCTTTCAATATGTTTACTGATTTTATTCCAGGTAACGGCAATGCTGCTAATGTCAATATAACCATTATGGTCACAAAATACAGGTATCATTCTTATATTGCATCCATAACAGTTCTCCTGATGATACTACGGGCCGGACTTTATGTAAAAAATAAGAGCCTCCAAATAAATCAGAAGCTCTTTCCGGCGCACTGCGGCGTAAAAATATAAGATAATAACCTGCCCTCTCTGATTCGCTTTCTATATTATCACCCCATTGACCAATTTTGAGAAGACCCATTCCTCTTTATCGATCCGCTATGCTTAATGTTTCAACAGCGACACTGCCTCCCCGGACAATTTCAATTCGGTTTGCATAGCATTTCTCCAGTAATGCGATCAGATCATTATTACAGTTTTCTGTATGCACACTTTCAATCAGCACAGTCTCCGGGGAATAATCAATCACCGATACCTGAAATACTTGCGAAATCTTGAATATCCCGTCAATATCCCGATCCGAGCAGTTATTGATTCTTACAAACATCAGCTCCTTCATATGGATCGCAATGTCCGTGTAATCAACTACCTTAATTACCTCAACACACCGGCCCAGCTGCTTTTTTACCTGTTCAAATGTCCTGTCGTCACTGGTTAAGCTGATTGTCATACGGGAAACCGTTTTGTCCTCGGTCGTTCCCACGGTCAGGCTGGCCAGGTTATAGGACTTTCCAGAAAACAGGCCCGATATCCTGGCAAGGACCCCTACATCATTTTCAACAAATAAGCAAATCCATCTTTTTTTCATATTCCCTTATCCCCGCTTTCCAGTATCATGTCGTCCAAAGCATTGCCGGGCGGAACAATCGGCATAACATTTTCCTCCGGCTCAATGATAAATTCAATGACAGTAGGTACTTTTAGCGTGTCTTTTGCAGTTTCAAGGGCAGCGGCTATCTCATTTTCTTTTGTTACGCGAATACTGTTTGCCCCGTAGCTTTCCGCCAGTTTCATAAAATCCGGCGTATATTCCGGGCAGTGCTCTGTCGGGGTATTGCAGCTGCCGGGGCAGCTTTTCCTGTACCGCATACAGGTGCTGGAATAACGCCTGTCAAAAAACATTTCCTGCCATTGCCGTACATTTCCCAAATAACCGTTGTTCAGTATGCAGATGGTGATTGGAAGTTCATAGCAGATTGCGGTCGCCATTTCCTGAATGTTCATCTGCATGCCGCCGTCCCCTGAAATAACGATAACATCCTTTGACGGATTTCCGATTTGGGCTCCAATAGCAGCCGGAAAGCCATAGCCCATAGTTCCTAAGCCCCCGGAAGTCAGCATCTGCTTCTTTTCGCTTAATTCCAGGAACTGTGTCGCCCATAACTGGTTCTGCCCCACATCTGTGGCAATGATCGCGTTGTCAAACGTATGGTTGATTGCCCTTATCACTTTTTCCGGGGTCAGCCCTTCTGTTTTCATGGAAAGGGGATATTGGCTTTTCCACTGCCTGATCTGCTCCAGCCATTCCTGCGTGTCTAATTTCTGCGCTTTTTCAAGCAATGCCAAAAGAGCCGTTTTTGCGTCCGCAACAATGGGAATATCCACCTCTATATTTCTGGAAATCGAAGCGGGGTCTATATCTATATGGATGATTGCCGCATGGGTGGCAAAGTGTCCGGTTTTTCCTGTTATGCGGTCATTAAACCTTGTCCCGATAGAAAAGAGGACGTCACAATGACTGATAGCTGTATTGGCTGCATAGCTTCCATGGATTCCCAGATTCCCGATATACAAGTCATGGGTTGTGGGAATTGCCCCTTTTCCCATGATGGTAGTAACAACGGGAACCCCTGTCATTTCTGCTAGCTTTAGCATTTCCGAATGTGCATGGCTGATGTTCACGCCGCCGCCGACCAAAAAGACGGGCTTCTTTGCGTGATTCAATGTTTCCAGTGCTTTCTTTAACTGTCCCGGATGAACGGAAAGCTTCGGCTTATATCCTCTGATTTCGATTTCTTCCGGGTAGTCGTCACTGCCATATTCCCTCTGTATATCCTTCGGTAAATCGACAACAACAACGCCCGGTTTCCCTGTCCGGGAAATAAGAAAGGCTTTCCTGATGACCGCCGCCAATTCCTCACGTTTGCGGACCGTTACGGCGTATTTGCAGATACTTCTTGTGATACCCACAATATCAACCTCCTGAAAGGCGTCATTGCCAATCAGCCCGGTAGGTACCTGCCCGGTGAAGCATACCAGTGGAACACTGTCATAATTCGCTGTCGCTATCCCTGTCACTAAATTGGTAGCTCCCGGTCCGCTTGTAACCAGACAGACCCCGACTTTTCCCGTGGAGCGTGCGTATCCGTCCGCCGCATGGACTAACCCCTGCTCATGCCGCGGCAAAATAACATCAATATCCTGCTCGCCATAAAGGGCATTAAACAGGTCGATTGCCTGTCCGCCCGGGTAGGCAAACAGGGTATCTACCTGCTCCGCCTTGAGAGCTTTCACAAATAATTCCGCGCCTGTAATCATCATCATTGCCTCCTTGTATGCGTGTACTTGCTTGCTTTTAGGTATGATAAAATGGCACTGAATATACAGTACCATTTATAACAGTTCAGATACCCCTTGAACTGTTACGACATACAGCCATTTAAAATCGCCTGCGGCGATGGGCTGTATGCCCGCGGCCATTGCGTTATCGTACGGTCAGCGCGGTAAACGCGCAGACCTATCTGAACTGTTACTGCCATTTTTACTTCTGTACAATCCCATTTACAAATATCTTCACACTGTTTTTGATAAATTCTTCTCTGCCCACATCCGTAAGGTTCTGACCAAAAGACGCATTTAAAAAGGTATAACCAAACGTGGAAGAAAAAACAGTCATCGCCAGACTTTCAAAATCATAATGGGGGATTTTCCCCAGTTCCTCCATTTTCCTGAAGTATTCTGTCAGAGAAGAAATAAATGCCTGTGGTACTTTCATGATCATAGAGGCAGTTTCTTCATAAAGCTGCGGCGCTCTTAAGCCAATGGACAGATTTACAAAATCCGGAGTGATTTTATCCATATATGCGTTCATAAACATCTCTAAATCCGGCTCTAACTCCCATTGCACATTTTTGAAAAGCTCCGGCGTAACATGCGCTCTCCATTTTTCCTGAGATACCCCATGGAGTACAATATCTTTTTTATTTTGAAATTTACGGAACAGCGTACACTCATTTACGCCGGCTAAACGTGCGATATCTTTTGTCGTTGTGGCAACATACCCTTTATCACGAATCAGAGACATGGTTGCGTCAATGATTTTTTGGCTTGTTTCGTCCATTCTTCCCACCCACAAGCAAGTGCTTGCTATCATTCTATTCTCCTTTTTGTAAAAAGTCAATAGAAAAGATAATTCCTCCCGCTTTACTTATGTACTCTCGGAGTCTCTTTGTGCCTGATTTTGTGAGATGATTTTTTGTCAGATGCGCATAAATTTATGAGGCGTACGTGGAACGTACGTTGATTAAATTTATGCGTATCTGGCGGAAAATCAGCCACAAAAGCAGGTGCAAGAGAGATTCCGAGAGTACATTTGAATAACTTCTCGGAATCTTCAGCCCTTATTTCATGGGGCTTTTAGAACCTATTTTTCAAAAATCACCCACTTTTTTCTCTAAAACACTTGACAAACCAGTCAAAAAATGCGGCGCTTCGCGCCCTTGATCAAAAAGTACATTTTTTGATTGGAGGCGATTTTTGATGTTACCTTGTAACCCTGGCGGTCATGCCGCCTTTCAGGATTCTTTCGTATCCCAGTTCCTTAAATTTTACCCGGATCCCTTTGCGCTTCCCAAAAGCACCTGGGATTATATCGCCCAGTTCTGGTTTCTCGATCTTTCCGAGACGGATTCTATTATGCAGGAATGTTACTCTGTCTTTGGCCCGGAACCAAGGCTCCCCTCCTGCATGCTGCGCTCCTATCTGCTCGCTTTGAAACTGAAAGTTACTTCCATCACTGTCTGGTGCCGCATGCTTAAGGAATCTCCCCTTTATGCCATCCTCAGCGGGTTCTCTTT
>CAJTGF010000099.1 GCA_910575585.1 Clostridiaceae bacterium
CTTTTATTATGGGGAATGAACCATATTCGCCAAACCAGTAATGAGCCTATTTTGTTACATGTTGCTAAATGGAATGATAAAGCTTTCATGCTGTACAAAAAAGTAGGATTTGTTCTTACAAATACCGTGAGAGTATGTTAAATTTATTTTTGCATTATCCATGCAACAAAACGGACGCATCACCGTTTAGATGATACGCCCGTTTTGCTTTCCCATATATGGCAGCCGCCCTAATTTAATTTCTCCAGGTTTTCATTCATCTTTTTCAGGATAGAATCCTTTTGGTCTAAAGTTACGGTCTTATCTTTTACGGCCTGGTCCAAAAGCTTTGTTACATCCTCAATATCCTTTTTATAGTTTTCCGCTGTCAATTCCTCAGCGCTCTTTGCCAGATCCGGCCTCATAACGATTGTGGGATTGAAGGCAACGATGGTAGTTTCTGTGGATACGGTAAAAGCGCCTTTGTAAATGACAAATTCACCTTTGCCGTTATCCGCCTTCAGTTTGGCCAGGTCCGCTTCCATGGCCTTGACATCCCCATGGTCTGCGCCCATGTATTTTTTAATCTGGTTGATAGATTCCTCATATTCTTCCGGGGTATAAAGCTCAAAAAGCCCTCCCAAAGTAGGATCCTCCGCCGGGTTCTGAACTTCCTGGGCCCAAACCGTGGATACCTGCGGGGCAGGCGCTGCTCCATAGGCAGTCTGTCCGGCAGCCATAAGCATAAGACACATGATTCCTGAAGCTGTAAGGTTTCTCTTTGTATGATGGAACATGGTATAAATCCTTTCTTTTTATTAGTTTATCTTCACAGGTGCGCACCTTTTGAAAAAACAGACTACTATGATAGTCTGTCTAAATACTAGACTATCATAGTAGTCCAAGTGCGTCAACGAATATTTTCTGACGAATCTCTTAAGAATTCCGATTACAGCCCGCTTTTTTAATTGGGATAGAAATTTACCACCATAAAAGTAAGCATTACATCCTGCTCATTGATATAGGTGTGCTTGACAGACGAGTCAAAAATAAGAGCGTCATCGCTGTTTAGCGTATAATTTCCCATCTCTGTGTGTAGCGTTTCCCGGCTCGTTTCGCTGAAATGGATATGTATGTCAAAGGTGGTATTTCCTATCCGCTTCACAAGATCGGGCTTCACATCCAGAAGGGCGGTGGTGTGGCTGGTCTTGCTGGTGTCTTTGTTCATAGACTCTCCTTTGCAAAAGCCATTGAAAGAATACATGATGTGTTCCTTGTATGCTTTTGTTGCATTATTTACTTTTTCTTCTGTTGAATTTTTCTTTTGCAAAATCATAGGATTCTTGTATCATTGCTTTGAAATCCTCAAAGGTCTTATCAGAGGGATTTAAAACACATACCCAACTCATCCATGCGTAGACAGGGTGGGGAATAATGGTATCTAAAACGGTAAAATCATAATCCATTTTTACGATTTTTCCAGCAGGCGGACGCTTTGGAATATACCCAAATTTTTTAATAAAGGTCTGTTTCCTTAAACCGACATTCACACGATATACATTATCACGGTTCAACATAGAGCCTTTATCATTATCACCGTCTTTTTCTTTAACAGTTAAAACATATACTCCCCGTTTCAAAACTCCGTTTGGATTATAAAAAATCCCTCGTTCTCCCCAACTTTCTACCAATACAACATCTTTCAAATTAGACTGGCAGTAGGAAAGAATATCGTTTGGTGTCATGCCATTTCCTCCAAATGGAACATCATTGTTCCCTCGTCTGCTAAAGCAGAACAATACTCCTGAAATTCTGTAACCTGCGGCAACTTTTCCAAAGCCCCCTGTGCTGCCTCCATTGATGCCCACCAAATCATTTCAACCCATTTATCCTGCTTTAAATCCTTTGTTAATGACCGTTTTACAAATCCGGCAATATCTTTTTCAAGCACCTCATTCAATTTGTGATACATTCGTAAAAAATGTTCCTCGGTCACTTCTTGGTTTGTCTGAAAAATAACCATTTCAATCACGTTTTTATTCATAACATCTTGTCCTTTCGTTTGAGTATCATATTGCATTTGGTACATAGATAGTCTATCATGGAATAGTGACAACGGCTGTCACCATTCGGAAAGGAGTTTTTAAAAATGTCAAAAGCAGAACGGCTTATTGAAATGATGATAACGATAAATACCAAAAAGGATTTTACAGTAGGCGAATTAGCAAAAGAATTTTCTGTGTCAAAGCGGACAATACTCCGTGATTTGCAAGAATTAGAACAGGCTGGATTCCCCCTTTATTCCGTAGTCGGTGCTGCTGGCGGGTATCACATCTTGAAAGAGCGCATTTTGCCGCCTATCACTTTTTCAGAGAATGAAGCCAAAGCTATATTCTTTGCCTGTCAGGCCTTGAAATTCTATCACGATTTACCTTTTGAACAGGAAACAATATCTGTTTTGAAAAAATTTTTGAACTGTCTGCCCTTAGATATACAAAGCAGTATTACACAAATTCAAAATAGTGTAGTATTTTGGATTTCAGACAGGCATTGCGATTCACCACTACTTAAATCAATGTTTCATATTGTCGTTAATCACCATTCAGCAACAATACAGTATTCATCAACACATTCTGAAAGTATACGCACAATTATACCGATTGGGCTATATGCTATGAATGGGCTTTGGTATTGCCCTGCATATTGCACCGTTGCTAATCAAATCAGAGAGTTCCGTATTGACCGTATAAAGGAAATAATAGAGGAAAAACCATATCCTAAAGGGAATTTTCCTGTTCCTGCGTCCATTCAAGAATATCTCGAAAGGTTAGAAATCGGAAATGATTACCACATAAAGATTCAGCTAACCGATATAGGTGTTAAACGCTGCGAAACTGAATTTTTACTGGCAAGGGGATTAAAAACATTCCCAACAGGCGATGGTATCATCGACATGGAAATACGTCATACAACCTTGGATTGGGTTGCCGATTATTTCCTGCCATTTGGAATCAATGCAACTGTCTTAGAACCACCAGAACTTGTGGAGCTAATGAAACAAAAGATATACGAATTACATCAGCATTATTGTAGGTAAGCTTCCCTATAACCCTATTATACTTATCGGTTCAATTATATTATCAGCCACATCCAGTGGTTATTCATTGACATCAACAGGCTACTATCAAAAAATGTATAAAGAAAGCCTTGTCAAAAGCGGCACTCATAAAACAGCATAGGATTGTTTTCGGGAAACGGCGTAGCTTCGGCTATGCCGTTTCTCCGTTTTTCAGATCATTGAGCAGGGAGTACTTCCACAAGGCCATAGGAAATATCAATCTGCTGTCGGAGAATTTTCCGTTGGCATTATCTTTGTGAACATGCTTTATGGAATAGAATTCACTACATCAAGGATTTCTTCCGCAGAAAGGTCATCTGGAGAAACCCCAATATACACATCCTCATAAGCAAAATGAAAGATTCCATTGTCGTCTTTTGTTTCTAAATATTCTCGCAAATCCTCAAAAGAGTAAATAGGTTTATTTGTCCTTGGCTCATAGTCCATAATGAGAACAACAAAACTTGAACCAAATAGGCTTGGGTCTGCAACTGCAACTCCGCCATCATCGTTAGCGGGAGCCGTTGTTATTTCATCATTGCCTGTCATCTTCCATTTCCATACCTCCTTTGCCCCCAGATAAAGTTCTTCATCTATCTACTCGAAAAATAATCGTTTAAGTCACAGTCATTTTGAAAAATTTAGAAAACCGAACAACGGCCTTACATCCCGAAGCACAGTCGCCCCATGTTAGCGTTTGTAGAACGAACAGGGTACAGGACATATAAACAGCCAGAGGCTGTCGCAAGTTGACAGCCCCTGGTTATGGAATAAATATGTGATTCGCTCAAAGCAATCGAAACGTGTTTTTATGATAATTAATGACCCCATCGCGCTTCATATAGGACAGCTCTCGTGAAAGCGCGCTGCGTTCCACGTTAAGATATTCAGCCATAGCGTTTCTATTCATGGGAATGGTAAATGTTCTTTTTTGTTGTTCGCGGGACATCCGCCATAAATGTTCTCTATACCACAGCTATTAACAGCCCTTTTAGGCGGCGGTGTCGCGCTGCTGGTACTTTCGCCATTAAAAAAGCTGAACTGATGCAGAGCGTGGGTATTATGAAAAGCAAAAACAGCCACGGCGATACCGCCGTTAGGCTGCCTTAATCAAAATTTAGACTTTTCTCTCTCGTCCATGCCCTCAAACTGCACTTGATTTTCGTCAATTGTGATTGTGATTAGATCGGTACTATATTCATCAGCCAAAGAAACCATTTTCGTTACGACATCGCGCTCGGTCAGCGTCAGCAAATCATCCAGCGGGGTTTCATTCCAAAAGGCTTCTATGGCACTGACGATACCGCCGATCGCGTAATCACGCTCGCCAATCGTCAAGCGATCTTTGTCTGCGATGTGATAGGAAAACTGATACCACAAATTACACCAAGCGCCATAGCCCCCGTCTTCCGTATCTTTTGAAAGGATGGTTCCGGCAAACCACGGATCTTCCTCCGGGCGTCCGGTATTCAGGCTTTGTATCATACGGAAATTTTCTTCACCGGAAAGCGTCCTCGTCAACGTCACAAAAGCACGTTCCTCCGCCGAGAGTTCCACCCGATAATCATTTCGTGCGGCATCCTCCCCAATCCGATCCCATCCGTCAAGGTTTTCGTTGGCCCATTCCAGCAAGGCAGCATTAAAATCGGCCACAGTCATCTGTTGGTAATTGGGGGTTTTGAGAGCCAATAGTGAGGCATACTCCTCGCTTGTGCCATATCCGTACTGGCGCGGCTCTTGTTCATTGAAGCCGGGATCATCGGTACTGGCGGGCAGGGTATCTACATAGCCAGAAAGCGGCATAAACCAAAATTGAATGGAAAGTTGCAGGCATTTAAGGCTGTGCGCCTGGGCAATGCCCTCAATTTTTGATTGAAGCGCCGCCGTCTGATCTCCTTGGAGTTCTTCCAAAGACATTCCCTGTAAAAGCGTTGGCATGGCATTTGCGACGCCGAGCCGCGCATCGTTGTACTCCCGGACGGTCAGCGTGTCTGCATCCAGTATCGTCATCGTAAGTTGATATTCCAGTGTCGCGTTGTCTGATGCCTCATAATTTGTCGTTGCATAGCCGCCGAAGTCTCTTTCCTGCCATCTTTCGGCAATAAGCGGTTCTAACACATTAAACAGGAATGAGGCGGTTTCATTGTTGTCTTTCCTATCATAAAGCGTTTGGTCCTGTGAAAAACGCTCCAGAAGCTCTCTATATTCGACTGTATCAATCAATTCAAAAATCTGTGTCCGAAACTCGGAAACGGTCATATCCTCATAACCGTCAAGCTGTAACGCAAACAGCTTGTTATACTCTTCATCGGTAAAGCCAGTATTGGGAACAGGGCTTAACCGATTATTTCCTGCCGCGGCAGAGGTGGCAAAAGCAACCATGACTCCAGCAACCAAAACAACCGCAACACATGTGGCAATCAACGATGTTTTCTTGATTTTCATAATAGCGGTCACTCTTTCTTCAATGGCGTTTTTGCTAAAGCTGTTACATAGCGGGGTCAGACCGCTTTTTGTTTCCTCCATACTAATAAGCATCCGCGCATAAATCGACTTGTTTCCCGTTCCAAAAAGCCGAACAACCACCTCATCACAGGAAAGTTCAATATCACGGTTTGCCAGGATATACATAGCCCATACCAACGGATTAAACCAGTGGATGCAGAGTGCCACAACCAAAACCAGCTTCGTGAAAGCGTCAAAACGCCGGATATGAACATACTCATGGGCCAAAACGTATGGAAGCGATTTTGTATCATTCCAGTCTGTACCCTTTGGCATCAAAATCACAGGCCGGAGAAAGCCGTAGGTGAGAGGGGCGCAAATCCGGCTGGACTGCCTAATGGCGATTTGACGCTTTATTTTATGTGTAATGAGCCAGCTTTTTACAAAATCATTCTCCACAGGCAGAGAGGTCTGAAACTCCCGACGGCATCGGATATACGAAATTGCAAAAAACAGGAAACAGATAAGTGCGCCAACAGCCCAAATGACTGTCCATATGGAAATGGAGCTTCCCGTTTCATTGATACCGGCTGTACTTGGGAGCATCGTCATAGCCTGGGTCGGAGTGACCGGGATAAAGTTTGCAACGGGGGTCTGCTGTACCGCTTGCATAGCGGATGTCCTATGGCCTATGACCGAATAAAGGCTAAACATGGACGGTAAAGATAATGGGATCAACAAGCGCAATAGCGCAACCCCCCATAGTGCCAAAAAGGTCTTTTTCGGCAGTCTGTTAATTGCCAGCGCACGAATGACAACAATCGCTAAAATTAAAATGGCACCGGAAAAACTCATTTGCAGTAAGCTCATAGTTACCTCCTCATTCTAAATCGCCAACAATCTGTTTCAACTTTTCGATCTGTTCAGCGGAAAGTTTCTTCCTGCCGAGCAGAGCCGCAAATAGCTTATCAGCAGAACCGTCATAGACTTTATTTATCAGTTCGTTGGTTTCCGCCTCTTGGACGGACTCTTTCGGTATCAAGGCGCGGCACATAAAGCCCGGCTCGGAGCGTTCAATCGCCCCTTTTTTGATGCACCGCTTTATGAGAGTATAGGTCGTGTTTACATTCCAGCCCAACTGCCCGGTCAGTTGTTTAGCAATCTGCTTTGCCGGAATGTCCCCCTCTTTCCAGAGCACCTCCATTACTTTCAATTCAGAGTCAAAAAGTTTTACAGCCATCAAACAGGAACTCCTTTCATAAGACACCAGTAGTATTTTTAAAATTATACTACCACAGTCTTAATATTTTGTCAATACTACTCGTGTCTTAAATCTTCCAAATATAAAATATTCGGTCGTATGAAATACCAGGCGCAAATGAGAGGCCCAGGGAATGACGCAGCTGTGTCCTCACTTTTTGCTGCGTGTGCAACAGGAAGCATGATCGGCGAGGAAACGGGATTTACCGGTATGCTCTTAACCTCGCTTATTGGCGCAATTACGTTAATCCCCGTAATGATTGCGTTTCCCATTGTTGCGGAACTTTTTAAAAAACGGCGCAGGACTTACACAAATGGCGGTATTTGTTTCCGCACTTACTACTCCAGCGGTTATTCATTGACATCAACAGACTACTGTGATAGTGTATAGGAAATGTACGATAAAGAACACACAATGAATACGAGGTGAACACGGATATGGAAAAGACACTGTTTGATTCAGAACGAAAAGTAATGGAAGTAATCTGGAAAGAAGGAGACGTGACAGCCAAACAGATTTCCCTGACCTTACGTGATACCATCGGCTGGAATAAGAATACCACCTACACAGTCATTAAAAAATGTATCCAGAAGGGCTTTATTGAACGCCTGGAACCGAATTTTGTCTGCAGGGCTCTCCTTTCCAAAGAACAGGCGGTTCAGGATGATACCAGGGAATTTGTAAACCGTGTCTTTGATGGCTCCGTCCCCCTGCTGTTTTCATCCCTGCTTTCTCAGAAAGCCCTCTCAAAGAAGGAACTGGAGGAATTAAAACGAATGATTAATGAAATGGAGTAAGCCTATGAACCTGCTGCAGATGAGCCTTTCGGCTTCCGTTCTGATCCTGATTGTCATAGCATGTCGGAAGTTCTTTTCCGCCAGAATACCCAGAACCACTTTTTCGCTGCTCTGGCTGCTTGCCTGGTTGAAGCTGATGATTCCCGTACCGGCGGGCTTTCCTGTGCCTGCGGCCCATCAGTTAAGGGAAAAAATGCCGGATATCACCGCAGCTTTACCCCTTTCGGCGGGAACCTGGCAGACAGCCGGGGCCGGGCCGGACTTCGGATGGAATCTCCTTAAAATCCTGTGGCTTTGCGGCGCTGTGTCTGTCAGCCTGTATATCGCTTATCTTCATGCCGCCAGTATGAAGAAATACCGCACAGCAATTCCTCTTAAGGAATCTTCCTGGATTCCCATGTGGCTGGAGCAGAAACGTTCCTTCCGCAGAATTACCGTCCGGGTTTCGGACGAGATTGCTTCCCCCTTAACCTATGGTATCTTCTTCCCGGTAATCCTGCTTCCAAAACAGTCCGACTGGGCGGACAAAGAGAGCATGAAGCTGATCCTGGAACATGAAGCAGCCCACATCCGGCACCTGGATGCACTGAAAAAGCTGTGCCTGACCATATCCTGCGTCTGCCACTGGTTTAACCCTCTGGTATGGCTCATGGCTGCCCTGGCCTGCCGGGATATGGAACTGGCCTGTGATGAAGCCGTAGTCCGGGCCGTTGGAAGAGAAAACCGAAAGCTCTATGCCGATTTACTGGTAGAACTGGAAGCAAAGAGAGCCGGAATCAATCTTCTGACTTCCGGTTTTGGACAAAGTCTTATGAAAGAACGTATCAATCATCTCATTCACATGAAAGAAAAAAAATCCTTTACGGGAATCATGCTGACTATCGCTGCCACCATAAGCTGCGTCGCAGTCTACGGCGCCGTTCCTTCTGGCGCTTTTTCCATGAAATCCCTGAAGAATGACCCGACCCTTGGAGGGATTTTTGAACTGTACTCGGTGGAAGAGTATCAAAGGATTGTAGATACTGTAAAAGAGGACAGAGGGGAGGGAGATCTGGATGCCTTAGCCATGGAACGGGACCTGGAGCGTCTGAAAGCTGACAACGGAAAAGGGGAATTTGTCATCTATAAAGGCGCGTTTATGGTATCCACGGAAACCACTGTGGTCGCTTTCAACCCAACCATTGTCATGCGGCCGGAACTTGTAAGCCGGAATACACCTCTGACTGCTGAAACTTACCAAAATGATATAAAAGATGTGACAGAGATTCTGGAAGACGCAGTGGCAGACGGATTTTTAACAGAAACCCAGAAAAAAAGAGTGTTAGACAAAATGGAGGAGAATCTGGCCGGACTGGAATAAGCACCGAAAATGATCCTCCATTTTGAGACTGCAGGCTCCCTGCCCAGTCTTAAAAGAAACTTAAAAATATTTTTCAGTAAACAAGGGGGGATATAGGTTTTGGAAGTGCAGAATCATTGGAGGAATGTTACACAAAGACCATTTCATATTTATCAGATTGCGGAAAAATTGATGTGCGCTGCGTGTCAGTTAGGATATCGCCAGAAATCGGAACACTGGGATATGCAGTACGATTTCGCAAACGAATTGGATTACCCACTGCCAAAAGGCTTTCACTTTGTAAACCGCCAGGATATGGATATGGAAAAAGTGAGCAAATGCTGTTTTAAAGGGTTTGACCATGAACAGAGCGAAGGCCCATGGAACCACTCTGTACCATACCCGAATATCGGCATAAGGGTCTCGCCTCTGCCGCTTTGACAGAAATGTATCGGAGAACAAAGGCATTAGGCGCAACCCATATGACAGGCGGATCGGACGGATTTTACAAGAAAATTGGATATCTTTCTACTGTAAAATAGACATTTTGGGAAAAACAATAATACTGGCTATAAAAACTGCTTTTGAAAATTTAGAAGATTCTCCTCTTCAGGTCTTCCCGAAATCGGTCAATGGAAGTAAAATCGGAAAAGAGGGCAGAATCAGAAATCTCAGTGATGGAGGAAAATATAATATGTTAAGATCAATGATGCAGGTATTTGTAAAAAACAGCATGGAAGCAGTGGTACTTTACCAAAAGGCTTTTGATGCCGAACTCCTATGCGCTTACCCTGACGGCAGCGGCGGCTATATGCATTCCGAACTGAACGCCTATGGACAAATACTGGCTGTTTCGGAAATTTCTGAGGATGTTACTATAGGAAATACGATGATGTTCTGTTTCCATCTTGGAGAAGGCCATGAAAACCAGATCCAAAAAGCTTATGAAGTACTGAAAGAAGGCGCATCAAATGATACCCCTGTCGGCCCATGTGATTATAGTCCATGCCAATTTAAGCTCATTGATAAATTCGGCGTGTGCTGGTGTCTTTTTGTATGAGGGAACAAGGATAACCGTTGGCCTTCTCCAATGGTCTTTGATAATCTTTATTTTCCAATCCGATACTGATACTCCGGGATATTAAAAATTCCGTCATCCAGTATCCGATTCTCCAGATACTGGATATCTCCGTTTTCTGAAAGCCTGACCGTAAGTTCATGGGTTATGACCGCATCATTGCATAAAATCATCTGGCATACCGCATCCACAGTCAGGGTAAATGTTCCATCTTCATTTTCCCTGATCTGTGTTACCTCGGGAACAGAAGTACCGAAGAAACTGGGTGCGTAATTTCCGCACCCCAGTCTCTCCCATCGGTAGACTTGACGCCCTTCATCAAACACGGCCCACTGCCGAATCTCCTCCCTGGAAACCGGAAGGTAATCCATAATGGTCTCTTCAAACTCTTCTGCCGGTATCCCATGGGGATACTGCTCCGGTTCAAACCGCCTGTCATATTTCATCCCATAAAAATATTCATAAATCCCGTTATAATCCAGTTTATCCAGGCTCTCCCTGTCCCAGTTGGAACATAACAGGTTATTTCCCTGATACCCCAATGGAAGCACACATTTTTCGGACATTTCACGGCACTCCTGTGGCAGGGGCCTCACTCTGACCAGGCAGCTTCCATCAACAATCTCCGATACTTCCGGAGGTTCCGGTACACATAATTCATAGCAGAAATATCCTTTTTCCGTATACCGCCATTCTTTTATTCTTGTATAGGAAATGTACGCAGGCATCGGTGTTTCATCTTTCCCCCATGTCATATTTGCTGCCAGCACATACAGATTTTCTCCATCATACTGATATTGAAACCTTCCGATTCCTCCGTCTCTATGAATCCGGTACAGGAGCACGGTCCCGGCCTTTCCCACTCCGGCATCCTGTAAAAACCGCTCCATCTCCTGCCAGTTCTCCATAACCTGGTACGGTTCGCTCCCTGTGACCGGCATGCCCATAGTCTTTAGCTTCTCTTTTAATTGAATTAAAACTTCCTCTGATAAAACCACGTTTGAAGCATCGCCTTTGTCCGCTTCTTGGTAAATGTCCCTGGTCAATTCCAACGCGGCCCTTAAGTCAGCTTCCGCTTCTTTCCTTTCGTTTTCATCAACCGGAAGATCATATCCTTTTTCCCAACGCCCTTTTTTGTCATTATCTTCCCTGCTCTCTGCCAAAGAAGGTTCTTCCCCGCCTTCTATGGCGCCGGACAGTGAAAACTCCTCCTGCTTTTTTCCTCCACAGGCACACAAAAATCCTGCCATCATTATAATAATAGTCTGGATATATATTTTTCTTATTTCCATGGAAATCCTTCCTTTATTTCATATCATATACGTTGGGAATGTCCAGCTCCTTTTTCTCTATGGAATTGGATAAATAACGGAATGTCCCGTCATCAAAGGGCTGAACGGTTATGATGTTGGTAAACGCACAGTCGGAGTTATAATCCGGCCATACCCCATCTACAAAGAGGGTCAGCGTTCCGTCCGGGTTCTCCTTATCCCCCACCACTTCCCCAAAAGGCGGATACGGGCTGGAAAAGATCATTTCATACGGATAGCTGTCTGTGTCTGCGCGGTAACCGCATATCTCCCTTATCCGTTCCTCTGCTCCCTGGAGAAATCCCTGACCGTATAAGTATAGGGCGCATCCTCCTCTATTGCTGCATACCTGTATACCTCCTGCACCTCCAAGGCAGCCGACAGGGCACTGTTTTCCAGTTCTTTTTCTTCAGCTTCACCGAGCAGGCTGTCCGGCTCTTCTAAAAAATATGGTGATGACAGAGATTCCTGTGGTTCTTTCCCATTGTCTCCTGCCCCGGTATTGCCTGTGGCAGCGCTGCCGGAAATCTCCATAGCCGGTTCCCAGGATTCCTCCGGCTGCTTTCGGCCTTTGTCCTCCTTAAAGCCTGTAAAGAAGCTCCCGGCTGCCACTGCCAAACATAACAGGATAAGCAGGAAACTCCCCTTTCTGAACAACCGCTTTAAATCTTCCAACTAATCATCCCCTCCATATACTTTCTTCCACTGGTCTTCTGTCAGCCGGTCTGAATGCCACCACAGCTCACAGCCGCCTTCCGGAAAAATAACCTGATTGGATACATACTGAAAACCTCCATCGTCAAGGGGATGGACCACGGTTTTGTGGGTATACGCCCTGGAGGTGTTTTCCTCCGGGTATACGGCATTCACAGTCAAAGCTAACGTTCCATCATCATTTTCCGTATAACTGACCACCTCCGGATATGGGATATCCGGATATTCAACCTCATAAAACCCTCTCGGTCTGTATTCATAAGTCTGATCCTCCGGGATATAGGCGGCCTTCCTCTGCAGCTCCTCGTAATCAATTTGCAAATGACGCTCAATGACATGTTCAAATACATCTGCCGGTATCCTGTAAACAGCTCCGGCGTCTAAATCATCATCCGGCGTAAAAGGAACCGGCTGTTCATAGATATCAGGATAGAACCTGTCAAATAAATCATAAAAATCCAGATTCCCAAAATCCTCTTCGCTCCAGTCCGTAAGGAAAAGATTATTTCCCCCATCCCCCACCGGCAACAAATACTGTCGGTTTAATTCCCTGCACGTTTCATCCAGCGGCTCAACCCTCAGCGCCGTATGTTCCGGTTCATCACTGAGGGAAAGCACATAATAGCTTTCGGAAAAATAACTTCCCTCAAACAGCAGGTAGCCTTCTTTTGTGTATTCCCACGATTCTGCCGGATAGCTTACGGTACTTAAGTTTTTCAGAATCCCATTGCTATACTGATAATATCCTCTGGTTACGTTTACTGCGCCTGCTGTTGTATGAAGGTCATACTTTATAAATCCGCCGGAGCTGGTGACTGCGATTATGGTAAGTTTGTCATCCTGCGCTTCCTCTACGGATCTGCAAAAGCGTAAAACCTGTTCCGAACCGACCATGTCAATCTGATTTTCTTCGTCCACCACGGCATAACCATGTTCTCCGATCCGTTCAACCATGCGTCTTGTCACTTCCAGCTCTCCAACCGTCCCCATTTCGGCTGCCTGTTCATAAATATCACGATAAAGCTCCGCAATGGATTCCCCATCGGAATCACGGTTTTCTCCCATTTGTTCCTTTTCCGAATATTCTTCTCTGACTTCTGCATTTTGCGGTATCTCCTGATTTTCCTCTACCTTTTTGCCGCATCCGGACACTATAAAAAGAAGGACACCTGCAGCAATAAACAGTTTTTGCTTTCCCATGTTTTTCATCTCTGTCAGACCACCTTTTATCAATATCTTTTATTTTAGAATTCCCGCCATGCGCAGCAGATACCTGGCATTTGTGGTAGTGCAGCGCCCCACATTTTGGCAGCAGAGAAGCATTGCACATCTATTTATCCAGCTGGGTTACGACAAGACAAAACTGATGTCCTGCCATAATCAGGGTTTCCAGTATCTCCACATCCTTTCAATTACTGATTTTCTTATACAAGGATATCATACTGCATGATGATGTTATGGAACCCCAGTTTTCTGTAAAGTTCAACGGCCTCCTCCGAACCGCTGAGCGTAACTGCCCTTACTCCGTTTTCAAAAAGCTCCCCCAGTGCCTGCGAGCATATCGAAATTGCCGCTTTCCTCCTGCGGTATTCCTGTATGGTGGAAACAAATTCCAAAGACGCCGTATCCCCTGTCCGGATTGTGGAGGCCGTGGATACCGGTTTCCCATCCATCTCGCACAGATAAAACCGGAGATTCTCTTCCTTATACCCTCTGCAGTTAAAAAGCCGGAAAACGTACTCCTATTATCACCCTGTTGACCGATTTTGAGAAGACTCCGGGTTCTTATTCCACAAGTTCAATGGAATCCACAATGCTCATCCTGCTGACCTTCCGGAGTGGAATACAGGTTGCCAGGATACAGGCTCCGATGGCAAAAAGTGATGCGCAGGCCATGGGAACCACGGGAACTGCCGTCAGCCGCAGGACATCCGCTGCCCCGGCCTCCACAAATACTGTGCCGATATATCCGGTGATACACCCAATCACCGCCGCACTGATGCCATAATAGAACCCTTCCCACAAAAATACCCGGTACAGGCTTCCCGCGCTCATACCCATGGCCCGCTGTATGCCGTTCTCCGTGATCCGGGTATGGATATTGGTATAAACTGTATTGATAATGTTCAGGATTCCTATGAGGCCGATGAACAGAATCAGGCCCCAGGCCAGCAGACGGATCTGGGTCTCGCTTTCCGCATACTGGCGGTCCGTCTGTTCATAGGACACCGTGACCGTCCCCGGTACTCGCCTGCAAAATTTCTCCAACACCCGGTCAAAAGCTGCCCGGTCGGCACCTGCAGTTAATCCCGGCCTAAGTTCCCCTTTACCGCAAAAAGGACGGCCATCACAAACGATTGCCGCCCTGCGATTATTTTCCTGTCCTATATCTGCTACAAACCATTCAGACAAAGCATTCCTTCCGTACCTCCGCTTTATTCCATCTTTTCCGGCCACTTTAACCCTTCTGTTTTCCTTAATAATCCCATATGAAACAGCACCTGCACGCAGTCCGCATATCCCTGGATATATGCCCTTCTCTCCTGAACAGACGCAAAGTCCTCCAGGCAGTCTTTCATTTTTTCCGCCTGATTCTGCTGCTCTGCAGATAAGGTTTTTAAAAATTCTTCCCACTCCAGCTCGGTTTCTTTCCAGGCAGTCAGCGCCTCTTCATACTCCGGAGTGCGGATGTAACTTTCCCTGTTCACATTCTCCCCGTTTAAGTTGCCCAGGAACTCAGCCATTTTCACCCACATATCATTTGACATTTCCAATTCTCCTTCCTCATTCTCAATTTCAACTCCTGCATTTCCCGTATATTCCTATCTCCTGAAGTACATTATATATGCTTGCTACGAATGTTTTTATCTTTTAGGCTCTTATCCCCTACTACGGTGAAAAAGTGATTTTGCCAAACTTCCGCAAAAGAAAAACGCTGCAATCTCAAAAAAGATTACAACGCTTTCTAAATCCTGTTCAGTTTTAAGTCGGACATTCCTATTCGCCCTCTTTTTCGACTTCGGAAATCTCTTTTGCCGATATGCACTGATATATTGTCGAGATTTAGGAGATTGATAAAATTTTTGAGTGGAGTAGTGACAAACGACTAGTAGTCTGTCCTTAAAATGCTTGTGTGTATAATTGACGTATAGTATAATGGTTGTATCAATATTATTCAGGAGTACACAACCATGGGCAGAAATAAAAAATACGGCAATATAACATTAACAGACGAAGACAGGG
>CAJTGF010000100.1 GCA_910575585.1 Clostridiaceae bacterium
ATACTAATCGGTCGAGGGCTTGACCAGAGAATGGAAGCGCGAAGGCGGAAGATGGAGAAGAGAGTGGATGGAAGAGAAGATATAGTACAGTATGTGGTTTTGAGGGTATGTGGAGATAAGAAAAAAGCAATGATCCTTGATAGCTCAGTCGGTAGAGCATGCGGCTGTTAACCGCAGTGTCGTTGGTTCGAGTCCAACTCAGGGAGTTAGGCACGAGAGGAAGGCAAAGGAAGCCGGCGGTGCGAGAAGAAAGAGGGCCCCATGGTCAAGCGGTTAAGACATCGCCCTTTCACGGCGGTAACACGAGTTCGAATCTCGTTGGGGTCATTGGAACTGAAATTATGAGCATTATTATTTCGGACCTTTAGCTCAGTTGGTTAGAGCAACCGGCTCATAACCGGTCGGTCCTGGGTTCGAGTCCCCGAAGGTCCATTGTTATCTCGTTATTACAGCATCATATTTATTTTGGCCTGGTGGCTCAGCTGGTTAGAGCGCCGCCCTGTCACGGCGGAGGTCGTGGGTTCGAATCCCATCCGGGTCGTTTTTTCAATTTATATTACACGAAAGTGTAATGATTCAGGGGTCTTAGCTCAGCTGGGAGAGCATCTGCCTTACAAGCAGAGGGTCATAGGTTCGAGCCCTATAGGCCCCATTTGATATATACTTTAGAAACAAGTGACATAACTTATGCCGCAGTGGCGGAACTGGCAGACGCACAGGACTTAAAATCCTGCGGGACTAATCTCCCGTACCGGTTCGATTCCGGTCTGCGGCACTGAAAAAGCCTCGTTTTTCGAGGCTTTTTTACGTTATTTAGAGGGGACCTTGAATATCATATATCTCTGTGATAAAATTAGGAAGGATTCTAAAAATACAAAAAGAAAGAGGAAATCATTTGAATATACAGGAAATAAAACGCCGCCTATACACTCTGGCAGTTGCAGGTGTCAATATTTTGATGCAGGAAATACTGATGGATAGAATGTGGCGGCAATATTATAACCCTTATATCAGAATACCCTTCTGGACAAGAGGGCACTGGTATATTATGACATTGTATGTTGTGGTACTTATGTTTTTTACCCACATATACGGTGGTTTGAAGATCGGGTATTTAAAGCAATTTGATGTGATGCTTTCACAGATCGTAGCTATCGTCTGCGCTAATATGGTTTTTTATGTTGAGGTAGTATTGCTGGCCTACAAATTTCTGCCGATTACGCCTATTATGGTTGTAACCGGGATCAATATTTGCATGGCCTTGTTATTGACTAAGTTTGCCATGATAGCATATGGAAAACTTTTTCCTCCCCATAAGATTCTTCTTATTTATGGAAGAGAAAAGGAGCAGGAGGCCAGAAACAAGATAGAAGAGCGGCGTGATAAGTTTTTGGTTTTGGAAGGGGTCAATGCAGAGACAGAACTTAAAAAGGTGCAGGAAAAACTTCTTTCCTGCGATACGGTTATGCTGTGGGATGTTCCTAACTTTATTAGGAATACTATTTTGAAAGAATGTTACGGCCGAAGGATCCGGATCTATACCATGCCCAGTATTTCGGATATTTTGCTGTCCGGGTCAGAGATCATGCATTTTTTCGACACGCCGTTATTTCTGATTCGCAGCAATGCTCTTACGGTGGATCAGATGATAGTAAAGCGTGTCATAGATATCGTTGTGGCAGTTTTCGTGCTTTTAGTGATATGGCCTGTCATGATAGTCACAGCGGTATTGATCAAATTTTATGATGGAGGGCCGGTTTTATATAAGCAGGTCAGATGCAGCCTGTTTGGAAAGACGTTTCCTATCTATAAATTTCGAAGTATGAAAGTAGACGCGGAAAAGGATGGTATAGCCCGGTTAGCGCAAAAGAGCGATGACCGCATAACTCCTGTAGGCAGAGTTATCAGAAAGTTAAGGATTGACGAACTTCCTCAGCTGTTTAATGTAATAAAAGGAGATATGTCTTTTGTAGGTCCAAGGCCAGAAAGGCCGGAGATCATTGAAGCGTATAAAGAAGATCTGCCGGAATTTCCATATCGCATGAAGGTGAAAGCAGGTTTAACAGGGTATGCGCAGATTTATGGAAAATATAATACGGTTCCATATGACAAATTGAAGCTGGATTTGTATTATGTTGAACACTATTCTCTGTGGCTGGATTTAAAACTGTTTTTGCTGACAATTAAGATTGTGCTTACCCCGGAAAGCACGGAGGGAGTTTGATTCCATGTTGATCAGTATTATAATGCCGGCTTATAATGCGGAAAAAACCATTAGGCAGGCTATACATTCTGTTATAGCCCAGACATACCGGCAGTGGGAATTGCTGGTTGTTAATGACCAGTCAACTGATAATACAAAAAATATAGTTTTGGATCTGGCAGAGTTAGATAAAAGAATTCGTTATATAGAGAATAGCAGAAATTTAGGGGTTTCAGAGACGCGCAATCGAGGGGTATCTCTGGCACAGGGCCAGTGGATCGCGTTTTTGGACAGTGATGATATGTGGGAACAGGAAAAATTAGAGATACAAACAGATTTCCTTAAGAAGTCAGGCACCAGGTTTACTTTTACCGGATCTGCCTTTATGGACCAGGAGGGCAACCGTCTTGATTACTGTCTGAATGTTCCCTCCAAAGTTTCTTTCCGTCAGCTTCTGAAACAAAATGTGATATCCTGCTCATCCACTTTGATCGAAAAGAACTTATTGGAAAAGTACCCTATGGCATCCGGAAACATGCATGAAGATTATGCGACCTGGCTGAACGTGTTAAAACATGAACATATTGATGCCTGCGGGATTGACAAACCGCTGCTGATTTACCGTGTGAGCACGGGGTCCAAGTCCGGCGATAAAGGCAAGGCGGCGTTGATGCACTGGAGAGTGTACCGCCATATTGGACTTCCGATCCTGCCTGCCATGTACTATTTTTTGTTTTATATGGTCAGAAATTTAAAAAAATATGGTAAAATATGGAAAGAATTGAGAAAATAAGGTGATGGATTAGAGGAATAGGACCTTCTCTTTGCTATGATAGGCCTATCAAATAGCAAAGGAGAAGGAACCATGACAAAAGAAAACAAATTTTCCCAACTATGTAACCAATGGACAGAGTCTGTCCGTTATCAGGTAAAGCCCTCCACTTATGGAGTATATCTTACCATGATTGAAAAGCATATTTTGCCGGATTTAGGCAAAATACAGGTATCTGAATTGACTAACAGGATGTTGGAACAGTATTTTAAGGATAAACAGAGTCAGGATCTATCCTGGAATACCCTGCGGCTTATTGTGTTTTTGCTTAAGGCGATCCTTCAACTGGGGGAAGACGCAGGGATTCAGCCAGCCGAACGACTCCATTATCACATTCCTAAATATAAGAAGTCCTCTACACGGATGATCGAGCATGATCACACAGAGCGGTTGCTGCATTATCTGGAAGATTCCGATAAAATTTTTGATATGGGGCTGCTTATATCAATTTGTACAGGGATCCGCGTAGGAGAGTTGTGCGGACTTCAATGGGGAGATGTAAACTGGGGCGGAGGAACGATCCGCATCAACCGCACGGTCTCCAGAATCCGAAATCCGGAGACCGACAACCGGTCAAAAAATGAACATTATCCGAAAAAGGAGTATCCATCAAGAACAATTGTATATGTAGGCACCCCAAAAACGGGGACTTCAATCCGGGAAATACCACTTCCGGATTTTCTTATTTTAAAGATGTTAAGATACAGGAGAGATGAAACCTGTTTCATTTTAACAGGGACGGTTAAGTGTATGGAACCCCGAGGGGTTCAGCGAAGATTTAAAAATCTGTTGAGGAGACGCAGTATCCCGGAGATTAATATCCACGCTTTGAGACACGCATTTGCTTCCAGATGGATTGAAAACGGATTTGACAGCAAAGCATTATCGGAGATCTTAGGTCACTCATCAGTAAAGATCACCATGGATATCTATGTCCATAGCAATATGGAACAGAAGAAGTTATATATGAACCGAATGGTCTGACTACAGACCGATTAACAGAGTAGGAGCGAAAGAGCGGCCTGTGAACCGTAATATAACAGGAAAAATAAGGTTTAAAAATAATGAAAAAATAGTGTATTATTAAAACGAACTATGGTATAATTATCAACATGGCTTTTGGCGTCCTATTTGGCTGTAAACGCTGCGGCTTTGGAGAGAGGACTGATATACAGCCCAAATTTTAGGATAAGGTCAGATAAGAAAATAGGAAGGAGAGAAGGTCATGGAATATAATGATACATATGAACGGGAGATAGATTTAAAAGAACTGATGTTTGCCGTTCTACGTAAATGGAGGATCGTCTTGTTTTTTGCGTTGGCGCTGGCGGTGCTGTTTGGCGGATATAAGGCGGCAGGTGTATATAAGAGTAACCGTACAGAGGTGGAAGATGACCACGCCAAGGAAGTGGAAGCTTATAATGAGAGTATGGAATCATATGAAAGGGAGATTGAGAACCTGACCCGGGATATTGCCAGTCAGGAAGAGTATATGGAGAAATCTATCTTGATGAATATGAGTCCATATGATGTATGGGAAGCGAAGGCAGAGATTTTTATTAAGGCAGATGAACGGACCGCGGATCAGGGTAATGATCTTACAACAACCATAATGAGAGCCTATCAGGCAGCTCTGACCAGCAGTGAGCTTCTGTCGGAGATTGCCAAGGAGATGGGGGTGGATCGCCGTTACATTCAGGAACTGGTGACCATAACCATGGGGCGCGACAGCTATTATGGGGATGATGAGTTATTTAATGTAAACGGAGGCGGCTTTATAATCCGCAACAGACAGAATGATTTTCTGACTGTACAGGTGAGATATAAGGATGAGGAGAAAGCAAAGGAACTTTTAGAGAGTTTTGTTGAGGGAGGGAAAAAGTTCCAGAATCAGATCAAGTCCAGTATTGGACCTCATACTATAAGTGAAGTAAGCAGCAGCGTAAGCTCACGGATTGATTTTACATTGGCCGATCAGCAGAATAATGAACGTGCACGGTTGGAAAGACTGCGGGAAAGTCTCAAAACAAGGACAGATGAAATGGAAAATCTCAAAAGTCCTGAAGAGTCGGCGGTGTCATCTCCTGTATCAACAGGGATCAAATACGGAGTTATCGGCGGAGTCCTTGGAGCCTTTGCGGTGGTATTTTTTATCTGTATCGGATTTGTCATGAGCGATAAGGTATACTCGGCAAAGGAGTTAAAATATCGTTTTAAGGTTAAGATATTAGGTACATTATCAACCGGAGAGAAGAATAAAAGCAAGATTGATGCGATGATCCGTCAGCTTGAGGGCAGAACCTGCGGTGCGGACAGGGATCATGAGCTGGGGCTGATCACTGCGAATATCCGTAATCATATGGATGGGATGCATTCTTTGCTGGTAATAGGCACTGCGCAGGAAGAAGTGATCAATGGGATAGCATCAGAATTGGCAGAAAGGCTGTCCGAAATTAAAGTAGTATTTGGCGGGAATATCCTCCATAATGCGGAAGGGCTGCTGAAATTGCCGGAGTGCGATGGGGCTGTATTGGTAGAGGCGTGCAAAGACTCCCTGTATAGTGCGGTGGAATTGGAGATTGAGAGAATTTGTGATCTTCAGAAAACCGTTGTGGGCTGTGTTGTGTATGAATAGAAAGTGATGTATTTATGAAGGTTTTTGCATATGAAAGTTTTTGCCCAAAAAATACTTGACAAAATTGTAGTAATCAGGTAAAATAATATCTGTTGCAGAGATAATAATTTCTGTGGACAAGATACGTGTGCGTAGCTCAGCTGGATAGAGCACTTGGCTACGGACCAAGGTGTCGGGAGTTCGAATCTTCTCGCGCACGTTAAAGAGCATAACAAAAGAGAGTATTTATCGAAAGATAGATACTCTTTTTTGTTTGGTAGTGAAGTTCTTAGAAAATTTGGGGAATTGCGTGTAAGGATTTTGGTGAAAATGAGGTTGGTGCATGGAATATCAGGCTGAAACCTTTGTCTTTGAAAAGGAAGTGACCGTGTTTGGAGAAGGAAAAGAATATAAACGAAAAAATCTATGAATTTGAATCTTTGGTATACCAGGCAGGCGATACCGGCGGGGCGTATGTTATCTTCCCCTATAATATCCGGGAGGAATTTGGGCGGGGGCAGGTGAAAGTCAGCGCCACCTTTGACGGCGAGCCTTATGACGGAAGCATTGTGAACATGGGAGTCAAAGGTGAGGACGGAGGCGTCTGCTATATTATTGGGCTGCGGAAAGATATCCGCGGGAAGATAGGGAAACAGCCGGGAGATACGGTTTTTGTGACCGTCAAGGAAAGATTAGAGGAGGGATCAGGGATGTGGACATGTCCTCAGTGCGGACGTGAGTTTAAAAATAAGAATCAGGGCCATTATTGCGGCAAGGCGCCGGAGAGTATTGATGCGTATATTGCCGCCCAGCCTGAGGAAATACAAAAGTATCTGAAACAAGTAAGGGATGCGGTCCGTGAGGCGATACCGGAGACAGAAGAAAAGATCTCGTGGAGTATGCCTACATTTTGGAAGAAACGCAATATTATCCAGTTTGCGGCATTTAAAAAACATATCGGAATATATCCCGGGCCGGAGGCTGTGGAGGAGTTTGGAGCGCAGCTAAAGGGCTATAAGACCAGCAAGGGGACCATACAGCTTCCTTATGACAAGGAGCTGCCTCTGGACGTGATCAGGAATATTGCCAAGTGGTGCTATGAGAAAGGTGGGACACAGTAAAGATTGCTGTACTAGAGCGTGTTTGAAAATTGCTTTCTTCGGAAGAGACGGCAATAAAGATAGTGCAGCGATGCGCTATTTTCCTGCCGCCACTACCACGGCTCCGACAACGATGACCACAGCCCCCAAAACCATCGTAACAGTCAGGGCCTGGTTTAAAAACACGACGCAAAAAAGCATGCCCCAAAATGTATACGTCACATTCAGCGACATTCCCACAGCGCACCCCACGGCGGCATTGGCCCCATACCAGGCCAAAAAGGACATGGCGGCGGCCAGTCCGGAAGCCATGAGCCACAGGGCAGGGACTCCGGCATAAAGCGTTTCCCACAGCAGCTTCCCCGCTCCCAGGGCCGGGACGATTAGGGACAGGATAACTATGCCGGAGACCAGGTCCCGGATATTTACCGCCAGATCGGGATCAAGCTGTGAACCGCCGTAGCTGGCGATGACGCCCTCCAGTCCCCAGCTGATGGCTGCGGCAAAGGCGCAGATGATGCCTAAGGTAAAATGGGGACTTCCCTCCGGCTTTGTCCAGTTGATGATGACAGCTCCGGCAACACACAGGATCATCCCTGCAGCCGTCCTTTTCCCGGGCCGCTGTTTTAAGAAGATCCAGCCAAATAAAGTTCCGAACAGGCTGCAGGTAGCCGTGACAGGAATGGCATAAGCCCCCGCCATGGACAGCCCTGCCAGATAAGCCCCGTTTGCCATAGGACCTCCTAAAAGGCTTCCAAGGACGATCATCCTGCCGGGAAATGTAAAGATGCTCTTCCACACCTTTTTTAACTGCCCTTTCTTCATATTATAAAGAGAAAGCCAGATACCCGCAAATAAGTCATTGAGCCCCGCGCATACATAAGGGGCGGCCAAAAATCCGGCAGCGCCTGCCAGCGGACTGTAATTTCCGGCGATCAGAGCCAGAGTTGTATAGAGGCCGTATGCAAAACCAGAGAATAATCCCTTGTATACGCCTGTTCTGCGGCCATTCTCATTTGAAGGCATATCTTGATCCCTGCCTTTCTTATAGCTTCTAAGTATCGGTTTCTTTAGTATACCATATATAGAAAAAAGAATACTTACGGAATAAATTATAAAATTGCATCAATTTTCTGCCCCATTGACAAATTTTTTGTTCAATGATACAATAAACTTTACACTTTTATTAGAATATAGTTGGAGATGCCTATGAAGAAAACCAATAGTTTAAAACACTGGAAACGATATGTTATCGCGATTTTATGTATGGTATTGTCGGCTTCGTACCTGACTTACGCTGCTGTGGGAGAACGGCCGGAGAGGCTTTCATCTGTCACCTATGTGTCGGATGCGTGGGTCATCAATTTCTGGAATACGGAGACCGATCATCTGGAGCAGGATCTGGCTCAGATTGCGGCGGACGGTTTTAACAGCATTATCCTTGCGGTGCCGTGGCGGGAGTTTCAGCCGTGTACAAGCCCGATCCAGTACAGCGAATACGCGTTCAACAAGCTGAACCGCATCATGAACGCGGCCAGGGATCAGGGCCTGTGGGTGGTTTTAAGAGTTGGCTATACCTGGGATCAATGCCAGGGCGAAGCGCCTCAGACCCGGTATCAGAAGCTTCTCGGAGATGAAGCGATGAAAGCCGCGTGGCTGGAATATGTAAAGACCCTCTATTATACCGTGTCGCCCTATGAGAATTTTTACGGAGGATTTATTACATGGGAGGATTTTTGGAACTACGTGGAAGATGCTCCCGGTCAGTTCGCCTTAAAGCAGTCCGGCATCAATGAGGCGAAGCGGATCGGCTTTCAGGCATATCTGGAGAGCCGCTATACCATAGAAGAAGTGAACCGGTATTTTGCGCCGGACAAGACATTCCAGAGCTTTGACCAGGTCAGTATCCCGAAGAAAGACAGCCCGGCATATAAGCTGTTTTTTGAGTTCTATGATGAGTTTTTAAATGGTTTATTGAAAGAGACCCAACAGGTATTCCCCAATCTGTCCATGGAGGTGCGGCTGGATATAGATCCGGTAAACGGACTGGACGGGGAACTGGTGGGAGCGGGCCATCACCAGACCTTTGGATGCGGCGATTCCACCTACACATCCCTGATGTACAGCGTTTCCATGGGACAGCCATTTGACCGTCTGCTGACAGCGGCGGAAGCCGTGTCCATGATGGAACAGCAGCTGAATGTGGTAAAAGCTTACAACGGAGGAAAGCCTATTTACATTGACCAGCTTCTCTATATGGACATGACACCTGGGTTTGAGCATAACGCCCGGCTTTTGGAGGAGGAGAGAAATCCGTTCCTCACCTCCATTTCCGGCATTCTGCGCAATTATACCAACGGATACGCGGTGTGGACCTACAGAAACTATGCCAACAACGGCGTTTTTAACAGCCAGTTTGCCCTTGGAGGCCAGGGCTGGGAATCCAGCCGGGTAAAATTTGTGGAGTATAACGGCAGCAACCAGGCGCTGATCCAGAGCAACGGAACCCTTTCCCAGGATGTGGGAAGCCGGATCTCTTCCAAGCAGCTGTTTGAAAACCACGTGCGGTTTACCGCGTACAGTGAACGGCCGGCTAAAATATCCGTAACCCTTGGGAGCAAGACAAAGGAAGTGGTGGTAGACGGGGAAAAGCAGTTTGACTTAAATTTCGGGCGTTTTGAGTATGATAAGGTGCGGTTTCGCGCCGGCGCCAATGTGTATGTGGACAACATCTCCGTGTACAATTTTGTACAGGACGGTCAGATCTACGATCTGGACGGCCAGGAACTGCCCTGCGCGGCGGGGATACGCGCACTGAACCAGATGCTCAAAGAGTGAGCCTAACGATAAAAGAAATGCCAGGAAACCCTCATGATCCGGGGAACCTGGCATTTTTTTTGTAAAAAACAGAACATTGGTTATGATAAAAGTCACAGTTGAAGAATAAGACAGAATGTTTTATAATCAATGAAGTGTCTGGATACCCATAACGTGGAAGATGAGCAGGCAGGAGAGGAGACAGCAGGTTCGTGTTTAGAAAAACATTGGAACGGATCTCGGATTTTGTGATCGGGGCAGTCATAGTCTGGGGCAGTATTGTTTATCTTGCCGGGTGCGGCGCAGCCCCCAAAGATGCCATGCCGCAGTCCGGAGCTGCGGATCAGGACGGAAGTAAAAGCGGATATTCTGTAAATGCTGTTAATTTTGACCGCAGCCTGGATGATTATGAACCCCAAAAGAATACATATAATTTTTACTTTACCTATAAAACAGTCCATCCCTGGTGGGATGCGGTTGCCCTTGGGATGGAGGACGCGGCGAGGCAGTATGAAGAAAAAGGGATCATCATCAATTATGAGTACCTTGCCCCCGATAAAGTTTCGGCCCAAAATCAGATCCACCGGCTTTTGGAGGCTTCCCGGCGGGATTTTGATGTCATCGGCGTGGACGTGGCGGATGTGGAGATCGTCACGCCTGTGATCAACCAGATCATGGCAGACGGAGAAAAAGTTATGACATTTTCAAGCTCCGACTCTGCCAAGGAGGACGGGTGCAGGAGGATCGCCTATGTGGGCAATACCCATAACTATCAGGACGGCGCAGAGCTTACCCAGGCTCTCTGCGAAAAGCTTGGATACAGCGGGAAGGTGGCTGTCCTGGTGGGGAATAAGGGGGCCCCATGCCACGAGGACAGAGCCCTTGGAGTTAAGGACGTGATCTCCCGGTATCCGGATATGAAGATTGTGGAGGTGGCGTATGATGAAGATTCCGTGGATAAGGCATATGCGTTTACCCAGGAGTTTCTTGCGCGCCATAAGGACCTTGGAGGGATCATCTGCTGCAATATGAGCAATCCCGTAGGCGCGGCCAGAGCGGTTATAGAAGCCGGACGGGAAAAAGAGGTAGCCATTGTGGGGATGGACCATGATCAGGAGGCGCTTAGGTATCTAAAAGACGGCATTATCTATGCCCTGGGTATCCAGGATTGCTATTCCATCGGATTTGATACGGTCCAGGTGGCGGTCAAGATTGCGGACGGCCTTTTGCCGGGAGAATACTACCCCGAGAAGACGGAAGAAAAGACGACGATCATTTATCAGGACGAAGCTGCGGCTATACTTCAGACCCTGTATGGCGAGATTGATTAGAATGGCAGGACAGAACATGGAACAAGAGCAGAAACAAGATATTAATAAAAAGCAGAAAAAGCAGACTGTCGCATTTGCTGTGTGGGGCGGCGCACTGATTGCGGCGATCTTACTGATCACTACGATCTGGGTCACAAGCAGCGCCAGGAAAGGCACAAAGGAGGCGGTAAGCAGGGTCAGCGAATTTTATCTGGAGGAGATGGCCGGCCGGCGGGCCAGAGTGGTGGCGGAGGAGCTGAACAATTACTTTGACCATATGAAAAACGCCGTCAACCTTTTGGATGAATCGGATCTAAACTCCCAGGAGGCGCTGCGGGAGTTTTTAGGAAAGGTAAAAGCTCTCTACGGCGTGGATAAATTTGCCATGGTAGATGAACATGGCATTGTTTACACGGAACACAGCACCGTGTCGGGGCTTAGCCGATACGGTTTTCTTGCGGAGGAACTGACAGAGCCGGTTATCAGCACCTTGAACCTTTACGGTGCGAAAAAGCAGGTGATCCTGGCCATGCCTGTAAAGGGTATTTCCTTTCAGGATTCCAGGATCTCCGTGTGTTTCCTCCAGCTTAACATTGGCGAGATGTTAAGCTCTCTGACTCTCCAGGGCAATAACAATGAAACGTACTGCAGTCTGTATTACCGCAATGGGGAGAGTCTGACCGACAGCGACGATCTTTTTCAGACACTTGCAAACGCCCGCATAGACGACGGGGCCAGCTTTGAGCAGCTGAAACAGAATTTTGCCAATGGCCAAAAGGGGCAGATATCGTTTAACTCTCAGGGGAGCCAGCAGGAGCTTTGCTATATGCCGGTGGAGGGAACCAACTGGATGCTGACCTTTCTGATCCGGGATAATGTGATCAGCAGCCAGATCAGCTCTATCAGTTCCGGGATGATGCGGCGCAGCGTTATCCAGATCACCATCACCGTGGCTGCCATGCTGGGGGTGTTTTTGGCGTTTAACTACCAGTCCAGAAAAAATTCCAAAGATCTCTTAGCGCAGGAAAAAGCGGATGGGGACAGAATAAGGGCGGCTTATGTTCAGATCGAGAAAGAGCGCAGCGCCATGGATAACATCCATGCCGCCATGGGATCGGGCATCTGGAGCATGGAGTTTAATAAAAACGCGGAACTTGTCTCCTGCAGCTGGTCCGATGATTTCCGCAGGATGTTAGGCTACGAAAGCGAGGCGGATTTTCCCAACAAACTGGAATCCTGGTCCCGGCTGTTACATAAAAAAGACAAGGAACGAGTGCTGAACGAGTACTGGGAAACCGTAAGGGACTTTACAGGTGAAAAAACGTATAATGTAGAATACCAGCTGCTGACAAAAGACGCAGGCTGGAGGTGGTTCCATGCTGCCGGCCGGCTGTCCAGGCGGGAAGACGGTTCCCCCATTACCTTTGTGGGACTTTTCGTGGATATTGAAGAGGAAAGGCGGTTAAAGGAACAGCTCCAAAAGCAGAAAGTTGACCTTCAGGACGCCCTTGCGGCTGCCCAGCATGCCAATCGGGCAAAGACAACATTCCTTAACAACATGTCCCATGACATCAGGACCCCGATGAACGCCATTATCGGATTTACCTCCCTTGCGGCAACCCATATGGATAACCCGGAGCAGGTCCGGGATTACCTTTCAAAGATCACTACATCCAGCAATCACCTGTTAAGCCTTATTAACGATGTGCTGGATATGAGCCGCATTGAAAGCGGAAAAGTAAAGATTGAGGAAAAAGAAACCTCTCTGCCGGAGGTGATGCACGACTTAAAGACCATTATCCAGGCAGATATCGCTTCCAAGCAGCTGGAGTTCTACATCGATACGGCGGATGTGGTAAATGAACATATTTTATGTGACAAGTTAAGGCTGAACCAGGTCCTTTTAAATCTGCTGAGCAATGCCATGAAATTTACAAAACCCGGCGGTATTGTCAGCGTCCGTGTTTTGCAAAAGGGGAGTACGCCGGAGGGGTGGGCTTTTTATGAGTTTCAGGTAAAGGATACGGGCATCGGTATGAGCAAAGAGTTTCTGGAGCATGTTTTCGAGCCCTTTGAGCGGGAGAGGACCAGCACGGTCAGCGGGATCCAGGGAACGGGGCTTGGGATGGCGATCACCAAAAATATCGTGGATATGATGGGCGGCACCATTACCGCCGCCAGCCAGGAGGGGAAGGGGACTACCTTTACGGTGACCCTGCGGTTTCGGATCTGTTCCGGGCCTGTAAGGCAGGATGTGATCCCGGAACTAAAGGGCTTAAGAGCGCTGGTGGTTGATGATGATTTTAATACCTGTTCCAGTGTCACCAAGATGCTGTCCACCATAGGCATGCGGCCGGATTGGACGACTTCCGGCAAGGAAGCCGTGCTCAGGGTCAAACTTGCAGGCGAGCAGAATGACGAGTACGCGGCCTACATCATAGACTGGCTGATGCCGGATATGAACGGCATTGAGGTAGTCAGACGCATCCGGGGGATCATCGGAGTGGAGACGCCGATTATCATACTGACTGCCTACGATTGGTCTGACATTGAGGAGGAGGCAAGGAAGGCGGGCGTAACGGCGTTCTGTTCCAAACCCATATTTTTGTCGGAGCTTCGGGAGATCTTGGAGTCGCCGTTTACGCGGGGAGACAAAAAGAACGAGCCTCAAAAGAGGGAGCTCTCTTTTAGGGATAAAAAGATACTTCTGGTGGAGGACAATGAACTGAACCAGGAGATCGCCGTGGAGATTCTTAAAGAGGCGGGGCTTACGGCGGATGTGGCTGACGACGGGGCAGCGGCGGTTGAAAAGATGAAGGCGGCAGAACCGGGGCAGTATGATCTGGTCCTGATGGATATCCAGATGCCCATCCTCAATGGGTATGAGGCTACCAGACAGATCAGGGGATTGGGGAGAGAAGGAATTTCCCAGATACCCATCATTGCCATGACGGCCAATGCGTTTGAGGAGGACAAAAAGGCGGCATTGGATGCCGGGATGAACGGGCATATAGCCAAACCCATTGATGTGGCGCGGCTGATGGAGATGCTGGAGGAAGTATTAGATCCTTAAGAGCGATTTCTTGCGCGAAATGGAATTGCTGTATTGTTGAGTGAGCAATGGGCGGGGATTGTCGTGAGGCCAGGCAGAGGAGAGCTGTCCCGTCCGGGTTCAGATATGCCGAACATTCCGATGAGCCCAAAGCGGAAATCACTCGGGATCAGGCCCTCCTGCTTTCCTGGTCTCATCTCCATGGCATAGATTCACCCGGACGGGACAGCTCTCCTCTGCATGGCAAAACCAGAATTCGCTGGCTAAGGTTTGCTCACTTAAGGTGGTTTCGGTAGGGGACGCTGCCTCAGCTTTGCAGCGAAAAAATAGCTTCTTTTTACGGCCACAGGTATATTGTTGAGTAAGGTTAAGGCGGGGTTGCTGTGAACCTGATAGGATCTGCCGCCTTGCTATTGAAAGCAATAGCAAGATTCCGTTCTTCCGTGGATTCGAGTATTCGAGTTTTTATGTTCCTATACACGCATGAATACGCCATGTCTTGCTTTATAAAATACGGAAAATCCTAAAAAGACCGTGTTTTCTGGTGTTTTTCCTCGTGTTATTAAAATATAAAGTTGGTCGGTAACTATATTAGCTGCCATATTTCAACCATAGGAAAAGATTATGTTTACGGCATTCGCGGACTCAAACAACATCATTTTTAACTAACATCCAAAACATAATAGGCAGGATCTGTTCCGATAAATCCTACGCACAAACCTTTCTGTCGACAAAACAGATATCGTTCCGCCACAACGTTGAAACAGCGTCCCCTATCAAAAACACCTTAAGCGAGCAAATCCCGGCCAGCC
>CAJTGF010000101.1 GCA_910575585.1 Clostridiaceae bacterium
AGGATACTGTAGATGGTATTGGCTGATATTTTGGCAAGGCCAGGATATCCCGCGTCTTCGCAGTTGGTGCGGATATGGTCACGGAGCTTTCTATATGTCCAGAGTTCCTGCGCATAACCAAGTTCGTTTGGTTTTATACAGGCAATACTGGTAACCCAGAATTTTTCCTCATCGCTTATTGTGTTCGGTTTGCCGGAACGGGAAGCATCATTCAGGGCATAGTCTTTTCCAGCCGCAATGTATTTTTTAACAATGGAAGCCACCGTATTGGGATGTACCCCAATAGCTGTTGCAATCTCACAGTTGAGCATGCCGCTGGCGCTCATAAGCAGGATTTTTGCCCGCTGCACTTTACGGTATTCACCTGTTTGTGACTTGGAAAGCTTCTCCAAAACAACCCTGTCTTCGTCTGTTAATGTTATATTGCCGTATTTTTTATTTCTGCCCATGGTTGTGTACTCCTGAATAATATTGATACAACCATTATACTATACGTCAATTATACACACAAGCATTTTAAGGACAGACTACTAGATACTCTTTTCCGTCTCCATGCTGCACTTTTCCAAGCGCTTTTACCACAACGTCATAATCAAACGCAAGCAGATAAATGGTTTTAGGAAAGTCTGCTAATGCTTTAACTAGCTGAAATACAGCAATAATCTCTTCCTCTGAAAGTCTATCAATATCATCTATAGATACAATTATTTTCAGATTTTCCTCCTTCATCTTTTCAATAATCTTGTTTTTGATGTCTTGCAAATCATTAACAGGCTGTTCACTTTGTTTTTTTGCCCGTTTAGTCAATATTTTTCCCGCAATAGTGACAAAGGGACCTGCAACCGGAATAAAGCTGGCTGCGTCAAAAATATCTGCATATTGATCAATCAATTCCCATGCTTGAGCTGCTGCTGGCTTCTTTAGTTTTATTGCAGTTGCCATTTGTTTGAAAAATTGATTTGTTAATTGCTTGGGGTCTGAACATAACCATGGATTAAAGCGAAGAATAACTATGTTTTTATCCGATTTCTCTACAATTCCAAGTACCATGTTTAGTAGAGAAGTTTTTCCACTTCCCCATTCCCCATATAGGCCAATAGAAAAAGAAGAAGAATGAGAATACTGCAACAAAACTTTGGCAAGGCTTTGTGCAAATGAGCCTCTGTTCAATGTATCATCTTCAAATTTTGTAATTGGTAAATCTGGGCTAATCATTCTTATTACCTCCCTATTTTGAAACCGGATAAACCGGAGATTAGTGAAGATATATAGAGTCAAACAGCTTTATCCCGGTGCGAGTCTTTACGATTTTATTTTTGAAGTTTCGGATACTGTCCATATCCATGCTTGCTTCGGAAGCATTTACAAGAAAATCGGCCTCAACCAGAATTTGATAGTCAATCCCCGTGATGTTGCTGAATGTGTGATGGTGTTCCACAAGGAAGATAATGCGTTCCTGAATGTCGGTATCCAGCTTAAATTCGGAAAGGAATGGATAAAGCAGGGCCCCGCTTTCCTCTTCCTGGTACTTTCCATTGGTGTTTCCATATTTTTTACGGCAGAGCGGGCAGGCAATATCGTGAACAATCGCCGCCATCTCCAAGATGTCCTGCGTTTTTTCATCCAGGGCTTCGGCCCTGCCAATGAGTGAAGCATAGGAATACACTTTCAGGAAATGTTCGATATCATGGACGTTTCCATTGTAAAAATCTATCATCTTAAGAGTCATTTTTGTTTGAGCCATTATGATATTCCTCCAACAAGTTCAAATTTTCCAGGGCTACAACAGAAGTTTAATCCCACCAGCAATAGTATACGGAATAACCGTCATGGAACAGGTTTGTAATTGGAAGTAAATCGCCATTATCATCAACAAGAAAAGTCTGTTTGGAAAAATCGGCGGCTTCTTCAATGCTGCTTGGAAATAGTTCTTCCGTTTCATAGAAGATTTGTTTTATTTCAATAAGTGGCAATCTGCTGAAAATGATTAAAATATCCGCATAAATGAATGATTCTTTGCTATCTTCTTCATATCCATAAACCTGCACAAAGATTTTTGCCGATTCATCTTTGTGAAGCAAATTTTCAATTATAGCAAGATACCCTTGCTTTCCATCAAAGTTTTCGCATGAGAATGCAGTGAACCCATCTGTTGAGTCTAAAAAATCTTTATAGGAAAACCAATAGTTATTTTCATAGTTTCCGTTGGCTTCATCACGCTTTAAAAGTGCCAGAATCTTTTTCTTTTGAGGGTCATGCATAGTGCTTCTCCTTTAAAATCCTGAGTTTGAAAATGAAGATTGCTGTTTATTCATTTTATCATATCAGTTGGCTGGAAACAAGATATATGGTAAATCTGTTTCTTAAAATGTTTCCTGGTATCCATATGCAAATAAAATGACTATAGGAAGGAGAATAAGGAAACATGGACGACAAAACCCTGGTAAACACTGGCATGGCCTATTCTGAAAAAACCATGGAAACCGCAGACGACGTGATTCAGGCGTTACTCGCTGCCCTTTCAGGGAAATCAACCGTAGAGCAGAACCAAGTCCTGGAGACTTTTGCAAAGTATGTCCAGGATGGAGGCGGGCTCCATGCGGTTCAATTCAGCCCGGAACATTTAAAAGATTTTGAACTGGAAGCAAAAGCAAACAGGCTGACTTATTATGCGGTGGCAGATACACAAAGCGGCAAGGTGTCTGTCATGATACGGGATTGCGATATCCGGCTGTTTCAACATACGGCAGAGCAGATGGCTGAAAAGGGGCATCCGCTGTATAAAGACCCACAGCTGTATGTGGCTGAATTTTTTGACAAGTATGAGGGGAAAGATATTGTTTTTAGCAAAGCAGAATCATTAGAAACAATAAGAGCGGCAAAGAGGGAGGCTGCTGACAAGAACATAGAGTTTGCCATAGGGAAACAGCCGGATAACAGCTATATTGTCATGTATCTAAAAGAAGACTATGAGATATTAGCACAGCTTGAAATTGCGGATAAAACAAGGAACCCTGTGCCAATATTCCAAAGCGTAAATATCCGGGAAGTGAAACGCATTGTGGAGCAGAAGCGGGCCGCCATGAAGGTGGAGAGAGGAAAGCAAAAGGAAAAGCGGTATGAAAGATAAATCCAAAAAGAACAAGTAATATAAGGAGCGATGACATGGCAAAGATTGTAAAGACAGAGACACAGGAAAACGCGTTAAAGAGTATCAACAGCAACTTAAAAGCTCTGCTGGGCGTCAATGGAATTTTGAATATTAGTGAGGAAACCTGCCTGATTACCATATCAGCAGGGAGCCAGAGGGCGTGCGTAGCGGTTGAGAAACGATTTGGGGATGAAATATTACAGGACATTCGCAAAAAATTGGCAAAAGAAATAAAAGCCCTGGCCAGAAAAAACGCTATTATATTGGATGAAAGCGACCTTAAGATTCTGGAGAATCGGAATTCGGGATTGGATTACGCTGAAACGGAAATGGAGATTCGGGAAATAGATAACCATCAGGGAATAGAAGGTCAGGAGAACTAACATGGCATCAGAAAATACTAAAAGCCAAACCGGAAAGAAACAGGGAAGCTTTGCATGCAAGCTGACAGGGCTGATTGCGTTAGTCTTATTTACCATTTTCTTTTGCGGCCATCTGTCAGCAGTCATTGGCGCAGGGGCAGGAATAGGAACCTGGTCGGAAATGATTTTGGATCATATAAAAACCGCTCCCATGGATTTTCTGCACGTTAACGGATATGTGGTCTATTTTGCCGTCTGCTTCTATACGCTTATATTCTTTATGACATTTTCCAAAAGGGAGCTTCCCAAAGCAGAGATGAAAGGTGTTGAACATGGTTCCAATGATTTTCAGACGGAGGAAGAAAGAATACAGTTTCTTGCCAACAACACGTCCCCCGTGTTTTCCTTGAACCTCTATGAGTTTTTGGAATGATGGAATGGAAAGAGGTCAGATTATGATAAAACTTAAAAAGAATGCAAAAAGGAAAACAGAGCATGGAAAGACCGGACGGGAGAGCAACCTGCTCCTTAGCCAGAATGTAAAAGTCAGCTACAATACCTGGCTGTCAAAACTGGGTTCCCTTAACTGCCTGGTAATCGGAGGAACCAGCGAGGGAAAGTCAAGGGGATTTGTAAAGCCCAATGTATATTCCCTTCCTGTGGACCCCAGGGACGGGAAGCCGGTCAGTTTTGTCTTTACAGACCCGAAAGGAGAACTGTGCAGCGAGACGGCAGGATTCTTGGAGGCCAACGGGTATGAGATTCGGGTGCTGAATATTAATGAACAGCATTTTTCAGATTGCTACAATCCTTTCCGTTATATCAGGAGCGCGGATTCCCTTTTAATCATGGTGGATTCCGTGGTCGAAAACGCGAACGGCGGAAAGACTCCCACGGACCCTCACTGGAGCAACAGCGCCAAGTCTCTTTTAAATTCCATCTGCTATGGGGTTTACTATGAGTTTGCTTTTCGTGACCAGAACTTTACCACAGTGTCGGAACTTTTAAATATGTGCGGGTTTTCGGAGGATGATGATGGCTACCAGTCGGATTACGATATCTGGCTGGAACATCTGGCGGAGACTTCCAGAATGGGGGAGGAACATCCGGCGGTGGTGTGGAGGAGAAAGGTGTCGGCTACGGGAAAAGAAATGAGTTCCATCATCTCCACGGCCCAGACTGCTGTGAGACTCTTTGCTTCCAAGGATGTACAGAGGCTGACAAACGTGGACACCCTGGCTATGGATACCATCGGGGACCGGTTGACGGCATTTTATATCATTATCCCAACCACCAACAGTACCTACAACTTCCTTATATCCCTTCTTTACACACAGATGTTTGAAAGCCTGTATTACCGGGCTCAGAATGTATTTGACGGAAGCCTGCCCCATCATGTGACGTTCTTCCAGGACGAGTACGCAAACGTGGGAAAAATTCCTGATTTTGATAAGAAAATTTCCACGTTTCGTTCTGTGAACCTGTCCACCTGCATGATCGTCCAGTCGCCTAACCAGATTGAGACTCTTTATGACAAGGCGGCTGCGGATATTATGGATAACGTCCACCAGACTGTGTTTATCGGCAGCGGAGGCCAGGGGGAGAAGTCGGCGACAAAATGGGTGAGTAATGCCCTGGGAATGAAGACCATCCAGGCGGAGCAGACTTCGGTACATAAATCAAAGACCGTTGACTTGTTTGGCATCGACGGTTCCACGGTAGAACACTCCTACAGCGCGGTCCAGCGTCAGCTAATGACCCAGGATGAACTTTACCGGCTGCCCCCGGACCGGTGTATCGTAATGATTAAAGGTCAGAAGCCGTTTCTGGATTACAAGATTAACCCGGACACATGCCTGAATTTTTGCTCGGATTTATTTACGGTCCAGGGAAAGCATGGGAGGAAATTGAGGCCGGAGTTTTTGTATCCCATTAATGATAAGGACCCGGCCCATCCGGCACGGAAGAGAACGGCGGATTCCTACAAAAGAGGGGTGGAACAGTCTGTGGAGATTGACAGGGAACAAAAGGAACAGCAGAGACGGGATATGGAGGAAGATGAAAAATATGACCCGGCGCCCAGAGAATCCGTGGAGCCGGAGACGAAACCTCTGGAGGAGGTGCTGAAAGCGGGAGAAGCAGGCCATTATGATTTGGCTGGCTACAACGACGGGATGGAAGCGACGGTGGAGGAACTTTTTGACGATATGGAAAATTGAATCCTTTCCCGTTTCCTAAATCGATGAATTTTTGCCATTAACCCATATTAGACGCAGATTTCCGGCGTTTGAATGTAAAAACCTATACAACACACATTTAAAGGAGAGGAGACGAAAGTGAAAAAACTATTTTTTAGAGCAGGGCGGCATAGGAGGGCAGCTGTCAGAAACATCATTGGCGCAAAAAGATACATGAGGACGGTAACCGTCACGGTGATATCTTGTGCCATGGCATTCCCGGCCTATGCGGACGGGCTGACGGTTACGGACACGGCAATCAAGACCATGCTAAACAGCACCATTGACGTGGTGTTCCTGATTTTCAGCGTGGGTATTGCGGTTATGGGAGCGTTCCAGCTGATTCCGGCCATCATCCATTTTATCCAGGCAAGCAACAGCCAGAACGGGGAGCAGAGGAAGGAGGCGGGTTCCGGAATCGGCACCAGCATCATGTTTCTGCTGCTGGCGGGGCTGGTATTTATGCTGAAGACGCCCCTTAAGGGCCTGGTAGGGCTTGGAGGTTAAAGAAGGACATGGATAACAGGAGGAAAGGGATGGAAGTTCCTTTCCTTTTTTGGAGGAAGGAGATTACATTGGTAAGACGATTAAGTGATAAGGGGTGGGGAAGGGGTCTGGTTTTGCTGGCCGCTTTGATTCTGCTGATGTCCATGGCAGCCTTTCCGGCCTATGCTGAGGACGGCAGACTTGCAGGCACGGAACTTTCGGAGGAGTCAGGCGGGCTTTTAGAGGGGCAGGAGAACGGGGAAGACAAGGTGGGAAACGGCTTCCTGGACGCCATGCTGGATACGGTGTTCGGGATGACGGGGGAAGAGGACGGCTCCGGCTTTTCTGTCTACGAGATGCTGGATGAATCCATAGGGGTTGTGAACGAGGCGTTTGAAACCATGACGGATACGTCCGGCGATATCGGGACGTTTTATTACATGCTGAAGGCGACGGCCCTGGCCATTATGTCCATGTATTTTATCATGGGCCTTGCCAGCAGGGACTTTTCCCAGCAGTTCGGAAAACCTACGGTGGAAATGCTGGCAAAGCCCTTTGGGAAATTTATCCTCTGCATGTTCCTTTTGGCATGTTCGGAGTGGCTGATGAAGTTCTTTCTATATCTGTCCCAATGGTGCTTTAACCGTTCCCCCAGGGATAATTCCATGGCGGGGGCCCTGGGGGAATCCCTGGGAGACTATAAAGTCCTGGTTTATGATGCCGTGGGGTATGTGAGGGCGTCGGACAAGAGCGGGCTGGGGATTGTGGATACCTTTAAAAATATAATCCCGTTTATTTCCGTGTTTGTGGCGTTTATGCTGCCCTGGCTGATTTCCCTGGCGGCAGGCCTGGTGTCTGTGTGGGTGGTGTATTCCAGGACGGCCCAGATTATTGTCATGGCCCTGGGGGCTCCCCTGGCTATGTCGGATTTGTACGGGGAACACGCTTTGCGGGATACCAGGGGATTCCAATATATTAAGGAGTTTGCCGGGATATGTTTCCAGTCCGTGGTGATCGACGCCGTGTTCATAGCGCTGAACATGGTCATGGCTGTTTTTTTGGAACATTTTACAAAACAGGTGGAAGCAGGGGGAAACAGTGTGGGAGACTTAATGGCTTTGGGGTTAAAAATAGCCGTGTTCAAACTGGTCCAGGTGGGCCTTATCGTGGGCTCCGGAAACAGGGCAAAAAAGATGATGGCGGCGGCGTAAAGGAGGCGGGAAGCTATGTATCAGGATGATGACAGGATAACGCCTTATGATGGGGCGGTGGAAATCCCAAAGGAGATTCAGACCATTCGGGACCCGATTATCTTTAATCTGACCAAAAGGGAACTTCTTTTTGTGGCTGTTGGGATTCTTCTGGCCGCTTCATCCGTATGGGTTTTTTTCAAGGTTTTGGGGGTGAGAAGCGCTGGATTTATGATGATTCCGGCGGCGGTGAGCTTTCCTTTCGGATTGTTTGCGTTTATCCGTCCCATGGGGCTGAACCTGGAGGACTGGCTGACCATATGGATGAGCAATAATGTGAAATCGGCCCCGGTGAGAAAGCTGTTTGCCAAAAACGAGTATGAAAAGGCCCTGGAGGTTTTGGAAATCCATGAGGAAAAACGGGGGCAGAAAAGACCCAGGGGAGAATCAAGGAAACGGAAATCAAAGGGACGGAAGCGAAAAAAATCCGTCTATCAGGTCAGGAGATAAAGGAGTAAATAAAATATGGCTAGGAAGAAACGGAAAAGAGGAAAACCAAAAGGCCGTAGGATTGAGAAAAATTTTGTGACGTATGGGGGATACATACCGGAGCTGGATATGATGCTTAGCGAAGACGGATATTATTTTAAGATGTATCTGGCGGACATGGAGGAAGCGGAGGGCGGCATGGGATTGCCTCCCGAAGAGCATACAAGATTCGTGCTGGGATGCGCGGGATTTAAGATTCAGTTGATTGCGATGAAAGGCCGGGCTTACATGCTTTTGGGGACAAGGGCGGACAGCCCGGAGGAGGCGGAAAAAAGGTTCCGGGGACTGGGGGATGACTGGCCTTATCAGACAATGACTTGTGACCAATGGTTTGGCCTTATGTCGGAAAGGCTGCGGTTTGAACCTGTTGCGGAGGATTCCGGGGAATCTGGGAAAAGGCGGGGGAAAGACAAGGCATCAAGAATAAATTGTGTTCAGCCCTACAACGTGAAGAGAAGGCAAAAGGAAATGGAGATTTCGGGAAGGACGGTAAAGACGGTAAAGACGGTGATTCTTATGGGCTATCCGTCCAGGCTGTTTGCGGCGTTTGCCACGGAGCTGCTGGGCCTTGGAGATAACCTGGCTTTGAGCGTCTATGCGGAGGAGCTTGACCCGAAACGATGTCTGGATGGGATGAATCTATCGGGAGAGATAAGGACGGCGAGGAAAGAAGCCATGAAAGCTTTTTTGGAAGAAGCTGTGAAAAGCGGGACGCAGATTTACAATACCTGCGCATTAGCGGCGATTGACGGGCTTCCAGGAGAGGTGGAGGACACATTCCGGGTTTTGAAAAGATTTTGCGGGAACTATTTGATATCCGTGTCGGAACTGGATTACCAGCAGGCTGACGCATGGAGGTCCGTCCTTCCCCTTATGAAGAACCGCATCCGGTATTACCGGGTTCTGACTGGAGATAATCTGAAGGCGCTGTTTCCCTGGTCGGAACTTAAGACATGTAAAAATACCGTCTGTTACGGGACGGATGTTGTCAGCGGAAACGTATTTTATGACCGGCGAATCCACAGGGAGAATGGGTTTATCCTGGCAGGCAGGTATGAGTGGGCTTTGGGGCAGGCCATGAAAGAGTTAGAAGCATATAAAGGGAAACCTGGAATGTGGGAACAGACAGCGATCCTTGCGGATAAAAATACGGATGTGACGGCTTTTAGCAGCGGGGACACACGGCTGGAAGAGGTAAACTGTAAAGCGGCTCCGGCATGGCTTATTAAGGCCATGATAGCCCGCTGGGCCGTAAACGGGCTGTCAACCAATGGGCGGACCATGAGAAAGCATGTGGATATGGTTACGCAGGCTGTGGAAAACCTGGAGGACGGAGATAACGGAGGGGAGCGGGAAATCAGCATATCCGATTATGTGGAGCGATTCCTGTCAGGTTTAGGGGAACAGGAGCAAAGAGCCCTGGCTATCAGGCCTTTTGTGCCGTTCTGCCGGTATCGGATTACTGAAACAGGATACGGGCGTCTTTACCAGGTCATGGAATCGGGGATTTGGGCGGAGATTGGCTATGCCCTGATGTTTTGGAAGCTTCACGGGATGGTTTACTCCCTTAATTCGGAACGGCTGGCTTGGAATCAGACAGCTATGTATCATCTTCACAAGGATACCATATACACGTTTCTTGCGGAGGATATCCGTACCCTGTATGAAAGCAGAAATTTTTCGGAACTCTTTCGGAAAGCGAACTTTCTGCTGCTGGGGGAGCATGGGATTTATGAAAAGCTGAGGCTTTCAGAAGCCGCAGGGCTTAATAAGGAGCAGAGAAACTGGATTTCCGAATCCGCAGGGGGAGCGGTTCTTATGACAAAGCTGGCCGTATATCAGCTGGTGCGGGAAGAACGGCATAGTAATGTGGACAAAAAGGGGGAAGGATGAATGGATAAAAAATTAAAGAAGGTGCTGAATTTGAAACCCCATTTTAACATAGCGGATTCCATACCGCTGTACTCCATCTCCGACGATGGGATTACGGAGATTGCAAAGGGGCTTTATTCCAGGACCTATAAAGTGCAGGACATTAATTTCGGGATTGCCAGGAGGGATGAGCGGGGAGCCACCTCCGCCAAATGGGCCAGTGTATTGAAATCCATCGACCCGTCGTATGACTTGCAGGTATGTATTTATAACCACAGTGTTGATATTGATTATCTGTCGGACATTGTGCTTTTGCAGGAAGCCGGAGACGGCAGGGATGGTCTGCGGGCTGACATCAATCAGATTGTAAGACGGAACATGACGGAGGGGAATAACGGAATCCGGAGGGACATTTACCTGACTCTGACCATTCCCTCCGGGGACCGTTCCATGTGTGCGGAAATGTTGTCCTATACTCCGGACGCAACCCAGAAGACAGCGATTGCCGTGGCGGCGAAGCGGTGTTATGACGCATGGCTCATGTCGGGGGAGGACGGGGATATCCCAACGCTGAATGATTTTTACCTTGCTTTGTGCGATTACTATAACAGCGAAGGCGGCAGGCTCCAGTCGGTGCTGGATGTGGTGAAGGCAGTGGAATTTTACGTGGCGGGGGTGGATACCTTGTTTCAGGGACATTCCAATACCAACACGGAGGCGGCGTTTATTTCTTATGACATTTCGGAACTGGGGGAAGGGATACGGCCATTGGCGATGCTGATTATTCTGGATTCCATCTTAAACCGCATGAGCCGGAACCGGAAGCTGAATCGGCCTACCTTTGTGTATATTGATGAAATACATTTGCTGTTTCAGAAGGAGCAGACGGCCCAGTGGATTAAGAAGCTCTGGAAGACAGCGAGGAAATACCGGTGCTGCCCCTGCGGGTTAAGTCAGGATGTGGAGGACCTTTTGGCTTCGGATACGGGCAGGGCGGTATTGACCAATACGGCTTTCGTGGTCCTTTTAAAACAGCAGGCTATTAATGCCAGCGTTCTGTCGGAACAGCTGCAGCTGTCGGCCAGGCAGCTGGAGTACGTGACGGACACGCCTCCGGGAGAAGGGCTTTTGTGCATCCAGAATGCGTCTAAGTTTACAGGCGGGGTGATTCCGTTTGAGGACCATTTCCCGGAGGACTCTTTGCTGTTTGAAATCTGTCAGACAAGCAGCATGGGGAACGGAGGGAGGTAAAGGGGCAGGCAGGAATCAGATAAGTTTAGAAGGGATAATACGAGGAGGAATGTGATGGAACGGCTGCAGGATAATCAGCAGGTAAAGAGGTATGTTGAGCAGTTACAGGGGCATGACAGGATGGTTGAGGCGCGGGAGTGCCAATACCTTATGGAGCAGATTGACCATTTGGAGTGGCAGTTGGAGATGATGGGGAAAGAGCTGAAAAATCTAAGAAGGCAGCTTGGAAAAGCAGAGAGAGGAACCCCACAGCGACGTATGAAGGCAGTTGTCCGACGGACGGAAAACGTGGTGAAAGAGGTCAAAGGGTATATTCGGGAAATAAAGCGGAGCATCGTTTCGGGAATGAGAAAGGCGGTCAGGAATGTTAAAAAGAAAGGCGCGTCAGCCCTTGACACAGCCCTTGATAAGCTGTATATTCGGGTGATGCTGCGCAATATCAGTATGGGGATGGAGAGGGCATCTGCTAATATGCGGGAGACGATTAACCGGATTGCTGCCGCCAGTGAGGAGTCCCAGAAGACAAAGATTCATAAGCGGAATATCTCCAGGGCTTTGTTTGGAAAAGGACGGGAGGAGGTTCCGGAGACATTTGAACTGGGGGTAGCGGCCAGGAATGTGGTGCGGCCATTTGAGATTGTAAATGGACTTTGCAGTGAGATTGGGAAACAGGCGGACAGGCTGGAAGGGAGGATGGAAAGGCTGTCCAGACGGGTGGAATTGGAAAAGGGGCAAAAAGTTCATGGACAGGAAGGAGTGGAGGCAAACAGAGCGTTAAGGCCGCGGAATGTAGAACAGTTAGGAATACAACGCGTTCAGGAGGAAGATATAAAAAGGAAGCAAAGCATTCGGAAGATACAAGAGTATACAAAGTCTTGCAGACAGACAGGACAGAACAGGATAAGGATGGTTAAAGAAAGAGCAGATAGATATTGTTAAGTTGATTTAGATGGTATGATTGGCCCGTCAAAAGGTATATCTGACAAATATTGTGCGAATTGTATAGGAATTGTATCCGATTTTTTATCTCCAGCGATTTGGATTACAGAGCAATTAATGTACAATTCGAAAATAATTAACACTCTTTATGTTTTGAATACCTTTTGACGCTTGAATCATATCATGTGAAAACATCGATTTTGAAAAATACAGCCTCTGTTACCATACCACGGTTGAGCATTTCCTTAACAAAGGGAAATGGGATAATACTGAAAAATTAATTGAAAAATTTTTATTAAAATATTGACATTTTTGCGTTTTTATTCTATATTATATACATAATTTGTAGAAAAGAGGGATTCTAATGCACATTTTAAGGTGTATTTATAATTTTGATAAAAAAGGGGGATATAGTGACATTATTTGAAAAATATGTTGAGGTCTATAGTACTCTAAGTCTAGAAAAAATTTTTACTGCAAAAACAATACTTGCCAATAATAATATCCAGTACAATGATACCAGTACTAATAACCATTTAAGACTTTCCTTCAACAATTTTCGTGGAAATAATTATTTTTTATCTCGGGATGGAGCTGTAAAAACAATCTATAGTGTATCTGTCAAAAAGAAAGATGTTCATAAAGCCAGACTTCTTCTTAAAAATATTTAGCATCGTGTGATATGTCAAGAACTTTTTGAAAAAGATTTTGATGTGTTTTTCAGAAAAAGGGTAGCATTAACAGACTTTCAGTATGTTTTATACAAACCGAATGTTAATTGGACTCGGTATTATATTTGGTGTTCAGCTTTTCGACGGTGTACAATCGGTTTTTGACCAGCAATTCAAAAATGAGTCATACGAATTTACGAGAGGTAAGCACAAGTGTTCTTTTGTACTGATGCTTGGTTAGCTCAGCATATTTTTGGCATAGAAATCAGCATATTCAGGGGTTTGTTTTCTAACGCTATTTGCCACTTCGCCAAGATTAGGGATTTCTGGCTTTCGACATTTGGTTGTTTTAAGAAGTGAAATTACCTCCATTCAGGTCAGCCTTTATTGTGGGGCTAACAGCTGGGAAGGAAAATTCTGTTTCAGTAGAATATGTTGTGCGCTAGGCTGGATGTTATTGAAGCAGTCTCGGACTAGGCCGACTAGTAGTCTGTCCTTAAAATGCTTGTGTGTATAATTGACGTATAGTATAATGGTTGTATCAATATTATTCAGGAGTACACAACCATGGGCAGAAATAAAAAATACGGCAATATAACATTAACAGACGAAGACAGGG
>CAJTGF010000102.1 GCA_910575585.1 Clostridiaceae bacterium
CGAAGATGTGGTACTGCCGCCTCTACGGCATCATGATGTTACAGCATCTTGATGCCTGGGAAATGCCCTCTGCTGAGGCATTTCAAGAATCATTATTAGGCCTGTTAAACATAAACCAGAGGATTCAGCTGCTGTTTGGAGAATCCTTCGGCCTTTCCTTTGAAAATACGGAGACTATGGCTGTCGCCATTGTTACCATACCATTAAAAACGGGGGAGAACACCTATGCTGAAGATGATTATTGCCGATGATGAGCGCATTATCCGGGAGACGATTTTTCATATTATTGACTGGAAAAAATATGATATAGAAGTAATCGGCCTATGCAAAAACGGTTTTGAAACCTATGATATGATTTTAGATGAAAATCCCGATATTGTCCTGACCGATATCAAAATGCCGGGAATGGATGGTTTAGAGCTGATCCGCAGGATCTCAAAAACAGATCTTGCTGTGCAGTTTATCATCCTGTCCGGATACGGGGAATTCGAATATGCAAAGGCTGCTATGTCAAATGGGGTCAGGCACTATCTTCTTAAGCCCTGCAACGAAATGCAGATTATCCACTGCATCGAAGAGTGCAAGAAAGACTGCTGCCAGAGAAAGCTGACACAGCAGATCACCTCCGATCATTTTACCGCCGTCAGCAGCATGCAGCATAACATAATGTTCAGTATTATTAATGACAGCGTCTGCCAGAACCGCACCTTTTCGGAAATCAAGGCCACCTATGAATCCTATATTGATTTTGAGTCCACTCCCTACCGGCTGTATTATGTCTACTTTCTTCAATTTCAATATCTGGAGGATTTTTTGGAAGAATTTTCTTTGTACTGCGGCAAGCACCTTCCCAAGGTAACGGTTCACGGCATTTATGTTACCAACACCCTGCTGCTGTTTTTTCAGAATTACTCTGTCAACTATCAGCAGATGGAGCTGTTTATCCGCCAGCGGTACTATGCCGGTTCTTCTGTTTCCCTGGAAACCGAGTCCTGCCTTTTTTCCTGTCTGCGTCAGCTTCTGTCCGTAGTTCTGGAAAAGGTCAGGAAATTTGGGAGTATTTATTATATCGATAATTTTCACCCCATTTATACCTGCAACTACAATACCAATATCCGGGAAGCCCAGTCTATCTGCCAGGCCGTCCAGAACGGCTCCGCAAAAGCTTTCGAGCAGCTTCCCGACCTGTTTGGCGGCATTGATGACATCAGCTTTCTGAAACAGCTTTCCAGCAATTTTCTTCTGAAGCTCACCCTAAGCAACCCGGAATTATCGACGATCCAGCTGACAGAATGGCTTATGGCCATTGAACAGGAAACGGATATTCTGGCGCTGAAAAACACGATTATCGGAAAGATCACGGATATCCTGCGCAGGCCGTCCCACATTGCTTCTCTCAGCCCTATGACACAGCAAATTTATGATTATGTTGAGCATCATCTCCAGGATTCCAATCTGACTTTAAAATATATTTCCGAACACCATCTCTATATGAACGTAGACTATGTCAGCAAAAAATTTCTCAAGGAGACCGGTGTAAGGTTTTCTGCTTATCTGACTGACATACGAATCCAAAGAGCAAAGCAGCTGCTGGCCTCCGACTCGTCGGGCAGCATCCAGAATATAGCGGAACAGGTAGGGCTTGGCAACAATCCCCAGTATTTCTCACAGGTTTTTAAAAAGAAAACCGGCATGACTCCCACCGTTTATCTTTCTCGAATCTGTAAAAAACATGACCTGTGACACAGCAGCCAAGAGGAACATACCAAAAAAGACCATATCCCTTCATCAATATGGTCTTTTTTACATTCTCTAAACCCTATTACTAAAAAATCAGCCATTAAGGTTCCCCAACCAGTAATTCCGTCTCCATCACCGAATCCGCCAGAATCCTGGCATACTCCGTTTTCGGATGCAGAATCACCTCGTCGGCAGTACCTTCCTCCACGATCTTCCCCTGACGCATCACCAGCACCCGATGGCAAAAAGCTTGTACCAGTGCCAGGTTATGACAGATAAACAAATACGATATTCCCTGAGAATCCCGAAGCTGCCAAAGCAGCTCCATAATCTGCCGCTGTACTGTCACATCCAACGCGGAGGTGGCTTCGTCACAGATCAAAATCTCAGGCTTAACGGCCAAAGCCCTTGCAATGGCTGCACGCTGGCACTGGCCGCCGCTTACCTCATGGGGATACCGCCGCGCAAATTCCGCCTCCAGCCCACACTGCTCCAAAAGCTTTGTCACCCTTGCCTGTACCTCCCCTTTGGCAATTCCGGCATTTCGCAGATATTCTCCGATACCGGCCCCCAAAGTTTGCCGGGGATCAAACGAGCTTACAGGGTCCTGAAATACCATCTGGATATTTTGATAAGTCTTTCGCAGTTGTTTTCCTTTTGCTTTCGTAATGTCCTGTCCCCATAAACGGATGCTGCCTTTTGTGGGTTCTGTCAGCCGGCACACCAGCTTTGCCAGGGTGGTCTTGCCGCTTCCGGATTCTCCCACAACTCCCAGGGTCTCTCCCCGATCCAGCCGAAAACTTATATGGTCAACAGCCAAAAAATCTCCTTTCCCCTGTTGGGGAAATTTTTTCGTCAGATCCTTCACTTCTAAAATCGGTTCCATCTAGTTCCTCCGCAGCCTGTAAACTGCTGTCAGCAGATTCCTGGTATACTCATTTTTCGGGGAACGCAGCACCTGCATTGCCCGTCCGTATTCCATTATCCTGCCCTCCTTTAACACCAGCACCGTATCAGCCATGGCGGACGCCACCCCCATATCATGCGTTACCACGATCATCGCCGTTCCAAACATGTCCCTTAAACGAAGCATTTCCTCTATCGTCTGCTTCTGTACTGCTGCATCCAATGCGCTGGCAGGCTCATCTGCCAGCAGCACCCGGGGTTCCATAAGCATGGCAGCGGCAATGCCCACACGCTGGTTCATCCCCCCGGACAGTTCAAAAGGATAGCTGTCCCAGATCCGGCGGCTGTCAGGAAACCGGAGTTTCTCAAACAATTCCAGGGCTTTTTTGCGGGCCTGTTCCCTGGATATTTTCTCATGGGCAGCCATACTCTCATAAATCTGTTTTCCCACCCTGCGGACAGGACACAGAGACGCCCCGGCATCCTGAAAGATCATGCCGATCCCGGCGCCGCGGATTAAACGCAGCTCGTTTTCTCTCAAATTCGGAATATTCTTCCCCTGAAAGAAAATATCCCCAAATGTTATCTTTCCGCCGCTGCCCAGCAACCCCATTGCGGCTTTGAGAAGCGTGCTTTTGCCGCTGCCGGACTCACCCACAATGCCCAGGATCTCCCCGGGATGCAGCGCGAAGCTCACATCATCTATGACCGTCCGGCCGCGGAAGGCAATCTTCACATTCCTGTACTGCAGCAATCCTTCCATCGCGATCCCTCCCAAATCAGCCCATGTTTGAAAAATGCTCTTGCAGTCTGTCAGTCAACCGGCGCAAGATCCGCAGTGATTTCATAAAAATCACAGGGATGGGCCGTAAGTCCGGTGACGCCGGCCCTGAAAATCATACTCATTTTCAAATGAGAACAGAAAATAAAGGCGTTGTCGTCCAAAATGGCCTGCTGCATCAAAACTGCCAGTTCCCCTCTGCGGGCAGTATCAAAGGTTTCCGCCAATTCCTTTTCTAATTCCTCCAGCCTGTCGCTGTGATAGCGGCCATTATTGGCCGAAGAGCCGTCCAGACAGTGGGTAGTAAAAAAATACTCCGGATCTCCTGTAGGCGCGGTAACCATGGCGCTGGCATACACGTCCCACGCTCCCGGATCCCTGCGCAGCCGATTATGGTCGGCAGTGCATTGAATGGATACGGCAATGCCGATGTCTTTTAAGGCGGCCTGTGCCGCTTCCGCAAGCAGCGGCAGTTCCTGACGGCTGGGATACGTCAGCCAGCGTATCTCAAGCTTTTTTCCGTTCTTTTCCCGGATGCCGTCGCCGTCGCTGTCCGCCCATCCGGCATTTTCCAATACCCGTCTGGCGCCCTCCGGGTCATAGCCCTCCGTTTTAACAGCGTCGCCGCCGAAAGGAACATTGGCCGGATAAGGGCCTGCGGCCGCATAACCGTTTCCGTCCAGCAGCGTATTCACAAACCCCTCTTTATCAATCCCCATAGCCAGGGCCTTCCGCACGGCAGCCTCCTGAATAACAGGACTCTCAAAATTCATGTGGATGAAAAAAGCCCTGCTGGTTGCGCATCCTGATATGGTGTAATCTTCATTCTGAAACAGAGGATAGCTGGCATAAGGCAGGCCGTAAGCCCCGTCAATCTCACCGGACTGCAGCGCCATGGTCAGGGTATCGCCATCCGAAATGGCACGTACAATGATCTCCTCAAATCCAGGCTCGCCATTCCAGTAATTTTCGTTTTTCTCCAGTTTCAGTTCTTCGCCGGAAACAAGAGACACTGCCCTGTATGGGCCGGTGCCCACCGCAATGCCGTCAGCCGTGATCCCCGCCTGCATATCAATCATACACCCGTAGGGATCAGAGAGATAATTCAGCAATGCAGGTTTCGGCGCCTGGGTCTTTATGGTCACGGTCTGGCCGTCAGCCGTAATGGTATCAATCATCAAGTCTCCCCGCGCCCGGTCATGGACCTCTATGAGATGCTCCAGACACTCCTTTACCGCCTCACCGTCCATCTTCCTTCCGCTGGTAAAGGCGACATCATCCCGAAGCGTGATGATCCAGGTCAGCTCATCCGCAATTTCATAACCGGCAGCCAGCCAGGGTTCCATCCCCATGGAATCGGAATAGCGGAACAAAGTTTCCCCGATGCCGTAACGTATACAGGCCCACCCCGCATACGTGTTGTGAGGATTTACATCCGGCTCCTCATTCTCCGGATTGAATGTAGTATCGCCAAATACAAACGTCTTTTTCTCCTCCTTTGCCGCAGCCTTCTCCGGACCGTTGCAGCCAGTGAGAACGCCAAGCCATAGGCCAAATGCCAGGACTAATACTTTTGCGCATCGTTTCATGGGTTCTCTCCTTTTCTGTTTATGTAATTGCCTGGCTTTTCCTGCCTGCCGCGGGGGTCCAGACACTCCCCCACAGCATCTCCAAGAAGATTAAAGATTACTACCGCAATGAAAATCCCAATGCCGGGGCCAATGACTACCCAGGGATATGTCTGCAGCATGCTGCGCCCGCCGCTCATCATATTGCCCAGCTCCGCCGTAGGAGGCTGTGCGCCAAGTCCCAAAAAGGACAGGCCTGCCAGCTCCATAAGCATGGCGCCTATATCAAGCACGGCAGTAACCAGAATAGGGCCAAGGCTGTTAGGGAGGATATGCCCAAGGATGATCTGCGCTGAAGAACTGCCTGCCAGCCGGGCAGCCGCAATAAAATCGGCGCTTTTTAAAGTCAATGTCCGGCTGCGGGCAATCCGGGCGTATTTGGGCCAGCTGACTGCGGCCAGCGCAATAACGGCGCTTGTGATGCCTCCGTTTAACAGCGCCGCGATCGCCATGGCAATTACCAGCCCCGGAAATGCCAAACACACGTCAGCCATGCGCATTACGGCAGAATCCAGAATACCTCCGCAAAAGCCGCATATCACTCCTGCCGCGGTTCCTGTCACTGTAATAATCACTACAAGAGTCAGCGCAGAGGCAACACTGGTTTTTAATCCTATTAAAATCCTGGAAAGCATATCCCGTCCGAAGCGGTCGGTCCCGGCAGGATGGGCCAGACTGGGCGGCTGTAACGAACGGCTCATATCCTGCAGGTTGGGATCATAGGGACAAAAACGCTCCGCAAAAATAACCACAAAAAGCAGCGCAAACGTCAGGAACAGAAAAAGCACAAGCCGGCATTTCCTCCGGTCTTTCCAAGCTTTCTTCTTTCGCGCCCCAGCCACTTCCATATTGTTCATCCCTCCCTGTCCCCCAGCCGTATTCTTGGATCAAGAAAACCATAGGAAAGATCCGTCACCAGGTTTACGCAGACGTAGATGATCGCCATCCACATAACATAAGCCTGGATCATGGGGTAATCACGCATATTGATGGCATCAACCGCCAGTCTTCCCACTCCGTCCCACAAAAAAATGGATTCTACAATAGCCGTGCCTCCCAAAAGACTGCCCACAGACAGGCTGAGCAAAGTGATCATAGTCACAAGTGACGCCCGCAGAATACTTTTTGTCAGTATAACAGAAAACGGAATCCCTCTGGCCTGCGCCCCGGCCACATAGTCTTTACTCAATTCATCCAGCACTGCAATGCGCACCTGACGCAGATATTTGGCCGACATAGCCACAGCCAGAGTAAGGGCCGGCAGCGCCGCGCTCTTTATTCCCACGTCCACGGCGATGACGGGAAAAAGCTTCAGACGAATGGAAAAAAAATACATAAACAGCAATGCTGTAAAAAAATTAGGCATACTGTTGCCCAAAAAACCGCACAGACGAATAAGATAATCCGTAAACCGATTCTGCTTCACTGCCGCCAGCACTCCCAGCGGGACGGAGATTACCACCGTAAGCGCAATGGAAACTGCTGTCAGCAGCAGCGTTGCCGGAAGTTTGGACAGAAAAACAGGAAAAACCTCCCTGCCGGAAATATAGCTGGTTCCCATATCGCCATGGAGAAGCTTTCCCAGCCACACACCATACTGGGTAAGAAACGGCTTGTCCAGCCCCAGTTCCATCCTTGCTTTTTCCATAACCTCCGCGGAAAGCGCCATGCCTGTATTCTCCATTTTCTGAAGCACTGCATCGCTGCCCGCTAACCGCATCATGGCAAAGGACAGAAACGTGATCACCAGCAAAATGGGAATCAGCTGCAGCAGACGTTTTATAACATACCTTCGCACCAGTTTCCATCTCCTTTCCCCATACTCCCGTCAGCGCCAGTGTCTCTGTTCCTTCCGGGCCTCTATGAGAAACATGGGGGTGGAAGCGTTGTTAATCCGTTCTTCCCTGGTCCACACCTGCTTCCATATTTCCGTATCCGCCAAAGCTTCCATTCCCAGTTCCCGCAGTATGTCCAGATCCCACTCCGGACGCTTTCTGGCTGACAGGGGCGCCTTCCGGGCAATAGATTCCATAGCGGCTACATCCGTTCCCTCTGTTTCATCTCCTACATTGGAATACGCAATATTTACCCGATCCTGCAGATGTCCTTTCTTTGCGTCTGCATCATAAAGATAGCGGTACCATCCGGCGTCAAAATTCAGCAGCAATCCTCCTTTTTTCAACACCCTGGTCCACCGGGCATACGCCTTCTTTGGATGGCGCAGGTTCCAGGTCAGATTCCTTGTTACCAGCACATCAAAGCTGTTATCCGGAAAATCCAGTTCCTCCGCATTCATCTGGTAAAAAGAAATTTGGGCTGCCAGACTGCCTGCATTTTCTTTTGCCGCTTTCAGCATGGAAGCCGTATAATCCACAGCCGCAACGCGGTATCCCAGTTCTGTCAGTATAACGGCAAAAAAGCCGGGACCCGTACCTACATCCAGCACTTTGATCTGGTCAGGCGTCTTTCCCGGAAACCGTGCGGCAATCCGTTGGGAAATGACGCTGCTCCAGACCGCGCGCTGCCGGGAGGCCAGCTCCCCCTGGTTCACCTCCAAATAGCCGGGAGTTCGCTTTGTCCAGTAATCAATGTTCTCCTCCTCATAGCTTGCAAACATTTGCATGTATTTTCCCTCCCCTCACTTTACCGCGCAGATTCCAAACATGGGCGCAGTGCGCAGATCAAAACCGCCAAGTACCCGCCGTCCTGTATCCTTATCTGTTTTACAGCTTTGAAAGCCGATTGCCAGCAAAAGCTCCCGGTCCCAGCAGGGACGCATTTTCCTGCTGATTTCCATAGCCAGCGTAATAAGCCTGTTTTCTTCTTCCATTTCGTCTGTCATGCCTGTGTGGCCATAGGGGCTGTCGGCAGCTGCCCTGTTATTCTGGGTACTTTCGCTGCGCACATGCTCCCCGTAGTTGGCGTCAAAATTTAAAAGAATGCCTCCCTTTTTCAGCACCCGAAACCATTCTCTGTAGGCTTTCTCCGGTTTTGGCAGTGTCCACGTCAGATTCCGGCTGACTACCACATCAAAGCTTTCGTCCTCATAGCTTAGGTCCTGCGCGTCCATCTGCCGGAAAGCAACATCAACACGCCGTTCCTGTGCAAGAGCGGCCGCTTCTTTGAGCATGGCGGGCGTCAGGTCGATTCCCTGGACATGATGTCCTTTCCCTGACAAAAGAACGGCAAAGAACCCGGAGCCTGTCCCGATATCCAGAATATCTAACGGCTTTCCTTCCGGCAAGTATGACTCTATCTCTCTCAGCCATCTTCCGCCCATGTCATTTTCCAGCTCATTCTTGCGGATACATCCAAAGTCATGAGCTCTTTTGGTCCAGTACTTTTTTATGCGTTCTTCCATATATGTTTCCAGTCTCCCTCTGCCTGAGATTCTTTATTCTTTCCATTCATATAAGAGCGCCTTCTTCTGCCACCGGAATATCGCTGGTTCCTCCTGTTGCCAGAACAATCTTTCCAATGCCGTCAGAAACCGACATCTGCCCGATTATGCCGCAGCGGGCTTCTCCGGTGCATATCAATTTTCGCATTGCCGATGTCATCAAAGGGCTTTGTTTTTAATTTTAACAGCGCGTTATCAATGGAAACGCTTCCGTCACGGACACGGAAATCCGTAAAACCAAGAAATTCCTGTAAGTTCAAATCATCACCCTAATTCAAAAAATAAGCACACAGATCCCCTTGTGAGGATGTGTGTGCTTTCTTAGCATACGATTCACGAAGTATTCAAACTTATATGGATTCAAAAAGCTGGATGCTTCTGCATTCATAAGGCCGGCTTCATGCCGTTTTGATATTATACAACATTTAAAATTAAAAATCAACATCCGCTTTCTCATCCGTTCAGCTTATATCGGCCTGTACGGATAGCCGCAATTACTCCTCCGTCAATCAGAAGATCCGTACCTGTAACAAATCCTGCATGTTCTCCCAAAAGGAAAACGCCTGCTTCCGCGATTTCTTCGGAAGTTCCGGTCCTCATGGCTGCGGACGCATCGATCATCTTCTGATAGTTTTCCTGGGCAGCGGAAAATTCGTCATAAGCCAGAGGTGTCACAATGATCCCCGGACTGATGGTATTGATCCTTGCCCTGCGCTCTTTCCATGTGGTGGCTGCCGCTCTCTGAGCCTGCAGATGGTTGACCCGCTTCGCGATCATATAGGCAAGACCTGAACTTACCGCTGTTTCTTTGATATAGGGAATATCCATCAGTTTTTCTGTGGGCGCAGATAAAATTTGCTGTTCTGTCTCATCCGGAAGCCGGTGCATATAGCCGGTCTGGCTGGAAATCAGAAGGCCGGCCCCGCCCTCGGCCATCACATTTCCAAAAGCATCCACTGCATAGCCTGTTCCCACCATATCCAGTCTTAAAATATGCTCGGGACTGGCCTGATTGGGGGAAGCCCCGGCAGTATCAACAAAGTACATCACCTTTCCCAGGCCTGCCGCTTTTTGCGCAAACGCCTCTATAGACTCTTTTTCAAGGGCATTTACCACACAAGTTTCCACATCATAGCCGCTGTACTGAAAGTCCTTTGAAACTTTTTCCAAAGTCTTCTCACTGATATCTCCAAGGAGGACTTTTCTTCCCGCCGCGATTTTTCTCACGATTGCCGTTCCCATGCTTCCGGCGCCAAGCAGCGCAATTACTTCTTTGTTCCCATTCCTGTCGAAAATCATATTCATCTCTCCTTATTTATTATGAACTCATTGTATCCCAGAACTTGAAATATTTCCAATAGTTATATATAATGATCAATAAAAAAATTCTATTAACAGGAGAACATATGCTGACGAAACACATGGACTACATCCTGGAACTTTCCAGAACGCTGAACTTTAACCGGGCCGCTGAGAACCTGTTTATTTCCCAGCCAACCCTTTCTTATCAAATAAAAAACCTGGAAGAAGAACTTGGATTTTGCATCTTTGACCGCAGAGGGAAGACAGTGGAGCTGACTCCTGCAGGAGCGCAGTTTACCGAAACTCTCCAGAATATCCGAAACGAACTGCACCGCGCCGTGGAACAGGCGCAGACCTTTAGTTCAAAATACAGCACCAGCATCTCTATCGGAATGAGCGTGCGTTCCATGCTCATGCGTTTGCCGGAAGCCATTATGCGCTTTGCCGATACGCATCCCGCCACGGACGTCGTACCTTATTTTCAGTATTACGGAATGTATGACTCTTTTCTCCGCAAAGAGAAGGATATCCTGTTTGCCGTCTACGAGCATGTGCGGAAGTATTCGGAAATCCGATTCCACAAACTCTACACCAGCAGGATCTTCCTGATCACGGAACATTCGGATCCTTTGGCCAAAAAAGAAATCATCCGTGAGGAAGATCTGGCCGGCAGAACCCTCATGATAGGCGGAGGATCCCCCAATGCGCTTAAAGCTGTCCAGCAGCGTATCATCCGGAATGTCCATGTAGACTATTTTAACAGTCCGGACCACGACAATACGCTGACCAATGTAGCAGCCCGCAAAGGGGTCTGTCTCGCTCCCGGGTTTTTGAACGACCATTCGGGACAGTTTGCATGGATTCCCTTTGATTGTGAGGAAAATTTTCCATGTGTTCTCTGCACCCACAGCGCGGACCGCAGGAAGGAAGTGCTGGATTTTGTTAAGACACTTCAGCAAATTTATGAGGAATACAGCACATCCAGCAGATAGGCAATGGCACAGGAGTTCTTTGTGACATGGGTAAAGATGAAACATAATAAAACTACCACATTGAACTATCAATTCAATGACAACCAAAGAATTTTGTAGTATCATAAAAATAAAAAGCATTGACTGTCGGGAGGGTACACATGGGAAAGAAGGTAAGTCCGGCATACCAGTTGGAAATCTTTTTAAACTTTATTGATGAATGTCAATGAGGAGGACCGGAAGCTCCAGGACCTTCTTCATGAGATGGAATTTGCCCCCGGCCGGACAGAGAGAAACCAGGCGGCGGCCAGGTTGCAGCGCAGCCGAAGAATACGAAGAGAATATAAAGACATCGTAAAATGGAACGAACGAATAGTAAAATTTTTCGAAGAGCCCAAAAGCCGTGATACCTTAAATCGAATGCGGCAGCTTCTGGGATTGCAGCAGAAAGAGGAAGAATACCTGCTAAGCGAACGGATCTGCAAACCGAGAACCGTTACAAAGCAGTCATGATCAAGACTCTTCCAATAAAGGAAAAATATGTCATTGCGATATATGGGCAGTATAAATTCCCCCATTTTACAAATACTACATTTACAGCAAGTTACCAGGTAATGATATCATGCAAAATGGAGGAATTGTGATATGAAAGCTACGGGAATTGTGAGAAGAATCGATGACCTTGGAAGAGTAGTGATTCCAAAGGAAATAAGAAGAACATTGAGACTTAGGGAAGGTACTCCTCTTGAGATCTTTACAGATAGAGAAGGGGAGATCATTTTGAAAAAATATTCGCCTATGGTGGAGCTGACAGCATTTGCCGGACAGTATGCGGAGGCTATGTCCCAGGCCACCGGGCTGATGGTGTGCATTACGGACAGGGACCAAATCATTGCGGTCTCCGGCGGTTCTAAGAAGGATCTGCTTGCAAAGACCATCAGCAAGCAGTTAGAACATGCCATAGGGGAGAGAAATACAGTTGTTGCATCAAAGGATGATAAGAGCTTTATTCCTCTGACTTCCGAGGAGATGGAGGGGATCACAGCCCAGGCGGTGGCGCCTATTATCTGCGAGGGGGATGCCATTGGGAGCGTATCTCTTTTGAGCAGGGAGCCTAAAGTAAAGATGGGGGATATGGAGGTTAAGCTGGTGACAACAGCAGCCGGATTTCTCGGACGGCAAATGGAAGGATAATGGAAAAAGGGTCAATCTTTTACGGCTGCAAAGACAGCGGGGAAGATTGGCCCTTTAGTGTGAGGGGAGTGATTGTGTTTATAGTTTGGATATTAATTCTGAGTAAACACCCTGGCAGAGATGAATGAGCCCTTTTGGTACTATCTATTCAATAACGGTGAAGAACCCTAAATTGTGTTGCGGAATTATGATAGGATTTTGTGCTGCGATAGAGGAAGTATGAATTGGTTTTGGGAAAAAGAGCCTGTAAATAAAGGCTATACAGCGTTTTATGATCTTATAAACTATCAAGACGGGATTATACCGCAGCCGCGGCCTTTGTCTATCTTTTTTACCCGTCACCCGTCCGCCGCCGTTACACGCCATTTAATACCCATACCTCTTCCTGTATTTTACAAACATCCACCCGCTCAGCGCCAGCGCCGTCAGCTCAGCCACAGGCGTATGGATGAAAAAAGCAAACTGCTGACAATCGGGCAATTCGCTGCGCTCCACGGCATCAACAAAAAAACACCGATGTGGTACGATGAGATTGGGCTGTTTAAACCGGCAGCCGTCAACCCGGTCAACGGCTACCGCTGCTACAATTACTACCAGAGTCCCATTCTGGAGACG
>CAJTGF010000103.1:0-11988 GCA_910575585.1 Clostridiaceae bacterium
TTCTTTCCGGTTTCCCCGCCTGCTCCTTTGTCCATTTATAGAGCCGGGTAATCCTTGCTTTAATCTCCTTTAGCAGCTTATTGTCGGCGGCAATCTGGCGATTGATATTTCCCATCTCTGTGGCAATGCCTTTCCGCTCCATCTGGCTAGCGGCAACGCCCAGATGGATAGAAGGTATCTTGTCAATGCCCTGACGCTCGTAGGAGCGGTGGTCAATCCGTTCCGGCCTGCCCGCAGCCTCCAACGCTCTGTTGGCGTAAGCAGCCCAGGCAGCCCGCCATCTCTCTACATTCCCCTTGTCGTTCCAGTCGGTGGTGTCCTCCCGGTGGCTCTTCCAGCCGCCTTTGCCGTTGGGGATTCTCTGGCCGTTTTCGTCCAGTTCATAGACCTTCCGGCATTTCGCTCCCCACTGTCCGTCCTCTTTAAGCGGCCTGATGGTAAGCATGACATGGAAGTGGGGATTTCCGTCTTTTTTGTCATGGATAGAAAAATCCGCACACATACCGGCGGCGACAAAGGTATCGCTGATGAAGGAGCGGGCAAGCCGCAGCTGTTCCTCCCGGTTCAGTTCCACCGGCAGGGAAATCTCTATCTCACGGGCAAGCTGTGCGTCACGGGTCTTTTCAACCATTTCCACACTGTTCCAGAGAGTGTTTCGGTCTTGAAATTCCGGCGGGGCATGGGGCGGCAATATGATTTCAGAGTGGACTACGCCACGTTTCCGGGAGTAATCATGGGTAAGCCCGTCCCATTCGTTGGTCATTTTGGTTCCGCTTCGGTAAGCGGCAGCGCCTACGGCAGACTTGGCCTTGCTACGCTTGATAATCTGGACGGGCATATGGAATATGGCTATGGCGGTTCGCCTCCTTTCGGGTGGGGATAGATTGGCTTCGCTGGAAAGGGCAGAGGCAAAGCGGGTGTCCTCTCTGGCGGAGCGCACAAGGGGTTTGGGGAGTGTAGCTCCCCATTGCGTCCAGAGGACGCCACGCTCCCGGCAGGGCGCACGCACCGGAACGGTGTATAAGTGCGCCGTTGGATTTTTAAGGCTGCTGCATATCTTGGCTTTTAGGCTTGTTTTTTAGCAGCCGCACGACTTCCGGCAGGCAGGAAATGGCGGATAAAAATGCTTTGATTTCCTCGCCGGTCATGGCGGTAGCAGCAGGGAAGATACTTTCCAGAATTGCCCCATGCTCAATCAGGCGGCGTGTCCTGGCTTTCCGTTCTGCGTCCGTTTTCCGGTTCAGGAGAATCTTCTGGCGGTTCTCTAGCTGGCGGATTTCCGTCTTTACTTTTTCCTGCTGGTTTTTCAGCTTGCCGATATCTGGCATTGTAATCACCTCCTTTCGGGCGGCAAAAAAGACAGCCGTTTCCGGTTGCCCTGCTGTGATTTGGATTCTGTTGTCTGTCACCGTTCCTGCGCCAGCGGCTTCTTGTCCGGGTAGAGTTTACCGGCCATGACAGCGGCATGGTTCCTGATTTTGATTTCTCCCCGTTTCTCGCTGGCTCTGGCGTTTTTGTATCCCCCGTCAGAGAGGAAAAAGCGGTATCGCTCTCCGTGGAATCCCACCGGGCTGTCACTGTTCAGGATATCCACCGTTACCATGTGCCTTGTTTCCGGCAGGAACCGCTCCATGCCTGCCAGGTCATGCCCCTGCAGAACCGGCTCCCCCTTCCCGGATTTGGCGGCGGCAAGCCTCTGGCGGATAGAATGATCCCGCTTTTCGATAAAGGCGGCCCGGTTATCCGCAATAAACCGGCTGCACCCCGGCTCCGCCAGTTTTTCCAGTTTCCGTATGGCATTCTCGACAATCACTTTTGAGAGTAAATCGTCCTTCCGTTCCAGAACCGGCACAATCTCTTTCAGCCCGGCAAGGGTTTCTTCCTTCGTTGGCGCGGCATACTGGTAGAGCATTTCCAGTTCGCTTCTGGTAAAATTCATTTGCCTATTCCCTCCACTTCTTTTTCTCAAAATAGTTTCGCATTCGCTTTAAGCCACTCTTAACGGTCTGCTGTACCACAGATACGCTCACGCCTTCCTCTGCGGCAATCTCAATCAGCTTTTTGCCGAGTATGTAGCGGGCATGGATACGCCTCGCCTGTGTATCGGTCAGATTATCCATAGCTTCGGACAGATGTTCCAGTGTAGCAAGGAAAAGCTGTTCTTCCTCCTGTTCCAGCAGAATCTCCTCCGGGGACTTGGCGGTAAAATCAAAGGCACAGTTTTCAATCCCGTCCTCACAGTCAAGGGAATAGTACGCCTTGTGATACCAGATTTTATGGGTGCGGTTGTTTTCCTCCCTCCGCATAAGCAGCAGAGCCTCGGCCACCTCGTCCGATACCTCAATCAATGTGTCCGTGGCAAAAAGCGGGTAATAATACTTTTTCAGGTTGATTGTCTGCATAGGCCGCACCTCATTCCATCTGCTGGCGGCTGTAAAACTCACGCATATATTTCAGCCCACGGTGTACGGAACGGTTCACCACGCTCTTGTCAACGCCTTCCTCTCTTGCGATCCGGGTGAAATCTAACCCTCTGATGTAGTAGCCTTTCACACGCCTTGCCTGCATGGGAGTGATAACGGAAAACGCCTCGTCTAGCATGGCAAGCAGCTTTTCATAGGCAGCCTGTTCCTCTTTCATCAGGATAATTTCTTCCGCTGACGGGCTGTGTTCCAGTGCGTATTTCTCTGTCCAGTCAAAAGCGTCCAGGGAGTAAAATGCTTTGTGGTAGCGTGTCCGGCGGTCATAGTTGTACATCTCCCGGGCAGACTGCACCATGACCTCGGCCACTTCGTCCGATACCTCCACAAACACGTCCCCGGTGTAGTAGGGGTAACAGTACCTTAGATTGATTGTTTTCATGGCTGACCTCCTAAAATGCGGAGAGGACAGGCAGCGGTTTCCTGCTTGTCCTCCCCGATAATGTGATAGGGAAAAAATTCCCTTCACTGGTTAGCCTGAAATCAGCCAATCGTAGGGTCCGTATCAGAAAAATTTTTTGATTTTCTTCCGTACCGCCTCAATGCTGTCCTGTATGGCAGCTTTGGAGCAGCGACAAAGCCCGGCAATCTCGGCATAGCTCAAACCGTCCAGTGCGTAGAGCAGGAACCGGCGGCGCTGTGCCTCGGTGCAGAGCGCAAGGGCGGCTTTAATCTCCAGCATGGTTTCTTTCCTGCACACCCACTGTTCCGGCGTCTGGTAGTAGCAGGAGCGCCCTTCGGTGAGGACTATGTACTCGTCAAACTCCCGGCTGTCCCAGTGCCTCCGTTTCTCATGGGCAAGGTTTTCTTCCTTGTGGCCGGCTCTGTCCAGATACTCGTATACTTCGACTGTGACCTCCACGGACAGGGCTTGTCCGCCTATGTTAATGGTAACTTCCATCTTCCTTTCCGACCTTCAGATTTTTTTGCAAAGATTTCTGAACGGAGTGGGGCGGGGAACGGCAGCTCGCTGACTGTTTCAATCGGAAATAGAAAAAGGCACTCAAACAGATAAAGTAATCTGCAAGTATGCCTTTAAGATAAATCCTTATGGTGAACTGTAATTCACTTACAATCCCGTGGTGGTTTTCAGCTAAACACTGAAATTCATACCGGGTATATCAATTTTAAAATTGTCCTGTCTTTCAAATCACATCTCCTTCGGAAGATATGTATCTTAGTTCATATAACTGCGGAACCGTGTTGAGTTCAAATGAGGTAAAGTGTATTGTAAAATACTTATGAGGTGAACCGCCATGCAAGAATTTTCTTATCCATTGGGGGATGCCATTAAAAGGGCACGGGGAGAGCTGGGACTGACGCAAAGCCAGGTAGCTGAAAAAAGCGGCATTGACGCACGTACCGTAATGAACATAGAGTACTACAAGGGAAATCCTAAAATGGAAGTCCTATATCCTTTGGTTCGTGCGCTCAAACTGGATTCCAGAGAGATTTTCAATCCTGAAATGAAAAGGGAAAGCCCTGCAATCCGCCAGCTTCGATTTATGATTGAGGAATGCAGCGAACAAGAGTCTGCCGCCCTTATCCCAATCATTGAATCTGTTTTATCTGTACTAAGGGCAAAAGGTGCCATTGAAATTGAATCTGATACATAACATGAAAGAGAGCCTGCGTTCCCATACCAAAGGAAGCAGGCTCTCCGCATTATGCGTCTGGCTCTTTGCTTAACGTCATTTTTAGCTGTACTACATTGATTTTGATTTCTTTCCTGCATTTCGGGCAAAAAAGCGGAAAGTTCAAAAGTACCGTGTCCCCATACACCTTCGTCCTTGTCTTACCGCCACAAGCCGGACAGTGAATCCATAAGGATTTATTTTTCATTACATCACACTTTCTTGATACCAATTCCTACTCTGCGGCTTGCGTCTGGTTTTAGAAATCAGCATACTTTACCCATTCATGACAGTTCCTATTTTTCCGGTGTTCCTGACTGCAAAGCCATATGGGATTCTTCAATGGACAGTTTTTTGTGAAGATTCAAAGCCATAAATACGGTGATAATGGCAGCCAGGACATCAGCAACCGGCTGGGCGTAAATGACACCGTTTAATCCTAAAATCCCTGGCAGGAACCAGATAACCGGCACAAAGCAGATTCCCTGTCGGCAAGCGCCAAGAAAGCACCCCTCTTTTGCCTTTCCCATTACAAGAAATAAGAAGGAGTACACGGTATAAAATCCAAAAAGGATAAATGACAGACCATTTGCCCGTAACGCTGCCGCACCAATCTGAATCATTTCGGTATCTCCTTTTGTAAACAATGCCATAATCTGTGACGGGAATATAGCGGCTATCAATCCAAAAACCACACAAAATATGGTTGACCACAGAACAGAGGTTTTAATCGCTTCATATAAGCGACTAAATTTTTTTGCTCCGTAGCTGAATCCGGCGATTGGCTGAAATCCTTTCAAGAAACCGAAAACAATCAAGGTTCCCATAGACATAATTTTTGTAAGCGGCCCCATGGCGGCAAGGGCAGAGCCGCCATATTCTTTTGCCCCATTGTTTATCATACTGATAGACATACTGGTCAGAACTTGAAAGAGTAATGTGGGAATCCCTATTTTCAAAATTTCAGACATTATTTCCTTTGAAAAACAGCAGTCTTTCATGCGAAAATGGAATATGCTCTTTTTCCGGAAAATATAGCACAGGTAAACCACCGTGGAAATCACCTGAGAAATAGCCGTGGCAATGGCTGCGCCGGCAACTCCAAGATTCAGGACGTAGATAAAAATGGGGTCTAATATCACATTCAGGACAGCGCCGGCCATTAACGCACACATGGCTGTCTTTGCAGCTCCCTCACTGGACACGATATTATTCATTGTGACATTGAAAACATTAAAAATGGAAAACGTGATGTAAATGCTGGTATAGGTAATCGCATAAGGCATAACGCTTTCCAATGCGCCTATCTGATTTAATATTGGTTTCAGAAATATGACGGAGCCTATAATAACAATCGCTCCAATCAATACACTGCTGTATAAAGCTGTACTGGCTACCTTATCAGCGGTATCTTTATCCCCTCGCCCCAACAGCCTGGAAAGATATGCCGCCGCCCCGTTCCCGAAAAGCAGCCCCAGGCCGACAACAATCTGCCCCAAAGGAAAAGCTACTGTAACCGCCCCCATCTGATCCGTACCTAATCCACCGACAAAGTAGGTATCTGCCAGATTATAAAGTGCGTTAATCAGCATACCTATCATGGTTGGCAGTCCCAGTGCCAAAAGAGCCTTTGGTATTGGCACAGCCCCCAGAAGTTCCATTTTCTTGCTTTGCTCGTTCATGTCGTTTTCTCCTTTCGCTTGACTAATGATATTATTTATACTACTATAAATTATAACAGTTGCGCAGCAGGGAATATATTACTATAATTTATAGTATCTGTCAAGTGTTAAAGGAGAGCGAATATGGCCACAATCGACCTAATTGTACTGGGAATTTTAAAAAGGGAATCTTTAAGCGCCTACGATATTCAAAAACTGGTTGAGTACCGTAACATATCCAAATGGGTAAAAATCAGCACTCCCTCAATTTATAAAAAAGTCCTTCAACTGGAAGAAAAAGGATTCATTAAAAGCCGTATTGAAAAAGAGGGAAAAATGCCGGAAAAAGCCGTCTATTCTCTAACCCGGCAGGGAGAGCAGGAATTTGAAAAACTTATGCTGGAAATTGCCGCAAAGTCCATCAACATTTATCTGGATTTTAATGCTGTGATTGTAAACCTGAACAGCCTCTCACAAGAAAAACAGAATGTATGTCTGGCAAATATTGAGAACAACATCAAGCAATTAAAATCCTATCTGGAAGAAAACTTTCTTGCAAAGGAAAATATACCGGACGTTCCTGAAAACGGAATGGCAGTTCTGCAGCAACAGCTTATTCTTGCCAGGGCAATCGAAACATGGATTTCTTCTCTGAAGAAAAATGACGGTAATTCCGGCCTGGATAATACAGAAACATGATTTTATCAGCGCCAGACAAAGAGAGGCGGAAGGATACCTTTCTTCTGCCTCTCTTTGTTGTTCCCTGTTTAATTGTAAATCAGTTCATACAGAATGATTTCCTCTGCTTGCGTCTTACAGTTATTAGCCAGCCCTACCCATTTCATCTGTTCGGCTGCTTTCAGTTCCTCGGTCACACCGGCGGCCTTCATCAGCTGCGGCATAAGAATATCCATTCGCTTATTGGCCGCCTCGTCAATCTCCAACAAATGGGGATAGAGTTTTTCCGTCAGGAGCAGGCTGGTATACAGCCCTTTCCGGTGTTCTTTCAGATAGCGGAGCCTCATGCGCCCATATCTGCCGATTGGCGTGTCCGGCTGCTCTTTTAATACCAGATTCGGGAGATAGTAATCTCCAACTTTTGTATAAGTCAGTCCATTCATGTGTATGCCTCCTTGTCTTTTCTGTGGTATGCCCGCCGCCTACATAGCGGCTCTGGCTGGCATTGGTACTTTTTGGGGTTCTTTCTTTGGCAGGCTGCTGGCCGGGATAAACACGCCTTTTTCCATATCCTCGGCATGGATAGCGGCTTTTTTCGCCTAGATTTCAGCCTTTTTCTTTGCTTTGATTTTATCCTCGTACCGTTTCTGCGTCCCGTTGGCCTTGCGCCGGAGATACGCCTGGTGCAGCTTGTCCTTGCGTTCCTCTTTCTTTCGCAGGGCTTCCAGTTCCTCCGGCGTAAGGTTCACTTCCCCGAAATGGGGCGGTATGTACCTCCCGACAAAATTGAAGTAAATCTCAACCTCCTGCGTGGTTTCAATACTGCCTTTCCGGTCACGCTCATGGACAAGGATTTTCTCCACAAACTCATTCAACATGGTGGTAGTCAGGTTGTCAAAATTCTCATACTTGTCAACAAGGGCGATAAATTTCTCCGCTGATTTCCGGCTCTGCTCATATCCGGCGATTGTCTTTTCCAGTTCGTCAATCTCGCCGGAAAGGGATTCCTGCTCCTTTGCGTACTGTGCGTCCAGGGCGGCATATCTTGCGTCCGGCAGCTTGCCCAGCACATTGTCCTCATAAATCTTGCATATCAGTTTTTCCAGTTCCCCGGCTCGTTTCTGTGCTGTTGCCAGCCGTTTCCGTTTTCTGGTAATGTCGCTGGCCTGCTGTTCGGCCTGGGTTTCCTGAACCGCTTTGATAAACTCTGCCCGGTCGTTTCTGGAATACTCCGCAATCGCCCGGAGCATATCGGAAACCAGTGTTAGGACAGCGCTTTCATTGATTCGGTGTTGCGTGGCACAGAGAGCGCCAACCGGAACCTTGCTATATTGGGAGCAGGTATACTGTGAGATACGCTTGCCGTTGTTGGTGCGGTGGACGTACATCTTGCCGCCGCAGTCGGCGCAGTAGAGCAGGCCGGTGAGCGGGGCGGCTTCTCCCCATCCGTCCGGGTAACGCTTCACGTTGGAACGGATTCTCTGCACATTCTCAAAGGTTTCCGGGTCGATAATGGCGGCGTGGGTGTCCTCAAAGATTACCCATTCATTTTCGTCAACGTAATGGCTTTTCTTGTCCTTGAAGTGCTTGCGGGTCTTGAAGTTGATGGTATGGCCTAAATACTCACGCTTTTTCAGGATATTGACGATAGTGGAAGAACCCCATCCATAAGGGTCTTTAAACGTCTTGGATTGATTCACGCCCTCCCCATAATGGGAGAGGTGCAGGGAAGGTATCTCAATCTTTTCCTGTGACAGCCGGTTCGCAATCTGATAAGGGCCATATCCGTCCATAGTCATAGCGAATATCCGGCGCACCACGTCAGCGGCTTCTTCGTCCACAATCCAGTGTTCCCGCTTTTCGTTCCACAAGTAGCCGTAAATGACAGTACCTGTCAGGTGTTTGCCGCTCATGCCTTTTGCCTTGAATACAGATTTAATCTTGCGGCTGGTATCTCTGGCGTAAAATTCATACATGATGTTCAAGAACGGGGTAAAATCATTCTCTCCGTTGGCGCTGTCCACCCCGTCATTGATGGCGATCAGCCGGACGCCTCTCTGCCGCAGGATTTCCATGACCTGGCCGACTTTGAGATAATCACGCCCCAGGCGGCTCATGTCTTTGATGATAATTGCCTCCACGTTCCCGGCTTCCACTTCCTCCATCATGGCGGTGAATCCTGGGCGGTCGAACCGGGTTCCAGAAATTCCATCGTCCGTGAAATGGATCGGGTTGGGAAAACCGTTGCGGCGGGCGTAATCTTCCAGCATGGATTTCTGGTTGCTGATGGAGTTGGATTCCCCATTCAATTCATCGTCACGGCTCAACCTCTCGTATAATGGAGTGATTTTGGTTTTCGTCATAGCGTCTGCCTCCTTACATGAAATATGCTCTAAATGGGTTCTTCACTAACCATGAGAAAATCTCGTGATTAAGAAATCATTTAGAGCATATATCACCGCTGGCCAGCTTGTATTTGGCATACTGGCGCACGGCAAAGTGCTGGGGGCTCCTCCTGGCGAGGCCGTCGAACATGTAATCCACGGCGTTCTTGAAGGATTCGTCGTCCTCCCGCACCTCCATGCTGTTTATCATCTCCACCAGCGTGTTCATGTTCCGTTCTTCCTCCGGCCCCTCAAATACGATATAGGCCACCAGCGCGCAGTAAAGGAGGGTTTCCGTCTTCGTCCAGAAGGGGTCCCCCTCCTTGCCCTCCCCTTTGGTGTTGGCAATCAGGGCGTTGACGAATTTTAAAACATCGCTCTCCGTCTTGATATAGGCAAGGGGGTTGTAGTGCATGGACTTTGAGAAGTCTATGCTGTTGAAAACCCGGACCTTATAGCCCTTCTTCCTTTGGAGGAAACAGCCGCACTGGGCGAGGGTTCCGCCCTTCGGATCCACCACCACATACGAGGAATGGGCCTGCAACAGCTGGGGCGTGAGCCAGAACCTTGTCTTGCCGGAGCCGGAGGAGCCGATCACGCAGGCGTTCAGGTTCCTGGCGTTGGCCGGGATCTTCGGCCGGGTGTTCATGGTCAGGAACTCGCTCCCGGTCAGTATCACGTTGTTCTCAAATTTGGAATCGACGAAAGGGGCGATGTCTTTCGGCCCGCCCCAACGCGCGCTGCCGTATTCCATGTCCCGCCGGAATTTCCGGGCCTTCTTAATCTTGGACTGCACCATGAAATAAAGCCCCACGGCCCCGGCAACGCCTGCCGCCAGGTCAAACAGCCCCAGGCCGGGGGCGTAATTCTGAAATACCGGCCCTATAGCCTCCATCATGCCGAACAGCTTTTCCCCGGCGTTCCCGCCCCGCGCCATGCGGTAAGCGGTCCCCAGCTTCGAGAAGAACCAGAAGGCCATGAGGTAGGGGAAGTTGGGGAGCAGATATTTTTTGATTTTCCGGTTCAACGTTCCTCCTTCCCGGGCTCCCTGGCCCGTTCCTTCTGCCGGGGCTTTTCCGCCAGTTCCTTCACAAGCAGCCGGAGCTGCCCGAGAATGGAAGGCTTCTCCTGCCCGCGCCCCATGATCTTTTCCGTATACCGGGAGAAGGCCGCCGTGATGGCGTCCGCCTGGTCTGCCTTGAAGAATAGAAGGTACTGGCCGGGGCCGGTCTTGTGGAAAGCGTAGTCCACATGGTACTCCCTGGCGATACGGTCGAAATCCTTCGGCGCTCCCACCAGCTTGATGGCGTTTTTCGTGCCGTAGTGGTTCATCAGTTTTTTCACCGACTGCCTCCCGTGGGGCGTCCGTGCGGCCCGGCGCTGGTTCTCCATTTCCGCCAGCGTCTTTTTAAGGGCGGCGGCAAGCACCCGGCTTGTGAGCCTCGCCGCCTTGACGGAGACGGCCACCGTCTGTTGTTCTACATATTCCTGCATGGTTCCTCCTTTCTGCCGGAATAACTTCTCGGAATCTTCAGCCCTTATTTCATGGGGCTTTCAGAACCTATTTTTCAAAAATCACCCACTTTTTTTCTCAAAAACACTTGACAAACCAGTCAAAAAATGCGGCGCTTCGCGCCCTTGATCAAAAAGTACTTTTTTGATTGGAGGCGATTTTTGATGTTACCTTGTAACCCTGGCGGTCATGCCGCCTTTCAGGATTCTTTCGTATCCCAGTTCCTTAAATTTTACCCTGATCCCTTTGTGCTTCCAAAAAGCACTTGGGATTATATCGTGCAGTTTTGGTACCTCGATCTTTCCAAGTCGGATTCTATCATGCGGGAATGTTACTCTGTCTTTGGCCCGGAACCACGACTCCCTTCCTGCATGCTACGCTCCTACCTGCTTGCTTTGAAACTGAAAGTTACTTCCATCACTGTCTGGTGCCGCATGCTTAAGGAATCTCCCCTTTATGCCATCCTCAGCGGGTTCTCTTCCGGAATACCCCTGGTGTCGGTACTTTTTATGATTTCTTTTCCCGCATCTGGCAGCATGACTCCAACAACCTTTCCCCGAAAGACCGGTTCCCTAAGATAAAGAAAACTCCCAAAGGCAAAAAGAAAGGCGATGAGACTCCCTGCGACTCTTCCAGCATGGCCTCCAAGCTTCTTCCTCTGCTGGAACGCTGGCAATTAAAACCGCAAAATCCCTTCTTCCTTATTTTCCGCCTTTATCAGCAGCAGTTCCTGGACCAATCCATCCACAGGGGGCTGATTAATCCCCGGCACCTGGCTCTTGCCGGTGACGGCACCCCTGTCCGTACTGCCGCACAGCAGCGGAAAAAGCGCATTTGCCATTGTAAGGAGAAAGGCTGTTCTTCTTGTAACTGCAAACGTCATTATTCCCAGCCCGACTGTAACTGGGGATGGGACTCTCACAGGGAATCCTATTTCTTCGGTTACCACCTCTACATGTATGTGGCTTCCGATTCCTTCAGCGACCTCCCTGTGTTTCCGCTTTTAGAGCGGGCCTCCCGGCATGACATGCTTTCCTTCCTGCATTCCTTTTTCACTATGAAAGCGTATCTTCCGAAATTCCGCATTGAAAAGCTCCTTCTGGATTCCGCACACGACGCTTACCCTGTTTATGAATACTGCAGACGGAAACATATCACACCGTTTATCGACCTCAATCCCGGACATACCGGGCATTTTACCTATAAGGACGATTTCACAATCGATGACAATGGGGTCCCTGTCTGTAAAATGGGCTTACGTATGCATAAAGATGGATATGAAGCTGCCAAACACCGGGCAAAATACCGGTGCCCGAAATCAAACCGGAAACGCGGCTGCTTTTGTGAACACCCTTGTTCACCGGCAAAATATGGAAGAACCGTACACATCTTTACCGATGACAATCCAAGGTTATTTAACATACCGCCAAGGGACTCTAAAGCATGGGAAAAGGAATATGACAGAAGAACTTCTGTGGAGCGCTCCAACAAGCGGGAGAAAGAGGACTATAAATTAGAAGACGGCAGGCACCGCTCGACGAAGATGTGGTACTGCCGCCTCTACGGCATCATGATGCTGCAGCATCTTGATGCCTGGGAAATGCCATCGACTGAGGCATTTCAAGAATCATTATTAGG
>CAJTGF010000104.1 GCA_910575585.1 Clostridiaceae bacterium
AACTCCTGTTTAACTCCTTTCCCTCCTTCTCGAAGCAGCTTATTCACCAGGCTGTTAGAACTGGAATTAGCCCAGTAAGGCGCCAGCTGCCCTTTATCCAAGTAATTCAAAATAGACCAGGGATTGTAGATATCTCTCCTGTCTCCAAAGGTGAACCCGTCATACCACTCCTTCACCTCACTCTTTTTATCACCCAGACCATAGGCATCCAACGCTGAAAATACCTCTTCTTCCGTAAAACCAAAGCAGTCCGCGTACTTCCTGGACGTTGTGGTGATCACCTCCAGGTTGTTTAAATCCGAAAACACCGATTCCTTGCTCACTCTCGTGATTCCTGTCAAGATCCCCCGCTCCAGATTGGGATTGGTCTTAAATGTCGCATTAAATAAGCTTCTGGTAAAAGAAACCAGCTCATTCCAGTATCCGTTTACATAAGCCTCCTGCATAGGCGTATCATACTCATCCAGAAGAATGATAACCCGCTTCCCATAATAGCGGAACAAATACTGGCATAATTCATGGATTGCCATAGTCGCTGCCACATCATCCATGTCCACGGACACAGACCGGAAAAATGCCTCTTCCCGCTCATTTAAAATCCCCTGGTCCACAAGAAACTGATACCGGGAATACAAACTTGACACCATCTGGCAGATCTTCTTTCGCGCCAATTTGTACCTGGGCTCTTTGATGTTGGCAAAGGAAAGACTTATCACCGGATAGCTCCCCTGCAATTTCCGAAATCCCTCGTCCTCCCATATCTTAAGCCCCAAAAACAGATCCTCACGCCCGGCGTATCCCAGAGAAAAGAATTTTTCCACCATGCTCATATTCAGGGTCTTTCCAAATCTCCGGGGACGGGTGATCAGCGTTACCTGGTCCCCTCCCTCCCACCATTGCCTGATGAAAGATGTTTTGTCTACGTAAAAATATCCGCCCTTTCGTATCACCTCAAAATCCTGGTTTCCTATCCCCACAGTCCCCGCCATAGCCTCACTCTCCTGCCTTAACAACTCTCTGACTGCCTCACTGTCACAAAATCTCTGATTCCAGTATATCCGATTCCCCGCCAAAACACAAATCCTTCTTTCAATCCCGGAAATTTCCCGAAAAAATAAGAACCCTTCTCACCGCCACAAAAAAGAACTCTGCCTTCCACGACAGAGTTCCCACTCAAAAACTAACCTGCTTACAAACCCTCACCCATCTGCCAAAGCCCTGCTGCCCCGATGATCCCGGCTCCGTTCCCCAGAGCCGCCGCCACGATCCTGGCGTTTCTTTTAGAGGTTCTGGAATACACCATAGGCTCCACCTTCTTACGCAAAGGCTCCAAAAGCTTATCCTTGGCGCCGCTTAACCCGCCGCCGATGCACAGAACCTCCGGCTGAAGCATATTGATGACATTGGCCACCCCAACTGCCAGATGCGTCAAAAACTCCTCCATCACCGCCGCTGCCGCCGGGTCTTGCGCCTCCGCCGCCTGAAACACCATCCGGCCGTTTATCCGATCCAGATCCTCCCCGCACAGATGATTCAAAAGAGAATCCGACTGCCTTTTTGCCGCCTCCCTGGCCGTCTCCACCAAAGCAGAGGCCGAGGCATAAGCCTCCAGACACCCTTTCCGGCCGCAGTTGCAGGGTTTTCCGTCCTCTTTGATAACCATGTGGCCAAACTCCCCGGCTGCCAGATTGTACCCGGCCAAAAGCCGGCCGCCCAGGATGATCCCGCCGCCTACCCCTGTTCCCAGGGTCATCATCACCATGGAACTGCTGCCCTGCCCGGCGCCTGCTATGTACTCTCCCCACGCAGCCGCCTTGGCGTCATTGTCCGCAAACACGGGGCAGGGAAACAGCTCCTTGATCATCGAGACAAACGGCACATGGTCAAAGCCGAAATTATTGGCATACTCCACCATCCCCGTCTCCCTGTTCACCGTCCCCGGAATACCGATGCCCACGGATTTGATATTGCCAAACCCCATTTTGTGATCCGCCAGCATATCCTTTACCATGTCATAAATTGCCTGAGCCAGCTCATGGGCAGGTCTTGGCAGATCTGTGGGAACACAATGCTCAAACAGCACCTTATGGCTCCCGTCTGTTACCCCTGCCGCAATATTGGTCCCGCCCAGATCGATTCCCACATAATATCCCTTTTGCTCCTCTGTTACCATTAATACCCTCCTCAAACGAATCATTCCATCCGTATCTGAAACCGTTTCTCCAACGGCGTATACCCATTGCAGTAAATGGTGTAACCCAAGGCATTGATCTCCTCCCCGGAATAATGGCCCTGGAACTCATGTTCCCCAAAACCGGGCCCTAAGATCATCCCCTGGCCGCCATCCCTCACCGTCACACAGCCGTCCCGCAGGATCATCCCTTCCCCTGCCCCGGCTTTCATCCAGAACGACGGGTGCTCCACCACCGCTCCCGCGGGAACGCACACCTCCAGCCGCAGCGGCAGCCGGTCCAGACCATCCGTTTTCACCGTCAGTTCCAGCCCGTCCTCCAGCTCTTCAATCACCACCTCCGTATCCAGATGGCTGTTAATCAGCTTCTCCCGCTTCCCATGATCCATCTTCCACCAGTCACAGGTGCCTGGAGGCTCTTTAAACGGCAGGTAATACCACCCGTCGGCCCTGGCTTTCAGCCTGCATAAATCCCCGGCCGGCTGTCCTGGGCTTTTTCCCATTTCCCCTGCTGCACCCATAGGTGATCCCGGCATCTGGCCGGCTTCTGGACGCTCCTCCACTTTGATCTGCTCCGGAACAAAATTCCGGATATCGCAGTAGCTCTCCCCCAGCTTCACATAGATCATCAGGTCTCCCCTTTTCACATAGAGAAACGCCGTCTTCCCTCTCATAACCGTGTAGGTAAATGCAGGCCGCTTCACCCGAAGCACTCCGGATTCGGGATAGAATCTCCGGTACTCATCCAAAAATCCGTAATGGGTAAAAACATGGTCCATCATCTCCTTATGCCCCATAACAAAATACAGGCAGTCAGGAGCCAGGCTGCCCCGCTCCATCGTATCCTTTATGATCTTGTGGGCCGCCCCGTCAAAAACAGGGCTGTCCTCCCTGCTGCACAGATACAGGTACTGATAAAAATACTTGTCCGCAAACTCCTGCTTCCCTCTGTCCTGCCTGGTGGAGTTCTGGGTAAAGATCGTGTCGTCCGGGTCCATATACGTAAGCATCATATCCAGATTCCGCCTGACATACCCCAAAAACGTCTCATCTTTCGTGGCCTCAAACATGGCGATCATGGCGTTATTTACCACCGCGTTGTAATTGCCTGTGGACCGCTCCGCGTACTCCCCCCAGGCATCCCCGTCGATCCCCTCGTCCAGATACTGCTCTGCCCGCCGTTTCAAGCTGTCCGCAAATTCCCGCTCCTGCCCAAAAAGCCCCGCTCCCTGCAGCAGAGCCGCCGAAATTGCCCACCGATGATTAGGCGTATGGAAACCGCCGTCCCTGATAAACTTTAAAGCCCGCCGCATCACCGCCAGATACCTTCTCTTAAGGTTCTCCATTTCCGGCAGATCCCCGTTGTCATAGATCTCTAAAAGCCTGTAAGCCCCAAACAGCCGCTTAAAGCAAAATGCCGTGTCCGCCGCCGATTTAAAATTGCAGGAGGGATAATCAAAACTGCCGTCCTCCCTTTGGGTCCTTGCCACAAAATCAAGAGCCAGCTCCATGGCCTCATACAATCCCCGGTCATGAAACAGGCAGCTGTCTTCGTTGAGCCACACCGCCACCGCCGTAGCCAGCCCATAGATCGTAGGTTTTGCCTCCCAGATATCCCCCCGGATCCCTCCATACTGAACACTGCCCTTATCTCTTACCTGCAGATCCAAAAACTGCCTGGTCCGAATCTGCGCTCCTCTCAAAAGATGCACCATGTAACGCTCCATAAAAACCTCCATTCTGCTTGCCATCGGCCCTTATCTCCAGCCTATGGAGTCCGGCGCGGAACATGGGACTCCCCCATTACAAACCACGCCGGACTTATTGTACCATATATCAAAATGCTTTGCCAATCAATTGCCCCTTTGGGTCTGTCTCTTACCCCTTAACTCCGCTGGCTGCCAACCCTCCTGTGATATACCTCTGCAACACGATAAAGATCACGATAATGGGAATGATGGACAGGATCGAAGCCGCCAAGATGGAATTCCAGTCAACCCCCATGGTCCCGATGTAGCTTTTAATGGCGATCTGGATCGTAAAATTCTCCTGATCCGACAAAACCATAAGCGGCAGGATATAATCATTCCATCTCCACATAAACGAGAAAATGGTCAAGGTAATGGTCACCGAGGACCCTAACGGCAGCATCAAAGCCCGGAAAATATGAAACTCCGACGCCCCGTCAAGCCGCCCTGACTCCACAAGTTCCAGCGGGATGGACATATAATGCTGGCGGTACATAAAGATCCCTGTGGTGGTGGTCACAACCGGAAGGATGCACCCCCAGATGTTATTGTAAAGCCCCATCTCGCTGACCACCGTAAACTGGGCGATGGTCAGGATCTCCCCGGGGATCAAAGTCCCCAGCAAAAACACCGCGAACACCTTGTTTACATAGGAAATCTCTTTCCGGTAAATGGCCAGAGCATACCCGCACATGGCGCTGATGCCCACCGTAATAAGGGTTCCAACCACAGCCAAAAACAAACTGTTCTTCACATACGTAAACAGCCCGTCTTCCACCACGCCTTGATAGGCGCTGCCGTCCGGATCCTGAGGAAAGAGATGGAGCGGGTAGGCAAACAGTTCGCTGGAAGGCTTAAACGAGCTGAAACAAAGCCATATAATAGGAAAGATCATCAAAAGCGCTGCCGCCATCCCCAAGATTGTGACTAAACAAACCTCTAACTTCCGTTTTCCTGCTCCTTCCATCACACTTCACCTCCGCCTTTGGTGGCTCTAAACTGAACCATTGCAATGACAATAAACAAGATACTGATAATAACTCCGGCAGCGGACGCGTAGCCGTACCGGTACTGATTAAAACCCTGGTCAAAAATATACTGCACAATATAGGTGGTAGAGGACCCCGGCCCTCCCAGAGAAATGCCCTGTACCAGAGCGTATTCCTTTAAAAGGTTCACCGTAGAAAGAAGCAGCACGATAAACGTGGTGGGCATCAAAAGAGGCAGAGTAATCCGAAAAAACGCCTGGGTTTTTTTCGCCCCGTCTACGCTGGCCGCCTCGTAAAGCTCCTTGGAAATATTATTGATGCCCCCTACATACAACAGCATGTAATACCCTGCGGAAATCCAGTTGGAAGCCACGCTGATGACCACGGTGGCCAGCACCGGATTCAAGGACCATTGAAGCGGGTCAACGCCTATTTTCTGCAAAAGGTAATTGATCAGCCCGTACTCCTGCCCAAACATCCAGTTAATGGTGATACCTGCCACCAGAGCCGAAAACAGCACCGGGATGTAAACCAGAGTCCTTACCAGGGTAGTCCCTCTTAAACTCTTTGATGTCACAAGGGCCGCCAGCAAAAGCGGGATGGCGATCTTAAAGGGCAGGTTGCACACCGTATATACAATGGTCCTCCACACGGTCTTATAGAAATCTCCGTTTGTCAGAATATCCCTATAGTTTTTCAGCCCGATAAACTCCATGGTCTTCCACCCGTCATAATTGGTAAAGGAAAACCAGATGCTAAGACCAAGAGGAAGCAGAAAAAACACCCCAAACAGCGCCAGAGACGGGATGACGAACATCCAGAAAGACCTGGTATGGCAAAAAGCCTGTTGTCTCTTTTTCATAAAACACTCCTTCCTATCCATTTTTACAAAAAACGGTAAACAAAGAGCTGCCGCGTCCTGACGGCAGCCCAAAGATGCGTCAATACCCCTTGGCCCATCCGGATGACTGGGAAAGCGCGTCCGCAAAGCCGTTTAACGCGTCCTCCGGGGTGATCTCGCCAGACACTGCCCGTTTCAGAGAATCTCTGTACTCGTTGTCCTTGTAGTTTCTCCAGGAAGAATTTTCGTCTACCATAAAGGTGTCTGTCACATAGTTGGTCTCATTCTGCATAATGGCAAACTCTTCCTTTGCCTTGTCCGTATCCGGCGTGTAGGTAATGTCGTTCATGACCGAAGGCTCTTTTCGGATCTGTAAAAACTCCGCGTAGTGTTCCGGCTCAAACAGCCACTGAACAAACTGCTTTGCCAGCTCCACGTTCTTGCCGTTTGCCGGAATCGCCAGGGCCTCTCCGCCGATGATGGCAGACTGTCCCGCGCTTCCCTTCGGCGTAGGCATCACGCCGAACTCAAACTTGGAGATGTCCGAGGCAAAGGTGTTGTAGTTCCAGGAACCGGAAAGCAGGATCCCGGCATCGCCGTTCTTAAAATACTCCACCGGATTGTCCGTGGTGCCTCCGGCCCAGATGGCCTTTGGCATCACCTCATTGTTGGCCTGGACAAACCGGGTCAGGGTGGCAATGTTCGCCGGGCTGTTTACGGTCACTTTAAAACTGTCCCCGTCCTGTTCCACCAAAGAGCCGCCGTTGGCGTACATCAGGATATCGTATCTGGCTCTGGACACATCTGCCGCGAAGCCGTACTTCACATTCCCCTTTTCCTGGATCACCTTGGCATTGTCGTACAGCTGATCCCAGGTCCAGGGCTTATCCACCGTAGGCGCCTCAATGCCTGCTGCCGCGAAGGCGTCCTTATTGTAAAACATGCAGGTGGTGGTAAACTGGTCCGGGATCCCTGTAATAGCCTCCGAAGAGTAGGATTTGCCTACAATCTTAAGGGCTGACTGGTTAAACTTGGACAGATCCACAACACCGCTCATGTCCACAAACTCTTCCGGATACAGCTGGTGGAGAAAGGTGGTGGCCACCAGATCCGGCATATCCTTGTTCTTTGCCATGGACGGGAATTTGCTCCTCATGTCGTCATGGGAGATGATGATCTGCTTGATCTCATTGCCCGTCTCCTGGGACCACTGTTTCAGGGCGTTGCCAAGGGCGTCCCCTTCCCCCGGCTCCTCGGAGATCATGACCTGCAAAGTCTGCCCCGTTATGGGGCCGTCCGCCGACGCCCCGCCTTGCTGGGCTGCCTCTCCTCCATCCTTTCCTGATGAACCGCCGCATGCTGCCAAAGACATTGCCATGACAACGGCCATCCCGCCTGCTGCCGCCTTTTGAAACATTTTCTTCATTTCTTTTGTCCTCCTCTCATGGAAACGATTGTCATTCCTCCACATAGTTTCTGCTCTCCATAAAAAAGAGCATTGCCAGCGCCTGGCCGTAGGGCATGGGCTTTAGCTCGATCTCCTTATAGAAATCCTTGCTCTTGCGCCCCATGGGGGTGCCGTAAGATACCTGATGCACCACGCCGTCTTGGTCCGTGTAGCCTAAGATGGGCTCCACGGCCTTAAGGGCTTTTGCTGCCCACCGGGCCTCTCCCAGCCCCAAAGAAACCCCTTTCAGGATCCCGTAGGCAAATCCGCAAGTGGCGCTGGCCTCCACGTAGGAGTCCTTATCATCCACCAGGGTATGCCACATGCCGTTTTCCTCCTGAAGCTCCATAAGGGCCTCCACCTGCCGGCGCCAGGTGTGTGTGAGAAATTTCCTCACGCTGCTGCTGACCGGCGCCATGTCCAGATATTCCGGAATGGCGGAGGTGATCCAGCAGTTGCCTCTGCCCCAAAATGCCCCGGCGAAATGGTTGTTCTCCTTAAACGACCACCCGTGATACCAAAGCCCGCTCTCCCGGTCAGAAAGATACTTGACATGGAGTAAAAACTGGTACTCCGCCTCGTCCAAATACGCCTGCTCTCCCAGGATCCTGCCCATATTGGCCAAAAATAAGACGGTCATAAACAGGGTGTCGTCCCACAGCTCCCCCTCGTTCACCGTGTCCGAGGTGATATGCTGCAGTCCTCCTTCCCTGGTGCGGGGAAAATCTTTGTAGATCCACTGCGCCCATTCCCTGCACACCTCCATGTAATCCTCCCTGCCCAGCTCTTCCGCCACATAGGACATGGCCAGCAGCGGGGTCACAGTGTTTACATTCTTGGCCGGAAACCCGATCTTCATCTGCCGCTCATAATAGGTAAGAAGGATATCCATGTAGCGGCTGTCCTTTGTTTCCCTGTACAGCTTCCAGACTCCAAACAACCCCACCCCCTGGGTCCATTCCCAGAATTGGTACTTTCTGATGTCATCGTTAGCGAGGCTTTTTGTCTTCATCCCTTCCAAGAACTGGGAGTCTTCCTCGTAAAGGACTTTCTCAAAACTGTCCAGATACCGGCCGATGGCCTGGCTGATATCCTGTTTTGTGTACTTCATTTCCTCTACCTCCTTTCGATGAGACTATTTTATCACTCCAGAAAGTCAAAATCTACACTAATATTGTTTTTTCGACATATTTATATTGCATATTTTGTTTTTTATATTATTTCTTGCCTGGCATTTTCGCCAAAAAAAGCGGAGAACCGGACGATTTCTTTGGCCTCCGATTCCCCGCTCTCCGTTTGGCGGCGCCGCCAAGCTTCTATGGCCGCGCCTTGCCTATAGAGCGCTGAAGGTTTAAAAACAGCAGATAAAACCCTGCCATGCACACCGGCATGATCATGAAGCTTACCCCATATCCCCAGGTCTTTGCCGCCATGCCGAACAAAAGGTTAAACACAATATCCGCAATGGTGGCAATGCTGATAATGGCCCCGGTCCTGGTGGCTGCCAGACGGCCGGGGTAGATCTCCTGGATCAAAAGCACCATGGTGGGATACAAAATAGACAGAACAAAACCGGACCCGCCCAGGATCAGGATGCCTTTGCTGCCCAGAACGCACCCGGCGCAGAACATGGCCGTCCCGATGCCTCCAAAAAGCCCCAGGCTCTTTTTCGTCCCCAGATACTGGACCACAGGGGCAAGCAGCAGCCGTCCCGCCGTCATGCCGCCCCAAAACAGGGACAGGCTTAAGGACGCCTGGCCGGAATCCATGGCAAAGGCCGAGATGCAGTAGGACATGAGCCAGTTCATGATGCCGTGCTCCCCGATAAAATACAGTCCCATCATGGCCGCGAACATCCAAAACACCGCCTTTTTGGGCTCCTTTCCGCCGCCGTCTTCCTCCTCTTCCTTTTTGGGAATTTGCTGCGGCACGGTTAACACCCACAAAAGGGCGAAAACCACTGCTCCCACAGCCAAAAGCGCCCCATTAACAAACTTCCATCCTTCAAAGTGAAACCCGTATTTTCCCAGAAGGAGCTGGCTTGCGCTGGTGCCGATCCCCTGGATAAAAAAGAACACGTTGACCATCAGCCCCGCGTACCCGGCGCATACCGCCGGCGTCAGGATGTTGATGGTGGTATTTAACAGGGTGGAGGCCCCAAGGGCAAAAAACATGGAGATCATGATACACAGATAATTATCCGCAGCCAGGTTCAGCAAAAGAGCCCCGGCCCAGATCCCTGTCACCGCCATGGCCACGTTCTTTCGGGGAAATGTATCCAGCAGCTTTCCTCCCACGCTTAAAAACAGCAGATTGCCTATGTAGCTGACGGTGATCATCAAAGACAGCTGGCTCTCATTCAGCTGATACCGGCTCTGAAATACCGGCGCAAAGATCCCCCGCAAAGCGTCGCTGGACCCCAGCCCCAGCATCAGCAGGCCAAAACACACCACAGGCAGCAGCCTTTTCCTTTTCATACACACGTTCTCCCTTCTATTTTCATTGGCATGATTCCTGAATAAGAGTATAGCGCATTTACAAAACAATAACTATACATTTTTTTGCGCTTTAGCAATATTTTTGTTGTATTTATTGTTGTTCTGTGGTTAACTAATAAAAACGGCCTTTTGGAGGAACCTTTATGAAACCGTACCACAACTCCCCTCTGCTTTACGAAAAAGGATTTTCCATTATCATCAATGATATGGCCATGCCCATGGAAAACTCCACCCTCTATTATTTTGACTATGACCAGAGAAGCCAGTCTGTCAATATGGAATTTCCCCATTTCCACATTTTCTATGAGATGATGATCCTCCTAAGCCCCAAGGCGTACCATTTTGTGGAGGGAAAGCGGTATGATATGGTTTCCAACGACATTATCCTGCTGCCCCCATCCATTCTGCACCAGTCCGTGTACCTGCCGGGGCCTCCCAGCGACCGGATCGTCATCGGATTCATGCTGCCGAAACAGATGACGGAGCAGAAACCGGGGTATCGGGAGATCCTGTCCATTTTCAACTGCGCCACCCCCATCTTCCGCTTCCACCGTGAGGAACAGCACATGATTTTTGACCGGCTTAACGAGATCATCACCCTGCAGCTGTCTGTACACAATCCCCAGGTGCGGGAGTTGATGATCCACAATAAGTTCATCGAATTTTTGTTTATGCTGTACTCCCTGCGGCATCGGAACCACTATGTCCTCAACGTGGAGGATACCGGCATACGGGAGAAAATTTACACCATCACCAATTACATCCACACCCACTACAGCGACGACATCTCCCTGTCCTCCCTGGCCGATACCTTTTACATCAGCCCCTACTACCTGTCCCACCAGTTTAAGGCTGTCACAGGCTACACCGTGGTCCAGTATATCCAGCTGACCCGCATTAAAAATGCCCAGTACCTGCTGCTCAATTCCAAAGACAAGATCACCCGGATCGCGGAACAGACAGGGTTTTCCAGTTTCTCCCAGTTTAACCGGGTGTTTCGGAAATTCTGCGGCATGTCGCCCTCTGACTATAAGATCACCTCCCATCAGACCTCCTACGCCATGGCGCTGCCGTCAAAAGAGATGTAGGAAAAGAGCAGCTTCCGGACGCTTACAGTCCGAAAGCCGCTCTCTTTTTCATCAGGTAAATGCTAATCTGCCACAGGTGGCTACATTGACACCGGATTGGTTCCCGCCTTATCGAACGCCGGATTAAAGGCATAGAAGTTGCGGCTGTCCAGATGGTCCTGAACGTCCCGCAGGGCTTCGCCGAAACGCTGGAAGTGGACGATCTCCCTCTCCCGCAAAAACCGGATGGGATCGCATACTTCCGGGTCTTTTACAACACGCAGGATATTGTCATAGGTGGAGCGGGCTTTCTGCTCTGCTGCCAGATCCTCAAACAGGTCGGTTATGGGGTCGCCCTTGGATTGGAACTCACAGGCGTTAAAGGGAACGCCGCCTGCGGCCTGGGGCCAGATGCCGGTGGTATGATCGATATAGTAGGGGCCAAAGCCCGATGCCTCGATCTGCTCCGGGGTAAGGTTTCTGGTAAGCTGGTGGACGATAGCTGCCACGATCTCTAAGTGGGCCAGTTCTTCGGTACCGATATCCGTAAGCACCGCCTTCCCCACATCATAGGGCATGGCGTATCTCTGGGAGAGATACCGCATGGCCGCGCCCATCTCTCCGTCCGGTCCGCCGTACTGTAAAAACAGATAATAAAATCATCACTAAATTGCCCCTGATGAAATGGCATATATGGAATGCTCCCATTTTACCTCGATTACTTTTGCGGAGTGGCAACACTCTATTTATCTTACTATTCTGCCATCCCAGGCCACTGCAGCACACCATCCTTATCTGGCACTAACAGCACCGGATCTGTAGCCATCCTCCCATCCTGATCCAGGTAATACCACTTCCCATCCACGGCCTGAAGCCCTTTCGCCATGGATCCATCCTGGCTTAAGTAATACCAGGAGCCTTTATACTGATACCAGACATCCGCTACCATATGGCCGCTGCCATCAAACCAGTACCACTTGTCTCCATCCTTATACCAATCGTTAGCCACATATTGTCCGGAATCTCCCAGATAATACCTCTCGCCGCCGTTCTCGTGGACCCAGCCGGATTTCTTCGACTTTTTCAGGCCATAAAATTCCGCTATAACTTCCACCTCTGCCCTGGCCAGCTCCTCCAGGTTTATGTCATTCAGTA
>CAJTGF010000105.1 GCA_910575585.1 Clostridiaceae bacterium
CCCTGTCTTCGTCTGTTAATGTTATATTGCCGTATTTTTTATTTCTGCCCATGGTTGTGTACTCCTGAATAATATTGATACAACCATTATACTATACGTCAATTATACACACAAGCATTTTAAGGACAGACTACTAGTAGCAAAAAGGCGTCCGCCCCAGCTTGCGCTTATGGACGAACGCTCAATCTCCCGATAACCGGCTCCTGCTCCTCTCCCCGGTTCTTTATCTGCTGCCGCAGGCACCACAGAAAATCCGTCAGGTAAAACAGCACCAGCGTCACGGCCAGCCTTTTCTCAAACCTCTGGGGCACAAATCCAGCCAGATGCATCAAAAACCCGTTAAGGAACCGGAAATACACGATCCCCAAAAGCCCCCATCCAAGGCTGCTCTCCAGACAGATGATGCCCTTGTAATTAAACTTTTTCATACTGTAATCCCACCAGAAACTGCCGAACAGCCGGATCATCGCCCTGGCGGTCACCAGTTCCATGAGGGTGGCCATGATCATGGCCGCCATATACAGCTTCACCGCGCTGCCTGCCAGAGGGCTTAAAAGCAGGTTGGCCCCAATGGCCCCAAACCCGTAGATAATGCAGAACGGCCCGTGGCCAAACCCCCGGTTCAGCACCGGAGTCCGGTTCTCATACGTCAAAACCACGCACTCCAAAAGATATCCCAACAAGCTGCAAAGAAAAAACCAATTGATCATATAATAGATGTTCATAAACTGCCTCCAACCTTACCATCTTCCATCCCTTAACCCAATGCTCCATCCGGCCTAATAGGCCATATTGATCACGAAAGCGATGGCAATCCCCAAAACCGCCCCCGCAAACACCTGCAGAGGCGTGTGTCCCACAAATTCCTTTAATTTATTCTGAAATTCGCGGTTATTTAATTTAAAAAAGTCCTGTTCCAGGATCATGTTCAGAAGTTTCGCCTGTTTCCCCGTCTCCTGCCGCACGCCGATGGCATCATACATAACCACCGCCGCCAGGACAAAGCTGACGGCAAACTCCGGGGACGATACCCCGCAGCAGATCCCGCTGGAAACCACCAGGGCGCAGACCGTGGAGGAATGGGAACTGGGCATCCCTCCTGCCCCCACCAGCCTTTCCGGCGAAAAATCGTGATTCAATGTACAGTCAATGATGGTCTTAAGCACCTGGGCCACCACCCATCCTGCCACGGAACTGACTAATATCTGATTCTCAAGCATCTTCTGCCACATATCCATCGTATTCTCCTGTTAACCCGGGGCCTTTGGGGCCGCCTTCCATTCTTATCCCATCTGTTTCGGCCACAGCGACACCAATAACCAATCCTTCATATGGCCGAAAAATTCCGTCAGTCCGCACAGCTTATCCGCGTACAGGATCGTGTAGCCCTCCTTGTACTTAGGCGGAATCGGCGTCAGAGGCCACATGTGCCTTAAGATCATATCCTGTTCCTTCTTAGATGCCTGAAAGTACTTTACGGCGTTGACCATGGCCACCCTTGGATGGGTGAACCCGTGAAAATGCTCTCCCGTGTCCCTGGCATGGGTATGCCAGTCATACAAAAACAGATCGTGAAGCAGCCCGGCTCTGGCCGCCGAACGGCTGTCCCAGCCTCTGTTTCTGCACAGTTCAAAGGCAATATAAGAAACCTGGATGCAATGCTCTTTGCAGGTAGTATGGCCATGCTGGATAAACTGATCCATGGACTGAAACACCTTATTGTCTAAAATATCCTGAACACACGCCAGATATTCCTCATCCCTGCTCCACCTGGCGCTTTTCCGCAGCAATTCTTCCGCTTTGCTCTCTCCGCTCATCCCATTTTTGTCCCCCGATTTTTCTTAACCTGATCCCTGATGACATAGAGACAGTTTGGCACAGTATCCGCGCGAACCGCCAAACTTTCAAACTTTTCGCACCCACTATGCCAAACTGCTTATTTCATTTAAATTGTCATTTATCAATATCCGATCAGCCAGTCATACAGCTCCTGATACTTAAGGGCCGAAGCGTTCCAGGAGTAATCCTTGGCCATAGCCCGGTCGATCAGCTTATTCCACTCCCGCTTCTTGTCATAGTAGATCCGCTCCGCGTACCGCACCGAAGCCAGCATCTCATGGGCGTTATAATTGGTAAAGGAAAATCCGGTGCCGGTTCCCTCAAACTCATTATATGGCTCTACCGTGTCCTTAAGACCTCCCGTCTCCCGGACAATGGGTACCGTGCCGTAGCGCAGAGCCATCAGCTGGCTTAAGCCGCAGGGCTCAAACAGCGAAGGCATCAAAAACGCGTCGGAAGCCGCGTAGATCTTGTGGGACATAGGCTCTGAGTAGTAGATCAGCGCAGCCACCTTCCCCGGATACTTCCAGGCGAAATGGCGGAACATATTCTCGTACCGCTCCTCCCCGGTTCCCAGGACCACCAGCTGGACCGCGTCGCTGCACAGATCCTCCATAACATACTGGATCAGGTCAAAGCCCTTCTGATCCGTCAGCCTGGACACGACGCCGATCATCATCCGGTTGTCGTCCTCCTCCAGGCCCAGCTCTCTCTGGAGCGCTCTCTTGTTCTTGATCTTTTCCTTGCGGAAATTCTTTGCGTCATAAACCTGCTCGATCATGGAATCCGTGGCAGGATTGAAGTCTTCATAGTCAATGCCGTTGACGATGCCACGAAGGCTGCCGGAACGGGCTCTCATAAGGCCGTCAAGGCCCTCGCCGTAAAACGGCATCTTGATCTCCTCCGCATACGTATCGCTTACGGTGGTAATGGCGTCCGCGAACACAACGCCGCCCTTTAACAGGTTGCCGTCCTTGTATGCCTCCAGCTTATCCGGGGCAAAGTAATAATCGGAAAGCCCGGAAAATCTCTGGATGGTCTTCACATCCCACACGCCCTGGAACTTTAAGTTGTGGATGGTAAAGACGGACTTCATATTGCAGAAAAACTCGCCGCCGCGGAAACGGTCTTTCAGGTACACAGGGATCAGACCTGTCTGCCAGTCATGACAATGCACCACATCCGGCTGGAACCCGATCACAGGCAGAGCGGAAAGGGACGCGTTGCAGAAGAAGGAAAACTTCTCCAGGTCATAGAGCCAATCCCCATATGGCTTCGGGCCGGAAAAATAACCTTCGTTGTCAATAAAATAGAAATGGATCCCCTCATGCTCGTAGTGCATGATGCCCACATAGCGGCTCTGGCCCATAAAGTCCATATAAAAATGGCTTACATAGTCCATCTTGTCACGCCACTCCTGCTTAATGCAGAGATACTTGGGGATCATAACCCTCACATCATAGTACTCTTTATTAAAACACTTGGGCAGAGAGCCAACAACGTCTGCCAATCCCCCGGTCTTAATAAACGGCACTGCCTCTGATGCAACAAATAGAATCTTTTTCATTTGAAAGAACCTCCTCATGTGGAGCGAAACTCGCAACCCCTAATAGGTGTAGTATACAACATTTTCACGATTTTAGGAAGTACATTCTTACACTTTGCAGCTTATTTTGTCAATATTCATCTCTAACTGCAATCCGGGCCGGATATCCCATAATGATTTTGTGCATTATGCACAGTCCGCCGTCCCTGGTCCCACTATCCAACCTGCAATCCGCAAACCGCAAACTCTCACCTATGTAGCTGCCTTTCGCTCTTAAAGCCTTTTATAATCCAAACGGATCTTATCCGACAAAAGCGCGATAAATTCGGAATTGGTGGGTTTCCCTTTTCCGTTGCTCACGGTGTATCCGAAGATCTCGTTGATGGTCTCCATGCTCCCTCTGCTCCATGCCACCTCAATGGCATGACGGATCGCCCGCTCCACACGGCTGGGCGTGGTCTGATGCTTTTTGGCAATGGTGGGATAAAGCACTTTCGTGACGGAAGTAAGCATATCCTGGTCCTCCACGGAGATGGTGATAGCATCCCGCAGATACTGGTAACCTTTAATGTGGGCCGGCACGCCGATCTCGTGAAGGATCTGAGTCACATCATTCTCCAGATTCTGCTCCATATAATCCAGCATGCTCTCATAAGGTTTCACTTTCCGCGCTCCCGCCAGATTCAAGCCTCTCGGTTTTGAGCCGTAGTTGCCGATGCGGCGGATCTTGTCCACCAGCACCTCTTTCTTAAAGGGCTTCATGATAAAATAGCTGGCGCCCATACGGAACGCGTCTTCCGTAACATTCTCGCTCCCCGCCGCGGTTACGACGATAAAGCAGGGATTTTTCTCCAAATTGCCTTCTGTCTTCACCTTTTCCATGACCTCCACACCGTCCATACCCGGCATGATCACATCCAGAAGCACAACGTCCGGCTTAGAAGTTACGATCATCTTGTATGCTTCATCGCCTGTTTCCGCATTTCCCACCACTTCAATCCCGTCTTCATTTTTCAGCATATCATTCAATAATTCCATGGTTTTCGGGTTATCTTCCGCAATTGCAACGTTTAATGCTGTCATTTTGTGTCCTCCTTTTCCCTGGTAGATGTATTATAGTCTGTCGATTTCCCTGCTTGCAACGGATTTCTACCGCAAGTTTCGCCAAGTTTCGCATTCGCCTGTCTTCCCCCCGCAAAGTCCCCCAGTCCTACCCGGAAATCATATGTAACCTTTCATGTAACCTTTTAACAACCCCACCTCCTCCCAAACAAAAAAGAACGTCTGCCAGCCTGCAGCCGCCCTAAAGCATCCGGTAAATGATCAGAGCCAGGGCTACGCCAATGATGCTGGCCATTGTAATCCGAATGGTTAGTCCAAATGTTACGACGATCACTCCAAGATTGACAACAAGCGGTGAGTCAAACCCAAATGACTGTCCAAAATTCAACCATGATAGTCCGGGAATGTTCCGTGCCATATCGCCGATAAAGCCTCCCAGCACGATTCCTGACAATAGCAGTACCAGTAAAACCCAAAAGTTCTTATACCCCATCTTTTTCATCTTCTCCTCTCGTCTTAGTTTAGCACAACACGAAAGAAGTGACAACTAAAAAAACCTGTTTTTTCCTAATTTGCTCTGTTAAGCGGCCCAAAGGGCAGATTTGGGAAACCCGCCGCCGCGGCAGGCTTCCCAAACTGCGTTCAAAGGAAACCCATGAGGGCTTTAGATCTTTCCCTCCTCGATCACATTTCCCCTCATCTTCATCCCAAAAAGCGCGCCCATCATCAGCAATATCCCTACAGGAAGGGCAACCCACGCTTTTTGGGTGAATCCTGCCACGATATACGTGACAAAAGATACTGCCGCAGCCGTCACAGCGTAAGGCAGCTGGGTGGTCACATGGTTTACGTGTTCGCACTGGGCTCCCGCCGACGCCATGATGGTGGTGTCCGAAATGGGGGAACAGTGATCGCCGCACACAGCCCCTGCCATGCAGGCGGAGATGGAGATGATCATAAGCTGGGGATTGCTGTTTTGGAACACGGCCACCACAATGGGGATCAGGATCCCGAATGTCCCCCAGGAAGTTCCGGTGGCAAACGCCAGAAAACATCCCACCACAAAGATAATAGCCGGAAGGAAATTAAGGAATCCCTTCGCGCCGGCTTCCACCACGCCGGCCACATACACGTCCGCCCCCAGACTGTCGGTCATGGCCTTCAAAGACCACGCGAACGTAAGGATCATGATGGCAGGCACCATGGCTTTAAACCCTTCCGGGATACAGGCCATGCACTGGTTAAATTCCAGCACCCGGCGGATTTTATAAAGCCCGATGGTAATGATCAGCCCGAAAAAGCTGCCGTAGGTCAGCCCCAGGGAGGCGTCCGACTGGGAAAAAGCGGTGACAAAGTCCGTCCCCGAAAAGAATCCGCCGGTATACAGCATCCCCAGGACGCAGCAGATGATCAGGGAACCAATGGGGATCAGAAGGTCCGCCACCTTTCCCTTGGTCTCTGTCAGCTCCTCCTTTTCCAGCCCGTAGGGCCGCCCCGGAGTCGTGTACAGATCTCCCTTTACCGCATTCTGCTCATGAATCTCCATGGAACCGAACTCCACTTTCATCAACACCATGCCCACCATCATGACGATGGTGAGAATGGCGTAAAAATTGTAGGGGATGGCCCGCATAAAGATGGAAAACCCGTCCTCTCCCTCCACAAATCCCGTGACCGCAGCCGCCCAGGAAGAGATGGGGGCGATGATGCACACCGGAGCCGCGGTGGCGTCGATTAGGTAGGCAAGTTTTGCCCTGGACACCTTAAACTTGTCGGTCACCGGCCGCATAACGCTCCCTACCGTAAGGCAGTTAAAATAATCGTCAATAAAGATCAGCACTCCCAAAAGCACCGTAGCCAGCTGAGCGCCCACCCGGTTGTGGATCCTGGAAGCGGCAAACTGCCCGAACGCCGCGGAACCTCCCGCCTTGTTCATCAAACACACCATGGTCCCCAGAATCACCAGAAATACCAGAATGCCCACATTGTAGCTGTCGGACAGAGACCCGATGATCCCGTCCTCAAAAATATGGGTAACGGTCATCTCAAAGTCAAACCCCGAATACAGAAGGCCCCCCATCAAGATCCCCACAAACAGGGAACTGTAAACCTCCTTGGTCAAAAGCGCCAGTCCAATAGCCACCACCGGCGGCACCAGTGCCCAGAAGGTGGCGTACAGGCCCGGCACATACTCCGCCTCCCCCTCCTGCGCCGCCAGCACGGTCATGGCGCCCATAAGCGTCATCAAAATGACGGCCCCGGTCATGCCAAATACTTTCTTTTTTGTCAGGTACATGATGTTCTCCTCTTCTCTTTTTGTTTGGCAGGCAGCCCTGCCTTTGCACATAAAAACACCACAAACAACGGTTCCTTCATGGAAACGCATTTGTGGTGTAAGTCTGTAGATCTTAAAACTATGCCATATGACGCAAAGGGCCTGCCCCCTGGCATAGCTGCTGACAACACGGATAGCGCTCCACCTACGTGACAGTACGCCGCATATTCTGCGTCGTCCCAGAGCCTTAAGCCCGACCCGGCATAAAACCCTTCGGCGAGATCCCCTTTTTCAGGAAACGGCGGTCCGTCCATAGTCCCCTGATACTCTTAGATCCCGCGCCTCTATCATGTCTTACTGTTTGCGGTTCTTTTTATCGGTTCTATTCTACCATGAGTTTTCCCAAAATGGAATACAAAATCTGCATATCTTTTACAAAAAACAAAAGCAGCCGTTCAGATCCCTCTGAAACGGCTGCCCCTTGATCTCAAACAAAGAGAATCTCGCCTGAAACTGCTTCCAGGCCCTGCCAAATACACGATAATGCGTTGCCGATCCAAACGCAAACGCCCGCTTTCCTGTTGTTAAGCTGTTTCATGGCAATTCTCCCTTCCGGTTATTTGAAATGGCCTCTCCGCCATTCCCTGGGTTATAATCTACCACATTTCCTTATTCTGGTAAAGAAACTTTTCATTACACAAATCTTACATGATTCTTACAATTGTTACATCTGCCTTAGTCAGCTTCCCGTTTTCTCCCGGATCACCCCGTTTTCGTCAATGACCGCGTTGGCAGAAATCTCCTGTAAAGACCGGAACATGCGCTGCCGCTCTTCCTGGTCGGTGACCAAAGTGGTGCGGCATCCTTTCTGGAGGCACGGCACAAACCGCAGCTTAACTTCGCCCTGGGACGAAATATCCGCCTCCAAAAGCCCCGTATCCCTGGTCTTGCTGTTAAACCAGAAATTGCCCAGACTGTAGAAAATGGGAACTCCCTTATAATACTCTACCCCCTGGAGACAGTGGGGATGGTCCCCGATGACCAGATCCGCCCCGGCGTCAATATACTGATGGCCCAGACTCTGCTGGTCCGCCTCAAACCGGCTGACCCCCTCGGTTCCCCAGTGGACGTAGACCACCACAAAATCACTGGTCTCCTTTGCCTTTTTGATGACTTCCACAAACCTGGCCGGATCGTAAGTCCTTAAAACCCCTGCCCCGGTGTCCGTGGCCTCCTTGGTATACACGTAGGACCGCTCCACCTGGGTGGCGCTGACGTAGGCGATCTTCCTGTCGCCCACCTGGAAATATACGATCTTCTCCGCCTCCTCCCGGTTTCGCCCGGCTCCCACATAGGGGATCTTGTACTGCTCTAACGTATCCAGCGTGTCCAAAAGGGCCGTCTCCCCGTAATCGTACACGTGATTATTGGCCAGAGACACGATATCCGCAGACAAGATCTGTAAGTTGGCCGCGGTCTCCGGTTTGGCCCGGAACGTAAAGGTCTTTCCCGAAAGGGGCTTGCCCCGGTCACTGTAGGTAAACTCATTGTTCACCATCATCACATCCGCCCCGTCCATCCTGGAGATCACGTCCCCCTCAATACATTTTGTGATGTCGTCGCCCTTTGCATGGTAATAGCCCATGTTGGCATACCCTTCGGCGAAACTGATATCGCCGGCAAAAGACAAGGTCACTTTCCCTTCCTCATGGGGCTCTTTTATGTAGATCTGCTCCTGGGATGCCGCTGCCTCCAAGGCCCCCGGCCCTGACGCCAGAAAGCAGGCCATCCCTAAAACAGCCAAAACTCTCCTCATCTGTCTACCTCTCTCCCACACCGGGATATTCCGCTTTCACAAACCGCTCCAGCACCGGGACCGACCGTTTTACCTTCTCCGTATCCATGCAGTAAGCCATGCGGAAATACCCCGGCACTCCGAAGTTGTCCGACGGCACCAGGATCAGGTCATAGGCTTTTGCCTTTTGGCAGAAAATTGCCGCATCCTCCTCCAGCGCTTTGGGGAACATGTAAAACGTCCCTCCCGGCTTTACCACCTGAAATCCCAGGCCCGTCAGCGCGTCATAGAGAAGATCCCGGTTGGTTTCGTACACCGAAAGGTCGCTGGTCTTATCCAGGATCCGGGCCACTGCCAGCTGCACGCTTGAGGGCGGGCAGTTGTGGCCGATGCCCCTGCTGATCTGCCCGCACATGGCCGCCAAATCTTTGGCGCCTCTGCACCTGGGGTTCACCGCCACATAACCGATGCGCTCCCCGGGAAGGCTTAAGCTCTTGGAAAAGGAGTAGCAGGAGATCGTATTGTCATAAAACTTTGACACATAAACCGGTTCTGTCCCCTGAAACACGATCTCCCGGTAAGGCTCGTCGCTGATGAGAAAGATATCATGGCCGTACTGTTTTTGCTTCATTTCCAGAAAATCCCCCAGGCGTTCCATGGTCTTTGGGCTGTAGGCGATTCCTGACGGATTGTTGGGCGTGTTCACAAGCACGGCCATGACCTTTTCATTCATCTGCTCCTCAAGAGCCTTAAAATTGATCTGAAGATCGTCTGTGTCCGCAGACACCACCTTCATCACGGCCCCTGTCTGGGTGATATAAGGCCCATACTCGGGAAAATACGGCGCAAACACCAGGATCTCATCCCCTGGCTTTGTGACGCACCGGAACCCGTGGGCCAAAGCCCCTGCCGCCCCGCTGGCCATAAAGATATGTTCCTCCTCGTAGTCCATGGAAAATCTCCGGTTCAAACTGTCCGCAATGGCTTTTCTCACACTCTGGATGCCAAGAGAAGGGCTGTAGCCGTGGACAGTCATAGGGTCCTCCTCCTTAAGGATCTGTATCATGGCTTCCGTGTATTCCTTTGGGCAGGGTACGCTGGGATTGCCCAGGCTGTAATCAAATACATTGTGATATCCGATCTCCTGCCCCCGTTTGGCGGCGTACTCGCTAAGCTCCCGGATAATGGATTTGCCCTGGAGCATTGTTCTGTATGTTTCGTTGATCATATGTGTTCCCTCTTGGTCTGCCTATTCGTGTCTCACTACCTCAAACCGCTCCACCGCCACGGTCTCCTGCTCTCCGATGCCCGCCTTCTGCATGGCTATGGTCACCTGCTGCTCCACGCTGTTGACCCCCGCCAGATTGGGGAGCAAAAGCCCCCGCCTGGAGTCCTTTGACACAACCACCCCGTACCGCTTTACATCCAGCTCCTCCAGGGAAGTGATCTGCTCCATCTTTCCAAGGACATCCACGGTGATAACCAGTTTCTCCAGCTCTTTTGGCTCCACCGGGGAAAATCTGGGATCCCGGGAGCAGGCGCTGACCGCGTTATTGATGATCTCCTCCGCCAGGGACTCATAGGAAGCTTCGATGGTGCCGATGCAGCCCCGCAGCCTTCCGTCCTCTTTAATGGAAACAAAAGCCCCCGCCCGGCTGTCATACAGCTCCTTTGGCAGATCCTTTGGAACCTGGATCATCACCCCTGTTTTTACGTACTCCTCTATGGTCCTCCTGGCCAGAGCCACATAGGCGTCCTCCCTGGCGTGGCGGGCCAGAAGCTCTCTTTTCTCACTTTCCTCGTACCGGTCAAGAAAATTGCGCTTCTCATCCGTCCCGACGGCCTCATAACAGCAGACCCCGTAGCCTACGCCAAAAGGCCCTTCATAGGAAAGCTTCTGCGCCTTCACCGCCATCCGGTCCAGGGTTCCGGCCATGATAATAAAGGAGCGGTGGCCGCACTCTCCCGCCGTCTCACAGAAATCCTCGGGAAACTTTAAAAGCTCCTCAAAGTCCCCGCTGCCCATAACCTCCATGATCCTCCGGTCAAACTCCGGCCCTTCTTTCTGATATCCGTAAGGCCCGTCTTCCTTCAGCCTGTGGGAAAGGTCTCCGCTGCCGATGACCGCTATGTTCCTTCCCAGGATATTGGCAGTCTCCTGAATGCACTGTCCCAGCTCATAGTGCATAGTAGGCGTCAGCCCGGAAAGTCCGATCCTGACTAATTGATAATCCTTCCAGTACTGATTCACAAAATACAGCGGCACCATAGTGCCGTGGTCCAGCCGCTTCTCCTTCTCTCCCAAGGTACCGGCTTTCAGCCCCTGGGCCTGGACCTGCCTGCACAGCTCCTCCACAAACTCTGTGTCATAGGTCACGTCTATAGCCACGCTGCCTGCGCCGAACTGCCCGAAATCACCGTGGGCCTCGGTCCCCGGCGATATGTGGAAATAATCTCCGTACATGATCTGATGAGGCGACAGCAGGACAATGGTGTCCGGCTTCCATGAGGCGATGCGCCTGGCCGCCTGATGGTACGCGTCAATGGTACCCTGGATCTTTTTCTCCTCCCCCTTGCCAATATCCGGTATAATAATCGGCGGATGGGGGACCATAACTGCTCCTGAAACTCCCATGATAATAACCTCCTCCTGAACGATCGTTCTGTCTTTCGTTCCAAATGACTCCTTTTCATTATACCGTAACCCTATGGAAATTTCCAGTGGCAGCATACCCACAAAATTATTAAATTGCTGTATTGTTGAGTGAGCAAAGGGGCCGATTTAGTCGTGAAGCCAGTCAGAGAAGGAGAGATGTCCCGTCCGGGTTCAGATATGCCAAACATTCCGATGAGCCCAAAACGGAAAGCAGGAGGGGTTAGTCCCTCCTGCTTTCCTGGTCTCATCTCCATGGCATAGATTCACCCTGCCGGGACATCTCTCCTTCTCTGACTGGCAAAACCAGAATTCGCTGGCTAAGGTTTGCTCACTTAAGGTGGTTTCGGTAGGGGACGCTG
>CAJTGF010000106.1 GCA_910575585.1 Clostridiaceae bacterium
CTGAAAGCGCAGCTTCAAGCAGCATAACAGCAGACTTTCGACAACTGAATAACAGCCAGGTATTGAATTTTCAGGGTGCATAGGCAAAATCTATGTGCGAAGTTTGAGTTAAAAACAAAATGGGACTTTTTTGAATATAGAAGCAGAACTCGTAAAACGGAGTTTAATATTAATGGTGTTTGTTATAAACTTCATGGGAATGGTTTCTTTGTATTTGATAAAGATTTGTTTTTAAATTGGAATTTTGGCTATAGAAGTAGATGATGTGGAATAGAACCATGGATATTGGGTATGACATTAAAGAAAAATGATAGTATATATAGGGATTATTATGATGGTAAAATTTTGAAAAGGGCTTGCGAACAGGCGTTGATTGAAAAGGAGATGTTTGAAAAGAATGGCCTTTATCATTATACAATACCAATAGGTGAAACTTTTATACCCCAATTCCCAAGAGACTATGATACGTTGGTTATCGAACATTTTGGAGAAAAATGGACACTTCCAAGGAATAAAATTATTGATAGATTTTTGAGAAAAAGTAATAGAGTGTGTAATAATATTTATAATAGCGAGGATATGTATTTATTAAGATTTTTTTTGGATGGTAAGGAAATATATTTGATACCATATGATGATATTTGTTATCCTGAAAATGCGATTAGGATTATGACAGATGATATTATCTGGAATTTAAAAAAGAATATCAGTAATCAAATACATTTAACGTACTTGTGAGTAAGGAAATATATATTGATAAATTAAATGGTGATTAAGGAGATAATTATGTCTTTAAAATTAGAATATTTGCGTAAATTTGATAAGAGAATAGAAATAGTCAAAGATGAGAATATAGAAAGTCAACTCTGTAAGATTCCTGAAAAATGGTGGGAGGTTCTTATGGAGAAAGACTTTGCTATTAAAAAGAATAAAGTGATAAAAATATGGAATGACGTATCAGGGATAGAACTTAGAAACACGATTCAATATTTGTCTGAAAATTTAGTTTCGTTAGATTTACTTTATGATGGAACAATATATTCGTTATTGTATGGAATTGAAGCTGGTGATGGCGATATTGCATATTATGAAGGAAAGTTTGGATTGGATCTAAATAAAAATAGTGAGCTGAAGAGTAGGTGGAAGGACATGCCAAAATCTATACAAAGATTCTACGAAGACTTGCATAATGGCTTTTACTACTACGCCAGTCATTCCATGGGATTAGTTCCAGAGGATGAGATTACTTATCTTGCAGAATACGATTGGGGCATATTGGATGAATTGAAAGAATCTGTAGAAGTTGATATGGCTTCAAGTTTTGGTTTCTTTTCAAATGGTATGGGAGCATATGTTGTCATTGACAGTAATAATTGCTTAGATGAAGAAGCAACATTATGGTTTAAAGATCGTAAGCCTAAATATGGGGTGAATTTTTGGGATATTGTTGATGAATGGATAGTATTGGGCATTCAGTTTTGATTATCATATTGTGGTGTAAATGAAACATTCTCAATCGTTTTTACCAGATTACGGGCTGAGCCAGTGTTTAGTCTAACAGGCCGTGATTTAATGGATATGGAAAAAGGGATATTCGAAATACGTTGTGGAGCAAATTGCGAAAGATAGGAAGTAATTAGAAAATGCAATTAGTGTACTGACATGTTCATATTTAAACTATTTCTGTACCCGAAGGTAGTATAAAATAGTTTGTGTCTTAGGAAAAAAATGGCTCCTTTTGGGTAAGAACTCAGATATGACAATTCTTATCGAAAAGGAGTATTTTTATGGCAGTAGCTAAGGAGCAAATTCGACAGATTATTTCAGAAGACAACATTTCCAGCGTCGCGGATGTCTATTCCCTTCTCAAAGAAAGCTTTAAGGACATTCTCCAGGAACTTATGGAGGTGGAACTGTATACCAGAGGGATGAGTAGCAGAGAAAAGAAATTTGAGAAGTTGGAACGGAGGATAAATCCTATGGTAATGGCAACAAACCAGCGGAAGGAAGCCTTGCGCGAAAAACAGGATTCAAACTGGCATAACACGTTATCAATAAAATTCAGCATAATGGTATGGTAAACTTATACACAGAATAACTCTTTTGGTGGTTTGTATCTTTCTTAAGTGTGGCAACTTAAAGATGCCACAAAATCCATACAGAAGGGTTATTTTTTTACGAAAAACTTTTTCTCACCAGTTATTGAAAAGGAGCCTTATATCGTTTACGACAAGAAATATGATGCTTCCTTAAATGTGAGATACTTCATGTTTGTCATAGAAAGCGGCTTTATTTATTGCATGCCCGAAGTGGGCAGCTTGGCACATATCTCTTTTCCAAGCGAAGAGAGAAGCGATACTATGGCCGTCCATGCCATAAGGATAAGTGGGGTAAAGGGGAGCGAAGGCTACCAGTGTATAGTGTATATTTGGATATGGAAGATAATGTGTCTATCACGGGCAAGGACATAGACCTATTCGCATCCATGGATCTGGCTATAGGAGTCTTCATGCGGGAGGATATAAGCCGCGTGGTCACAAGATTATTCAGTGGCCTGCGTATTTTGTAACTAATTAGGGTAGGAAATTTATTTGAACTCTGATATACTTATTAGGTAAAGGATCGGTAAAATTCTTACAGTTTACTTTAAGATAGGGATAGAGAGTGCGGCGGCAGTTGGATACAGGGCGTAGGATTTGTGTATTAAAGAATATAATAAAACGGAGACCATGCAGATGATCTGTGAGGAAGGAAACCCTATCCGCGCAAACAGTAAAATAAAGGAAGAACAGGTAGATAAAGCATGAGTGCCATAAGGATTGGTGTATGTGACGACAATGCGGAGGATCGGAAACGGATTGGGGTGGAGGTTCGAAAGGTAGTAACGCGGCTGATAAAGGGCACGGATGTTGAGATCCGTATGTATTCCAACGGCTTGGCCTTGGTCGAAAGCAATCAGAGAGAATCTTTCCAACTGATATTTTTGGATATTGAGATGCCTGGCAGCGATGGTTTTGAGGTGGCGAGGAGGCTTAGTATTGGAAGGGTGTGTCCGGAGCTGGTATTTGTTTCTAACTATGAAAATATGGTCTTTGATTCACAGGAATACAGGCCGCTGTGGTTTGTAAGGAAAAGACTGCTTGAGGAGGATGTGAAGAAGGCTGTAGCGAAATATCTGGAGATCAGGCCGGAAAGAAAGCTTAATTTTAAGGTTAAATCCCGGATGGGATGCTGGGAGATACGGTACGCGGACATTCTCTATGTGGAGTGCAGAGGTCATGAGATAACTGTGGTAATGAAAAACAAGGAGACATGCGTTGGCTGGGGCAGTTTGAAAGCCATGGAGGATGAGTTGGATCCTGATCAGTTTTTGCGTATTCACAGCAACTTTTTAGTAAATATGGATTATGTAAAGGAGATCGGGAAAAGGGACGCGGAGTTGGTGGGAGGCATATGGCTTCCGGTAGCAAAGGATCGGAGAAAGGAAGCCAGGGAAGCAATACGCGATTACGAGAGGAAAAATTATGGGATTCGGTGATCATATCATAGGTATGTTGTCAGCGGTGATTGCGGTGGAGTATATGGACCATGCTATGGAAAATCGCCATAGAGGAATAAAACGCTGTATGCTGTTTGGCGGTTGGTGCGTCATCTATTTTGCTGTGATGGTGGTCCTTAACAAAGTGTTGGGATTTGAGGGAGTTTTGGGGATTGCCTATGGGATTGTGCTGGTTTTGTATGGTTTGGCGGCGCTGGGAGGGAGTTTGTTCCATTTGATCATATTAGGCGGAGCCTGGGTATTCATCGCCATGATCAGTACCTTTGTGACCATGGAAGCCATAGCTCTCATGACCCAAATGGGTCTTGGAGATCTAAGGGGGCTTCTGGAGCAGGACAGCGGACTATGGGTCTGCGCGTCTCTGGCGGCTGCTGTGTTAAAATTTTCTCTGGGACGGATCATACTATCCATCTATAAAAGAGATGAGAGTCTGGGACGAGCGGAAGACGGGGCTATGGCTGCTGTTTTTTTTATCCTGTTTCTTGTGGTGACATGGATCTTTCAGATGGAGATGGGGGAAATAACCTATGGGAAGAGAGAATCGCTGTCATTGCTGGTATTGGGAGGGATATTGGCTATTATTCTGCTTATGGGAGTTTTTTATAAGAGGATGGAAGCGTATAGGAGAGTCCAGAGGGAGGAAATGTATCAGAAAAAATATCTGGAGATGCAGAAGGAGCAGATCCGCGATCTATACAGGGCATGCAGGGAAGTAAATCATTTTCGTCATGACGCGACCGGAAGGTTAGAAGTGATTCATGGGCTTTTGAAAAAGGGAAAGTGTCATGAGGCCATGGAGTGTCTAAAGGAGATGGGGGCGGAGCTGGGAAAGTGTGAGGAACTTCCCCAGGACACAGGGAATGAAGGTCTGAACGCGGCGCTGATGAAGGCTGCCCAGGAGTGTAAAGAAGAAGGGATAGCGTTTCACTATGTAATATTTGGAAAGCCGGAACGCGTAGATGCTATGGATATGGGGAGGTTGTTGTTTGGCCTTTTGAATAACGGGATTGAGGCTTGCAGGAGGATGACCGGTGATCAGGGGATACGGGCGGTGGAACTTGTGGTGAGAGAGTTAGACGGAATGACAGAACTGCAGATTGACAATAGTATAGAGGAATCTGTCTTAACGCACAATTTTGAACTGCGGTCTCAAAAGCCTGAAAGATTAAGACATGGTTTCGGGATGGAAAATATCCACAGCCTTATCGATAAATATCATGGGGAATATATCTGCAGGGAAGAGGAGGGGCGATTCATCCAGAAGATCGTGCTTAGAAGTTAAAATTTCTAAAGAATACGATTGTTTATGTCATATCCATGCCGACTTATGTAAAAAGTATTGACATCATTTATGAAGTTTGTATAATGAAGAAAATTGGAAATAATTGCTAAAAAGGATACTGTATGATCGAAAGACTTTCACATGGCTTGGTAGAGTTTCTGATGAGAGAAACTGTTGTCTCGCGGGAAGAAGCGGATATATATGACTACGGATTCCAGATCACTTTGGCCAATTTTATAAACGGAATGATCGTAGTCCTTGTGGGGATGGCCTTTCATGCTGTAGCAGAGGCGGCGATTTTTTATTGTTGTTTTGTCAGTTTGCGGTTTTATTGCGGAGGATATCATGCGGACAGCTACAGAAAGTGTTTTCTGTTATTTACGTTGACCTGTATGGGGTGTATTGGTCTTACTAAATGGATCGAGGCATGGGAGATAGGGATCATAAGAGCGGGGGTTTTTTTAGGGGCTGCTGTATGGCTGGGAGTTAGTATTTTTAGAAAGGCTCCCATAGCGGATGCTAACCGTCAGGCCAGTGAAGAGGAGAAGGTTTTATACAGAAAAAGAAGTATCCAGATTTATCTGTTTTGGACCGGAGCAGGGATGATCTTATGGGGGATGGGACAGGCCAGGATGCAGTCCTGCCTTATAAGTACATTCATAGCAATCGCAATACTTATGATTCAGAAGAAAGGAGGCAGTGAGCGAGATGAAACAAAGAGGACTTGAATTGTTGGCAAAGATCGCTTTAAGCGCAGCCAGGAGAGCAGACGGAAGAGTATCCGAGTTTGGCCTGCATCAGCCCAAGAGACCAGAAAAGATGACAAAAGGACAGCGGTAGGCAAAAGAGATGTAATATGACGGGTCACGACAGTCCTGAATAAAGGGATATGTTTCGTGGCCCGTTTATACTCTTGGAGAGAGGCTATGGAAACGTTAAAGATCGGTATCTGTGATGATGATATAGAGGAACAGGATCACATTGTTAAAGCTGTTGAATATGGTGTGGATGTTATCGGCGTACAGAAGAAACTGGACATTCAGGTGTATCAAGATGGGAAGACTCTTTTAGAGGCAGATCAGAGGGAAAGATTTCATCTGGTGTTTTTGGATATTGTAATGCCGTTTTGTGATGGCTTTGAAGTGGCTGCAAAGATAAACACGCAAGAAGATAAACCGTGTATTATTTTTGTTTCCGGATATAATGATAAGATTTTTGATATGTATGAGTATGAACCTGTGGCGTTTGTGAGAAAAGAGAAAATGAGGGGAGATATATGCTGCGGACTGCAGCAGTATTTTGCCGCAACGGCAAAGAAAAGGATCTGTGTCAGACCGGGTGGATGCAGCTACAAAGAAGTGCTGATTAGGGATATCGTTTATGTTAAATATGGTGATCGTACACTGTATTTCGGGATGCGGTCAGGAGATGTATTTCAGGTTTGTGGAAGTCTGAGATCCATGCAAGAGGAATTGGTACCGTATAATTTGATTCGTATTCACAGAAATTATCTGGTAAACCTGATCTACATAGAGAAGGTATATCGGAGTGATCTGCGATTGTATAATGGCACGGCGCTGTCTGTAGGGAAAATTTATCGGAGAGAGTTTGAAGAGGCCATGGTTCGGTACAAGAGAAGACTTCGGGGAGAATGGTAAACGCTTGAATAAAGACAGAGAATGAGGCAGCGGTTGGATATGCTAGATATAGCGGTTTGCGATGATGATGCTGGTTTTGTTAGATATTTATCAAATTTACTGTACAAGTTGGGGGAGGATCATGGGATTGCGATGGAGGTTGAGAGCTTCCGGGACGGCAGGTTACTGGTGGAGCGGATCAGACAAGGAAGAAGGTTTGACCTGATCTATCTGGATATCCAGATGAAGGAGATGGGCGGGCTGGAGACCGCGAAGAAGATAAGAGAGCTGGACTGGACAGTCCAGCTGGTCTATATAACTTCCTATGAAAAATATATGAAGCAGGTATTTGCTGAGGCTCCCATAGGGTTTCTTGTGAAACCATTAAAAGAAGATGAGATGGAGAGGACATTTCTTCATATTGTAAAGGTTATCGGAGATCAAGGGGCGTTTTATCGCTTTCGTTATAACAGGGAAGAATATAAGCTGCCAGTCAGGGATATTCTGTATTTCGAAAAACAACTTCGGAAGATTTATATTATATCAGTGAGTGAGCGGTATTGTGAATACAGAAGCCTAGAGGAGATAAAAGCAGATCTTGATAAGAAAAAAGCGCGTTTTTTACGGATACATAAATCATACCTTGTTAACTTTCAGTATATTACCCAGTTTGGAAGCGCGGAAGTGAAAATGCATGATGGAAAGATATTGCCCATTAGCCGCAGTTATAAAAATGAAGCTGTTGAACAAATGAAAAAATTAGCGTGGACGAGGTAGGAATGGATGAAGTAAAAATGGTATCAGGTTTTCTAATGTCCATCTATGCGCTGGCTGTCTATAAAGTGTATCTGGATACGTTTTTAAAAAAACAGGAACTGTTCCATGGGTTTTCAGGATGGTCAGTATTTTTTTTATGGCAGTATTTTATTAATTTGGAGTGTTATGCTTTGTCTCCAGGGGTGAATTTAATATGCACGATGACGGTGGCTGTCGGTATGGCTCTTCTTTCCTATAAAGATAGATATGGAAGATGCACAATGTTTGCAGTTTTGTATGTAGCGATATGGATGCTTCTTGAAGGTGTGGTTGAATTTGGCGTTGATATTTTATTTGGACAGACACATAGGTTTTTTCTTATATCGGTTGTCTGCTCTCAGAGCGCTCTGCTCCTTATAGTCGCGGCAATCCGGCATCAAATCAATACTAGCGGGAAAGCGGTTACAAAAGGAGCGGAAGAACTATTTTTTCTGATTCTGCCAATAGCAGGAGTTTTCTTATATTACGCGCTTTATAAAATGGTAAAGGAGACTGGCTCTAATGATCACTATAGCGGTTTCCAGTGGCTGGTAGTCGCAGCTGCCGCATTGCTTGTGATGAACCTGTCATGGTATCCTGCATATTTGTTAGTTATGGAGGCATTGCATAATTATAAGAGTCTGGCTTTATATAAAGGGTATATTGAGTTATTTCAGCAGGAGCAGTTCTTGGAGGAGGCGGCAGCGGCTGAGATTTTGGAATTAAGACATGACATGAAACAGCATTTGGTATGCTTAAGGAAAATGCTTTTAGAGGATTTGAAAGAGGAAGCAGTCCATACCATAGAGACGTTGATAGGAAGCGCTGAAAGAAAAGGCGCCTTGAAATCCAATACGGGTAATATTGTTGTAGACGCGCTGGTAAACCACGCATGGCTTAGAGCTGTTGAACGAAATATTGATTTTCAGGTTAAGCTTGATGGGCTGTCAGGGATTAGGATTCCTAATTCTGAACTGTGTATTTTATTGGGCAACGCATTGGATAACGCGCTGGAAGCTTCTGAATATGTGCCGGAAGACCAAAGAGCTATATGGGTTGAGATAAGCTATATGAAGCAATGTCTCCTGATCAGCCTGAAAAACCGCTATGTGGGAGAATTAAACGTAAATGCGGGAAAGATGCGAAGCAGGAAAGCAGGGAAAGGACATGGAATAGGGATATTTTCTATGAAAAAGGCAGCAGCCAGATTAGACGGCATATTGACAATTAAGGATGATAATGGAATCTTTTCTTTAGAAATTTGGATTCCCTGTGGTTGAAAATGTACAGAATCAGAGTGAAATTAGCTGAACTTAAAGAAACATGGAATTCTTGCCACCAAAACAGAAAGGAGCATTTATTATGATACGGACAGTTATTTTGGATAGAAGAGTGAAAAATAAATTAAAGAAAAACACCATTTAAGCAAACACAAATAGGGAGTCAAACGGCTCCTGAAAAAAAGTAATATTAAAAACAGCAACATTGACTGTCATCCTGTGACTAAATAAACCATGGTTTATACCAATGATAAGAGTCCGGGCTCAAAGTCCCACTTGTTTGTGCCTTGAGCGAAGCGAAAGGAATGGTGAAAAAGATGAAAGATGGATTAGCTATAACCGAAGATACTATTCTTCAAGTTCCACTATTAATTCCAATGGCAAGTACTTATTTTGATAAAATAAGCAATAAAGATAATGAACCATATTATCGTGCCCTTGATTTGAGATTATGTTTAGAAAAAATCTGTGGCGATTATATATATGAATTTATAGATGAAGATGATAAGAATACATGGAACAAACGGAATACTTCTCTAGCAAGCAAGCTAAAAATTAGCCAAAAATATTTAGACACGGATATTATAGACCCGTTAATTGCAGCTAAAAAAATCGGTAATATGGGTGTCCACGAAGGAGAAGAGGCTTCTTTTAATGAAATTGAATTTGAAAAAGCTCAAAAAGCAATTTTTGATTTTTCATTAGAAATTCTTGTTCTATATTTTAAAAAATATGGATATGCAAAACCAGATAGTGAAGGTTCGTGGGTGCCATATATATTTAGTACACTTCCTCCATTATATCGTGTAAAAGTATTAAGAAAATATTTTGAGTCGAATCATGAACCAATTGTCATTGAAAAACTGGCAATGGCCTATGCTAAAAGTAGATGTCATAACGAAATGGTAGAATTTCTGAATTTATGCTTAAATAAAAACTATATCAATGGATACCAATATATTAGCTTAATTAAAGAGATGGTGCAAATTGAAGAAAATCTAGAACATTTTCCTATCGCATCTAACATGAAAGAAGCAAAAGAAAATTTCGTATCTGCCTGCAATAATATTTCGCAAGTAAAAGATCTTAGTCAAGAGCCGTTTATATTGCTAATGTCATTGATTTTTTATGGAAGCAAAGAGAGTATTATGGTTGAAAAAGATAAAGCTTCCCAGATTACAAGAGATACACGTAATCAACTGATTATAAATTACAATGTTATTGATCATACGCATTTTAACTAATTTATACTAGTGTACTGACATGTTCATATTAAAACTATTTCCGTATCCGAATCAGATCTCCGGTTACAGAGATATAAGTTTTATACGAGCATCTTTTGTATTGAATTGCCAGTTCACACGGGCATGTTTGTTATTACGTTCCTTCTCCCACACGGATAACGCTTCTTTCAGATGTTCTATAGAATCAATCCGTCTGGAAAGACATTGGCGCGTCATCACATTTAACTCAATCTCCGCTATATCAAGCCAGCTTCCATGCTTCGGCGTATAATGAATTTCCAGCCGTTTAATGATACGCCTGGCTTCTTCCGGAGAAAAGGCTTTATACGAGGAGGCACATTTATGTGTATTTAGATTATCCGTGACGAGGATAATCTTTTCAGCATCAAGATACATGACATCACATAGATATTTGATCTCTTCTGCCCAATCTTTGGCTGTCTGATGTTCCCGTACGCTGATATGATGTGTCCCGCCAAGCGGCTCTATAAACGCAAAGATACTGCATGTCCCGTTACGGGTATATTCAGAATCAACCTTTTTATCATCTCCCGGACGCATTGCCCAAGATTCCCGAACTTCTCCCAGGAGCTGGCAGGGCTTTTCGTCCATGCAAACAACAGGGACTGTCGGATTATATGGGAGTTCATAAACATCAAGAACATTCTCCATACACGCTACAAATTCCGCGTCCGCTTTTTTGGGGAGACACCAGTATGCGCTTCGGTGAGGTCTAAGCCGGTTTTTTTTAATGATCTTCGGATTGTTTCCCGGCTGACAGGTTCATCAAATTCAATCTTTGCCTGTTCTTCCAGCAGTCGGATGGTCCAACGGTTATGGCCCTCCGGAGCAGGTCCGCAGGCAATTTCAACAATTTGTGCCTCCATTCGTCCGTCTACTTTGCGGCGCGCATTGTTAGAATTAATATTACGTTTGAATTTCAGTACTTCTTCCAGACCTTCCTGGGCATAAGTTTTTCGACAGATGCTATGGTAGGGCGACTTACACAAAAAGTTGCCATGCATTGGTCGTAGGTCTGCATAGGCGGATGGTTTTCATCCAAAGCCAAAAGAATGCGGCATCGGTTTGCGATTGTTTGGGATGTATCCTTTTTCATAAGGATTCGTTTCAATTTCTTTACATCGGCGTCAGATAATTGAACTTTATTGTCTGTATAATGGGGTTAAAACCCTCGCCTTCCAGGCGAAACCTTTAGGTCAACCTCATACCTCAAAGTTTAGAAAAAAGAAATATAGAGATACTAAACTTGAGGTGAAAAAATGGAAAACTATAGAAAGTCAGCACATTGTACGTATGATATCAAATATCACATAGTATGGATAACAAAATATCGGAAACCAGTTCTGATGGGCCAGATAGCGCTAAGAACAAGAGAGTTAATCCGAAAAGTATGTCAAACCAATGATGTAGAGATTTTGGCAGGTCATGTAGGAAAGGATCACATACACCTGCTGGTGTCGGTGCCGCCGCATATATCGGCAAGCAAGCTAGTAGTCTGTCCTTGAAATATTTGTGTAAATATTATCATATGTACTTGAGCTCTGGATCAATGTCAGCCTCTGCGATATCTTCTGCGGTAATCTCATCGGTCTTGTACGTCCAATGATAAACTACTGGCGCCTCATTGATCTCATC
>CAJTGF010000107.1 GCA_910575585.1 Clostridiaceae bacterium
CAGATTCCACCTCACGATGGACACCCTTGGCTTCGGCTGTATCCTTCCCACTGCCGGGCGGATTGGGGACTTTCACCCGTTAGAACGTGTGCCCACCGGGCACACCAAAAAAGGGGGCTCGCCTTCTCTCCTGCCAGCCACCTCTTTGTTTATCTGCTGAATATTTTAAGAAGTTCCTTTATACGCATACGCCTTTTTACGATGCCCAGTCCATCAAGAACCTGTATGCTGTCCACAAACCCCTGATAATACGCCCGCTGTTCCTCCTTGTAATGGGCATGATCCACCGTATCCATATAGTCCTCTAAAAACTCCCTGTCCTCCTTTGACAGCTTGGAAAGATATGCTTCAAATGCCTTCTGCTTCTTTTTCAGTTCCCGGCTGGCTGCTTTTGCTTCCTCTGTCTGGACGGAATACTCCCTGTCCTCTGTTTCGCTGCGCAGCTCCTCAAAAACACCTGCCAATGTTTCAAAAACTTCATTCATGTTTGTTTCCACCTTTCTCTGCTAAAAATAATATTGCATTTTACAGGCAGTATTATCAATCCCTAACTTTCCTTTCACAAGATAATCTCTCCGCACTTCATCTTTAGAAGTATATTATCAACAATATTTCGTAAAATCAATAATAAAGGACTTCATCTTTAGAAAGTTGGTGGTAGGATATTAAAATCTATTGGAACAAAGAAAGCAACTCCAAAAACCTAATCGGTCAAAGGGTTATGGAACTGCGGACGGAAAGAAAGCTATCCCAGAAAGCTCTTGCCGAACAGCTCCAGCTTGCCGGATATGAATTTAGCGACCTGACTGTTTTACGGATTGAAAAGGGAACAAGGTTTGTCCCGGATTATGAAGTGGTTGCTCTGGCAGAGTTCTTCCATGTATCCTGTGAATACCTCTTAGGCGTACAGGGTAAAAAATAAGCAGCAATCTGTTTTCCTATCACAGACTGCTGCTTAAATTTTTGTTAAACCGATAGCCAATGCCCCATACGGTCTGTATGTAAAGCGGCTTGCCCGGATTATCCTCTATTTTCTCCCTTATATGGCGGATATGGCTCATAACAATATTGTAATCGCCGGAATATGGTTCCTGCCAGACAATATCATAAATCTGCTCTTTGCTGAATACACGCCCCCTATTTTTAGCAAGTAACAAAAGTATTTCAAATTCTATTTTTGTCAGAGCAACTTCATTTCCTTTTAAAAGCACCTGATATCTCTCTGGAATAATTGTCAGTCCTTCAAAAGATAATCGCTCTGAATCTGCTCTTTCACAAGGCACTTGGTTTACTTGGTATCCACTTTCAGACAACAGATGCACCAACTTTCTATACAGTTCCTCATCTGTATTGTCTAAATGGAGGAAAAACACCTCACCCAACGTATCACCCCCAACACTCATTATAGGTGTTTTATGCCCTACATAATAATAAATTAACAATTAACTTGTTATCTTCTAAACTGGCTGAAACACCACCCTTCATTTTTTCTGAAAGTAATTTCACGATATATAACCCCAATCCTGAATTAGATTGACTGCGTGATAAATCGGCTGTATAAAACTTTTCAAACAGCTTTTCAATCTCTAGCTCATCTCTATATCCTTCCTCTATCAAATTTTGAAATCTAACCTCTACCATATCTGTATTTACGATTTCAACCTCAAATTTCTTTATACCATATCGTATTGCATTCGAAGTCAAATTCGTAATAATACGTCTGAGCATAATTTCATCTGCCATTACATAAGTTGCTGTATTTAAAGACCGGACATTCGGAATGATTCCTTTCTCTTCAAATTGTTCTGTGAAAGACAGTACAGTATCCGCTAATATATTATCCAGATTTACTTTAATCAAGACTGGAGCATTACTCTCATCTTCCAAAAGCGAAATACTATAAAAGTCATTGATAAGTGTTTGTAAATACTTGCCTCTTGATATGGAAATTTCTAAATACTCTTTTTGCTCATCCGTTAAACAAGTCTTCTGCAACAGTTGTAAATATCCTGTCATAGATGTAAGTGGTGTTCGCAAATCATGAGAAATATTTGAAATGGATTCCTTTAAATGTTTTTCCTTTTTTAAAATTGAAGATTTAATATCCCTTTGATAAGCCTGATGACGGTTAATCTCAGCGGCAAGTTCTGTTAAATCCTTATCTATAAAAGCAACCTCTATTAGTTTTTCTACACCTGTGGAACATTCTTGTAATTGCTCTCGTACACAGCGTATTTCTCTTTTCAGGAGAAAAAGGGAAATAGCAAGACCAATACACAAAACAACTAATATAATAATGATTGACATACTATCCCCCCACTTTTTATTATTTTATTTCCGTATTAGAGAAAAAGTAACCACTTAAAGTAATCGAAATAAAAATTGTAATGCAGGACGATAGAAATACAATCAATATAGTAGATATCGAAAGGTTATCGTTTACAATATACTTTAGCTGTGACAATGTGGAATACTCAAATAATCTCCCCACCAAATCAATCTTTTTTCCAATCGTGCTGTCTATAACTGAAAAAAGTATGGGAAAAGCAAAGCATACACATATTGTTTTGGGAATATCCTTACATAAAAAGGCAAAGCATACATAAATACTTGCTGTTCCTATATTTAAAACAATTCCCAAAAAAGAAACACGAAGAAGGTATACAACCTCCTGCATATTAAATAAATCTCCCCACCCAAATTTTATCGTGTGAATCAGGCACACTGTAACCGGATATAATAACATGATAAAACCTGCGCTAATACAAAATACAAACGCTTTAGAAAAAATAATGTCTAAACGTCTATGCCCTTTAGATAGCTCCGCCTGTATTGTTCTATTAGAAAAATCTGAACCGATATAAAACCCCGAAAAAGCAGCAATCACAAATAACATAAAAATATCCTGAAAAGCATTTGCAAAGCTATCTCTGCCTGTTACTGGATTTCCCGGTTCTGTTAATAAATTTATCTCAGAATACGCACTGAAAGTAGAAATTGCCATCACAACCATAACTAAAACAATAATTATTTTCTGCCGTCTAAGTTTAAAAAGTTCTGTCTTTATTAAGTTAAACATTTCCCATTCCCCCTATGGTATTGATAAAATAGTCTTCCAGATTATCCCCTGCTAATCCTATATTTTTAATAGACAGTTTCTGTTCATTTAAGGCAAGGATCACCTTTTGCATATCATCAATATAATCATATAATTGTATTGACTGATCTGGCATAACTTTATAATTCCTTGTATTCAACACACGTTCCAGTACCATTGCCGCCCTTGAAACATCATCCACAAGTATAAATATATGTTTTTTACAACATTCGTCTAACCGCTCTTTTGAAATTTCTTTTATAATTTTTCCATGATGAAGAAAAATATAATTTGTTGCAAGCTGATAAAGCTCACTCAAAATATGACTTGATACCAATATGGTTAATTGTTTCTCATAGGCAAGTTTTTTTAGTAGTTCTCGGATTTCTACCATACTGACCGGATCTAATCCGTTTGTCGGCTCGTCAAGCATTAAAAATTCCGGCTCCCCCAATAATGTAGCTGCAATCCCTAACCGCTGTTTCATACCTAATGAAAAGTTCTGTACCTTTTTCTTTCCAGTATCATGAAGTCCCACAATTTTCAGACAATCTTCAACTACATTTTTATTCGGTATACCCTGTGCAATCCTCATAGCTTCTAAATTATCACGAGCTGTCATATATGGGTAAAGAGCTGGATATTCTATCATGCACCCCATACGCTTTCTTTGTTTTTCCAATTCTTTTTTCTGTGTTTTCCCAAATAATATAATATCTCCGCTGTCCGGCAAAGACAATCCGGAAACCAATCGCATAAACGTAGTCTTGCCAGCTCCGTTTTGACCGATAAACCCATAGATACGCCCTTTTTGAATCGTTATATCTACATGGTCAAGTGCTACCATATTCGCATATTTTTTTGTAAGCCCTATCGTCTGTAAAATATAATCATTCACTTTTTCGTTCCCTCCTTTTCTTTGATAGCATAATTATAAATGCCAAATCTAAAGAAAACCTTACGAAAACTTATCATAAAGCTAAGTATTATTTTGCCAGACGGTAGCCTAATCCCCATAATGTTTCTATATATTCCTCATTGGGATTTACCTTTTTCAACTTGTGTCGCAAGCGGCTGATATGGACATTTAAAGTATTGTCATCAATGGTATATTCTTCATTCCATATACTTTCAAATAAATTTGCTTTTGAAAAAACCTTTTGCGGTTGTAATAAGAATAGTTCCAATATTTTCATTTCTGTTGCTGTCAAAGTAATTTCCTGTCCGTCCACATACACTTGCTTTGCAGCCTTATCAAACTCTATATCTTTAAACACTAATTTTTGACTTTGATCAACTACATTCAACTGATTCCGGCGCAAATTTGCTTCTATTCTGGCAATCACCTCATCAATATCAAATGGTTTCGTTATATAATCATCTGCGCCAAGTCGAAGCAAATCTATCTTACTTTGTGTGGTTTCCTTTGCTGATATAACAAGCACAGGAATATTCGAGAATGTCCTTAATTCTTTCAGCAAGGCATCTCCACTTTTATATGGCAACATAATATCCAACAACACCATTTCAAATTCTTCATTTTTTAACATCTCCAGTCCATGTATTCCTGTATAAGCTGATTTTGATAAATAGCCATTACTTCTTAATGACTGACACAGCAAATGGTTAATTTCTTTGTCATCCTCTATAACTAATATGTTATTATTTGCCATAATTATTTTTCCTTTCCAACGCATCTGCGTTTATCAACGGGCTTTTCCGCATTTCTAGGTATCAACCACATTCTTCCAACCTTCATTAAATCAGGTACTCTTTCCTCAGAGCACAATATTTGTATTCTTCGTTCAGATATTCCCCATTTTTTCGATGCTTCCTGCACAGTCATATACTCAAACACTATTACCCCTCCCTTTAGTCTTACTTTATATAGTATAGTCGTTCAAACGAATAATATCAAGAAAAAATCAAAATATCGACACACCCTCCGGGAGTGTCAAAGACAAGAATAGTTATCACGACTTTTTTATTATCACGACCTTTGATGATAAAGCTGATAAACTCAAAGGTTTTCAATAAAAAAGTCGGGATAATATTTTGCAACAGACACCAATTTTTAGTTTTTGAAACCGACAATATTTCTTTAAAAGTCGGGATAACTTTTTTCAGCGAATGTGTAAAAAGTGCGATTTTACTTAAAAATGAGTTCTCCCATTTTGCATTCCTTAATAAATCAAGCATTTTGAATGGTTTATCAAAAACATTATCACGACTTTTTACTGCCATTGCATCGTTAGAAAAATTTATAAATGGACGAAAAGTCACCCATATTATCACGACCTTTTTTCGAGGAAATGGCGCAAATACAACATTCTTGGTAAAAAGTCATGATACCAAAAAAGTCGGGATAACTATTCTTATCAAGAATTATTGACAATAATAGCAAGCACTGCCCATGTCCGGACACATGGGCGAAATTCATCATTCCGTCCTGCCGTCCGTTTGATGAAATTTCCATAGGGAAGTATCCCTAACCCTCTTTGCTTTTCTTTCCTCTTTTTCTCTGCCAGTCCTTGACCTTCCTCCGCAGATTTGCTACAATAACACATGGATAAGTTTATCCAAAACAACTGAACAGACACAAAACCAGACTGTTGTAAACCAGACAAGTTACAGCAGTTTTTTTATGCCCAAATTTAGAAAGGACGATGCAGAAATGGCAAACAGGACACGCACCAACCGGAACGAATTTCACTTAAATGATAAGGAACAGTATATCTTAGACGAGAAGTTCAAACTGTCCGGCATGAAAAGCAAATCGGCTTTCCTCCGGAAGCTCATTCTCTACGGATATGTCTATGACGTGGATTACAGTTTTTTGCGGGAATACAATACGGAGCTTGGACGGATCAGCTCCAATCTGAACCAGATTGCAAAAAGAATTAACAGCACAAACCATGTCTATCAGGAAGATATGGACGAAGTAAAGGAGTTGATGAAACAGGTATGGCATACACAAAAATCCATGCTATCACAGCAACCGTTGATAAAGCGGTAGCCTACATATGCAACCCGGACAAGACGGACGAAAGCATCTATATTTCTTCCTATGCCTGTGCGCCGGAAACCGCAGCGATTGACTTCAAATATACCTTAGACCACTGCCGGGAAAACAGCCCTAATAAAGCCTACCATCTGATACAGGCTTTCGCTCCCGGTGAGGTCAGTTTTGATGAAGCGCACCAGATCGGGAAGGAGCTTGCGGACAAGGTTTTAGAGGGGAAATATTCTTATGTTGTCACCACACATATTGATAAAGGTCACGTCCATAACCATATCATTTTCTGTGCCGCTGACAACATAGAACATGACAAATACCATGATTGCAAGCAAAGCTATTACCGCATCCGAAAATTGAGTGACGAGCTGTGCAGCGAGCATAACCTTTCCGTCATAATTCCCGGCGGAGAGCGTGGCAAAAAATATAATGAATGGCAGTCAGACAAGAACGGTACAGCATGGAAAACGCAGATAAGAAAAGACATCAGCGCTGCCATCAAAACATCCTCCACCTATGAAGAATTTCTGCTCCTGATGCGGGCAAAAGGCTATGAGATAAAAGGCGAAGCCTTTGGGGAAGATGCCCCCAAATTTATCTCTTTCCGTCCACTCGGCAAAGACCGTTTTGTGCGTGGCAGTGTGAAGTCACTCGGCAGGGAATATACAAAGGAGCGCATCAAAGAACGGATAGAATTGAAACGGGAACGGAAGGCAGTTATCCCAAAAAGAGATTATGCGGATAAGAGATTGATTGACACCTCTGATGAAAAATTCCAAAACAGTCCGGGACTGCAAAGGTGGGCGGCGGTTGAGAATTTAAAGATTGCAGCACAGGCGTACAATGAGGTAGGTTCCATCGCAGAACTGGAACAAAAGATCGCCGCCACTTCCGCCACCAGAAAGGAAGCGAAGCAGACCGTCCGCAAGCTGGAAAACCGCATCAAAGACCTTGCGGAAATCATCAAATATGCGGAACAATACAAAGCAAACAGATCTTACAATATTGCCTATAAGAAATCAAAAAATCCTGACGCATATTTCCGCAAGCATGAAAGCCAGATTATACTTTATGGCGGCGCAAGGCGTATGCTGGAACAGGCGGGCATCCATTTAAAAGGTTTAAACATTGACAAGCTGAAAGCGGAATATCAGGAGCTGACCGCACAGAAGAAGGAGCTGACTGCCACTTACAAAAACTGCGATAAGGAACTGAAATCGCTGAACCGGAAACTGGAGAACCTGAACCAGTATTTAGGGCGCACAGAGCCGCCAAAAAACGCACAGGAACAGCCAGACCGGGACAATAACCCTGCCCGGTAATATCCAGCCCCGAAAAGACTTTAAAAGCAAAAAAAGCATCGTGGACAGTGTGCATAACTCCCCATTCCGCTATGGACAACACTATTCACAGCATATGGAAAAGCAAATGCAGCTTTCCCACATCCTGCAAACAGTGTTGCCCACAGCTCCATAAGACGGGGAGTTATACACACTGCCCACAATGCCGGCTGCGGCGGAATCCCACTCTTTCCTTCCTATCTATTTATAAAATCAGAAAAATTTCTTGCAGACAAGACCGTTTTCATGTAAGATAATTTACAAATCCGATCGGGTAGGAGGCTACCCATTAGTTGAGTAGCCGACCTCCCACACCACTGTACGTACCGTTCGGTATACAGCGGTTCAATAGTTTTCACGATACTTTTAGATAATAGTCAAGCATGGAGATATAGCCCAGCTTGGCTATTATTTTATTGGTAAGGGCAACTCTTAATATCTGTGCTGTCCTCCAGTAACCTCTCCGGCTGTTGGCTATCTGATGCACCTGCCATTCTTCAAGCTTTAACGCCCTTAGGTTTCGGTACCTCGTCTTTACCTTTTTCCATTGTTTCCAATAGATTGCCCGTATCCTGCGCCGGAGCCATTCATCCGTCTCCGTCATCAGTCCTTTCATGTCTGCCAGTTTGTAGTAATTTATCCATCCCCTGACATACTCCGCAAGTTTCTGTCGCCGGTAGTCATTACTCCACCCTTTGTTTTTCTGGGTTATCTCCCTTATCCTGCCTTTCATCTTTTGGGCGCTCTTAGGGTGTACCCGGAATCTGCACTTCCCTCTGTTCCTGTAAAATGCATATCCCAGATATTTTATTTTGCTGACATGGGTTACTGTGGTCTTAGCCCGGTTCACTTTTAGGAATAGTTCTCCCTCTATAAACGGTATGATGTTTTCCAACGTCCTCTCCGCACTTCTCCTGCTTTTGCAGAATATCAGCGCATCATCCGCATACCTCACAAACCGGTGTCCCCTGCTTTCCAGTTCTTTATCCAGTTCATTCAGCATCACGTTCCCACACAATGGGCTTAACGGTCCGCCCTGTGGCACGCCTTCCTCCGTTTTCTCGAAGAATCCGTTCTGCAATACTCCTGCGTTCAGGTATTTGTGTATCAGCGATATTACACGTCCGTCCTTGATTGTCCGTGACAGCACCTCTATCAATTTGCTGTGGTTTACCGTGTCAAAGAACTTCTCCAAATCCATACTCACCGCATACACATACCCTTCGTCTACATTCTTCTTGCAGGCTTTTAATGCATCGTGCTGGCTTCTTCCCGGTCTGAACCCATAACTGCTCTCTGAAAACTGCGGTTCAAACAGCGGCGTCAATTCCTGTGTAACCGCCTGCTGAATCAGGCGGTCTACGACTGTTGGTATTCCTAATTTCCTGGCCTTGCCTTTCTCTTCCTTGGGTATCTCTACACTGCGGACTGGGTTGGGTTTGTATTTCCCTTCCTTTATCTTCTGGATCATTTCGCTCTGGTTTCCTTTCAGGTAGGGCAGAAGTTCATCCACCTGCATTCCGTCTATTCCGCCTTTGCCTTTGTTTGATTTCACTTTCCTGTATGCCTTGTTTAGGTTGTCTTTCCGTAAAATCAGTTCCAGTAGATTGTCCGTCCAAAAGTCCGTGATGATGTCGTTGTTTTCAGTAATCCGCTGATAGACGGACACTCCTGCATACTCTTTCTGTTCCGCAGATGCCATTTGCAGGTAGTCTTCCATATGAAGTTGTCTGTCCTTAAACCCATCTTTGGTCACATTCATTTACTCACATCTCCTAAAGTTCAGTCCTTCCCACCACGTTTGCAACCGTAGTGGTACTATGACCTCTGCTGACTTCTCGTGGTAAATCTTGTTTCAACCGCTCCCGCGAATGTTCTATCACTTTGGATGCGTCCACGAGACCTCCCCGGGTACTCACACGCTCTTTCCCTCTTATACTCACTCCATAACTACTAACTACAGTTCCGTGCAGTTATCGGACTTTGGTTTGTTTGGCAGCCTTATCCCTGTATTTAGCCTCAAATGTAGCAAGCCAGAGTTTTGCCTAATCCTTTCTTCAGATTCCACCTCACGATGGACACCCTTGGCTTCGGCTGTATCCTTCCCACTGCCGGGCGGATTGGGGACTTTCACCCGTTAGAACGTGTGCCCACCGGGCACACCAAAAAAATAGGAGCGCCGAAGCACCCCTATCTCCTAGCTAGGGTAAAGTTTTTGTAGGAAAACAGAATAGAAAGAAATAGGAAAGCACCTTTTTCTGTGTTAGGATTTGATTGGCGAAAAAATCCAAAGAAAGAGGTGCTTCCATGATCAACAGTATACAACAGTTTCAGGCAGAAGGGGTAAAAAAGTTAGAAAAAGTTTTTAACAGCTATGCATCAGACATGACAAAGGTTGCGGAGATGGTACAGGGAGTGACGGACAGTGTCATTGGATTGGGACTGTCCATGATTGCGGAGGAATGGGAGTTCTATGATACCCTACTCCATGACAGAAAAGAACTGAGACCGGGATGGCGGGTGGTGCGCAGGGATGAAGTGTCCAAACTGACATCCCTTGGTGAAGTGACCTATAAAAAGACTTACTTTCATAATCCTCAGACGGGGGAAAGATGCTACCTGTTAGACAGGCTGATGGGATTAGGATCAGGGGAACGCATGACAGAGGATGCCGTGGCAAGGATCTACGAAGAGGCGGCGGACAGCAGTTACAGGAAAGGCGGCATGAATGCCAGCATATCAGGTGTGGCAGTGAGCAAGGAGACCGTGATGGAGAAGCTGCACTGCCTACAGTTTCCCAAAGCAGAAGATACAAAAGAAAAGAGACAGGTAAAGGTGCTCTACATAGATGCGGATGAAGACCATGTGGCATTGCAGTATCTGGAGAAAAAGGGAGATACAAAAAGCGCCCTGAAACATACCTTCATGCCAAAACTGGTGTATGTCTACGAAGGCATACGGGCAGAGGGAGACAGACATGAACTTGTTGGAGTAAGATACTTTGGCGGCGGCTGTGAAGGGACAGAGGGGACGCAGCGGTTATGGAGAGAGGTATATGACTATATAGCAGGGACTTATGATGAAGAAGTGCTGGAACGCATCTATGTGAACGGGGACGGGGCAGAATGGATCAAGACAGGGGCGAAGGTACATGCCAAGGCGAAGTTTGTGCTTGACAGATACCACATGCATAAGTACATCATGGCGGCGACCTCCCATCTGGGGGACAGTGCGCAGGATGCCCGGAGTGAGATATGGGGTGCGATAAACGGGAAGAGGAAAAAGGATGCGGCGGAGGTCTTTGAGAGGATCATCGGCATCACAGATACAGAGAGCAAACAGAAAGCGGTAGGGGCATCCAGGGATTATATCCTGGGGCACTGGTCTGCGATCATGAACGGGGTGAGGAACAAAGAGGATGACATTCATTGTAGCGCAGAAGGGCATATCAGCCACATCTATGCGGACAGGATGAGTTCAAGACCCCTTGGGTGGTCAAAGACAGGAGCGGATAAGATGGCGCGCCTTAGGGTGTATAAAAAGAATGGCGGGGATATGCTGACGCTCGTAAGATACCAGAAACAGGAACTGCCAAGGGCTGCGGGGATGGAAGAAGTGATCTGTTCAGCGGAAGAAGTATTAAAGAGCGAGCGAAAGAACCGAAAGGCACAGGGAGCGCTGGCAGAGCTGCCTGTCTACACGATACCGTATACACAGATCAGAAAGATCGCGGCGCTAAAGAATCATATCTGGGGCTTGTAGGAAGAGAAAAGAACAGGTATAGTAAAGAAGGTCAATCAGTCTGACCAGATCAAGGGACTATTCTGTCTATCCTATTCCTACAATAAACTTACGCTATC
>CAJTGF010000108.1 GCA_910575585.1 Clostridiaceae bacterium
AATTTTTAATAGTTTCGAGAAATCTCCCGAAACTGCATAAAATTATATCTGACTGGATTTGCTGACCAATTTCGTATTTGGTTTCCTGGGCGCTGGCGGACTGATATTCGGAAAAGGTTTCATCACTATAAGGAAGCAGGGTCATGGCACTATAGGACAGGCTGATCAGATTCACCAGCCGTTCGATCCCTTCTTTACTGCGGATCCGGTATTCCTCCATTGACCAGAAGGTTTTCCCTTCATAATAAGAAACTTCAATGTTCCACCTCAGGCCATACCAGGCCAGCGGCAGATAAAAGGCATTTTCTGCTCCATAGGAATAGGTTGTTTTGTCAGCACTGTTCTCCCAGTCAAAGGAAATGGTTCTTGGATCTGCTGTGCATAGGAACAGACGGCGGCTCCCTTTTCCGTTTTTGGGCGCAGTAACTAAGGCATATACCACTTTATCTTTCCAGAGATTGGTGATAACCGGCATCATGCCAATTAGCCAGTCACCGCTTTCCGGGTTGTCAAGGACAATCTTATCCAACTGAATCCGGTCCCCACGCTTTCTGGGCCGTCCCTTTTTCCCGGTTTTAGCGGGCGGAAGCCCGTAAAGAGCGGTATCCACCCTGACATTACAGACCATTTCCAGGTTATCAAACTGTTCCACAAGAGCGACTACTTCCGCTTTTGGATACCAACTGTCACACAACAGGATCACCTGACGCTCAGAATCCATGACTTTCATGGCCTGAGCCACCAGATCGGCAGCCAAAGCAAGCTTGCTCGTTTCCTTATCCCAAAGCCGATAACCCACCGGGACAGAAAGATAAAGGATTTTCCCATCCTGGTATACTGGGAAGGAGAGCAGAAGACTGACCATACAGTGTCCGTTGAGGTAGTTGGAGCCATTATGGGCGGCATGGTCATAGAGTTTGGAACAAAGCTCAAAATGCTTACCGTATTTTTCGATCATGGTATCATCAATAGAAAGAAAAATTGGCTGATGTGCCAAAGTGTCGGGAACCGTCTGGACAGCTTTCGATACTGTAACATCATTCCAGGCGGAGTGATCATAGGCATCTGTTTTGAGTGTATAGTAAAATGCGTTAAGCGAGGTATCGGACAGTCTGGAAATCACATGGCTGTGGGCAAAGCGCACGGAGCGGAAAGTATCCAGAGTCAAAATGGAGATAACCAACAGGAACAGGTTTCTGGCGGTAGGTCTGGAAGCAGTGGAAAAATAATCCTGAAAATAGAAAAACAGTCTATTAAAAATGGAATCTTTAAGGTATAATAAGCGGTAGATACAAACTCATTTCTTTTCGTGTGGATTTTAGTTTAAGCGCTTAAATTATACCGCAAAGAGGCTGAGTTCGTATTTTTATTTTTCAAAAATCAAAAAGTTGTAAACTGGTGTGAGCAGATAAACAGAGCGAAAAATCGGGATTGATGGAGGGCAACTATGGAATATAAGGACTATATTAAGCAAGGCTTGAATGGGAACGCCCCATTAAAATTAATATTATGCGGAAATATACAGGGGACGGAAAATGATAAAGTAGGTGTTGTATCAGTTGTGTATGCTACAAATGATAAAGACTTAGCAGAACAGAAAATGAATGAATTGATTGCCGTCAATCCTAATAATTATTACATGGTTTATAGTGTGCCACTAAATGTTGATTTGACGGAACTTTCTCATTATCCTTCAATAGCAATTTCTAAAGATGATTTACAATAAAGGCAATTCCAATTTGTCGGGAAGTTGGAAATCCTACTACTAAAGAAAGGACGTATTTCTGCAAACGGTGTCCTGTTTACTTGAGAGAGGAAAAATTTATGGAACTAAAATTTGAATGGGACGAGGAAAAAGACCGTATTAACCGCCAAAAACACGGCATATCTTTTGAAACGGCTTCATACGTTTTTCGTGATGAATATTACATAGAGATGTATGATTTCGAGCATAGTATGGAAGAAGACCGTTATATTGCAATCGGTATGGTTGGCGATTTATTGTTTGTTGTATTTACCGAGCGAGGGGAAAATATCCGGTTAATCTCTGCAAGATTGGCAACAGAAAGTGAAAGGAGACTTTACTATGACCAAAACTTTTACAATTAAGGATGGCCAGGCTCCTACGCAGGAGCAGTTGGAGGAAGTCAGGGCAGCGGCAAAGCGGGAAATTCAATTTGATGAAGATTCTCCTGAATTGTCCCCGGCAATGTTTAAGGCGTTCAGGTGTTCCGTGGCACAGCGCAACAGAAAAAAGAAGAACGCATAGAAATTCTGTTACGAATCAAGGGCGCACCACCACGGACTTTCCGGCTTATGTATTGAAAATTGAATCAGAATCACCCAAAATGCCGTTGCATGGACAAACCCTAAGCAACGGCATTTCCTTATCTCCGCTTCATCCTGCTCAACGGGGAATCCTTATATGCCGGAGTTTTTTTCATAACATTCTTCAAAACCGTGCGCTCCTGCTCCGACAGCTTCTCATACCGGATTTGTAGCTGCGTACACATCAGGGCAGTGAACACATCCAGATAGGAACCCGGCACGGCCAGCGCCTTCTTTGCGTCCCTGATTAGCTTCATGCCATTGGAGCCGTCCGGCGCACTGTCCGTATCATTCTTGTGCGCTTCCCTTATGGCATGGAGGATAGTGTCCCAAGTCCGGTGCGTGACCTGACAGAAATAATCTTCTTCCTGTACCTGCATGGCTTCCAACGCCTTTAACGCAGCATCTTCCTCCACCGGCTGATATTGGGAAAGGACTTGCCCCCGCAGGACTTCCAGAAGGCTGTTGAAGTTTTGGAAGTGGGCGGTTGCCACACCATCCACCTAAATCTCCGTGTCCGTCATCAGGGTAACAAAATCCTCATGTGTGGCAATCTCACACAGCAGCCGGTTATTGATACGTCCGCTTTTTAGCAGCTCCACCATGCTGTCACTCAAATTCAGCTCCGTAAGTTCCATGCCCGGATGGTTCCGGTTCTCTGTCAGGCAGAGCAGGTAATCCGTTGACACACCGTAAAACTTTGCCAGCTCCACAAGGTTTTTGTGGCTGATTTCCTTGAGTTCGTCATTCTCATAGCTTCCCAGGGCTGATTTGGAAATCTTTGTAGCCGCCGCCAGTTCCTCTAATTTTAAATGCCGTTCCGTCCTTAAATCCTTTAACCGCTCCTGAACCGTTATCCCCTGTTTCATAACTTCCTGCTCCTTCCCTGCGGCCAGCTTTTGCCGCCATCCCCATTGTACCACATATCTATGCCGGGCGCATTTCCCTTTGTGATTCTTTTCAAAGGCGCAAAATGCGCTTTTGATCTGCCCGGATTTTCAGAAGTGCAAAATGCACATCTGATTTTGCACCCGTCCGGCAGAAAGCCTTTTCCGCAATCGTGGAATTTTTCAGATTTTGGGCTTTATTCCTGACCATGACAATCTGTGAGAACATTGTGCGGTATGGGAGAAAACAGATTATCAGCCATGAGCAGATGAAGTACCACAGTGAGATTTTCATTTACGGCTGGAACGTGGAGGTGCTAAACATCCGGGCTGAATACAGGGAAAGCCGTGATCTGCTTCAGGATTTGCAGGATATTCGGGAGGGTATTACCATTGTCCACACTTCGGACCAGGAGAAGCGGAACAAGGAACTGAAAAGGCAGAACCGTGCGAAACAAAAAGAAAAGCGGGAGAAAAGGCTGGAGCAGAAGATTGTGAAAAATGGCTGGGACAGCCTGGAGCCGTTTTCTCTGGATTATCACCATGCCTTAAAGTGGTTTGGTCAGGAGAAAATAAAGGCTTTGGAAAAGCGCCACCAGAAGTATGTGGAGGAGGAGCGGAATAAGCTGCGGCAGATGAGTCTGTTTGAGTTTATGTAGAACAGCAAGGCGTATTATCAGGAGGGCAGCGTTTAAATACGAAAGCTGCCCTCTGATCGTAAATGAATCTGAAATTATCTGAGAAAAATTCCAAAAAAGTCTTATGAGAATCCTATTTATTTTATGAAAGGCCCAAAGCTAAGTGTACCTTGACAGCAGAATAGGTTCAGTTGTTCTGTAACGCAGGTAGATTCTGAGCATGCGGGGGATACGCTATGACAGGAATTTTGCTGCCGCGATGAATATCCACTCAAAATAGGCCCTGGCAAGGGCCTGATGGCTTTGGCAGGTATCTGGAAGAATGTGTCAATATGTCAATAACATTCTTAACCGGATTTGCCTTCAAAGCCGTGCGAAGAAAAGAATCTGCCGGAGACTTGTGGGGACTGTCCCTCACCGAAGGAGGGGAGGCGAAGCCGTGATGGCGAGATCCGGCTTGGTTTAAGCCGTTTTGCAAACGGGCAGGACAACTCCGGTGCCGGGGGACGGGAAAATACGGCACAGAGATTTGCTTTGGAGAGAATAGGACAAAGCGCTGTTCGTATATATTTAAAGAAAACAGGCTTCCTATATTCAGATATATGACACAAGCGTGTGCTTATAGATAGTCTAAGGGAGGAATGCTATGGTAGCAGCAGCTCATACAGCAGATTTAAAAAATTTAGATATCAGGACAATTAGGCCGGATACATTAGAACATATAGAGAACGTCAAAATAAATATGGATTTACCAGTGGAAGAACGAATGATGGAATTTGTGAGGCAGATTAAGAATCCCTATTTTTTCCGTTGTGGGAAGCTGATTGTCCAGGTCGAATACAGCGATACTGATAAAACCATTAACGATTGCCTGAAGGAATTTATTGAAAGCCAGATAAGCTAAAAGTATCTGGACAAATCCTTCAAAAATTGTTACAATAGTTTCAGGAATAAAATCAGAAAAGCTTATCAACCAGGCAATCAGTTTTCTGACTTAATTGATTATGTCAGGAGAGTGAGTTTTTTGCGTGGTTATTCAGAAGGTGTTTTTTACGCCACTCCGTATTATCGCATTTCAAATGACGATGGAGATCTTGCCGTTTCAGGCAAAGGGGAAAGCAACAGTATCAGCAACCAGAGAAGCTTAATAGAGGATTATGTAAAGGACAAACCGGAGATCATTCTTTGTGAGGAGAGAGTGGATGACGGTTTTAGCGGCGTGGATTTTGAACGTCCTGCCTTTAAACAGATGATGGAAGATGTAAAGGCGGGGAAGACAAACTGTATTATTGTCAAGGATTTATCACGCTTCGGAAGGAATTACATTGAGGTGGGAAGGTTTATTCAAAAAATCTTCCCTTATTTGGGTGTGCGCTTTATTGCGGTAAATGACAATTATGACAGCGCAAAAGGAAATGATGTGGAGGACAGTATTATGCTGCCCTTCAAGAACCTGGTGAATGATTCCTACAGCAGAGACCTTTCTGTAAAGGTAAGGAGCCAGTTTGAAATAAAGCGGAAGAGAGGAGAATTTATCGGCTCTTTTGCTGTATACGGATACAAAAAGAATCCTGAAAATAAAAATCAGTTAGTGGTGGATGAATATGCGGCTGCTGTGGTGAGAGATATTTTTAAATGGCGGCTCTCTGGTATGAGCAATGAAAAAATAGCAGAGAGACTCAATGAACAGGGAGTCTTATCGCCGGCAGAGTATAAACGGTCTCTTGGCCTTCGGTATCAAAGTGGATTTCATGTGGAGAAACAGGCTATGTGGAGTCCGGTTGCCATAGGCCGGATTTTATCGAATCAGACTTATCTGGGGTGGGTGGTCCAGGGGAAAAGGACCACCCCCAACCACAAAGTAAAAAAGGTGATTGAAAAGAATCCGGATGAGTGGGTGATTGTGAGGGATATGCATGAAGCCATTATCACAGAGGAAGACTTTCAGACCGTACAGAACCTGATGAAAATGGATACCAGGATTTCTCCGGGAAAAGCAAGGGTGTATTTATTTTCGGGGATGTTGGAATGTGGAGATTGCAGGGCCGCCATGGTTCGGAAGCTGGTAAGCGCAGGAAAGGATTCGGAGGGAAAACCAAGAAAATATCCTTATTATGTGTGTTCTGGTTATAAGAAGGACAAATGCTGTACCAGTCATATGATTCGTGAAGGAGAGCTGGAAAAGGTGGTCCTGATTGCTTTAAATAACCATATTTCCGCGTTAATCAATTTAAAGCAGGTGCTGGCAATCCTGGAAAACACGCCTCATTTCAGACAGGAGACGAAGAAGCTTGACATTCAGATGTTAAAAATGAATGAGGAGATTGTCCGGGTACAAAACTTAAAGGTTTCTTTATATGAGGATTTGACCGATGGCGTCATTGATAAGGAGGAGTATTTTGAACTGAAACAAATCTATACAAAGCAGATTGGTGAACTGGAGAAAAAGAAGGCCCGCCTGAAGGAGGAGCAGGAATTGTGCAAAATAGAAAATATCCGAAAGAATGAATGGATGGAATCCTTTTTACAGTACCAGAATCTCCATTCTCTGTCCAGAGACATTGTTTTAAAGCTGGTGGAGAAGATAAAGGTTTTTGAAAAAGGCCGGATAAAGATCGTGTTTCGATTCCAATACGATTATGAAATGGCTTTGCAGACCGCAGCAATATATCAGGAGTATCAAAATCGTGAGTGCAAAGGGGAGGACCAGGATGGCCAGAAAAAGTAGAAAGGAAAGCAGCGTTCAAACAAGCGAAAGCTTTAGTAAAACCATTGGTTATCAGGTGGGATTCTATTTGAGATTATCGGATAAAGAGGCGAAGGACAGGGATAGTGAATCCATTGAGAATCAGTTTGCTTTGTTAAAGGATTTTATTAAAAACAAGCCTGATTTCCGCCTGATTTCCACGTTTACTGATGATGGAAAGACGGGGACGAATTTTAGGAGAAGTGGATTTGAGCAGATGATGGATGAGGTAAGAAATGGGCGGATCAACTGTATTATAGTAAAAGATCTGTCACGCTTCGGAAGAAATTATCTGGAAGCAGGGCATTATATTGAGCATGTGTTTCCTTTTCTGAATGTTCGGTTTATTGCGGTTACAGATGGCTTTGATACACTGACAGCTACTCCGGCTCAGTTGTCCTACCTGATTCCTCTTAAGAATATCATGAATGAGAACTATGCCAGGGATATTTCTAAAAAGGAGCGTTCCGCAAAAAAGGTATTGAGGAAAAAGGGATGTTTTTTAGGCGCCTATGCCATGTACGGATATGAAAAAACATCGGATAAACATGTGATTGGAGTGGACCCGGAGGCAGCGGTTCATGTGAAAGCCATTTTTGATTTGTGTGAGAAGGGATACAGCGATTCTGCCATAGCAAAGTATCTCAATGAACGTAAGATTCTCTGTCCGGCCAGGTATAAATATGAGAAGGGAATTGTAAAAAATGACAAGTATGCCAACAAATCTGGCTGGTATCCGCAGACCATAGGGGGGATTTTGACCAGCCGTGTTTACGTAGGGGACATGGTTCAGGGAGCAAGGAGAAGTAAGGAAATAAAAGGAAAGAAAGAAGTGGTTCCTATGAGTGAGTGGGATATTGTTTCAGGAACTCATGAAGCAATCATATCGAAAGAGCAGTTTGACAGAGTGCAGGAAATCCGTATGGACAGGCATAGGCGGTATGAGAAAATGATACAAGAGAATCGGAGACTGGCTGGGAAATCAGAAGACAGTGGTATTTTGAAGGGAAAAGTGTTTTGTGGTGATTGTAAAAGGGCTATGGTAAGGAAGCATATCAAGTCTTGTAAAGATAAGTATCGGTATGTCTGTGATATACATGAAAAAACAGGACAGTGCAGCCGCAAGTTTTTACCGGAGCAGGAACTGTTTGAGATGCTTGGCTGTCTGATCCGGAGACAGATTGGGGCGGCCTGCCAGGTCAAAGAATGGCTCCATAGCAGGAAGCAGGAGGAAGCAAGGGAGTTGCTCCGATTTGAACAGACGTTTAGAGAAACAGAGGATAAACGGAGCCGTCTTGTGCAGAAAATGGCAGTGCTCTATCAGGATTGGAAAGAAGGGATTCTTGACCAGGACGAATATCTCTATATGAAGAAGCGATATGAGGAGGAATTGACCGGGTGTGAAGGGGAAAGAGAGGAACTGATGGGCAGGAAACAGGAATATATTATGGCCTATACATCGGAGAATCCTGCATTGAAAGCAGTATCGGAGATCCCGTATGATTTTGTGTTGTCAAGGGAATTGGTTGACAGGTTGATCGAGAAGATTGAAATTTATGAGGGAAACAGAGTCAGAGTTTCTTTTAAATTTCAGGATGAAATGCAGAGACTGCTTAGAGCAAAGGAGGCAGGGGTTATCAGTGAAGAGAGAGGAGAGACTGCTGGTTAAGTATTACCGCCTTTCCCTGGAAGATGAGGCAGACGGGGAAAGTAACAGTATCAGAAACCAGAGAAAGCTTATCGAAGATTATGTGGAGGAAAGGGAGGATTTAAGAGAACTTGGCAGTCTGGAACTGTCTGATGACGGATATACAGGAACCAACTTCAATCGTCCGGGAATCAAAAGATTCCTGGATCTTCTTAAAAAGAACCAGGTGGCATGTTTGGTTGTGAAGGATTTTTCACGATTTACCAGGGATTATATTGAACTGGGGAATTATGCGGAGCAGATCTTTCCGTTTATGGACGTTCGTTTTATTTCTGTAAATGACAGATATGACAGCAGTTTTCAGAGCAGCCATGACGGCCTGGAGATTCCGTTTAAGGGGATTTTAAACGATTTATACAGTAAGGATATCTCCACGAAAGTAAAGGCGGCGAAACGGCAGATGATTAAAAACGGAAAGCTGTGCAGCGGCTCCTATCCCTTTGGATATAGAAAGAGGGAGCAGGGAGAGATTAACCGGGATGGGATACCCTATAGGATTGATGAGGAGGCAGCTAAGGTGGTACGGCTGATTTTTCATCTGGCTCTTCAGGGAAAGAAAAATATTGAGATCGCGAGAGTGCTGAATGAACAAGGCTGCCTTACACCAGGTATGGCGAAGCGGAAAAACGGAAGCTTTGGATATGGCTTAAAAGAGGGGGAGAGATCGGTCTGGGATTCTACTAAGGTGCTGAATATTTTGCGGGATGAACGATATGCAGGGACGCTGATCATCGGCCGTTACCGGGGAAAAGGCGTAGGAAGCGGAAAGGTAGAGGAGATGCCGGAGCATATGTGGTTCCGTAAAGAAATGGGGATGCCAGCCATTATTCTTAGGGAAGATTTTGAACGGGTACAGAGTTTGAGGCCCAGAGGAAAGCGTGGGGCATATAAAAAGGAACACCATATTCTGTATCGGAAGGTTCGGTGTGCAAACTGCGGACATTTTTTATATTATAAGCCTTCAGAATATGGAGTGCAGTATCATTCATTTTTTTGTAAACAGCCTCATTTAAGACCGGACAGTAAATGTTTTCGGGGATATATAAAGGAACGGGAGATTCTGGAGGCTCTTTTAAGTATGATCCGGGTCCAGGTGCAGCTGGCTGAAACTATAAAGGCAGAGTCAAAAAGAAAAGGGAAGGGAGAGGAAAGGCAGCAGGCCAAAAAGCGTATAGAAAGGATGGAAAAAGAGATTGAGCGAAAGAAAGGCTTAAAGGCGCAGTGCTACAGCGAATATAAACATGGGGAACTTACGAAGGAGGAGTTTCTGCGGAAAAAGGAAAATATACAGGCCGAAATTCAGGTATGCCAGCAGGAGATCCAGATAATCCGGGAATCTATGGAGGTGCAGGAGGATGAAAAGGAACTTGTGGAGAGATATGGTGGTTATGAGGATGATATTAAACTGGACCGGGATATGATAGAGAGACTTGTGGAGGTGATATGGGTGTATGATGTGGGGAGGGTGAAGATTGAATTGAAGTAAGGGGGAAACCCAAACTCCGCTTCACTCCGTTTGGGTAACGAATCCTTTCACGAAAAGAGCCAGTGAAAGGATTCTTTATTCCCTTACTTGACACCAGCCGGCATAGCCATTCCCGTCAGCACTCCATAAACGCTGATGGCCTCCTGGGAAGAAAGCCCATAGGCGGAAAGCCTGTTGGGGATCCAGATGGCTTCGGCGCTGGACAGGATATTTAACACCAGCCGATTTCCCATAAGCGGCATGGCCAGAGCCATAAGGGGCATGGCTGTCTGCTGCAGGGAGGCCAAAAAGCCAGGCTGTTTTTGGGAAGACTCCGGAGTAAACAGGCAAAAGCACAGCACGGAGAACAGGCAGGCCGCCAGTTCTCCCACAAGATGCCCCGTTGCCGCCAGTTCCACGGTGATGGCTCTGCCGCTTTCCAACAGGATATCGGCTATGAGGAATACTGCCGCCATGCGGACCATCTGCTCCGCGATCTGGGAGGCTGCGGGGATCTTAGCCTTCTTTATTCCATAGTAATACCCGTTGATACACGCGTGGACTGCGGAGAAGGGGACGGATACGGCGATAAAGGGCAGCAGGGAGGCGCAGCGGTCCTCCATGAGGACAAAACGGGCCAGAGGATCGCTGAAACGGATGATAAAGGCGGACAGGGCTATGCTTAAGGTGAGGGAGATCACAAGGCCTGTTCGGAAGACCTGTTTTCCTTTCTGAACGTCAGCGGCAACGAAACGGGATATGGCGGTTTGGATGGAGCCGGCGCACAGGGCGAAACAGATCCCATAGACAGGATGTACCATATTGAAAATGCCAAGGCCTTCGGCTCCGATGGTTCGTGACAGGAATATGCGGTAGAAAAATCCTAAGAGCCTGGTGGCGAAGCCTGTGGCAGTCAGAAGGAGAGTGCTGGCGATGAGGGTGTGTCTTTTGAAAAAGTCGGTCATGATTTCTCCGCAAAGAGGGTATTGGTATAGAGTATGTGGAAGTTTGACGGGGTAGAACGGAAAAAATGTAAAGCCTATGATCACTCCATAGACTTTACACTTCTTTTGATTTGGCGAAATATGAACATGTCAGCACTATAAATTATAAGTTTCAGATTCTTTACTCAAACTTCGCACTTGAATAAGTGCCTATGCACCTTGAAAATACAATAAAAACTGGCAATAAGATAGCATGAAACCGTCTGGTTTGGTATA
>CAJTGF010000109.1 GCA_910575585.1 Clostridiaceae bacterium
GGTTTTAATTGTTTTTCGACAACTCAATTATACCAAACCAGACGGTTTCATGCTATTTAATTGCCAGTTTTTATTGTATTTTCAAGATGCATAGGCACTTATTAAAGTGCGAAGTTTGAGTTATTTAGAAAAAAAAGAGGAAAAAGCATCACAACAGGGAACAGGTAAAGACAAGCAATCCGTAGAGATTTAGGAATCTTTTTTAACAAGTTCATTGGTACCTCCTACTTTTTCATTTCTACTTGAATATAGCTGTCACGTCGGATTGTTAGGCCGTCCATGTCTTCAGAAATATCAATAGAAACCGTAATCTTATTTTTACTGAAAAGTTCTTCCAAGGAAGAAGTGAATCCATTGGAATTTCTCACGATTTCGTAATCATTATCAGTAAGGGTGTATTCCAGTTTCAGATTCTGTTCCGGCTGTAATTCTGTGTATCCGCTGACCTCTTTTCCATCCAGCTTATAGACACAGGTTCCATAGGAGTCGGATGTGTCTAACGTAATATAGCATAGTTTCTTTACAGGATGGTCTGTAAGGATGTCTTCAATTTGTGAAACATATTTTGAGTATTTCATCTTATCCTGATATACGCCGTCGGAAACTTTTTTCCCTGTTATGTAATATCCGGATGCAGGAGTTATGATGACCGTGACTTGTTCCGCATCGTCAACTTCAGCTCCGGGTTCCAAAGGCGTTTTGTTGGAGTCATACACGGTGATAGAGGCGTTTGGAAGCGTTTTCTCCTGGTAGTTTCCGGAAGTGGCTGTGTTTTTGGAAATCGTAATGTCCAGTTGTGTCTCTAAAGTTTCAGGTATGGTAAATGCGTATTCATATCCACTATTTACCGCAAGATGGGAAGTGTCAACTGTCAGCCCCCGGGCTGTTGCTTTGCAGTCGTGTCCTACTTGAAGGATTATTTTGTCGCCGCATCTTAATTGTTTAAGAATCTGCTCTTTGCTTCCGGAAATTTTTTGCTCAATGCCGTTTATTGTAATGGATTTAATAAACTCATTTGATTTCGTTACAGCGGAAATCGTACTGTTGAAAATATTGGACATATTGTTGGTGATTGTTACATTAATATAAGGATGTAAGTATACCACAAAGCTTTCACTGTCGTCTGATGGGGAGACTTGATGAAATTCTATTTTGCTTTTATCATCATTGGACGTAAAAACAGCGGGAACTGAATTTTCAAAATAGTATTTATCCGCATAGGTGCTGTAATCATAGGAAACTGTATAGGAGGCAAGAGGATTTAGTTCGGCAGTATTGTCTGTAGTTGTAATGTCGTCGTCGATAATCCATGTGCCGTTTAATTCGGTTTCAGTCCCGTTTTCATCTATATAAATGTCTTTGAAGGACAGAATACGATTCTGATATTGTCCTAATGGTTCGATAGAAAGTTCTGTCCATGGGCAATTGGTTGGTATGGTCAGAACAAGATTTTGTCCGTTGTTTATAAAAGAAAAGTCTGTACTCTGGCGCTTTCCGTTGTCCCAGGCAACAACTCTGAATTGAGAGAAGGAGTACTGGTTGGTGTATGAATTGTTTTCTTTTGGTAATGAAATATAAATGGATTCACCGGGATTTAAATAACAGTTTTGTGTGTTTATGGGATTGGTGAGCCCGGTGTCTTTAAAATAATGAGATTCCAGGAAAGCATTTTCTGCAAATGTCACATGAATCGGTCCTGCTGGTTGTGTGACAGTTTCATCAGCTTCTACAGGTTCTTGATAGATACCGTCTATGTCCAATTGACCGTCAGCAGCCAGGCGTTGATATTCTAGGTAATCCTGGTCGGTGAGAATTTGGGAATCCTGCCATATTTTTTCTTCCAGATAACTTTCTATATTTGAGCAGCCGGAGAGCGTTAAAAAGGCGGCCAGAAAAGATAGATATCGTATTTTCTTTTTCACATTTGTCCCCCATGATTCTTTTGTATAGATTCGTTTGTTTTTTGTGATTGGTAAGGTCTTACAGTTGTTAGTTTAGCGATGTCAGATAGAAAAGTCAATATCAAATATCAAGATTTCCGTGGATTCGTGTAAAAAACATCTCCTCATACAGAGGAGGTGACTTCATTGAAAAATTGATTGTTCTAAAGCTATTGACTGCACGTAACGTGCAGTTTTAGACTGTAAGGAGATGACTATGAAGTATATGACATTGCGTGAAGTATGTAATGATTTTGGCGTATCCAGACGCGCGGTACAGGGTTATGAAAAAGCAAATCTTGTTTCTGCAAGCGGAAAAAATGAGCGTGGTTATTTGCTTTATGATGAAGATTCACAAGAAAGAATTAAACGGATTAAACTTTTTCAGCAAATGGGGTTTACGATTAAGGAGATTAAAGAACTGATTGATGCTCCCAATGGAGTTTTAAAATTCAGGCTGGAAAGACAAGCGAAAAAGTTGGAGAGGGAGAGATGTGATATTGAAGTGATAATTACTAAAATTTATGATATGATGGAAATTCTTTAGAAATATATGGGGGCTGTTATTTTAGGACAGCCCTCAATTTTATATGTGTAAAGAATAAATTTAATCTCTGCCCCATGACCGGCCAGCCCCGTATCGGTGAGAAGTCTGTCCACCTCTTCTTGTGTAAAGCCAAAATATTCATTAAGTCTTGTATCGGAAATGGTATCAGATACAAAGTTATTGGTTCCTGTAAAAATACTTTCCTTTGTAATTTTTAAGCATCCGGTGATTACCGCGAATTTCAAATGGTCATTATCTTTAATCGCGCTGCTTATCATGGAGCTGATAACCTCCATCATACTCCTGTAGTAATCCGTGCTGTTTACGCTGTCCTCTTTTGCTTTCGCAATGGGAACATCGTACTCATCTAAAAGAAGTATGGCAGGTTTTTTATAGTGGGCATGCAGCATTCGAAGGAGCAGAGCAATCCCTGTCTTCACCTGTCCGCCTGTCGGTTTTCCATCTACGATATCTGCCAGATGCAAAAATACTTTCTTATCATTTTCATTGACCAAATCGCTGTCTTTTAAATAGTAATGGGCATTACACGCTTTCGCCAAAACATCCCTCAGCATCTCATAAGCGCTGTCAAACGTATTGCCTCCCACATCTTTAAACGTCAAAAATAATGTGGGATATTGATTCATCCAGCTTTTACATAATTGTCCATGGTTTGCAATGGAGAGTTCCTGAAACAACTCACTGCTGTCTTTTTGAATATCAAAAAACTCTGCCAGCATACTCATAGCCAATGTTTTGCCAAACCTGCGGGGACGTGTAATCAAGGTAACTTTTGTCCCGTCTGTCTTTAAAAGCTCCTCAATAAGACCTGATTTATCAATAAAGTAGTAATGTTCTTTTCTTATTTCCGCAAAATTCGAAGTTCCAACAGGAATATGGATCTTACCCATCCAGCCTCACGTTCCTTTCGACAGATGAAACCACCCGTTTATTTTACTTATCGTATCATATCAGGATAGGATGGGCAAGATGGAATCTTCGGTTTACATTCGATTACTGAATTTGTGAATTTTAACGAGTTTGCTTCTTCTCCCGCCCCCGGAAATATACATAAAACCCAATACAGATCACCGCTGAAAGCAAAGACCCCAGCGGAGCCGCCCACCCCATGGGATACAAATCTTCAGGAAACATTTTGCTGGCCACGTAAGCGCCCGGAATCCGAATGAGCATGATGGAGATAATGTTATGTACAAAAGAAATCAGTGATTTTTGGTCTCCGCAGAAATAACCGCTGAAACAAAAATGGATCCCCGCGAAAATACAGTCAAAGGAGTAGGACCGCATATAGGCGCATCCTGCCGCCAGCACCGCGGTTTCTTTGGTAAACAGTCCTATTAAGGTCTGGGGCAGAAACTGGTTGTACAGACAGCAGACAGCTCCCCAGGCCATGGTTGCCATCAGGCCGTAATACATGGATCGTCTGGCCCGCTCCGGCTTCCCGGCCCCCATATTCTGGGCCGTTACAGCGGAAATGGCAGACAGGAACGAGGAGGGGACCAAGAACATAAACCCGATAAGCTTCTCCACAATCCCTACGCCGGCCGCCGCAATAAGCCCCCGGCTGTTGGCAATAATGGTAATGACCACAAAGGCCACCTGGATCAAACCGTCCTGGAGGGCAATAGGCGTTCCTACTTTCAGAATATCCCACAAAATCCGTCGGCTGGGCTTCATGGTCTGACGATTCATGGCAAAGCCGAAATCTTTTTTCCTAAGGATTCCAAAGGCTGCTATCACACTGACCGCCTGACCAAAGACCGTCCCCAAAGCGGCTCCGGCAGCTCCCATGCCCAAAAGACCGATAAAGAGAAAATCAAGGACAATATTAACGATACAGGCTACCGCCACAAAATACATGGGACTGCGGGAGTCTCCGGCTCCCCGAAACAGGCTGCAAAGCACATTGTAGGCCGTAATAAACGGGATACCCAGAAAGCAGATCCGCAGGTAGGTGATTGTATCTGCCGCTGCCTCGGCAGGCGTCAGCATGATACGGGCGATTTCCCCTGCAGCCGCAAACAGCGCTGCCGTCAAAACGCAGGCAAAACCAATGAAAAATACCGCGGTTGTCCCCATCGTCCGCGCCGCCCCGTCGCCGTCCCCAGCGCCTACGGCTCTGCCGATCCTCACAGTGGTTCCCATGGCAAATCCCAGCAGGATAACCGTCAGCATGTGCATTACCTGGCTTCCGATGGACACGGCGGTGATGGTCTCCGAACCATTATACAGCCCGGTGATAAACAGATCGGCCATTCCGTAAAAAGTCTGCATAAAGCTGGATAACAGGTAGGGCAGGGCAAAAAAAATCAGGGTTTTCCCCACGCTTCCGGTAACCAGGCTGTTCTTTTCTTTCATCTCTTGTCTTATCCTCCTCTGCTTCCGCCGTACTAATTTCATGATTCCTTAAAAGCGGTTCCCATTATAGCACAGCCTAAAAAAACTTTCAACGGAAAGCTTTCTTAGTTTAAAGCAATACTCGCTTTAAAGTGTTTTTCGCTATGTAGCGTTTTCCTAAAAATTTTCGCTTTAAGTTGAAACAGCTGCCAACATTCTGTATAATGTGACCAGAGCGCAGCAATTCAGGCAAAGCTGCGACTGCTCAAGGAACAAACATGACTTGTGGAGTGTTGTACATGATGGAAAAAACGAAAAATCGTTCACAAAAATTAAATATGGAAATGGTGTCCGTGATCATGGCTTTGGCATGGCCCACCATGCTGGAACAGCTGATGCAAACTGCCGTCCAGTATATTGATACTGCCATGGTAGGTTCTCTTGGAACTCAAGCCACGGCAGCTGTGGGAGCGACCAGCACGGTGAACTGGCTCATCGGCAGCACGATCTCGGCTTTAAGCGTGGGATTTCTGTCTTTTATTGCCCGGTCCTGTGGGGCGGGTGATAAAGAGTCAGCCAAAAAATCTGTTTCCCAGGCAGTTGTAGTAGTTCTCATTACCGGAGTGTTCTTTACCGGCCTGACCCTGGCTTTAAGCGGATACGTGCCTGTGTGGATGCAGGTGGATGAGAGCATCCAGACACTGGCGGCGCGGTATTTCTTTATTTTATATGTGCCTATGCTGCCAAGGACCGCCAGCATCATTTTCGGCACGGTACTTCGGGCAGCTGGGGATACGAAAACGCCTATGAAAATCGGGGTCATTGTAAATCTGATCAACGTGGCGCTGAATTTTCTTCTTATCTATCCCACCAGATCGGTTGGGATAATGGATTTTTATGTTGTTATACCTGGGGCCGGAATGGGGGTTATCGGGGCGGCGGTTGCCAGCGCTGTGGCTTTTACCGCAGGCGGTATCTGCATTACGGCTGTGCTTTGGAGACATCCCAGCATTTCACCCAAAGGCCAAAGTTTCCGGCCCGACGCCAGGATCCTTGGGCCATGCCTGCAGGTTGCTTTTCCCAACATGCTCCAGAGATTTGGAACTTCTCTGGGGTATGTGGCGTTTGCTTCCATGATCAATTCTCTGGGGGAGATCTCCACTGCGGCCCACACCATTGCCAATACGGTAGAATCGGCGTTCTATATTCCCGGGTACGGCATGCAGACGGCGGCGGCCACTCTGGCAGGCAATGCTTACGGGGCCAATGACGAAAAACGGATGAAAGAACTGGCTGCCATGTTTATTCCCATTGAGATCGGGCTGATGATCTTTTCCGGCGGGGCGCTGTTTCTTCTGGCCCCCGGCCTTATGAAGATCTTCTCAAACAGTGAGGATGTTATTTTGCTGGGAAGCACGGTGCTGCGGATGGTGGCTGTCTCGGAGCCGTTTTATGGGTTTTCCATTATTATTGAAGGTATGATGCAGGGGGTTGGAAAGACGAAGGAACCTTTTGTATTTAATATTGTGGGAATGTGGGGAATCCGAATTGCGGGAACGTTTGTATGTACCCAGATTATGGCACTGGGATTGGTGTCGGCCTGGGGATGCATGATCGCCCATAATCTGTTTTTGTTCGGGATTTTTCTGATCTGTTACGTGAAAGGGATTTGGAATCCGCTGCATAAGAGAGGATCAAGGAAATCAAAGCCATGATTGACGCAGGACAGCGGGAACGAAATCAGTTTATTACCCACGGCCATTTAAATGTGAGAAAAATTTGTAGAAATATTTGATTATCTTTATGGTGATGAAGACGAAACATTCCTGGAGGACGCCGGAAGACGGTATTTTATGCTGTTTTTAAGACCTGTTATCAATGGTATCGGAAACAGCTATGTAGAAGCAGAGACACGCAGCCACGAACGGATGGACCTGGTGATCGACTATCAAGGTGAGCAAAGTATTATTGAGATGAAAGAAAGAGATTGGAGTTAAAGAAATCGTTTTAGGCGATAAATTGCTGATTGAGGCTGTTGTTTAAAGTTGCCGCAGATCTCAAAATACGATTAAAAACTGCCGTGCCGAACAACGTTGTGTTTGGCACGGTAGTCTCCATGTTGGAGTGGTTGATCATGATCAGGGTTTTCAGATCATCAGCAGCAATAAACAGCCCCAGAAATCCGATTCCTGCTTACTCCAAATCCGCCCCATTACTCTCAATACACTTCTGATACCAATAAAAAGAATCCTTTCGATACCGCTTCCCGCTTCCTTTCCCCTCATCATCCTGGTCTACATAGATTACACCATAGCGCTTGCTCATCTCCATAGGACCGCAGGACACGATATCAATAAATCCCCACATCGTATACCCAATCAAATCCACCCCGTCTAAAACCGCTTCCCTCATCTGTTCCACATGAGCTTTCAGATAATCAATGCGGTACGGGTCATGAACAGAACCATCGCTCTCCAGCACATCTCTGGCTCCAAGCCCGTTTTCAGCGATAAATACAGGAAGCTGATACCGGTCATAAATCTGATTCAAAGTAATGCGCAGCCCCACAGGATCCTTTTGCCATCCCCATTCACTGGACTCTAGATATGGATTTTTGTTGGCCATAATCAGATTCCCGCTGGTCTTCTCCCATCCCTGTTTTGTAGTGGAAACCTGTGAAAAATAGTAGGAAAACGAAGTAAAATCAATGGTATTATTCCTTAAAATTTCCTCATCCCCAGGCTCTTGCTGTATCCGGATATTCTCCTTCTCAAAATACCGCTCCATGTAAGCAGGGTACGCTCCTCTTACCATAACATCCAGATAAAACCAGTTAGAATATTGGTCGTCCAGAATCATCTGCATCACATCATCCGGATGGCAGGTAGCCGGATAGGTGGTAAAGCGGGCAATCATGCCGCCCACCATGGAATCGGGAATAATACGATGGGCTGCTTCCACGGTAAGGGCGTTGGCGATAAACTGGTGGTGGAGGCACTGGAAAATCGCATTCACATAATCCTTTTCCTGGTCCTCAACCAGGCACACCCCGTTAAAAGGATTAAACCGACCAGCGTTAAACTCATTAAACGGAAGCCAGTAATCCACCAGAGAGCCAAGGCGTTCAAACAGCGTCGTAGCGTACCTCACATAAAAATCAATAGTTTTTCTGCACTTCCATCCCCCATATTTGAGAACCAGGTTCACAGGAATATTATAGTGGAGAATGGTGGCAAACACTTTGATACCATACCGGTGACATTCCTCAAACAAATCCCTGTAAAACCGGATCCCCTCCTCATTGGGCATCTCATCATCACCATTAGGGTAGATTCTTGCCCAGTTAATAGAAGTTCTCAGAACCTTAATGCCAAGTTCATGAAACAGCCGGATATATCATGGCCAAAGCTCCTGCAACAGCCCCGCCGGCCATGGCAGCATACAAAGGTTTCTTCTCCGGCAATGCGATTCCGTAAAGAGCCGGTTCCGTAATGCCAAGGATACACACAAGCCCTGTAGACACGGCAGCAGATTTCTGCTCACCGGGCTTCATTCTCAAGGCCCGTGCCAGAACTGCGCCGGACACAGCCAGATTAGAGTAGAAAAAGTTGGGGAGCATAAAATCATATCCCAGTGTAGCCAGATTCTGCAGCTCCACAGCCGACCACCCCTTGATACCAAAAATAATGGTCAGCGGTACGATTCCGCAGAACAGCGCGCCGGCAAACGGCCCCGCGTTGGTAAACAGCCATTTAAACGTGCCGGTCATTACAACCGCGATCCAGTTGCCCAAAGGCGCGGCAAAACCCAAAAACAGAGGCGCAGCAATCAAAAAGGATAAAGAACCTGAAAATACAATCCTCAGATTTTTAGGCATACGCTTGTCAATAAAGTGGAAGAACATGGAAAATATCCACACTGACAAGATTACCGGAAAGATGGAGCCCTTGTAATTGTAAGCAGGAATGGAAAATAACCCGAAGGAGTATCCTGTGACACCCTCTGCCGGAGACAGAAATGTAGAGTACATCAGGATACCGGCAATCATAATACCAAATATTTCCTTTACTTTAAATCGTTTGGCAGCTGCATAGCCGATAATAAAAGGCATAAAATAAAATGGCGCGTCCCCGACCGCGTTTAACACCGTAATGATGTCCGAACCAGAAGACACAAACCCGACTGCGGTTATAAGTGAGATAATTCCTTTAATCATACCTCCGGCCACAATCGCATATAAGCCGGGAGTTACACAGGAAGCAAGTGTGTTAAGTCCCTGGGTAATCAGATTAGGCTTCTTTTCGGTTGAAGGGCTGTCAGAAGTTTCCGGTGCCGCTTCTCCTCCGGCTTTAAAACCGGATATTTCCAGAAAATCGCCATACACCTCAGCTACTGTGGTACCCACCACACACTGAAGTTGTCCGCTGGATTCGATTACCTTTAAGAGGCCCTTAACGCCGTTCAGCTTGTCGATATCCACAAGAGCCCTGTTTACCGGAACAATCCTTAAGCGGGTGACGCAGTGGAAAACATTCTTAATATTTTGACGTCCTCCAATTGCCTCCAGAATCTCCAGGCACATGGCGCCATACTCATATTTGAGCGTATCTTTCCTTGCAGCGCATTCATCCTTTTGGACAGAAGCTGCGGCAATTTCCGTATATTCCGTTACCTGTGAACATGGCAAAAGCTGTATCTGATGCTGGTCCCCATTTGTGAAAATCGTAATTACGGTCGAATCCAGGCCGGCGTCTCTCAGTGTCTCCATATCAAAATGGAGAACCTCTTCATGGGCTTTAACTGTATCGCCGGGTTTCTTTAAGACAGTAACCCCTTTTCCTTCAAGACTTACCGTATCAATCCCGATATGTACCAATACCTCCAAACCGTTTTCCGCCGTAAAGCCAATGGCATGGCCTGTGGGAAATACCATAGAGACTGTCCCATTTACAGGTGCGTAAATGATTCCCTTTTCCGGCACAACCCCAAATCCTGCCCCCAGTCCCCCGCTGCTGAAGGCAGAGTCTCTCAGATCTTTCTGATGGACATATTTGCCGGATGCTGGTGAAAATACAGTATTAACCGGCTTTTTTTCAAGATCCATAATGTTTAACCTCCTGTTTTTGTTTTACGTGACCTATTTTGCATATCGTTATAATAACGTAAAAAAGAACAGCGGACAATTTCGTAACAGAAGATATTGACTTACCAAAGTTAATCTATTATGATTTTCTTAGCAAATATTCACGTGTCAGGATAATAAAAAACACTGTGGGAGAAAGAAGACATGAGAATTCAGGAACTGAATGACTATCTGTTTCAATACACGAAATCCGAAGAAAGGCACATGCTGACCGAAAAAAATGTATTGTCAAAACGCTACAGGCTTATCCCCAAAACTGCCTTTAAGGGAAGGGAGATATATCAGTTTACATTCAACAGCCTGTTTGAAAATAAATACGTCTGTGTCAATAAAGAATCACGTTTTACCTATATCCCGGAACACATCCATACAGTCATTGAATTTCTCTACGTATATGCAGGAAGCTGTACCCAGATTATCAATGGGCAAAAAGTAGTAATGGAGCAGGGGGATATCTGCATGCTGGATACAGATGTCCCCCACAGCATTGAATATATCGGGCAGGAGGATATCCTGATTACTATAGAAATGCGGAGAGAATATCTTACTCAAGGATTTATGCTTCGGCTGGGTAATCATGGTATCATTAACCGGTTTCTTATTAATACCTCAAACTTCGCACATAGATTTTGCCTATGCACCCTGAAAATTCAATACCTGGCTGTTATTCAGTTGTCAAAAGTCTGCTGTTATGCTGCTTGAAGCTGCGCTTTCAG
>CAJTGF010000110.1 GCA_910575585.1 Clostridiaceae bacterium
TTAGGATTCACCGCCTAATAATGATATCTTAAGCGATTCCATAAGATTTTTCAAGGCATAGTACCCGCTATGTCCAATGTTTATGTCCATTTTTCTCAAATTTCTTTTCCTGCACGATATTCAGTTGTCAATTTTCAGTTAGAATCACATTCATTGAGATTCCGAGAAGTTATCTCATCAATAAACGTACCAATATCCCTCTCCGATTCCAAAAAACGCTGAACATCTATCCGAATCACATTATGGCGATTTAAATGAGCCTGAAAGGAATCTTCCATCTCCGCCTTCCTTCCCTCAAACAGCCGGCCAGAATCGCAGCCGCTGCTGTAATACGCCACCAGCATATCCGCTGCCATGGACTTTCCGAAACGTCTGGGACGGCTGACGCACATATGTTTCTGCTTTGTATTTAAAACATGATTCGTATAGGAAATCAATGCGCTCTTATCCACATATATCATAGAATTTATCGCCTCTTTAAAAGAGGCATTCCCCGGATTAACGTAAATGCCCATAAGTCTCCTTTCCCTCTCCCGCTGCGGCTCAGCCTCCAAAATATCTAACCGTTACTATAATTTTATTGTACCCAGAACAAACCCCCCTGTCAACGCAAACGCGAAGACAAATAAACCAAACACAACAAAATGCCCAACACATCTCCCTCTGCTCACCCCTCTCTATAAATTTTGCACAATAAATTTCAAAAAATCCTTGCAATCCTCCAAAACCCGTGATATAATCCAATCAATAGATTAAAATACTCCATCAAACATAACATACACCAAAACCTCTATCTATATGTGTTATGTTTTTTAAACCATATTTAATCTAAACTTTAGATTAAATACCTATTTCCCAATTAATACACCCCCAGGTGTGTTATATACAACCCAACAACGCCCCAGGGCAAAAATTCCAAGGAGGAACCATTATGAAACTGAAAAGACTCACAGCACTTGGCCTGGCTGCCATGATGACCACATCCATGATTGGCTGCGGCGGCACATCCGCCAATCCCCCGTCTGACACCAAGGCAGAAACCACAGCCGCCCCGGCTGAAACTTCGGCATCCGCCGCATCCGGCGACCAGACGGCGCCGGCCTCCGGTGATGTGGACAGAAGCCAGGAACTCATCGTTTACTCCAACTCCACCTCCAACGGCCAGGACGAGTGGCTGCTGAAAGCCGCCAGAGAAGCCGGATTCAACGTGCAGATTGTGTCCATCGAAGGCGCCGCCCTCTCAGACCGGCTGGTTGCGGAGAAAAACAATCCCGTGTGCGACGTGGTATTCGGCATGAACGCGGTAGAATTTGAGCGTCTCAAATCCGAAAACCTTCTGGTAAAATACGAGCCCCAGTGGGTAGGAGAAGTCGATATGTCCCTGGGCGACGCGGCTGAAGGATATTACTACCCCACAGTGGTTCAGCCCCTGATGCTGGTTTACAACCCGTCTATCATCACCGAGCCCCCCAAAGACTGGCCGGACCTGTGCGACCCCAAATACGAAGGACAGTACAACCTCTTCCAGCTGACCGGAGGCACCGCCAAGATGATTCTGGCAAGCATCCTGTCCAGATACGCAGACCCGGCAGGTGAATACGGCGTGTCCGAAGAAGGCTGGCAGGTAGTAGAGAACCTGTACAAGAACGGCTACTATCAGCAGGACGGCGACGACTACATCGGCAATGTCATCGACGGCACCGTCCCCATGAGCCAGCTGTGGGGCGCAGGCGTAATCCGCTACCAGCAGGAACGCGACTTTGAATTCGGCCTGATGCTTCCTGAGATTGGCGAGCCCTTCGTGGTAGAGCAGGTAGGCATCATCAGCGGCTGTGAAAACACTGCCCTGGCCGAAGACTTTATCAACTGGTTCGGAAGCGCCGACATCCAGAAAGGCTGGAGCGACAGCGTAGGCGCAATCCCGGCCAACTCAAAAGCCCTGGAGATGATAGACAATCAGTCCATCAAAGACCTGATGGCCAAAGTAAAAATCCAGGACGTAGACTGGGCGCTGGTTTCCCAGTATGTCAACGACTGGGCTGAAAAAGTTCAGCTTGAATATCTGGACTAATACCCAAACCCACTCCATCTAAACAAAGGGGGCAGCCTGCATACAAAGCATACACAGGTACTGCCCTCTTTTTTCATAAACTATACGAGGAAAACAAATGATTGAATTCAAACATGTAGATATCAAATACGGTGATTTCACAGCAATCAAAGACCTGAATCTGACCATCAGCGCCGGAGAATTCTTCACCTTCCTTGGTCCCTCTGGGTGCGGCAAGACCACCACCCTCCGGGCCCTGGTAGGCTTCAATATCCCCGCCAGCGGCCAGATTCTGGTGGACGGCAAAGACATAACCAGAGAATCCGTGGAAAAGCGGCAGATTGGCATGGTATTCCAGAGCTACGCCCTGTTCCCCACCATGACCGTGTACGAAAATATCGCCTTTGGCCTGAAAGTCCGCAAACTGCCCAAAGACGAGATAGACCGCCAGGTAAACCAGGTGGCGGAAAAAATCCGCATCAGCAGCCAACAGCTGAAACGCAACGTGGCAGAGCTGTCCGGCGGCCAGCAGCAGAGGATTGCCCTGGCAAGAGCCATTGTCCAGGAGCCGAAAATCCTCTGTCTGGACGAGCCCCTCTCCAACCTGGACGCCAAACTGCGCATCAGTCTCCGCAGCGAACTGAAACGTCTCCAGAGAGATTTGAAAATCACCACCCTGTACGTAACCCACGACCAGGACGAGGCCATGAACCTGTCCGACCGCATCGCCGTATTCAACAACGGATACATCGAGCAGGTGGGAACCCCCTACGACATCTACAACCACTCCCGGTCCGAGTTCGTCTGCGACTTTATCGGGGACATCAACCGCCTTGAAGCTGCGATGCTCTCAGACATCAACCGCCAGACCGGGGCCTCCCTCAAAGAAAACCTTACAGGCTTCATCCGCATCGAGCGGGTCCTGTCCCTGGAAAAGCCCCATACCGCCCGCCTGAAAGGCACCGTAGAAGACCTGGAGTACAACGGCATGCTGGCCAAGTACACCGTTCACGCCTGCGGCCAGACCATCAAAATCGTGGAGAAGAACGACGGCAGGGAATTCTTCAGGCCAGGCCAGGAAATCATCTTCTACATCAGCCCTGACGATATCATGCAGTACCAGTAGAAAGGGGACACGCTATGAAAAAGAAGACCAACACAGCCAGGCTGACACCGGGAGCCATTATCCTGCGCCTGATTCTGGCATGGCTCATTGTAACCTTTGTGCTTTTCCCCAACATCAACATCATTATCGACGTACTCCACGAAGACGGCCGGTTCTCCACGGAAGCTTTTACAAAACTTCTCCGCTCCAGGCGGGCCGTAAAAAGCATGGTAAACAGCCTGGTGCTGGGCATGGCCCTGGTGGTGACCGTCAATGTGGTCGGGACCCTGGCAGTCCTGTTCACCGAATACTGGGACCTGAAAGGAAGCCGCATCTTAAAGCTGTCCTACATGACCTCCCTGGTCTACGGCGGCGTGGTGCTGGCCACAGGCTATAAATTCGTCTACGGTTCCAAAGGCATTATCACAAAGCTGCTTCTTCTGATTATGCCCGAGATGAACCCCTCCTGGTTCAGCGGGTTCGGAGCCGTGCTCTTTGTCATGACCTTTGCCTGCACCTCCAACCATATCATTTTCCTGACCAACGCCATCCGGGCCATGGATTACCACGTAATCGAGGCCGCCCAGAACCTGGGAGCCTCCGACAGCAAGATACTCTTCAAGGTAGTGCTGCCGTCCTTAAAGCCCACCCTGTTCGCCCTGACCATCATGACCTTTCTGACCGGTATCTGCGCCCTGTCCGCCCCGCTGATGATTGGCGGCAGCAAGTTCCAGACCATCAATCCCATGATAGTCAGCTTTGCCCAGGCCCCCGGCTCCCGGGACTTAGCGGCGGTCCTGGCCCTGTTTCTGGGCCTTATGACCATTGTGCTTTTGTACTTTATGAACCGTGTGGAGCGCAAAGGCAATTATATTTCCATCTCCAAGACCAAGGAAAAAATGCACAAGCAGAAGCTTCGCAATCCGACAGCCAACATCATCGCCCACATTTTGGCATACGGCATGTTCATCATCTACATGCTTCCAATCTGCTTTGTAGTGCTGTTCTCCTTCTGCGACGCCCTGTCCATCAAGACGTCAACCCTGCGCCTTAGCTCCTTTACATTGAAAAACTATATCGCCCTGTTTACCAAGCAGGACGCCTTTCGGCCCTACCTGGTCAGCATCGTGTACTCCGTGGCGGCCGCCGTCATAGCGGGACTCATCTGCGTGGTGGCAGCCAGGCTGGTGTTAAAGAGCAAACGGAAAATAGACAGCTTCTTTGAATACGGCCTTCTGATTCCCTGGCTGCTGCCCACCACCTTTATCGCCCTGGGCCTGATGTTCACCTACGACTCCCCACGCTTTTTGGTGGGCAATAAAGTCCTCATCGGAAGTATCTGGATTATGCTCATCGCCTACGTTGTGGTAAAGCTGCCATTTTCCTTCCGCATGATTCGGGCCGCGTTCTTCGGCGTGGAGGACAGCCTGGAAGAAGCCGCCCGCACCATGGGGGCCAAACCCGTATACACCCTGTTTAAGGTTATCCTGCCGGTCATCCTGCCCACCGTCATGTCCGTGGCGGCCCTGAACTTTAACGCCCTTTTATCGGATTACGACCTGTCCGTATTCCTTTATTCTCCCAAATATCAGCCTTTAGGTGTTATAATAAAGGCAGCAAGCGATGAGGGCGTCAACGAAAATGCCCAGGCCATGGCCCTGGTGTACTCTGTGGTGCTGATGATTCTCTGCGGCCTGGCCCTGTACCTGACACAGGGAGGCGGCACACAGGCCATCCGGAAGAAACTGAAGAGGAAATCCTGACACCGGCCCCTTCGGCACTGCCGCGAGAAAAGCAGGCAGCCCTCCGCAATAACCGCGAAAAAGCAACTACAATCCACAAGCGAAGGCAGGAAACGAGTATGGAAAAAACCACCAGTCTGGACCGAATGAAGAAAAAGAACGAAAAACATGTGCTCCGGGTCGTCCACGAGAATCCCGGAATTTACCGCAAACTGATTGCCGCCGAAACGGACCTGGCCTCCCAGACCGTAACGAACCTGGTGACGGAACTCATTGACAAGAAAATCCTGTTAGAGTACTCCCTGTCCCCGGGCTCCAGAGGAAGGTCCCCCCAGTGCCTGACCGTCAACTACGGCGGATTCTACATCCTGACAGCGGAAATCACCCTGCGGCACGTCAGCATCTACCTTCATTCCCTGGACGAAAAAGTGCTGTCCTCCAGACGCCAGCGGATTTCGGAACATCAGGATGTGCTCCAGTGCCTCAAAGACATGATTGACCACATCCGAAAGCACGCCCGCCGGGCAGAGCGGATTCAGGCCCTGGTGGTCAGCGTCACCGGCGTGGTCAACGAAAACACCGGGACGGTTCTCCAGGCCGAGAAACTGGGCTGGTACAACCTGAATCTGAAAGAAGAGCTGTCCTACCTGGATATTCCGGTGCTGGTGCGCAACGACGTAAACCTGACTGCCTGCTACGAAAAAGCCCGGCACAAGCAGGACATGAACTTTATGGTGGCGAAAATTGACGTGGGCATCGGTTCCGCCTTTGTCCTGGACTCACGGGTGTTAGGCAGCACCAACAGCGTGGCCGGAGAGCTGGGACACGTCACCGTGTCATCCCCGGAAACCAGGCCCTGCGTCTGCGGGAAAAACAACTGCCTCACCAAATTCATCTCCACGGAAGCCCTTGAGATGACCTACGGCAAATCCTATGACCAGCTGATTCTGGACGTGGAACACAGGGAACCAAAGGCAGTCGCCCTCATCGAGAGCGTCTGCACCTGTCTGGCCCCGGTGCTGGCCAATATCATCATACTCCTGGACCTGGACCGGGTCATTCTCTGCGGCTGCACCGTAGACCATTTTACATCCATCATCGCCCCCTGCCTGGACAAAAAGATTCGGGAACAGCTCAGCTACTGGGTATCCTTCAAAGGACTGGAAATCCACGGCCCCGCCACCATGGCCGCCATCGGCTCCGGATTCTGGCTGGACCACTTCTTTTCCTCTGAAGACGCCCAGTTCCTCACAGGAGAGATTCCGGGAGTACATACTAAACACCAGGAGGCATTCCCTCAGGGGAATAACAGGAACTCATGAAAAAAAAATTAGACCTTACCGACAGCACGTGGTTCTACGGCAGCTATCCCCGCGTGAACTACAAAAAGGACATGCTGTACACCTTTTACCAGTACAAGGACTTCCAGGCCGTCTACAATATGGGCCATTTTGACATTCAGGACAATCTTGTAAACCAGATGGACCTTGACGGCCTTGTGGCCCCGGAATTAAAAAAAGAATACCTTCGCCAGGTGTACCGCTTTATGGAGCAGATGGAACGGTACGACACCTGGCCGGTGGAAAAAATATACGGAAGAATCCACCAGACCCGCAAACAATTCATCAGCGCCAGGGCCCTGGAGCGGGAGCAGCGGCTTCAGATAGACCGGGGGTGCGCCTTTGACCCCAAAGGCTCCATTGACCAGACCGGCAAAAAACTGCAGCTGACAGACCGCTGCCGCGCCTTCCTCTTCGCCCTCTGCCAGCCGGAGCTGTTTTTTCTGATGAAAGAAGACATAGCCCGGGTTCTGGCCTGCCAAGGAGACGTTTACATCCTGGTCAACGACAGCAAGGGAAACGGCCTGCCCTCAAGAGAACTGATGCAGGAGCAGATACAGGCACTGCCCCGGTCCCGGGTTCACTACCTCACGGACGAAGACCACAATCTCAGCCTGAATCTGTCCGCCGTTGCCTGGGACGAAACGCTGCAGCAGCACATTGACACCAGCCGGGCCGCCCTCTTTGTCTACGGCGAAGAAGGGCTTCTCCACTGCAGAAACCTGCGCATACCGGCCGTTGTTCACGCCCGCCCTTACAGCTATTTTGCCAGGGCCATGACCAACCAGCTGGACGGCGCCATGCCCTGTATCGTCTACGTGCCTCCCCACTTTGACATAACCCGGTGGGTAAGGCTGACGGAAAAGACCGTCATATCCTACTGGCAGCTGGCCCGCCTGTGGGAAGACCAGGGCGATGACATCTACGCCATGACTGTGGAGCAGCTGTACCGGATGTACCCACAGTACTTCATCAACATCTACGCGTCCGGAGAACGCTGCCTGGAAGCCCTTGACTCCTACCCCATCCGGCTTGACCGGCTGTCCGGCCGACGTGGCATTCCCGCAGACCGCCCCAAAGATAGCTCCGGCGGCGACGTATTCTCCCGATTTTACAGCCTGAAAGACAAGGCTGTCTCAGACTACCTTGGAAGCAGAAAAGACCTGACCTACATTTCCACCTACTTTGACGGCGACTTCCAAAAAACCTCAGGCGGGACAATCCGTGAAACTCCCATTCCCTGGTGCAGCGCCACCCAGCAAAACGGCATTCTGGTCCAGGGAATCCGCACAAAAAAAGCCGGGAAATCCCAGGTCATCCGCTGCACCCGCCCTCTCCGCAGACAAATAACACCGGACAAAAACGCCCTGCTTCTTTTGTCCAACTTCCTGTTTTTCCTGACCCCCAAACTGGAAAGCCTGTACAACGGCCTTCGCAGCGACAGGCCCAGAGAACAGGCCGCCCTGAACCTGGAGCACCTGGACTATATGCTCCACTGGAAAGACCAGCGGAGGACGGAAACATTTCCCCTGTACCACAAAGCCTGCATTGCCATGACGGCGGACGGCAACTTCCTGTTCTTCCGCTACCGGCTGGGCGGCGGGACGGCGGACGTAAACGGCTTTTCCCTTCGGTGGGCTTCCCGGGATGTAGACCCGGACCGGGACACGGACCATCCGGTCATCGTGTATACGCCCTACGGTTCCAGGAAAGACCAGGACCAGGAATCCCGCAATTACCGCCTTCTTGTCGGCACAGGCCGCATCAATCTGGTGGTCGTCCAGAACCGCTTGGTATGCGTCCGCAAAGGCGACGTCATACTTCCCAGCATCGGTGTCGCGCTCTCCCTGGACCAATCCACGGGAGAGGCTTTCCTTAACGCCGCCGGACTCAAAGAACTGGAAAACGGTTACTATCACTGTGACGAACTGGAGATACAAATCCACCTGGACGGACCGGCCCAGATACCGAAAGACCAGTGGAGTCAGGTGCGGTGGGCATTTGGCGGCGGCATGTCCCTGATTCTCAACGGAGAGAGCATGTTCGGAACCGCGGCCCAAAACGGCTCCCGGTTTCTGGAGGAAGAAGGGTGGATGTCCCCCTTATCCCGCCAGACCCAGGAAACCGAAGTCCACAAGATGGCCCGCCACCCCCGCACAGCCGTGGGCACCACAAAAAACGGAGATTTCTTTGTACTGGTATTTTCCGGCCGGACGCTTTTATCCGCAGGCGCCGACTACAGCCATATGTGTACCATTGCCAAAAAGCTTTTCCCTGACGTGCAGTCCATGATGAACGTGGACGGCGGCGGCTCCTCCATGCTGGGAGCCTCCATCGGCGGCAGCTTTATAGAGTTAAGCTACCCCGCCACCTCCATGGGCAGCTGCGCGGGAATGGTGCGTCAGATAAACACCGTCCTGTGCCTGGAACAATAACCCATACACCCCGCTATCACATGTACTCTCGGAATCTCTCTTGCACCTGCCTTTGTGGATGATTTTCCGTCATATGCACATAAATTTAATCAACGTATGTTCCACGTACGCCTCATAAATTTATGCACATCTGACAAAAAATCATCTCACAAAATCAGGCACAAAGAGACTCCGAGAGTACATTCACAAAAATCGGAGGAAACAAACATGATAAAATTTGGAACCGGCGGCTGGCGCGCCATAATCGGAGACGATTTCACCCGCGCCAATATCTGTATTCTGGCCAAAGCCATGGCTGACAAGATGAAAGCCGAACAGGTAACCGACCGCGGCATGGTCATTGGCTATGACCGCCGCTTTCTGTCTAAAGAAACCGTAAAATGGACCTGTGAGGTGCTGGCGGCTGAAGGCATTGTATGCCACTTTGTCAACCGCTCCGTTCCCACCCCCCTGATAATGTACTACGTTATGAAGCACGAATTTCCCTACGGCATGATGGTGACAGCCAGCCACAACCCGGCCCTGTACAACGGAATCAAAGTATTTACCGCCGGCGGCCGGGACGCGGACGAAATCCAGACCGCGGACATTGAGCGCTACATATCCCGGGTAAACCCCGACGAAATCAGGCGGACCCCCTATGAAGACGCCTTAATCCAGGGCCTTGTCCGTGAATTTTATCCCATGAATGACTACATCGACGAAATCATCGCAAAAATTGACATGGACGCCATCAAAAAAGCCAGAGTGCGGGTGGCCCTGGACCCTATGTACGGGGTCAGCGAAGCCGCCCTTGGCACCATTCTCATCTCCGGCCGCTGCGATTTAAGCGTCATCCACCAGGAACACGACACACTGTTCGGCGGTAAGATGCCCGCCCCCGCGGCGGACCGGCTGGGACTTCTGCAGAATTTCGTGGTGGACAAAGGCTATGACCTGGGCGTAGCCACAGACGGGGACGCAGACCGGCTGGGCGTCATCGACGACAGGGGCCAGTACCTTCACCCCAACGATATCCTGGTGCTTCTCTACTACTACCTGGTCAAATACAAAAAATGGAAAGGCCCTGTGGTCCGCAATCTCTCCACCACCCACCGGCTGGATGCCATCGCCGAAAAATACGGAGAAACCTGCTATGAGGTTCCCGTAGGCTTCAAGTATATCTCCGCCAAAATGTCGGAGACCAACGCCATCCTGGGCGGCGAATCCTCCGGAGGCCTTACGGTAACCGGACATATCCACGGAAAAGACGGAGTATACGCCGCCTCCCTTCTGGTGGAAATGGTGGCAGTCACCGGGAAAAAACTGTCTGAACTGATGGAAATCATCAAAGAGGAGTGCGGCGTTCTCTTTATGGAAGAGCGCGCTTACCGATTCAGCGAACAGAAGAAAAAGGAACTGGTGAAACGTATTTCCGCAGATAAAGAACTGCCGAACCTGGAGCCCTTTGAGACAGAGCGGGTCTCCTATATGGACGGGTGCAAAGTGTACCTGAAAGGCGGCGGCTGGGCCAGTATCCGTTTTTCCGGGACGGAACCTCTTCTGCGGGTATTCTGCGAAATGCCTTTGAAAGAAGACGCGGTGAAACTGTGCGAAATGTTTGAGAGATGTTTTGAGTTGTAGAAACTGATTAGCGTGTGTTTGAATCCGGCGCCTTTAGCTGCGGTCAGCTTAACAGTTTCAGGGCTGTGGCGGAGGCGCTATAGGAATCTCAATCCGCACGATATAGTCCTCAATCCGGTCAATGACCGTTTCATTGATTCCTTTTTCATAGGAGAATCCGGACAGCGTCAGCTTCTGCCTCCGGGCATAGTCCAGGATATCCCGATACCTTGAGGGGATGGTGTCCCATCCCCCTTTATGGAAGGCCCTCAGATACCGCCCTTTCGGCTGTATGTGGAGGCCGCTTTTTTTCGTGAGCGCCGGGATTTCGATAAACAGCCTGGTGTAATCGTCAAACCTGCCTGCCTCTATGCTGGACACAGGTATCA
>CAJTGF010000111.1 GCA_910575585.1 Clostridiaceae bacterium
TATGCCATGGAGATGAGACCAGGAAAACAGGAGGGCCTCACCCCGAGTGTTTTCCGCTTTGGGCTCATCGGAATGTTCGGCATATCTGAACCCGGACGGGACAGCTCTCCTCTGATTGGCCTCACGACAATCCCCGCCCATTGCTCACTCAACAATACAGCAATATAACGAATTTAAAGTTCCGGTTTATCCGGGTTAGGCTTTACAAGGCACTACCCTCCAAACAAACCGCTGACCTCATTCACTCTTACAATGGAATTTTTAAACTTATCAATAAGCCTGGATTCTATTTCCGGCTCACCAAGTATGACGGAGCATTCCTTTTCAATGCCAATAGCCACTGCTGCGGCAGCCTCCCAATAATTGGCTTTTGTCCTGATCTCTATCTGAGTTTTAAATCCGGCAGATACGATCTTGAACCTCGCATCCGTCTTAATCAGATCCAGGACTGCGCGTATCTTTGCATTGCCGGTTCTGGAAAGCTCCTGCAGCAGGCGTATTACTGTGGCATGGGATGCGTATACCCTGTCAAATTTCTTAAAAATGTCCAGTCCCGTGGTCTCAGCCAGCACATAGAGCCCCCAGGCATCAACAGCGATCTTCTTATCAATATTGAATTTGTTTCTGAACGGCTTATCCATTGTCTGATGCCATGTCTCGCCCTTATAGAGCTTTATTATCTCATTTACCCGCTGTCCTGTCATGCTTTTGGGCGGCGGAGCAAACTTCGGGCTAACCGCTCCGATCCAATTTAGAAAATGTATTTCTTCCATAGGTGTGACCGCCATATGTGTTTCCGGATTGACGGGATGGGGATACTGGCTGATATACTCATAGTGTTCCCTTGTCTTTTCCTCATTTAAATTGGCAAGGTAGGCGATAAATGCTGCCCGATGAAACTGTTCTTCTGTGACCAGCCCTTTTTCCATAAATGGTCTGCGTTCAATCTCAAAACGCACAGGATCATTGAACGTGTTCGTATAAGTCATCAATTCCAGCTCCCAGAAACCTGCAATATCCGTATCCGCAAATGTCTCTTTCGCGTCAAGATAGCACTGAAGCGCGTCTTTCATATCACGACGATACATGGTAATATAATCCATATACGCGCGATATGCATACTCCGGCTCTTCTGCTATTAATTCCTTGCGTTCTGTCATAAGTTCCCTGTACATCGCATCAGCCATATCCAGCATCCCATGCCGTATATAAAGATGATTTAATTCCTGCCATGCCGTAATGTTGTTCTTTTTATGAAAAGTGTCTTTAAATCTCTGGATTACATCATCAATGGGGGCTTCAAATTCGTATATGAAGTTTTCCATTACTTCCAGCAGTTCCGGATCGCCGCAATCTTGTATCCTGTCGAAACAGTATTTCAGCTTGTCAACTTTCTTCCATATAAATAGACGGATTCCGCGTCCATACAGATTCATTAACTGTATGTATATTGGTGTTCTTTCCCTTTTCTCAATCCTTCGTATATTATTCTCTGTTTCTTTGATCGTCTCTTTTAGCCGTTCCTCCACACCGGCGGACTTGATCTGGGCCGGGTTCCATTGGGCAACCGTTCTTTCCAGCAGTTGACCGCACTGGCTGGTCACGGCGATGGTTTCCAAAAGTATCCTGTCGGCAGATTTGATATGAGGGTAATCCCCAGTATTGACCGCGCCGGACTGTGCCGCTATCCTGGCATATTTCATCTCGATGTCCCGCCAGAATTTATCGTTATCCTCTTTATCCGGCGCTGTTATATATCTCTTTATATCCGGATAGATCGTCAGAATACGGTAATTATCATTCAGGAACACAAATGTATTATAGATACATAATCCAACACGGCGGATTGTACCTGACCAGTATCGTTCATCTGCTTTCCCAATGATGATAAGGAAACATTCTCTTGCCTTATATAATGCTCTGCGGTCAATTTTACGCAGGTCAACCGTATCATCTTCCCTGCGGGCGTCATGGATGCTAAGGAAATAATAGGATGCCCCAAGTGACTCTAAGACAACTTGGTCATTGCCAATACGGTAAGATCTGTTTAAAAAACGGACCGCGTTCACATAGTCATGATACTTCTCACCATACACATATCCGATCATCTGATAAAGCAGCGCTTTGTCTTCGCCGTCCGTATCATACACGAGATCTTCCTGATCGTCCAGCAGCCTCCCTATGGTCTCCCCAACGGGAAGATCCTCCGTATATGCCCTTGCCAGAAGCCGAAACACTTGGGCGCAGGAGACGAGTATTTTATTATCCTTGTCGTTCTCCAGACAGCTATCGGCCACTGCAATGGTCTGGTCATACTCCCGCTTCATAAAAGATCTGGTCAGATGGCGCAACGCGTCGTATTTCTTTAACAGCCCGCGAGCCTGCATATCCTTTTCTAAGGCTTCGAACTCCTCGTCCAGATCCCCTATCTCATAACAATACAGAAGATGCTGCATCAGCTTCTTTTGCCCATCCTTTCGGCAGGAAGCAAACCGTGGATCGTCTATTGCCTCTTTGGCTGTATCAATGGCCTTCTGAAGCTTAAGATCATCAATATAACAGCGGCAGGCGGATGTCTTTTCTTCTATCCACGTTTCATGCTCCGACATCAGCGTCTGCTCATTTACAACGCCGTCAAATAGGACCGGTATATGAACATGATCGCTTCCTGCCACATCTTCGTCCGGGATATCAACCAATCTTCTCTGGATCATGATGCCGAACCGCTCATTCATCAGTGTCCGGATCTGCTGGGATTTCACCGCAAAGACTTTTGATAATAACGCAGTGGAATCATAAGCAGCAGAAACAAGGCCCAGCAGGCTTTTGCTATGGCTCTCGCTCTTGTCTTCACCATCCCATACTGCCGCTCCCGATAACCCTTTCAGTTCATAGACTCTGTTTGAAGCGTCCAAAAAACTGTCTGTGATGCGGATGGTAAAACGGCTGCTGTCAGCGATATTGAGGACAACCGAGCCATGCAGACATTCCAAGTACTCTATAGGATCCGCGCCTTCGGGTACGCCGTTGGGATAACCCTGTGTATAGATCAGACTGTTGCGTGATGTTTCCCCGATAAAATAGTCGGTTGGATCTATAACGAAGTTTTCCGGTTTCTGAACCTGGATAATAGCCACGTCATCCCAATAAGTCTCCATGCCTTTCTCATCTGTCGTCTTGTACAGCGACGAACACAGGGTCTGTTGTTTCGGCACCTCTGTTACAAATACTTGATACAGATCCCTTTTGATATCAACCGGTTTCAAAAAATATAACCTTGCGGTATCGATCGCATCAACCACATGAGCGCAGGTAAAAACAAATATTTTGTCTCCGCCAGAGTAAAAAAGGACACCGCTGCCCTGCACACAGTTACGGCTGTCTGTGATATAAACCGTATTTTGTCTCGTTTTATCTTCAGTACTCATGCATGCCATTTAACCGCTAAGCCCTCCCTGTGCATCAAATTTATCATATCGGTATCGTCCTCTGATGTGAAGAATCCCCTGCTCCACCAATCTGATGGACTGAATATATTGATCTTGCCATACCAGGAAGCCAGCTTTGCTATGGTCTGCTTATCGGGATGCGCCACGCCATCTGTGCAGATAAGAAAGTTGGAGCAGTTGATGTGGTTTTTAAAGTCCGCCGAGATATTTCCTGCCGCGCCGTGGTGCGGAAGTTTTACCAGATCAAAATCCTGCATGTCATGGCCCAGCCCGCAAATCAGATCCTCTGCCCATGCGTCCCCTGTAAACAGGAGCCTGCGGTTCTCATATTCAAAAATAAAGATAATGCTGTTTTTATTGTTGATGCTGCGGTCCGTTGCGCGGATCGGAGATGATGCCAATTGCGCAAGGCTCTTACCGTAGTCCCTCTGATAAGCCAAAGGAGTATTAATCCTGGTATTGTCAGTTACGATGGCTTTGGGGCTTATGGTTATAATCTTAGCCTTGTCAACAAACATAAGCTGGCCTGTAAGCATAGGCAGGATCTGAACATTCTGAGAAGCTAGTCTTCGATACACTTCATCATTTTGCGCTGTGGACAGATATGCGTTGATATTGGCAGAGGAGGAGGCAGAACCGCTATGGTTCATCCTCACTTCCAGGAAGGGACACTTCCACCCGGACCGGAGTAATGACAGGATTCCTCCGATGTGATCATCATCCACATGAGTCAGGATCAGCACGTCAAGCGTCTCACCGGAAGATTGGATCTCTTCGCAGATCGCTTTCAGCCGAATCCCAAACCGCATCACGCCGGTGTCAATGATCATGTTGTGTCCTTGGCCGAAACGTATCCTTAAGCAATCTCCTTTTCCGGCGTTATAGGTGTAGACTTCCAGCATATCTGATACATCCTTTCCTTATTAAATCTAAGCAGGTACTTTGCGGGGCCTGGATGGGCATTATTTCTTCTTTGCGTCTCTCATCCCATACTGCCGCAGCTCTCTGTGAAACGCGCTCCGGCGGGGGTACATCTCTTTATATTTTATCATCAGATTTTGTTTTCCATTTATCGCCCCTCCAGACTCCAAAGCTTCTCCCAGCGCCGCAATATACGTTGCGCATTCCTCATAATAATTTCGGTAATTTCCTTCCATAATGCTTTCCACACGCCTAACTAAAAGCCCGCTAACCCAATCCAAATATTCCCTTCGTTCCTCTTCGGAAAATGAAACCGTCTTCTTCCAATCAGACCAGAATTTCCAGAAAAACGCTTCACTGCTCTCGCCAATAGTTTTTAATATTCCTTTCTCATACTCAGCTTTATCAAAATTTGTTAAGGACACCACCATATGGCACATGGTTTTTCCTCCGTCTCCCAGTGCGGCATCTTCCATAAAAAGCAAAAGAAATGCCGCTATACCACATTTCATAAATGTATCGCTCCACCCCAAAAAACGGTTCACATTCATGCCGTGTTCTTTCACAAACTGAAAATCTCCGTCCCAAAATGCCAGCATATAAATATTCGACGGACTTACCAAATTTTCCTTTTGCCTTTCATATAGAGAATATCTGTATTTATCCACTTTAAGCTGCGAATACAAACTATGACAGATCGCTCTGACCTTGTCCCGAACTTTGGAAAAATCTTTATACTCCATAAAAATCCTCAAATAGTTCACGATCCTTGTATCAGAACGAAAGGCTTCCAGCCAATACCATTCCGCCGTCTCTCTCATATCGCAGCGCAAAGCAGTACGGCTCATACAAAGAGCAATACGGCTTCTGACAAGATATTTTGTTGGAATCATCTTCAATGCTTCTTCACCTATGGCAAGCAATGCTTTATCGTCTTCATTTCCCTGGCGGTTTAAAATATACTGTTCATAGAGTTCTGGATGGGAGTCATGATATCGGCGGGCGCTTATCAGAAACTGTTCCGAATTGTTGGATAACTGCAAAGCCTCCTTCAATAATCGTTCTGCATTGTCTTCTCTGACATTGCCCAGATATTCGATCCACAAAGGCAGAAATTTGTCGATATCCGGCAGTTCTTTTCCATTCTGCATAACTATTTCTAATGTAATGTCGTCACTTTTTGAAGTTTTAATGATCTCATAAAGAACCTTTGCTCTCTCTGTCAGCTCATTGGCGCCGTACGCTCCACGCAGCGCGTCTACGACCAATGCCTTGTAATCTATATTGCCCAGATGATGCCAAGACAGCTCACGGATGTTTAGAGGTTCATCCGCATAGTCCTGATAATCGCCGCCAACCATAATATCCAATGTCACAAGGATCCGGGCAATCTCACATGCCGCCTTGTACTCTTCACGTTCCACGCACTGATGGAGAAACCTGCAGGCATCCTCAATACTATCTATCACGCCGTTGGGATCTTCATATATAAATTCTTCTCTGCTGCTGTCATACCAATCGTCATATTCTTCATTGAGATAGCCTGTAAGACACAATTCCCAGCTTTCGATACGTTCCAGTTTCGATTTTATCGATTGATATTGATCAGAAAAATCTTTACTATGGCTGTGAGGTTTTTTTCTGTTCTCTTTACTCTTATGGATCTCTTTTAGGCGAAGGAGAAAATCATCTCTGTCCTGCTCAGGGAGGGCCCTGGCAATGTCATGTATAAATCTGGTAAGCTGATCCTGTGTCATGGCAGCGGCAGCATTGTCGATTTCGTTTAAAAATTTAGATAGGTTCACAGGAGTATTTCATTCCTTTCTGGTATTTTTATTTACACTGATTTTATCAAACCGGGGGATGAATGGCAATGAAAAACTTCCAAAGGGGATGACAGAAAAAACTTGCAGATTCAAAAAAGATCAATGTGTAAAATGGGATCATAACAAAAACAGAACATCTCAATGAAGCCTGCAAATTATTATGATGACAAGAAAAGAAGCAGGTAAGTTGATCCATGGGTTTACAGCAGCGCACGGAGGCACAGCCTTCCTTTTATCACAGATTCCTTTTGGTGATACAGCAGCTTTAACGGCAGAGACGATCGCCATGGTTGCCCTTATTGCTAAAAAATGCGGCGCCGGCTGGACACAGGCAACTGTCGAGGCTTTTGCCGCCCAGTTTCTGGCGCAGTATGTGGGTGTGGAGGTGGCAAAACATGTTTATAAGTACATACCATTTTTCGGAAATGTCGCAAATGCCGCAACTACCATAGCGATCACAGAGGCGCTTGGATGGGCAACTTATGAGGCATGTGTACAGCAGTGTTCTTAAGTATGTCGCATGTATGTTCAAATCTTTCGCAATGAACCACCCCGATACAAGCATACGGGGTATCCGATCCTGGCTTCCGTTTTTAGCACACTGCAAGCAGCGGGGTATTAAACCCGTGAAGGAATAAATAAAAAACTGCCGCACTGGAAACTTTTTCAACTTCCAGCGCGGCAGTTTCTTGTCGATCCACTCATGCTCCCCATCCGCAAGCCATTTCCGTCAGGGAGCCGATCGTCACTGTCCTATGGTTATATTCGTATCTTTGGCAACAGCCCAGGCTTTCTCAATGGCGCCCAGAATATCTCCATGGGGGTCACGCAGACTCATGGTAGCTCCGGAGATGCTATCCAGCTCCTGTTTCTGCTCATCCGTGAGAGCTTCATATTTTTTCACGTCCTCATCCTTATCCGATGTTCCGTGAAGCGGCCGGCCGTTTAAGTCGGAGCAGGCTGCGGCATACCAGGCGCTGATCTCCTCTGTGGTCTTGCCCGCAAAAAACTCCTCAAACAGATCCATCTCATCGGTCCATGTGCCGGAGTTCAGTTTATAGGTGTCTCCTCTCTCCCGCTTGGTAGCCCAGGCTTCAATCTCAGTCAGGAATGTGTCGTCGGTCTGTTCCAAAACCGTGTCCACCTTCTCGTCGTGGTTCTCGTCCGCATTGTAGGACTGCCCCGGGAAGCCGGTCAGGTGCGGCATATGTTCCCCGTCGTAATTGGGGGTTGCAACTTCCATCACATCTGTGAAAACAGCAATAATCTTACCGTCCCCGTCGTAGCACACGCCTGCTGCCTGGGTGTTAAAGCTGTATACTCCCGTCTCTTTATCATCTTTTCCAGGGCCTAAGCGTCCGGTGTTGGTGATGCCCAAACCAATCTTTGCGACACTGTCTGCCTCAACGGCTCTTCTGTGCTCGTAGGCGTTCTCTATGGCGGCAATGATATTGCCGTGAGCGTCATTTAAGGACATGGTGGCGCCAGATATGCTGTCCAGAGCTGCCTTCTGGTCGTCGCTTAATGCTTCGCGCTTTTTCACATCCTCATCCTTCTCCGATGTCCCGTGGAGCGGACGGCCGTTTAAGTCAGAACAGCACAGGGCATACCACTCCTTTACCTCCTCTACGGTCATTCCCCGGAAGGTCTCCTCAAACAGGTCCATCTCATCGGTCCATGTGCCGGAGTTCAGCTTATAGGTATCCCCACGCTCCCGCTTGGTGGCCCAGGCATCAACCTCGGCCAGGTACGTGTCATCGGTCTGTTCCAGGACCGTGTCCACCTTCTCGTCATGGTTCTCGTCCGCATTGTAGGACTGGCCTGGGAAGCCGGTCAGATGGGGCATATGGTCTCCGTCGTAGTTTGGAGTGGCCACTTCCAGCTGATCCACTTCCAGATCCAGGATCTTTCCGTCATCCCCAAACAGCACATAGGCGATCACCTCATTAAAGCTGTACACTCCTGTTTCTTTATCATCTTTTCCAGGTCCCAGACGCCCGTTGGAAGCAAAGCCTACACCGTGGGACAATCCTGTGGCGCCTACTTCTTTCTGGACATCGCCCTCTGTGCTTTCAGGCACTATGCCCAGAGCAGTCCCCACAGCCTCGAATACGCCGTTGGAAGTCCAGGTGGCTCCGGCTACCATATCCACGCCGTCCAGTCCGCCCTTCTCCAGTATAGCCTCTCTTAAGGGCTCCAGGGCATCCACTCCAATGCCCGGCGTCTCCTTATCTCCGGTCAGCTTAAGATCCACAATCTTGTCGCCTTCGAGGGTCACCTCCGCAGTGATCGGTCCTCCGTATCCTTTTCCTTCGCCGGTCTTTACCTCTGTCTTGGGGGCTGCTTCTGTAGCGGCTGCTGTGGTAGTCTCCTGCGGCGCTGTGGTGGCTGCCTCTGTTGCCGGAGGCGGGGTCTCCTTCTGACTGCATGCGGCTAGAGATGCACTAGCGGCGAATAGTGTTACTGCCAGTACTTTTTTCTTCATAGCTTGTACCTCACTGTGTATTTTTTGTGAGAATATTATAGCATTTGGGGTGTGAACCTGTCAAATTTTCTTACTCTCAAGATAGTGTCAAATGACACAAGATCAAACGCCACTTATATACAGCCTTATAAAAACAGTGGAGGTAAACCAGCCGAATATGTTCCAATACCTCTATACGTTATTGCTATATGCTGTACAACAAACATAATCCCGTAGGCGTGGAAACAATGATGTCATGAACTGAATTCATAACGGGGTGCTGTTCAGGGATAATGAGGATCACAGGTTCCATTCGGTGATACAGCAGCCTTAACAGCTGAGACAATCGCTATGGTTGCTCTTATTGCCAAAAAATGCGGAGCTGGCTGGTCACAGGCAGCTGTCAAGGCATTTGCCGCCCAGTATCTGGCGCAGTATGTGGGCATTGAGGCCGCAAAACATGTATGAATCCCATGTCTAAGGGGCCCATTTGTATTCTTTCTGTCGTAGAAGGATGCCAGACTTTTCAACCGTCCAAACAGGATGTTGGTAAGCTTTCCATTCGTTTTGTGAACCGTAAATGTAAATATTATTACTTCTATTATCTCGATAAAACCTTTGGGGTTATGTATGTAAAGCTGCAGACCTGATTTCCCTTTATGCTACAGGTTTACATCAATGGGCGTGAGATGATGAAGCATACATTTGATGAAAACGCCATCTCCTTCCGGATGTACAATAATTCTTTCTTTAAAATCTGTGACCCTATAAAAACACAAAAACTGGCAGATAAATTCGATTCCAAGTCTCTCTGCAGACAGCTTGATCTTTTCGCCCATAAAGCAAACCCTTATCTTGCTACTGTTGAAAATATTTTACATACCGGTTACCACTGGTGTGTAGACCAATGCGAGTATGCGATCGATGTTATGTTTGAAAGCCGGGCGGCTCTGGAGGATATTTATCCATCCCTGATCTGGCACGCATTCTATGACTTCAAATGTACCGATATTTTTTCCTTTCTCGGACGAAAACTTGACGTAAAATTTCTGGGAGAAGCAGTCTCTGATTACCGCAAATGTCCGACCGTCTGGAGGATCAAATTCAAAATGAAGTCTAACAGTATCAAGATGTATGATAAATTCAGCAACCTGCGTATAAAAATGACAATCAATGACCCGAAGGAATTTTAAATTTACAAAGATATCCACAATCGGGATGGCACCACCTCCAAGCGATGGGTTCCTATGGGAAAGTCAATTGCCAATCTTTATCAGTATGCGGAAATTTCAAAAGCAGCAAATAAAAGATTTCTTGATTCCATGCAGAACATCATTTCAGTTCAAAGTATTGAAATGGAAATTAACGATGTCTGGTCTCCAGATGTATTCCGTTTATTTGAGGAAATCTCTGACGAAAAATATCTGATATGTGGTTTTACGAATCAGAATATCCAAAATTCATTAAACAAAGGAAATCCTGACTAGAAAAAGGAACACAGTCAGATGAGCCGTGAACTATCCAAGCTCTGGACACATGGCCTGATACGGAAAATACCACACTCCAGAAGATACATGATAAATGATATAGGACGCCGCATCATAAGGGCACTGCTCGAAATCAAACGAGAAATCTACCCTGAATTTACTGCCTCTTAATTCAGCCATTCTTAAATATCCCCATCTAAAACCCACCTGAGACGACGGGGTGGATACTTGTGGCTTAATTTGATTTAAATCGTTTTATTTTTATGTTCTGTTAATACAATACACCCGTTTACAACTTTTGAAATTTCCTAAAACCCGATAAAATGTAGTCTTCTACGACCTTTATTAAGGCAGAACAATTTTTAATAGTTTCGAGAAAATTCCCGAAACTGCACAAAA
>CAJTGF010000112.1 GCA_910575585.1 Clostridiaceae bacterium
GGCATATCTGAACCCGGACGGGACAGCTCTCCTCTGACTGGCCTCACGACAATCCCCGCCCATTGCTCACTCAACAATACAGCAACATAACGAATTTAAAGTTCCGGTTTATCCGGGTTAGGAAAAAGCCTGTCATGATCCCGATCCAAATTCCCCAAAATCCACCTCCAGTCCTTCAAAGATCGTTACCGATACTTTATCCCCAAAGCCGTAGGTGTCTTTCTTTCCGTTCTCAAAATCATATACATGGATCGTCTGCTTCTTTGCATCCAGTATCCAATACTCCCGAACGCCTGCGCTTTGATATTTGTTCAGCTTCAGCAGATAATCCCGGCTCTGGGTGCTGGGGGATATGATCTCCGCAATAAAATCCGGCGCTCCATAACAGCCTTTCTCCCTCATCTTGTCCGGATCGCATACCACCATCAAATCCGGTTCCAGATACGTGCTGCTGTCCTCATTCAAATATAGGGCCAGCGGCGCCAGATAAACCTTACATCTGCCTTTATGGCTTTTGATATAATTCCAAAAATTCCCATGAAGAAAGCCTATAAGTTCCTGGTGTTCAGCCGTAGGAGTCGCCATATAAAACAACTGTCCGTCGATCAGCTCTGCTCTCACGTCCTCCGGCAGAGCCTCCATAAATTCTACCGTATAGATCTTTTCTTTCGCTAAAGCCATATTTTTTTTTATTACCTCTTCCTCTTCCATATAAATCCCCATGACAGATACCTCCAGTTTTCTATTGCCGCCCTTGGAATCTCTTTTGCGCCTGATCTTTTGGCAGTATCCATTTTGGCTTCTTTCCGTATGCTTCATGGCTCTATATGTCTGTCTGCTCCTTTTGTGTTTCTGTCCTTCACCTATCGGAATCCGTGATGAACTACCACCTGTGAAACAAGAATGATCAGAATCCCGCAGCACAGAAAATCCTGCGTGAAATCATTTATTTAGTATAACCGCATCGCCCTAACCTTGTCAAGAATGAAGGGTTATTTTTTTCATTTTCTATCAAAAACACTTGTAGTTCTCTCCTGATGCTGTTATAATCATAGTAATGTTGTATATTTTTCCCGTCCGTTTTCCGTTTTTTTTATCGGATATTTGGTATGAGGAGATTTCAAGGGGGTACTATATGAAACAAGGAAAACAGGATGCCGCCCACGCACGCGCAGTCAGAAGAGGCTGGGGCATTACGGGGAAGCTGGCATCAGCCATTGTTGTAAGTGTTATAATCGCTGTAGCGATCCTGCTGGGTGTGGTCTATGTTCAGATGTCCCGCACGCTGTTGGATAAGAGCGAGGACTTACTGCAGACTACCACGGACCGGACGGTCCAGGAGACCAGGGCATGGATTAACCGTACGCTGACCATGCTGGAGACTCAGAGAGACACCATCCAGTACGAGGACATGGAAGTCCCCGCTATGATGGATTATGTCCGCCACACGGCGGGTCAGAATGATGCCTATCCTGCCGGGCTGTATGTGGCGCTGACGGACGGCACGCTCTACCACTCCTCCTTTGTGCCTGGTCCCGACTACGACCCTCTGGGAAAAACCTGGTATCAGGATGGTATAAAATCCGATGCGTTTATGTTCGGGGACACTTACCTTGACGAAGACAGCCAGTCCTATGTAGTAGGCGCTTCCGGTGTGCTTAAAAGCCGCGACGGCTCTGTTCGGGGCGTTGCCGCGGCAGACGTATCTCTTGACTCCATCTCTCAAATCGTCAGCCAGGTCCAGATCGAGGACACCGGCGGCATTTTCCTGGTAGATACCCGAACCGACACCATTATCGGCCATAAAGATAAGACCATTACCGGCCAGATCTTAAGTCAGATGAAGGACGGCATGTATGCCTATGCCAGCCAGCAGATCCGCAGCGGCAAGGCAGGGCTGTCCCTCTATGAAAACACCTACATTCAGGTGGCCAATGTTCCGGGCTGCGACTGGATGGCAGTTGCCTACGTCTCCCGCGCCGAGGTGCTGGAGGAACTGCTCCAGCTGACTGCCAGCATGCTGTTGGTGGCAGGCGTGGCTATTCTGGTTCTGATCATTTTAGTGGTGATCCAGGTTCGGCGTGTGATCGGCCGCCCGGTAAAGGAATTGAGCATGGTGGCCACCCAGATCGCCGAAGGACAGCTGAACCAGACCATCCACTACCATTCCAGGGATGAACTGGGCGTGCTGGCCGATGACTTTAACCGGGTCACTGTCCGGCTGCGGGATTACGTTATCTACATTACGGAGATTGCGGAAAAGCTGCGGGAGATCGCATCGGGAAATCTGGCATTTACACTGGAGAATGAGTATTCCGGAGAATTCCAGAAGATCAAAGCCGCCCTGGACGAGATATCACGTTCCCTCAATGCCGCCATGGGACAATTGCAGGCTGCCTCCAGAGATGTAGCCGCAGGCGCGGAGCAGGTGTCCGCAGGCGCCATGACCCTGTCCCAGGGCTCTACAGAGCAGGCCGCCGAAGTGGATACCCTGGCAGAGCATATCAGCGCCGTATCTGACAGCGTGCATAAGATCGCCAAGGGAGCCCAGGAGGCCAGCCTTATCTCCCAGCAGGTAAAGACCGGCATCCTGTCCAGCAATGAAAAAATGCAGAACATGACCGTGGTAATCCAGCGCATCAGCGAGAAATCCACGGAGATCCACAAGATTGTCAAGACCATTGAAGATATCGCTTTCCAAACCAATATCCTGGCTCTCAACGCAGCCGTGGAGGCCGCCAGAGCCGGAAGCGCGGGAAAGGGCTTTGCCGTAGTTGCCGATGAAGTCCGGGCCCTGGCCGGCAAGTCCTCTGCAGCTGCCCAGGAAACTACGGTGCTCCTAAGCCAGACGGTGGCATCCATGGACGAAGGCGTCCGCGCCGCCCAGGATACGGCGGATTCCATGCTGAAAGTGGTAAATCATGCGGACGAGATGAGCAAGCTTATTGACGGCATTGCCAATTACACCAAAGAGCAGGATGCCAACACGGAGGAGATCACCCGCGGCATCCAGCAGATCTCCACAGTTGTCCAGACCAATGTTTCCACGGCAGAAGCCAGCGCCGCTGCCAGCGAGGAACTGTCGGGTCAGGCGCTTATGCTGCGGGAGCTGGTAGCCAAATTCCGCCTTTTGGATCAGTAAACTGATAAAGGGACTGCTGCACGATTTTAGCGCAGCAGCCCCTTTCGTTATATCCTCGAATATGCCTTTACCGAAAGGAGAGCCAGCAGCGACACCAGGAGACAGCTTCCTAAGAGTATGAGATTTCTCACCATGGTTTCCCCATTGTTCCCGCTCGGCTGTCCCGGCATCACAGGCGCTTCGCCAAATGCTTCCCGGGCGTCTGCCTCGTTGTGATCGGATACATTTCTCTTTCCTTCCTCCATCCCTCCTCTCCCCATACTGAATGTTCCCATAACATCAATATCAATGGACGACGCATCCACCAGATTGGAGGGATCCGCTTTCTGTCCCTCATCTGTAGACGGAATGATCCCGTCAAGCTGTCCTAAAATGCTCTCTGCCCGCAGCTTCACCGTCTCATAAAGCATCCCCGCGCCTGCCTGGTACTCCTCAAAGGAGTAAAACGCCGTGGGATCCGTCTCCACAAGACCATCGATCTGGCTCTGTACCCGGTTATAAAATTCCTCAAGCTTCCCGCCTCCTACATAGTCCTCTGCCAGCTGCCGCAGATATTCATGGTATCTGGCCAGGTACTGCTCATCCTCCAAAAGGATGTCGAAAAACTCCGTGGCCTCAAAGGGCGTGTCGATGGCATCGTTGACCGTACCGGACGCGCTGTTGTCCTGCCCCATGCCCATGCCGCCAAAAGCAAGATTATAATCCCACGGCAGGATATTCAGTTTTCCATTGTCCTCATACAGATAGTAGTTGTGAGCCATGACTCCGGAGAGCGAGTCCAGATTCACCGAAAAAACGTGTACTGCCATGTATTTCAGGATATTATCCACATCCATATACTGCCGGGCATCTTTTCCCTGGCTTATATTTTTTAAAGCTGTCACAACTCTTCGGTGGTCTTTCTTTCCCGTATCTCCAACTTCTCCCTCCCATATGATAGAGTAGCTGTCAAGATCGTCATCGGTGTAATTCAAATCCGCGCCGCTGCCGCTCATAGACGGGCCGCGTCCCGGCATCCCGCCCCTGCTTCGGCGGTTTTCCCCTTCTGGTATCATTTCGTCTTCGGATATCATTTCGTCATCGGACATCGCGTTCCCGTTCGGTTTTATCTCCCCGGCAGGCATCATCCTTTCATCCGGTTTCGCCTCCCCGGCAGACACCATTTCTCCATCTGATTTCGCCTCTCTGGCAGACATCTTTTCCCTGTCCGGCTTCATCTCCCCAGGCCATTGGGACATTTCCCCCGGAGGGCCGTCTTTACCTCCGCCGGGGCCGCCTCCCATCCCCATTCCTTCCGGTTTGTACAAATTCCCGTCAGCCGTTCCGTAATTGCGCAGCTGAAAACTGTCCTCCACAGCCTCCAGTGCCAGATACACGCCCCAGTACCGGCCGTTCACCGATATCCGGGCATAGTTGTACAAAGACGCGTCAGCCTCCAGATAGCCGTACATATCGTACACAAGGGCCTCCTTCATATTGGTAGCGTCGGCATAATTATTGTTCAATACCAGCTTATCCAGCCCCAAACATGTCTGCCCCTCCACATAATGGTCAAACTCCAGCTTAAAGCTGAATCTGTCCGTATCCGGGTCCATAACAATGGCGGACAGGCTGGTATTCCCTTTTGGCCGGATGCCCACATTATGTATCGTCTCCTGCCCGATCACCACGTCGCAGGAATAGTAGTTCTCCTTTGCGGCATTGGCCAGCATATCCGCCCACTGCTCCTCATCCATCTGAATGTCGATCTCCATGATTCGGCTGGTGTCAAACAGCTCCGTCTCATACCGAAGGGACACAGCGCTTTCTCCAAAGGTTTCCGCCACCTGCTTGGGAAATAAAAGCGCCAATATGCACACCAAAACCGCGGCTGCCACGATCACGCTCACAAGCTTGGTAATATTTTTACAGGCAACCATGACAGACCTCCTCTCCTAAGACATGTACTCCCCATTGTAGCTTACAAGAGTCACATCATTGACACCCTCAATGTCATTTAACCGGTTTACAAACGAAGTCTCTGCATCCTTCATACGGATCTCCGCCGTCACCTCAATGCCCGCCCCGTTGACGGTCTTTGATTTGACCACAAACCGTTCAACCGCCTTTTGGGTCATCAAAACCGCAGTCTCCTCCGCCACCTCATTAAGGCAGTTGAAGATCAGGATATAGGGATTATCGTGGATCCTGCGGTTTGCGAATACCATCAAGATCAGCCCGATGATCACAGAACCTATGACCGCCAGCGGGATCATTCCCGCGCCGATAACGATTCCCACCGCAATAGCCCAAAACAGATACACGATCTCCATAGGCTCCTTAATCGCCGCCCGAAACCTGACAATGGACAGAGCACCCACCATACCAAGGGATAACACCACATTGGAGGTTACCGCCATGATCACCAGAGTCGTCACCAAAGACAGCCCCACAAGGGTCATGGCAAACCCTGTAGAGTACATAACGCCGTTAAACGTCTTCTTATACACCACAAAGATAAACAGCCCCATAACCAGGGCAAACATCATGCCGATCAGTGTGTCAACCGCCGAAAATTCCGTCACACTCTCCAGAAAACTGGATTTAAAAATATCATTAAACGTCATGTTTCCTATCCTCCTGCCTGTTCTAATGTACTCTCGGAATCTCTTTTACACGTTCGCTTTACCCAAACCGCCTGCACGCCTGATATTTGGAAAATGCCTGCTGCCTTAGGGCCCCGGTCTGAATGATGCCGCGGATCACCTCCGGGAGAAATCCGTCAAACTTCACTTCCAGTATCATATCCCCAGGACAGTCAAAAACCCCGATATCCGCCGGCCTCTCCTCAAGAAAGCTTCTGTGGTACAAGGTCGTCCGTATATGAGAATCAAACGTGACCCTTACATTGCCCGCCCTGTAAATATACGGCTCTCTCACATAAGACACCAGCACCTTAGGCCGCAGCAGCTGAAAACGCATCTTTCCATACAGCTCCTGCACCAGAGGCGAAGGATGATCCCGCATCCATCCCGTATCCCCATCCAAAAGCCGACGGCACTCTTCTTTTGTAATATCCGCGTCAAACTTCATGCACAGGCTGTTGTCTTTTACCTTTTTCTCCAGAGTGATATAGGAAAAGTCATCATTGTAGTACCGTATCCGGAACTTTTCCCGCCTGGAAACGCCGTCAATCTTCTCCCGCAAAGCCTTATCCTGGTAATTGTCAAAATAAATACTCCGTATCAGATACCTGCCGTCCCCGCCTGCGTGGCTGTCCGTCTTCATAACCGCTGTTAAGCGGCTTCGCAGTTCCAGATATTGGAGGTATCCGATCTGATATTTCAGTTCATGGCGAAAACATACCGTTTCACCCACCTGCCACCTCTCCTTTCCCAGAGCGTATTGTTTTCTGCTCATGGGAACGAGTATAATTCCCTTTCCTAAAATGTACTTAAAATAGACTGTGTATTTTCTCTGAACTTTTGCTTTCCCCACCTGACTGCGCGCATGGAGAGACGAAAACCTGCGATATTCGGACAGACACGCTTTAAGGCCGGGAATCTTATTTTTAGATCCCCGGCCTTAGCCTTATTTATACGGTCTGTTCCCCGTTTTCTTTATGGTTTTCCAAAATTTCCTGTAAAATCCAGCGTCCCCCAAAGCTCTCATATCCGCACTGTAAAGCATATCCCGTTGTCCCCGGTTTTTTGCGCCGTGATCCTCCCCCCGTAAGCCTCCGCGATCGCCTGGGCCATGGACAGTCCTACGCCTGTCCCTCCGGTGTCGGCGGACCTGGACTCATCCACCCGGTAAAACCGGTCAAACAGCCGGTTCAGATCCGTTCCCTCCGGCAGATCGCAGGTATTAAACACCTGGATCCAAACCTTTCCCCGCTTTCTGCCCACATCCAGCCGGATCTCCCCGCCTTCATCCGAGTACTTCACCCCGTTATCCAGGAGAATGGAAATAATCTTCTGGACCGAATCCCGATCTCCGTAAAACTCCACGCCCTCCTGGATATTCTGGCAGAAACGTTTCCCTTTCGCCTTGGCCAAAACCCCGAAAGGCTCTGCCGCCTCCCATGCCGCGTCGCTTAAAGAAAACCGGCATTTGTCGGGAAACGGCGTCTCCTCATCCAGCCTGGAAAGCGCCACCAACTCCCCTGCCAGCCGGCCAAGACGCCCCGCCTGCTTCTGGATATTGGCGATCCACTCATCCCCCTCATGCTCCATGGCCGCAATATCCGCGCTGGTGGCAATGGACGCAATGGGCGTCTTAAGCTCATGGCCCGCGTCCGTGATAAACCGCTTCTGCCTCTCCATATTCCTGATATAAGGCCGCACGGCGTATCTGGAAAAAAAGACCACAAGAAAAAAAACCAGAACAAGGCTTATTATCCCAATGGCCGAAGACACGAAAAACAGAGACTTCATAAAATGCATCTGCATGGATGCATTAAGAAAAAGGATGGCCGTCCCGGACGCATCCCTTCTCACCTGATAACGGTAATCCCCATAATATCCTCTGTCCCTGTTTTTACCAAATACCGCCTGTCCATACTCCGCTGCCCTCTCATCATCAACGGAAGAAATATAATCTCTAAAGATCTCCTCAACATTCCCTGAAGCGTCAAAGACCACCGTGAAAAACCGGGTGGTAAACTCAGCCTCCGGGCCTGCCCCCGCAAATTCCCTTCCCGGAAAGAATCCTTTTCCCGGAGGCCGAAACTCACGGGGGCCATGACCGGACCGGCCATCCAAAAGGCTTGCAGTCAGGTGGTCCAGCATCGATGTAGTCTGCGCATAATTGGCCCAGTTGATCCCGGCCACGATCAGAACCATCACGGTTCCAAAAGCCGCCATGGCCGCCAGAATAAACCGCCTCTGTATCTTCTTCAGCATCTGATCTCCTCCAGCGAGTACCCGGCGCCTCTGGCCGTCCGGATCTCAACACCGGCGCCCATATGCTTCAAGCGCTTTCTGATAAATCCCACGTAAGTCCAGACCACGTTTATATCCGCATCTGAGTCCTGCCCCCAAATCCTGTCCATCAGATGTCTGGTGGAAAAAACAAAATGGGGATGCCGCATAAACAATTCCATCAGCTGAAATTCTTTGTTATTCAGCCGCTCCGCTTCCTGGCCGCACCTAAGCTCATAGCGGTTGCAGTCCAGCTGCACATTGCCAAACTCCAGCACCAGATCCGCATATGCGGTGTTCCTCCGGGAAAGGGCCTTCACCCTGGCAATAAACTCCCTGGTGGCAAAGGGTTTTGGAAGATAATCGTCCGCCCCTGCCTCCAGGCCCTCCACCCGGTCCTCCACCTCCCCTTTTGCCGTCAGCATCAGTATGGGGATCTTGGAACCTGTCTTTCTTATGGTCTTTAACACCTCAAGGCCGTTGACCTTCGGCATCATAATATCCAGCACCACCACGTCATAGTCCCCGCTGCCAAAGCACTCCAATGCCCTGGCCCCGTCATGGACCGCATCCACGGAAAACTTATTCTTCTCCAACAAGAATTTCAATCCCTTTGCCAGCTCAAATTCATCCTCAGCAATCAAAACACGCACCGGCACAGCCTCCCCGCTCTTCCTATTACCATCATCCCTTTTTCGGCAAACGTTTCAGCCTGTATGCCTGGCCGGGATCCAGCACCACCACCCGCTGCGGGTTTACCACCCTGGCCCGAAGTTTATCCGGGTCGCCGTTAAACTCCTTCCACTCCGGCGCGTCCACGCTTCCCCAATGCCACAGGATCAGGGGCGTATCCGGGTAAGCCGCTGCCATACGCACCGCTCCCTCCATACCGATGTGCCACCGGCTGTCGGAAAAATCAAACAGCATAGCATCCGGCACAGGCATGCGCAGCTGATCCTCCAGAAGACGGCTGTCCCCTACGGCCCACACGCTTCCGTCCGGCGTATCGATCCAGAACCCGCAGTAATCCTCCATGGCAAACTCCCTGGTGTGGTGCTTCGGCGACTCATTCTGCCAGTTGTGCCAGGCAGGCGTCAGGGACACATTCATGTTCCCCACCTGAAACCGCTCCCCGATATCATGGCCGCAGCCTTTGATTCCCAGTTCCTCTTTCAAAAGGTCCGCCACATAGCGGGGTCCGTGATACCCAACAGTCACGCCTTTCAATGCTCTGCAGGTGCTTCGGCTGTAATGGTCATTGTCACAGTGCGTCAGAAGTATGGCGTCAAGATGGGGGATCTCCTCCTCTGTTATAGGAACCTGGATCAAAAGAGGCATATCAAACCCGCTTAACACCGGATCCACCATAACCGTTGTCCCCCGGCTGTTGATCATAGCTCCCGAACCGCCAAGCCAGCGGATCTCCGTATATTCCATAGGGTCAAAAGCCGCCCTTTCTATATGCTTTGTCTCTCCTGCCACAGCCTGTCCCTTTTCATTTCTCTGAATCGCCATTTTCAGATACCTCCCGCGCTTTTTGATGGAACTATTTTAACACATACCTAAAACCTAAGGCAAATGCTTTGTCCGACATACCCCGCAATGCCCAAAATGCATGGATCAGTTAACAACAGGATCCCCCATGGCAAAATGGTACAGCATTTTCTCCTTAAGTTCCGACACATCGCATCCCAATGCCTCCGCCAGCCGATAAGCAAATGCAAATACCGTAGCCGGCCCTCTGCTGGTAATCACGTTGCCGTCTGCAACCACCTTATCCCCGCAGAAAGTTCCGGCTTTGATCTTCTCCTCATAGCCCACATAGGCGGTCCACTTCCTTCCCTCAAGGACCCCAGCCCGCTCCAAGGCCATAGGCGCCGCGCAGATGGCGCAGACATACTTGCCCGCCTTATCCATTTCCCTGATCACATCCATCAAAAGATCGCTGTCCCGCAGATTCACCGCCCCCGGAAGCCCGCCGGGCAGCACAATCATGTCGTAGTTTTTGATTTCCATGGACAGCTCCCTGTCGCACACGATGGTGATGCCGTGGGAACCTGTGACCTGCTTCCCCTGAAGGCTCACAGACTCACAGTCAACCCCTGCTCTCCTTAAAATGTCAATAACATTAATGGCCTCCCCCTCTTCAAAACCAGGCGCGATAATTACTGCCGCTTTCTTCATGTTCACTACCTCCTTCTGCAATTTTTAATTTATAATATCCCCCGTCTTTTTGTTTACCCTGTACCCCATGCCAAATCCCCTCTCCTGTTTTTTCCAACACTTCTTTCTATTTTACCATTTAAACCTTACTTTAAGTCAATACAAAAATAACAATCCAGGGGTGAATTGCTGTATTGTTGAGTGAGCAATGGGCGGGGATTGTTGCGGGGCCCGGGAGGGAAGGCAGGCTGTGTGCCGTTCGGGTTCAGATATGCCAGACATTCCGATGAGCCCAAA
>CAJTGF010000113.1 GCA_910575585.1 Clostridiaceae bacterium
CAAGGGCGCGAAGCGCCGCATTTTTTGACTGGTTTGTCAAGTGTTTTAGAGAAAAAAGTGGGTGATTTTTGAAAAATAGGTTCTAAAAGCCCCATGAAATAAGGGCTGAAGATTCCGAGAAGTTATCTTATTATAAAGGAGGGCAGGGATTTTTTCCAGGATCTTTTGGGGTATGAGATTTATGATATGTATCTGGAATACGGGAAGGACACAGACAGCCCCGCCGTGTCCTGTCATGGGGACGGCATGATCTTAGAAATGTATGCGTCGGGCGGTTTTGAGCAGTTTCTTCAGGAGCATCCGGTGAATGTAAGGATTGACGACTGCGGTGACCGGGATCTGACGAAAGTTTTTGATGAAAATCCCCATGGGGCCCAGTTTTTGGGGGAGTATGCCAGAAAGTACGGGATGAAGGCCATAGTGATTTCCTATAAGAGCCGGGAAGATTATGAGAACGGGTATCGCCATACCTATGGGAGCGGGGGCGTGATGGAGTTTGGGATCTGGGATGACGGGCTGTATATTAATTCCTATGGGGTCTTTAAGGGGGATGACCAGAAACTGCATCGGTTTGAGCTGCAGCAGGTGGACGGGCTGATATTCGGCTGTATCGACAAAAAACAGGGGGATGACTTGATGATCCGCCCAGGGGCAAGGCAGTGGATGGATCTGGGGGAGACAAAGGGGGAGCCTGCTTCTTTGGTATACTCTGTGGACAGGGATGAGATGGGGGAGGTGACGATCTTCATTCCGGTCAGGCAGTACGGGCGGTTTTGTTCGGTGTTTATCCAGCATTTTAACGGAGACCAATGGCGGCAGTACGAGCCAAATAAAGGGGTGACAAAGGATAAAGAGTACGTGTTTGTCACCTACCATGGGATCCCTGACAGCCATTTTGACTTGGCGGTTTTTGGGGGCGGCTCATAGGAGCCGACAAATGGACAGTTTTTTGTGCCGTTTCTCACTGGAAAGAACAGGGAAAGGGGATAGAATATACGTAACCGGATGACAGATCCGCGAGTACATCACAAACGCCAGGAGGAAAGGTTATGGGAATCCTATTTAATGAAAAGACAGGGGAGTTTCACCTGTACAATAATACCATCAGCTATATGATGAAGATCCTTAGAAATGGTCAGATGGGTCAGCTTTATTTCGGAAAAAAGGTAGCTTTGCGGGAGGATTACGGGTATCTCATCGAGAACCGCTACCGCCCGGTCAGCGCGTATGTGTATGATGATGAATATTCGTTTTCCCTGGAGCATTTAAAGCAGGAGTATCCGTCCTACGGGACCACGGATTTCCGTATGCCTGCCCTGGAGATCACCCAGCAAAACGGCAGCAGGATCACGGATTTTAAGTATGTATCCCACAAGATCTATAAGGGGAAGCCAAAGCTTAAAGGGCTGCCTGCCACCTATGTGGAGTCGGAGGATGAGGCGGATACCCTGGAGATCACTTTGCGCGACGGGCTTCTTAAGGTGGACCTGATCCTTCTGTACACCATTTTCCAAAATGAGAACGCCATTGCCAGAAGCGCGCGGTTTGAGAACCGGGCCGGAAAAGAGTATCAGATCACAAGGGCCATGAGCCTGTGTCTTGACTTGCCGGACGACGAGTACCAGTGGATCCAGTTTTCGGGCGCGTGGGGGCGGGAACGCCACGTAAAGACAAGGATGCTGCAGCAGGGCATCCAGTCCGTAGGCAGCGCCAGAGGGGCGTCGGGCCATTTCCACAACCCGTTTGTTATGCTCAAAAGGCCCACGGCGGACGAGTTCCAGGGGGAGGTTATGGGATTCTCCCTGATCTATTCCGGTAATTTCCTGGCTCAGGCGGAGGTGGACACCTATAAGGTGACGCGGATGATGATCGGGATCAATCCCTTTGGGTTTTCCTGGTGTTTAAAGCCGGGGGAGGAGTTCCAGACGCCGGAGGCTGTGATGGTGTATTCCATGGACGGCATGAACGGGATGAGCCAGACGTTCCACAGACTGTACCGGACCAGGCTGGCAAGGGGATACTGGAGGGACCGGGAGCGGCCGGTGTTGTTAAATAACTGGGAGGCCACCTATTTTGATTTTACCCAGGAAACGCTTCTTAAGATTGCGGAGGATGCCAAAAAGAACGGGGTGGAGCTGTTTGTTTTGGACGACGGGTGGTTCAGTACCAGGTGTTCGGAGACCAGCGGCCTTGGGGACTGGTGGGCCAACAAAGACCGTCTGCCTGACGGGATCAAGGGGCTTTCCGAGAAAGTTGAGGCCCTGGGGCTGAAGTTCGGGCTGTGGTTTGAGCCGGAGATGGCCAACAAGGACAGCCAGCTGTACCGGGAGCATCCTGACTGGATCATCGCCACGCCGGGACGCCATGGGTCCCACGGGAGAAAGCAGTATGTGCTGGATCTGTCCAGGAAAGAGGTGGTGGACTACATCTATGGTCTGGTGGCCAAGATCCTTGGAGAGTCCAAGATCTCCTACATCAAATGGGACATGAACCGCAATATTACGGAGTGTTTTTCCAATGGGTTTGGGGCCGATCGCCAGGGGGAGATCTTCCACCGGTATATCCTGGGGCTGTATGATCTGTACGACCGGCTGAATACGGCCTTCCCCCAGGTGCTGTTTGAGTCCTGCGCCAGCGGCGGGGGACGGTTTGACGCGGGACTTTTGTACTATGCGCCCCAGTGCTGGACCAGCGATGACACGGACGCAGGAGAGCGGCAGAAGATCCAGTACGGAACTTCCTTTGCCTACCCCATAAGCTCCATGGGCGCCCACGTATCCATTACGCCCAACCATCAGATCAATCGGGTGACGCCTTTAAAGACCAGGGGAAATGTGGCAATGTTCGGAGCTTTCGGGTATGAGCTGGATTTGGCCAGGCTGACGGATGAGGAGCGGGAGACGGTCAGGGAGCAGATCCGGTTTGTGAAGGAGTACCGGAAGCTGATCCACACAGGGACATTTTACCGGCTGCTCAGTCCTTTTGAGGGGAACTTTACGGCCTGGATGGTGGTGTCGGAGGATAGGAAGCAGGCCATCGTAGGGTATTACAAGATGCTCAATGATGTAAACCGGGAATTTCGGCGGCTCCGCCTTCGGGGGCTTGATGAAGGGCTTGTGTACGAAATAGAGGAGGAGCAGGTGAAGATCGGAACGTTTTACGGAAGTGAGCTGATGAATATCGGCATGGTGACCACGGATATGTCGGCAGGGGAAGTGCCTGCAGGGGAGGAACCCTGCTGCGACTTCTGGTCAAGGGTGGTGGTGCTTAAGGCAAAGAATTGTGGCTGAGTCGACGTAGTCGCAGGCAGATTTTGTAGGGCTTCTTCTGGAATATAGGAGGAGCCTTTTTCTTGTGCAAAATGGTTAAATTGGCGTGTTGTCAAGTCGAAGTTGTGGTGAGCCCGGGAGAATCCGTCTGCTGTCCGGGTTCAGATATGCCAGACATTCCGATGAGCCCCTAAAGCAGAAAACAGGAGGGCCTAATCCCGAGTGTTTTCTGCTTTACTGGGCTCATCGGAATGTCTGGCATATCTGAACCCGCACGGGACCGCCTCTCTCTACGGCCTGCGATTACGTCGCCTCCACTAAATTTTCAAACACTCCCCACAGCACTCTGCTGCCGGATCATTTTCCGGTAAGCGGAAGGCGACATGCCATATTGCTGGCGGAAGATCTTCATAAGAGATTCCGGCTGCTGGTAACCGCAGGCATAAGCGATGGAGGCCACGGACAGGCGGGAGGATTCCAGAAGGTGCTGGGCCTTGGTCAGGCGGGATCTCTGGATGTATTTTAGGGGAGACAAGCCGGTCTGTTCCTTAAACAGCGCGCTTAAATAGCTGCGGTTTAAGCCCACATATCTGGCAATGTCCTCGGTCTTTAAAGGTTCGGCAATGTGGCTTCGGATGTAGGCCATGGCCTGGTCCACATAGAGATTGCCGCCTTTTAGGGAGTCGTCCTTGCTGGAGGCGGCGATGGTGCTTAAGAAGAGGAACAGCATGGACAGGGAGTAAAAAGTGTCCGCCGCGTTGCGGCGGTTGCGCCGGATCATGGACATGACGCAGGTTTTCAGAGTCTCTTTTTCCTCGCTTTTGAAAATAGGCTGTTCCTGGGAAAGGCCCAGCATAGTCATTGCCTGCCAGGCGTCTTTACCTGAAAATCCGATCCAGATATAGGTCCAGGGGTCTTCCAGATCCGCCTTGTAGACGGTCTGATAGTCGGGCTCAATGAGAAATCCTTTTCCGGCGGACAGCTTATAGTGGGTCCCGTTTACGATAAATTCCCCCTTGCCTTCCAGGATGAAATGGATCAGGTAGTAGGGGCGGACCGCAGGGCCGTAAGTATGGCCCGGCATGGTGACGGAATGGCCGAAAGCATTGATGGACAACTGCTGGTGCTCATAGACGGGGATATTGACGGAGAGGGCTGTTTCCATGGAAGTCCTTTCTGATCATTGGGTTGTTGACAGTTCCTGTGTCCATTATATCGCGATCCTTGGCCCAATGAAATATGCTTTCACAAAAAAAGGTCCAGAAACTTGAAATGACAAGGAAATCATTGTACAATGGCAATACGTGATCAGGATCATATGGGAGGAAGCAGATGGATCTTAAGGAGACTCTCCGATATTTGGGATACAGGGGGAAGGACGGGGATGAGCAGACCTTAAGGCTTATCCGGGAAAGCTGGGAAGAACTGGAACAAAAGGCGGAAAAGAGAGCCTGCTACAGGGAGTTTCCCCTAAAGTTTCAGGACAAATGCATAGATATGGGCTGCCTGCAGACAAAGAGCCGTGATCTGGAGAACCACTTGGAGGGCTGCACCCGGGTGGTGCTGTTTGCGGCTACGCTGGGAGTCCAGGCGGACAACCTGATACGCAGATACAGCCATCTGGAGATGAGCCGGGCGGTGGTGATTCAGGCAGCGGCGGCGGCCATGCTGGAGGAATACTGCGATCAGGTCAATGAGGAGATTCGGATCGAATATGAGAAAAAGGGACTGTTTTTAAGGTCCCGGTTCAGCCCGGGGTACGGGGATTTTCCCCTGTCCTGCCAGCCGGCGCTGATCGGGGGGCTGGAGGCCGGGAAACGCATCGGCATTGCCTTAACGGACAGTTGCCTGATGCTGCCCACCAAGTCCGTCACCGCGGTCATCGGGGCAGGCCCCGTAAGGCAGGGATCTGCCGGCCGGTGTCAGGGGGATGGCGCAGGCGGCTGCGGCGCATGCAGCAAAACGGATTGTCTCTACAGGAGGAAACGGATATGAATATTACGATAATGGAAGAGATCGGCAGACGGAAAGTGTTCTGCGACGGGGGCATGGGAAGCCTTCTCCAGGCCAGAGGGCTGAAAGCCGGGGAACTTCCGGAGACCTGGAATCTTTTGCGCCCGGAGATCATAAGGGAGATCCACGGGGCGTATCTGGATGCCGGATGCGATATTGTGACCACCAACACCTTTGGGGCGAACCGGCTGAAATATCCGGAGGGAGGGGCATTTGCCCTAAAGGACATCGTAAAGGCGGCGGTGGAGAATGCCAGGCGGGCAGTGGAAAAGGCAGGGAGAGGCTTTGTGGCCCTGGATCTGGGGCCTACAGGGAAGCTTTTGAAGCCCCTTGGCGATCTGGATTTTGACGATGCCTGTAACATATACGGGGAGGTGGTCAGGGCAGGATCTGAGGCCGGGGCGGATCTGGTCCTGATCGAGACCATGAGCGACGGGTATGAGGCCAAAGCGGCCATCCTTGCCACAAAGGAGAACTGCGATCTTCCTGTGTTCGCCACCATGATATTTGACGGGAAGGGAAAGCTTCTGACCGGCGGCAACGTGGAGTCTACGGTGGCGCTTTTGGAGGGCCTGGGCGTGGATGCGCTGGGGATCAACTGCGGCCTGGGACCGGTCCAGATGAAGGGGATCCTGAAAGAGATCCTGGCCTGCGCCTCCATTCCTGTTATGGTCAACCCCAATGCGGGGCTGCCCAGAAGTGAAAACGGGACTACGGTGTACGATATTGACGAGGACCGGTTTGCCGATGTTATGGAAGAGATCGGACAGATGGGGGCCAATGTGCTGGGAGGATGCTGCGGCACTACGCCGGGCCATATCCGAAAGCTGATAGAACGGTGCAGGAACCAGATCCAGATCCTTCCCGGTGAGAAAAACCGGACCGTGGTGTCCTCCTACACCCATGGGGTTCTGATTGACAGGGATCCTGTGATCATCGGGGAGCGGATCAACCCTACGGGAAAATCCAGATTTAAACAGGCGCTTCGGGAACACAACCTGGAATATATCCTGCAGGAGGCAGTGGCCCAGCAGGACAACGGAGCCCATGTGCTGGATGTAAACGTAGGGCTGCCGGAGATTGATGAGCCCCGGATGATGGAGGAGGTGGTTAAGGAACTGCAGAGCATCATTGACCTGCCTCTGCAGATCGACACGTCGGATATGGCGGCCATGGAGCGGGCCATGCGGGTCTATAACGGAAAGCCGCTGATCAATTCCGTCAACGGAAAGAAAGAGTCTATGGAGGCGGTGTTTCCTCTGGTAAAGCGTTACGGCGGCGTGGTGGTGGCTTTGACCCTGGACGAGGAGGGCATCCCGGACACGGCCCAGGGCCGGGTACAGATCGCGAAGAAGATCTATGACACCGCGGCCAGATACGGGATCAAGGCAAAGGATATTTTGATCGACGGCCTTTGCCTCACAGTCAGTTCTGACAGCAAAGGCGCCCTGACTACGCTGGAGACATTACGGAGAGTCCGGGATGAATTGGAGGGAAAGACCATTTTAGGAGTGTCCAATATTTCCTTCGGGCTTCCCCAGAGGGAGATCGTCAACGGGGCGTTCTTTACCATGGCTCTGGCAAACGGGCTGAACGCGGCCATCATCAATCCCAATTCTCAGGTCATGATGAAGGCTTACTACAGTTTCCGGGCTTTGGCGGATCTGGACAGTCAGTGTGGGGATTACATCCAGGTTTACGGCGGCGCCCCAAAGGCCGAAGGTCCTTTAGCTCAGTCAGTCCCTGGAGGCGGTAAAGGAGCAGGCGAGGATGGCATGGGGCTTGGGGACTGTATCCGAAGAGGGCTGAAGGAAAAGGCCCACCAGGCAGTGGAGGCGCTTTTGGAACAGCGGGAGGCGCTGGAGATCATCAATGAAGAGATGATTCCGGCCCTGGACGCAGTGGGCAAAGGTTTTGAGCAGGGGACGGTTTTCCTGCCGCAGCTCCTTATGAGCGCGGAGGCGGCAAAGGCGGCTTTTGACGTGATCAAAGAGCGGATGTCCCAAAAAGGGCAGACCCGCAAAAAGAAGGGGACCATTATTCTGGCCACGGTGAAGGGGGATATCCACGATATCGGGAAGAATATCGTGAAAGTTCTGCTGGAAAATTACAGCTATGAAGTGGTGGATCTGGGCAAGGATGTGGCGCCGGAGCGGATTGTTAAGGAAGCCGTCAAGGGGCAGGTTCCCCTGGTGGGGCTCAGCGCGCTGATGACCACCACGGTGCCAAGCATGGAGGAGACCATAAAGCAGTTAAGGAAAGAGGCCCCCTGGGCGAAAGTCATGGTAGGCGGCGCGGTGCTGACAGAGGAGTACGCCCGAACTATCGGGGCTGACCGGTATTGCAGAGACGCCATGGCATCGGTGAATTACGCGGAAAGCGTTATGGGGGGAGTCTCTTGATGGCAGGGGCCTGGGGCGCGGCAGGCGCTTGGGAATTTGCGGTTCTGGAGGGCATACAGGGACTTCGGGGGCCTTTGCTTGATCAGGTGATGGTGTTTGTCACCAACCTGTCCAACCATGGGGAAGTGTGGATTTTGCTGGGGATCTTGTGCTTGTGCTTTTCCAAAACCCGGTATCTGGGGCTGGCCATGATTTTGTCCATTGGCCTGGGGTATGTGACAGGGAACCTTGTGCTGAAAAATCTTTTTGCCAGAAGCCGCCCCTGCTGGATCCGGCAGGATATGGCGCTTTTGATCCCGGTGCCTTTGGACTACTCGTTTCCGTCGGGCCACACGCTGGTGTCCTTTGAGGGGGCGGTCTGTATATGGCGGCGCGGCAAAAGATGGGGCATAGCCGCTCTGGGGCTTGCGGCTGTGATCGCGTTTTCCAGGATGTATCTGTTTGTGCATTTTCCCACGGACATTCTGGCGGGGCTTGTTTTGGGGATCGCAAACGGCTGGTGCGGGGACATTTTGGCAGGAGTTGTTAAAAACCGGATGGCCGCTTCCAAAACGGAGACAGGAAAGTGATGGGGCGTGCGTAAAAATCAGTGACATTTGCCGGAAAAGATGATAAACTAAAGAGAAATGCAAAGGAGGATATGATGATGTTAGACGCAAAAGTGGCAGAACTGTTGAATATTCAGGTAAACAAGGAGTTTTATTCCGCCTATCTGTATTTGGATTTTTCTAATTATTACATAGACCAGGGGCTGGAGGGATTCGGCAGCTGGTACAAGATCCAGGCCCAGGAGGAGCGGGATCACGCCATGCTGTTTATGCAGTATCTGCAGAACAACGGGTGCAAGGTGACCCTGGAAGCTATCGACAAGCCGGACAAGGAGCTTAAGACCTTTGAGGACCCCCTTCACGCAGGGTATGAGCATGAACAGCTGGTTACCGGTCTGATCCATGCCATCTATGAGGCGGCAGATAAGGTGAAAGACTTCCGTACCATGCAGTTTTTGGATTGGTTTGTGAAAGAGCAGGGCGAGGAGGAAGCCAACGCCGAAGGGCTGATCAAGAAGTATGAACTGTTCGGTTCGGACCCCAGAGCCCTCTATATGCTGGACAATGAGCTGGGGGCAAGGGTATACTCCGCGCCGTCCCTGACACTGTAGGCAGACAGCAGGCAGCCGCGTCGGCTTTGACAGAGGAAAAAAGATGAATGTTTATACCATGTATTTCAGTCCCACAGGAGGAACGAGGCAGGCGGCCCGTATTCTGGCAGAGGAGCTTGGGACGCTGCAGGAGATGGATTTCTCCCTTCCAGGCAAAGATTATGGCATGTACCGGTTTGAGCCGGGGGACGTGTGCTTTGTGGCCGTTCCCTCCTTTGGAGGGCGGGTTCCCACGGCGGCCCTTGTAAATCTGACCAAGGTGCAGGCCCATGGGGCGGCGGCCGTGGTGGTGGCCGCTTACGGCAACCGGGCCTATGAGGATACCCTTCTGGAACTGCGCAAGGCCATGGAGGGATGCGGTTTTAAGGTGGTGGCGGCAGTGGCCGCGGTGACGGAACACTCCATCATGAGCCGGTACGGCAAAGGGAGACCGGACCAAGAGGACAAGATGGCCCTAAAGGCCATGGCGGCAAAGATCAGGGAGAAACTGGGAAAGCCTCAGTCCTGGAAAGATTTTTTTGTTCCCGGGCGGTATCCCTATAAAGAGTACCACACCATTCCCCTGGTGCCGGAGACGGATAAGGACTGCAGGGCGTGCGGTCTGTGCGTCCGCAGATGTCCCGTGGGAGCCATATCTAAGAAGGATCCCCGAAAGACCGACGATAGACGGTGCATTTCCTGTATGCGGTGTGTTGCCATTTGTCCTGAACACAAAAAAAGGGTCAATAAGATGTTGGTGTTTGCCGCTTCCATGAAGTTGAAGAAGGCATGTTCCGGGCGCAAGGAGAATGAATTGTTTTTGTAAATATTTTTTTAAAATTAAGAAAGCCATGACTGATAGAAAGTTCTGCCAGCATGGCTTTCTTTTTGTCTGGGCATAGTAAGACCGTGACAGAATGTTAATCGATACAGGAACAGGAGGGATACGCGATGAGTCCAAAAGAATTGACCTATATTGAGGATGCCCTGGGCCATGAGAAGTTTTTAAAGACCCAGTGCCAGGAGGCGGCAAAGAATCTTAACGATCAGGAGTTAAAATCCTGTGTGGAGCAGTTGTCGCAAAAGCATCAGCAGCTTTTTGACAGCTTTTATAATCTGGTTTAAGCAAAGGAGGGACAAAACATGGATGACAGATGTATTATGGAGAACCTGCTTCTGACTACAAAAGGAGTGTGCGATCTGTACCTTCACGGGACCATAGAGTCCTCTACCCAGAATGTGCATCAGGTTTTTGACCAGGCCCTGGATAACAGTCTGTGCATGCAGGATGATATTTACAAGAAAATGTCCGCCAAGGGGTGGTATTCCACGGAGACTGCCCAGCCGGAGAAGGTGCAGAAGGTGAAGAATCAGTTTGCGGGGATGTAGACGCAGGGGAAGCAGGTTGTGGTGTGTGCCCAAAACAGACAATGTAATACAATGAGGAGCGCCGCGCTGATATCGAAAGATTGTCAGCGCGGGATTTATTTACTGTAATCGGAATCCGGATAAATAGGAAGTTTAAATTTGCTGTATTGTTGAGTGAGCAATGGGCGGGGATTGTCGTGGGCCCGGGAGGGAAGGCAGGCTGTGTGCCGTTCGGGTTCAGATATGCCAGACATTCCGATGAGCCCAAA
>CAJTGF010000114.1 GCA_910575585.1 Clostridiaceae bacterium
CATATATCCGGGCGTGGGCGGTGTCCTCCGGGTTCTGCAATTCTTCCAGTGTCAAATTTGTTGTGACAATCAGCGGCTTGCCGCTGCGGTATCGGCTGTCAACCACGTTGTAAACCTGTTCAAGCCCGTATTCCGTGCCACGCTCCATGCCAAAATCGTCAAGGATAAGCAGAGGGAAGCTGCAAAGGCGGGCTATGTATTCGTTCCTGTCCTTGTAGCTGGCGGCAAGGTCATTGAGGATAAGGGCAAAGTTTGTCATGCACACGGAAACCTCTTTCTCCATGAGGGCGTTGGCGATACACCCGGCGAAATAGCTTTTGCCTGTGCCTACCATGCCCCATAACAGATAGCCGATATTCCCGGCTTTCATTTCCTCCCAACACTCTACATAAGCATGGGCTTTGTGCATTTGGGGGCATTTCCCGTTGTCGTTTTCAAACGTCCATTCCCGCATAGCCGGGTCGGTGAAGCCTGTCCGTTTCAGCCGTTCCACTTCCTCCCGGTGCTTGTATTCCCTATGGCTGGCTTCCAGCATTTCCCGGCGTTTCCGCTGGCAGTCACATTCTTTCGGGTGGCGGTCACGCCCGAAAAAGGTTTTGCCCTCCGGGAAGTAGGCTTCTTTGGGCTGGCGGCAGCTCCCGCAGTATAAAAGCCCGTCCTCGCCCGTGTAGTCCTCCGGCTCTGCTTCCTGTGCCGTGGCAAGCCGGAAAATGGCGTTATCATAATCGCTCATAAAATCGTCCTCCTTGTTCATGGTCTTTTACGCCCTGTTTACGGGGCGTTGTATTTATGTGGTCAAAGGCTCTCGCCCTCTTTGTAGGAATAATCGGGGATTCCTTTCTTTCCTGTGCCTTTCCTGTCACGTCTTGCCCACATACGGACAGCGGCGGCATGGTTGGCGTACACTTTCCCGTAGGCGGCTATGTACTCGCTCAATTCCTCAATGAACCGTTCCAGCCTGTCCGGGTATTCCCCTTTCAGCTCCGCATACTCGGATTCGGAGAGGAAAAGGTTTTTATATCTGCCAAAGGGTGCGGGCTGCTCCCCACTCACTCCTTTTCGTTGGTTCTCTTTTAGTTGGTTTATAGTAAGTTGGTTAGGGGTCGGTTTTCCGTCCAACGCAAAGGTCGGTTTTCCGACCTTATGAGGGTCGCTTTTCCGGCTATCAGAGGGTCGGTTTTCCGGCTGTATGGCAGTCATATGGTCGGAAAACTGTACCACTGGCATTTGCGGTATTTTCACATAAAGACGGTTCGGTGCGGAGAAGCCCCGGCGTTCCCTCACCAGAAGCCCGGCAGCGTCCAGCTCGTTCAGTGCGCTTTTTATGGCGGTGCTGCCTTTATCCAGCATTTCCGTTATCTCCGAAACGGGATAGACAATATACGTCCTGCCCTCGCTGTCCTGCCAGCCGTTCTTCTGTGAGAGGGTGGAACGGTCAAGAAGCAGCCCATAGAGCAGCCTTGCGGTATGCGACAAGTCCATTTTCAGCAGAAAATAGGGATAGGGCAGAAAACGGGGCAATATGGTGTCGGCTGTGATGTATTCGGTTATGGTTCTCACCTCCTGTCTGTGGCTTCCTGTTACGCAGTTAAAACGGCATTTTCGGGGGTAAAGGATAAATGTATCGGCTACCTGTTGAGGGCGGTCAAAAAAGCCTTGATTTACGGGGGTTTGGAATATCCTAAAGCGTGACATTTATCCCTCTGTTTCCGCTTGCGCTGTGCGGCTTTGATTCTTTTCATGCGTCCGGCGCAATCCGGGCAGTATTTCCCCCGGTTTGACTTGGGGAGAAAATACCCGCCGCACTCGGTACAGCGTTTCCTGTCTGCCCGGTGGAGTAGGGCGGCTTCCAGTTTCCCGTCCAGCGGCAGAACGGCGGTAATGAACCAGCGGCATAAAAGGGAATAGCTGATACTCTGGACGCATACGCAAGGCTCGCCGTTATCCAGCACAATACAGTTGCCGTTATCATAGTTGCAGCACTCATGCACAAGGCGGCGGGCGGCTCTGTACTGTGGGTAGTCCATGTAGGGGCGTTTACCGTTCATTTTCCCGCCCCTTTCCCCGTTCCGGCTCACGGCGCAAGATTTTGTCAAGATTACTTTTCACGGTCTGCAATTCCCGGACGTTCGCTTTCTTCTCTCGGTACTCGTTGTAAAGGGCGTTTTTCTCTTTGGTAAGCTGCTCAATCTCGGTCTGTAATGCTTTGGACGCTGGCAGCTTGGAGATTCCCTGTGCCTTGAAATACCGGGCGGCAGATTCGGAAATGATAAACTCGCTTTCGTGCTGCTCCCGGTAAGCTCGCTTTGCTTTCTCCGATTTCTGCGCCCGCAGTCCGTCACGGGCTGGCTTGGTCTTGATATACGCCAATAGCTGTTTCTGCAAGTCCTTTTTCTCCCGCAAAGTGCTTTCCACGGCTTTCAGTTTCCCGGTAGTTTCATGCAATCCGGCACTGGCGGCGGCAAGGGCGGCTTCCAGTTCTTCCGGGGAAGAAAAGCCGGATTCCTCGTAAACGCTCACGGTAGCCGCCATTTGCTTCAAGTTGTACAAGGTCGCCCATTTCTCGTAGCCTTTCCCCTTGCCCTCGGCTTTCTTGGCGGCTATGTCTACCATGCGCTGTACGCCGTCTTGTTTCGGGGCGTTTATGGCGGCTTTGTTACGCTGTAAGCGGTCTTTTATGCTCCGGGGGTATTCCTGTTTGGGTGTGGGCGTTTCGGCGGCTCTGGCGGCGTTCTGTGCGTTTATGGTGAGTGTTTCCAGTATGGCGGCTCGGTCAAAATCATCACCCAGTTTCCGGGCGGTGATGGGCTTCGTCCTGTCCGGCGTGAGATATGACAATCTTCCCCGGCTCTCCTTGACGGTCACACCCTCCCGGAGCAGCAGAGAGGAAAAGTCGTCAAAGGTGGCAGCGGCGGCAAGGGCTTTCCGTATGGTCTGCCGTAGCTTCTCCTTGTCGGTTTCAAACTTAGTCTGCTTGGTCGGCTCTCCTGCGGCGGCTTGGGAAGCGTTCTCTTTATCCAGTGCGGCTTGTCCTTTCCGCTTCGCCCAATACTCACGCTCGGTAACTCGGTTCTTGCTCCCGTTCAGCAAGTCAATCTGATAGAGGTTTTCCCGGTGGCACATCTCCATGACTTCCGCTTTGAAATATTCCATAGCTGCGTCCGTACAGCGGTGCTTGCAGCCCTCCCTTGTGTCGGCTGGTCTTTCCATGTAGGGAAGCAGCGGCACTTCCGCAATCCGTAGGGAATTGATTACGATATGCACATGAATGTTGCCGCTGTGGTTATGCCCGTCCGGGTGGGTGCATACAAGGGCTTGGTGTCCGGGGAAATGCTCTTTACAGAACTGCTCGCCTAACTCCTGCGCCCGGTCTACGGTCAAGCCGTTGTCTGGTGCGTCACGGGGGTCAAAGCTGATGATATAGTGGTGGCTCTTTACGTCCTCCCGTTTCTGGTTTTTGCCGTATTTGAGATTGGAGCGCATACAGGCGATTGCAAAATCTTCCTCACCGCAATTCAGAGAGGAAATGCGGTAATCGTCACGGAGAACAAGCCGCCCGTTTCCGTCCAGTGTGGGCTTCATGGTAAACTCGTCATGCTCAAAGGTTAGGTACTGTTCAGCCGCCCCATAATCGGCATTTTTAGAGCTGATATGTTTGAATGTTGCCAACGGCTTCACCTACTTTCTGCAAGACTTCAAACTTCAAGGCGGCAAGCTCCGCTGTGGCGGCTCGTACCGCTTTTGAGAGAGCGTTATAGGGTGCGCCGTACTCGTTTAGACAGCGGGCAATCTGGTTCAAGTTGCCGCCGATTTTCCCGTACTCGGCTGTAAGTTTCCCAACGGCAGAGAGTAACTCATCATTGACCGGGGAAACAGTAATGACCGGGCGTATGCTTGACTTAATGAGGGCTTGTCGGATAAATTCGGCTTGGCTCATTTTGCAGAGGGTGACACGCTCGGAAAACTCGGCGTATTCTTCCTCGGTCAAGCGTGTCTTGATTATCCTGTGGCGGTGGGGCGTGTTATATTTCTTCATGGCTGTGAACCTCCTTTCGTGGGTGGATTTTTTCAAGCGGCGCAAGCCGCAAAAAGGCGGGCTTGGGGTGGCAACCCCAACAAGATTCCCATAGGACAAAATGAGCGATTAGCGAAATTTGGTACTGTGGTAGAATCTTGCTCTAAGAAAGTGGCGGCTTCCTCTGTGTGGGCTTTTGCTGATATCCCGGCTTGTCCGGCGTGGATTCTGCCAACTATGCGGCGGTATTTCTCCCTCTATTACTTACTACGAACGGCAAGGCAAATCTGGCAAAGTTCCCCGGAATTTCTTTTCGTGTTTTCCTAACAGAATTTGACAAAAACGGAAAAATCAGCTCCGTTTTGCAGTGATATACGGACGGTTTCAAAAAATGCCAAACTTCCCGGCAATTATTTTTCCCCATACTACCTACTACGGGAAAAAAGAAAATTTTGGCATTGTTTTCCGAAAGTTTTTGAATTAATTTATTGCGGCGCAAAATCCGGCTTGGTTTTGGGCGCAAAAAAACAGGAAACCTTTTCTTGATTTCCTGTCTTTGGCTGCCGCTGATGGGCGGCGGTTATTCTGTTATCATTCCCCGGAAGCAAACTTGTAGCCCACGCCTAAAACGGTCTTTATGTAAGTGGGCTTGCCGCTGTCCGGCTCTATCTTTTTCCGTAGGTTGCATATCACATTCGCCACGTTTGACTGGCAGCTTTCACTTTCCATGCTCCACACGGCTTCAAAGATTTGCGCCTTTGTGAATACCCTCCCCGGACTGGCGGCAAGGTAGCAGAGTGCGCCGTACTCTAAACGTGTGAGAGGAATGTCTGACCCGTCTTTCAGTACCCGGCGTTGGTGTAATCTGATTTCCAATCCCGGAAAAGTAAGTGCCGGGGAGTGGGGCGGCTGCATGGCTTCCAGCGGTATCATATCGGCAAGGGCGGCTATGGCTTTCTCAACCGCTTTTTCTTCGGTGTCGTTAAACATAAGCATAACTATTTTTGCGACAAATCTCACCTCCTGTTAGGTAGGCTGTCCGTCAAAGCGGAACTGGAACAGGGCAGCGATAAGCCGCCGTTTAATGTTGTCCTCGGTGTCCTTGTTGACCTGTCCGTTTTCAAGGGAAGCAAGCCGGATTCGCTTGCTGTAATGCCGTAAAACCTCGTCAATGGCTTCCGGCTCTCCGCTGGTTGCTCTGACAATAGTTTCATACGGTACAAGTTTAGGATTCCTCATGGAAAAGCACCTCCATTTCCTTATGCAGCATTTGCAAGGCACTGTGTATGTGATGCCACGCCGTACTCCGGCAGCGTCCGTATAGTTCCCCGATTTCCTGCTGTGTGTAACGTCCAAAAAAGTATAGGTAGATGATTTCCCTCTTTTTCTCCGGCAGAGAGGACAGAGCTTCGGCAAGATTTCCATTTGTGAGGATAACCCTCTGACCACATATCGTAACAGGGTATTGCTTGTAAGGGTCTATGAAATATGTGTCTGACGTACAAAATGGATAAAACTTTTCTTCTGTGAGGTATTCAAAAGATATTTCCCTTTGCCGCCGCTTGTCCCTGTCACGCCATGCGTTGATTGCTGCATAGTGTATAACAATTCTGCAAAAAGCGTTAAATGTGTATTCGATATGTTCTTTGTATGCTTCCGAAGAAGTCACTGGCAATTCCCCCTTTCCACCACAATAGGAACTGTTATTCAAGCTATAAAAGATAACAAGTCGGCAGGTCTTTCCAAAAAATAATCTGCCCGTATGTGCTTATTATGGCTACCCCATACTGCCAAAGCAAAATCAATTCCAGCATTTTCTGCACTTATACTGTCATATTTGCTATCTCCGATATAAAGCACTTTCCTATGTTCTGTTTTTGATAATTCCACATATTTCAAAAGCGGTGCGGCATTGGGTTTATGTTCCTGTGTATCGTCCGCACATATGATTGTTTTAAAATAATGGCTGATACCAAACTGGCAAAAATCATGTGTAAATTCTTCCCTTGTCTTTGAGGTGACAATTCCCATTTTATAATCCAGACTTAGAAGATTTTTCAATAGTCCGGTTATTCCGTCAAATACTTTAATAGTATCTGCATATTTACACATATTTTTATCCCATAATTCTGTCGCATAGGAAATGTCTTTTATCTCAAGTTTTTTCAAAGCGTCTATCCCGGTAATCCCTAACGCAAATTTTAGTTCAGAGCATGGTATCTCTCTCCCCGACAATGCCCTTATGGTTTCCTGTAAGGAATGTAAGACAGCATATTCCGTATCAATCAGAGTACCGTCAATGTCAAAAACGATATGCTTATATTTCATGTAGCCGCCTTTCTTTGTCTGTATCAAAATGACGTATCACCCTGCATGGATTCCCTACTGCAACACAATTAGCCGGGATAGGGCGGTTTACAACACTTCCAGCCCCTATTACGCTGTTTTCTCCTATGGTGACTCCTGGCAGAAGAATACAGCCGCCGCCAATCCAGACATTATTTTCTATCTCTATCGGACGTGCATAGGTTCTAAAAAATGTTGTCTGGCGTTCCCTCCAATCCGGCACAAGCCTTTCCATTGGTAAAACAGGGTGCGAAGATGTATAAATCTGCACATTTGAAGCAATCAAAACCCTGTCACCAATTCGGATAGTTTTGTTATCCACAAAGGTACAATTCATATTGATTATCACATCATTTCCCAAAAAAATATTTTTTCCATAATCACAATGAAAAGGTGTGTCGATTGCCACATTTTCCCCAATTCCCCCCAACAGCTTCCGAAGAATGGAAGTGCGTTTTTCCATATCTCCATAATCAGAGAAATAATATTCCCGTGTTAATTCCCTTGTGCGGGCAATCTGCTTTAATGTATCGCTGTCCGCAGTTTCTAAAAAATCGCTTGCTTCGTAATACACAATATCCCTCCCTAACGAAAACTGTTTTCCACAACGCCCGGAAGCAGAGTATAAACAGAGCAGCCAATCTGTTCTTCAAACAGTTCTTTAATCTCTAAAATTTTTTTCCACCTGTCTATTGTCGCCGGGTGGATGCCGTACCGTATTGTCACATCTACGAATCTCTTTTCCAAAAGGCAGAACCCCGTAGGCATAGCCAATGCGTCACATAGCTGTACCAGACGGTCATAATCATCATATACCGCATTTGCAACAAAATCTTTCATAAACAGGTAATCCTCATCACTGACATCAAACTCTCCGATAGAAGTATCAATATCCTGTATCATAAATGCGTGGGATATACATATCTGTGCAGCTTTTCCCCACCCACGCTCCATACAGTAACGATAGCCGTCTATCAAATGCCTTTCCGAACTCACTCCGGCATAACGTCCAATATCATGTAACAGCCCGAAAAGATACGCCTGTTCAGAAGATAAATCTTTACAGTGTGACGCAATATTTTTACAGGCTTTGGCTACATACCGGGAATGGTCTACCCATGCCCCCGGATTGGACTGCGCCGCTTCCGTTAATGTCATTTCCACGGTTTGAATGTTTAGTTCCATTTTAACTCCTTTCAAAAGGGCGGGGCTGGCAGATAAACCGTCCAGCCCCTTTATGATGAAATATTTACAGACAAATCAACAATCCCCGGCATAGTATGAAACAATGCTCATATAGTCCGTTGGATTAGGAATTTCTAAAACAAACCGCAGGCAGTTTTTGTTTTGGCGGTACTGCCGCCACAAACTGTCCTGTACCCTTTCTTCCCCATTGATATTTCGTTTTTTACCGTCCGGGCAGAGCATATTTACTTTGCCGGTACAGGCATTGACCGTATCTAAAAAATTTTTCATGTTCAGAATGTTCATTTTTACCACCTTGAACCCACCTCCTGTAAATTGCTGATTTACTTTACAGGTATCATTATAATGCAGGAAGTGCAGGAAAAATATTTCATTTCTGCCCTTATCTATCACTATTCTGCCATTTCTTCCGATATTCTGTTGGTGAACAATGTGCGTACTCCCGAAAAACTTTTCCAAAATAGCTGCTGCTCCCCAAACCGCAGTCATGGCTGATAACTGTAACAGGTTCCTGCCCCTTAGCCAACATCTGACAGGCGGCTTGCAGACGGTAAGCCTTTATATAGTCTACGGGGGTCATGTGCAGACAGTCATGGAACACTCTGTAACATTCCCTTTCGCTTAGATATGCTGCCGCTGCAAGCTCCGGGATAGAAATTTTCTCCTTATAATGCTCGTGAATGTATATCATCATCAACTTTATTTTATCGTTGCTCTTGTTCTGTTCTCCCGCCTTTTCACGCATAGGGCGGGATAGTTCAAAAATCATTAGCCATATTTCCGTTAGGATTTCCCGAAGTCTTATTTCATACCCAAATTCATCACCGGAAAAATGAAATGCTTTAAGAATAAGTTTCAAAATGTTTTCTTCTGCTGCATTGCCCGGAAAAAAAGGAATTAGTTCAATCTGCGGGGCAGTTATAACAGGGGCGATATACTTTTGCTCAATCCTGTTTCCCTGTTCTCCGGCAAGTAGGGAAACATCAAAAATATGAAGTAGTTGTATATTCTTTTCCCACTGTGATATTGCTTTTGTCATATGGAGTACGTTGGAATTTACCATGCCGCCGCTTCCGGCAGGAAACAATAGCTTTCCTCCCGGCGTATCATATTCAATGCTACCGCTTTCCATGTAAAAAAGTTCCACCGTTTTATGCCAGTGCCACGGAACATAACGCCCTATATACTTGTCAAGTTCCGCTCTCGAAGCGATATAGGGAAAATCCTTTTCAAAATTGGGAAGCAATTCTTCCTTGCTTCCAGTATAAAATTCAATGCTGTGTATATTTTTCATGTCTATTCACCTGTATATCTGCGGTTTCGTCTGTTTTATTAAATATACTGGAATAGCTCTGTGATTGTCAATCAATATAGCGTGTTCTTTAACATCAAAAAAGAAGGAATGAGCGGGATTCCGTAGTAGTCGGCATTGTGGTAATGTGTATAACTGGCTGTCTTATGGAGTTGTGGGTAACTCTGTTTGCAGGACGTGGGAAAGCGGCTCTTTCGCTTTTCCATGTGCTGTGAATAGAGTTATCCATGATTCCATAGCCTGTTATGCACATTTCCATAATGCTTGTCTTTTGGTCTTTGGTTCGGAATAGTGTGGTGCTGGCGGTCTATCTCTTGTTTTCGGTTGCTTACTTCTTTACCGTACATGAGCGTTGGCCCAAGGGTTGTCATTGCCATAACCTTCCAGCAGGTTGGTGACGCCCCAGATACCGAGGCCGGCTCCCAGTGCGATCACGAGGGTCTGCAAAACTTCGATTGCGCTGTTGAAAAATTCCATACTTTAATTTAGCCGGAATCGCTTTGTGGTTAGTGTTGGTTCATAGGCATACAAAAGCCGGACAACAAAACCGCCCTGAATTTTGGGCGGCTCGATTCCGGCTATCCTCCTTCTTCATTTTTTTGTTGAGCTGTCCGCTTTGTACGCCAATGGCCTCAAACGAGGCAGGTTTCAGGGACCCTGGCGGGTAGATAAGATCACTCCTTTCTCGCGGAACGGGATTATTCGCCCTCGGTGTCTACGTCAACTTCAAACACATCGTAGACCTCGCTGGGTTTTGGTTTGAGCCGGGTGGACAGGAACGCTTCAATGTCAAAGGCGTTCTTATCGTCTGCGTCGGCGGTGTACTGGAAATTGGGGTGCCTGGTGATGTCATACTTATCCGACAAAAACGGGTGGACACCACGCAGCTGGAGGATACATTTTCCCCCGTCCATCACCGCAAGCTCATCCTGGCTCATCAGTTCTTTCCCCAATTTCTGATAGTTGAGAGAGTGGGAGGTTTCCCGCCCCCGGCTCTCCCCGGTGTTGTAGGTGTCAATGGTTTCTTTTCCCAGGGCGGCGGCTAACTCCTTTAAGGTGGTGGGTTCTTTGCCGCCCAAAAAGATGGAAGTGTCCATATTTCCGATGATGGTGTCGGCGTTGTCCTTGTAGATGGCCTTTAACTGGGACTGCGCCTGCAATACCAGACAGGCGGAAATCTCCCGGCTTCGGATGGTGGCTACCAGCTTTTCCAGCTTTGGAATCTGCCCGATGTTGTAGGCTAAGAATCCGGCGCCTTACTGTCTCACGACAGCAGGTTTCCGAACCCTCGCCCCGGAACCGCACGTACACCTCTCGATGTATACGGCTCCCCACTATACATCC
>CAJTGF010000115.1 GCA_910575585.1 Clostridiaceae bacterium
TTAGGATTCACCGCCTAATAATGATATCTTAAGCGATTCCATAAGATTTTTCAAGGCATAGTACCCGCTATGTCCAATGTTTATGTCCATTTTTCTCAAATTTCTTTTCCTGCACGATATTCAGTTGTCAATTTTCAGTTAGAATCACATTCATTGAGATTCCGAGAAGTTATCTTTACCCGCCGCCTCCTTTTCCACCTGGGCCCGGGCCGCCTGCCGCTTTTCGCCCATCAGCTCATTGATCTTGTCAAAGGACACCACCACATCGCCGGGAGCGGGCTGGGCAGGCCCGGCCTGTTCCTGCTGGGGCGTAGGTGCGGCGGCCTGTTCGGGAGCCGGGGCCTGGGGCTGGTCTGCCGCAACAGGCTCGGGAGCCTCCGGGAGTTTTTCACTGCCGGGGCCTGTGTTCAGTTTTTCATCAGCCATTCACTAACCTCCTTTTTTGTGAAAGTTGCATAAATTTAGGGGCTAAATTTCTGTAATTATTTTTTGCCTCCTTTCCGCCTATCCACGCAAAAAAGCCGCCCGTTTTTTCATGCCGGACGGCTTTTAGCGTAATGTGATAGATCAAATATTATTTTTTGTGGTTGGTAGGCTTTGAAAAGCCTTGTATTTACAGTGTTCTTATTAAGAAACAAGCATATCTCCCTTGACCATAAAATCGGGATCGGCCAATCCGAGGAGTGCTATTGTTTCCCCGCCCCGCTCTAAAGAAATGGCTTCATCCTCCAGTACGATAACCCCCGCCTCTTCAAGCCCGGCTTTCAGGTCACCATATTGGGAACAGGTCGCTTCATGGTTTCCCGTCACATAATAGGTCGGGGCAATTTTGACAGATTCCTGCGCAAAGCAGAGCGCTATCCCTACATCCGTGTGATTGACATCTATGAGATCTCCTGTTATCACGATGATATCCGGCCGACTCTCGGATAGCAGTTTTAACAGTTCTGCATTGTTTTCTCCAAATTCAGCATTATGCAAGTCTGATACCTGCGCTATCTGGAAGCCTGAAAATGTGGCAGGGATACGGCTGCTTGAAATTGCAACTGTATTCGCCATCAATGCCTTATTGCCCCATACCGTCCAGGCCACAAGAATATTGACACATAGCAGCATGGACAGGATGATATTTCTTTTTCTTCTGCCTATTTTCATAAACTACATCCCCCTTCAATGACTGTGTGTTGGGACAGCTTATTTCCCCTGTCTAATTCCTCTCTTTTGGCATTGGTGTTTATTCTACCGTAATCCGGATGGTGCCATCATATCCAGCCCCATAAAGCCCTATATAGTTTGCACCACTTTTAAGCTGTACTGTAACGCTGCCATCCCCATTTTCAGCCAGTACATTTTCCTCCAATTCCGGGTCAATATATACCAGCCGGCAAACACCGGAAATCGTGTCAAAGGAATAGTGTACTGTAATCTTTCGGCAATCGTTGCTTTTGAGGTCAGTGTTTCCAACCAATATGTCCTGCCCGTCAAAACCGTTTACGGCTGCATCATAAGTTGCCAGAAAACCCGCATTATCCGAAACACGTTTTCCATCAAAAGACTGATAAGGAGTAATGAGGGCATTGCTTTTCCCAATAGCAACATTGCTGCCGACCTGCTCCACGCCGCTTTTCAGACCGTCTGCCAATTTATCAAGCCCCGAACACGCTGTACAGGAGAGAAGCATTATTCCAGCAATAAAAATAGCTGATCCTTTCTTGAAAAACTCCATAAACACTCCTCACTTACTGCATGAAAGTCAAAAATAATCCCAGGGCAACAATGCCGGCCATCAACAGGCACCAAAATACACTGATAACTGTAGACGCAATATTTACAAGGCTGCGGCTTTCATTGCTCCTGACGCATATAATTGAGAGGATCAAACCCGCCACAACACAGGCAATATTGACACCCGCCCAAGCCGTGCTTACCCCTCCCGGCAGCGTGAGTTTAAGAAACACGGGGATGAGGGTTGCCAGCGGAAGGACGCTGATAACCAGTGAAACCTTGCTTAAAGTTCTCAGTTTTTTACATTCCATAATGATTTACCTCATTTCTTTTTTTCCAAATTTTATTACAGCAACCGCAAACACCAATACAAAGACCAGTACTGCAACCGGCAGGAAGGGGAACAGTGAAAATGCCATTGTGTTGGGTTCCACCGAAAAGTCATGCAGGGAGCAGGACACCAGATAGCCGCTGTAGCAATAAGGATATGCTATCCATAAAGGCGTATTTGCGACCAGCACGCCAGGAATGACAAGGAGGAGGTTGAGTCCCACAGAAAGCAGCGGCTTTTCAAACAGGACAGTGACCGCCCACATGGTCCCCACACACGGCAGCATTGTCAGAAACAGCCCTACGCACCATTTCATCAGATAGAGGACGGGCAGAGTTTCCGTCACGCCCATTGTCCTTGTGGCAACCGTCCCGGCAACTACGAACACCGCAAGGAACACGGCCATCTCCATAAGCAGATAAAATGCCAGCACACAGAATTTTGCTATGGAAAGCAAATACCGGCTGACCGGCAGGGCAAGCATCTTTAAAATGCCGTTATTCCCTGTTTCCCGTCCCGCGATCATCACACAGACCACGATCATGGAAAACGGCAGCAGATAGTAGGCATAAACCAGTGCGCTCTGGATAAACATTGCAGGCCATGCGTTTGTATATTCCGGCGTAAAATAGCGGCTCAGGTTTGCGACCCCGGAGGCAACCACCAGCAGCGGGGCAATAAAGATCAACGGTACGATCTTTGATCGTTTTACTTTCATAAATTCAATTTTGAGAAGCTCCAAAAAACTCATTCTAACAATCCCTCCTTATTCATAGCGCAGGTTCTTTGCCATCCACAGCCCTGCACCAAGGAAAAGCAATGTTTCGATAACAGCGGCTTTTGTCACCGTTATGTCCGGCTGCGCGCTCATGGCAACTGCAGGCTTCAGCATTATGACAAATGGATGGGCCAGCAGCAGACTGGAAGCTGAATTAGCCAATGCCATGCCACTTAAGAAACCGGCAACTCCAACGCCCAGCGGTATCCACATATTGATGGAACGGGACGAGACCAGGACCATAAATGACAGGACAGGCATTGACGTAAGGAACGAGTAGCCTGCAAATCTGACCAGCGTTCCCATTTCAAACGCCCCCTGCGGCAGGTCCGCCATACCGATCCACATAAGCGCCAGATTCTGCAAAACGATTGCCACCAGGAACATGGCCGATAAGATCAGGAACTTGCAAAGGTACATTCCCAAAACGCTTATGGGGAGCATATACATCTTTTTGACGGCGTTTCCCTTAAACTCCATATTGTAAACCATGCAGGCGGCAACTACAATGCCGAACATATTCAAAACCATGATCATGCCGTAAAGCTGGGTCAGCAGGACGTCCATCGGCGGAAGTGGAAGCCCCAGCAGTGTATCTTTCCGCACTATGAAGTTGACAAAGGCATAGGCTGCACCCAGAATGCCGACAGCCAGCAGCACCGGGATAACGCCCGTCCGTTTTTCTTTCCGAAGTTCGACAGCCAGTGCATTCATAATCTTGCCCTCTGCTTTCTGGCAGCGTTGTCCTGCTCCACCATGCCCAGGAACACATCCTCCAGATTAGCTTCGCTAATCTTATGGCTATTTCCCGCCTGCCCTGCACTATGCCGCAGTTCCTCCAGGCTTCCTTCAAACAGAAGGTTTCCATGATTGAGGATGCCGATGTCGTCCGCCATCAATTCAATCTCAGAGAGCATATGGGATGAGATCATTATGGTGCAGTCATAAAGGCCCGGAAGAGACTTCACCAGATTCCTAATCTCATGGATGCCGGAAGGGTCAAGGCCGTTCGTCGGTTCGTCCAGGATCAGGACAGGCGGCCTGCCTAACAGCGCACCAGCAAGACCGAGCCGCTGCTTCATGCCCAGCGAATACTTCTTTGCCAGACGGCCTCCAAACTCCTCCAGTCCGACCAGCTCCAGTGCGTCATCGACGGAATCCCCCGGCAGCCCCAAAATCCGCCGGATGATATCAAGGTTTTCCCGGCCGGTAAGGTTTGCATAAAAAGACGGCGATTCAATAAAGGAACCCACCCCTTTCAGTATGGTGATCCGGTCTTCCGGGAAATGCCTGCCGTCAATGGCAAAACTGCCTTTTGTCGGGGCTGTCAGCCCCAGCAGCATTTTCATGGTAGTGGATTTCCCCGCGCCGTTGGGGCCAAGGAAACCGTAAATGCTGCCTTTCCGAATGTGAAGCGAAACATTGTTGACAGAAACAAAATTTTTATATTTTTTCGTCAACTGTTCAGTGGTAATAATGTATTCCATATCAACATCTCCTTTCCATGTCTCTATGGTACAACACCAACCTGACATTAACTTTCCCACAGCCTTACTTTTACCTTACTTTTTTGCAAAACATCTTCCAAAACAAAAAAATATGCTATAATTAAGGAATCACGGAGGTGACGATTATGGATAATACATTTTTACAAAATAAAAAACTCCTGCTTGTAGATGACGAGCCGGAGCTGCTGGAAATGGTTACAGCAATCCTGTCAGATGAAGGCTTTGGGAATATTGTGACTGCTGTTTCCGTAAAGGAAGGAATTTCAGCAGTCCAAAACGAGAAACCCGACCTTGCCATTTTAGATGTCATGCTGCCAGATGGGGACGGTTTTTCCCTTATGCAGCAGATACGCACATTTTCAGATATGCCGGTAATCTTTCTGACCGCAAAGGACGAGGCCGCAGACCGGCTGTCCGGGCTTGGGCTTGGGGCGGATGACTATATTGCAAAGCCATTCCTGCCACAGGAACTGCTGTTCCGCATCTATGCCGTTTTGCGCCGGTGCTATAAGGAAGATACACCGTTTATAAACCTGGACGGCTGCACCATCGACTTTGGCCGGGCCGAGGTCCACAAAGCCGGCAAGACCATCCCGCTGACAGCAAAGGAACATATTTTTCTGGAGACACTTGCCCGCAGTGAAGGCAGGATTGTGACCGTGGACACATTATGCGAAGCCTTGTGGGGTGATAACCCTTTTGGCTACGAGAACAGCCTGAATGCCCATGTCCGCAGAATCCGTGAGAAGATTGAGGCCGACCCGTCAAATCCTGTCTCCCTGATCACGGTCAAAGGGTTGGGCTATAAATTGAATACAAGGAAGTGAAGCCATGAAATCACTTGGGAAATATATATCAAAATATCTGGCATCCTTTGCGGGGCTGGTCCTCATACTGCTGTTTATCAATTGTTTGGCTTTTGCCTGGACATTTTATGGGGTTGTGACAAAAGACTACGGCGGCTTTTCGCCACAAAATATGTTGGAGGCTGCTGCTGAATCTGCTTCCCTGGAAGGCATTTCAGACGAGATATCCGGGCAGTTAAAAACCAATCATATCTGGGCTGTCTATCTTGATATGGAAGGGGACAGGGTTTGGGACGTAGACGCGCCAGATGAGATACCAGAGCGTTTTACTGTCCAGGATGTAGCTGTATTTGCAAAAGGTTATCTTGCAGGTTACCCGGTCTTCATCAGGAACACAGACGATGGTATGCTGGTCTTAGGATATCCGCAGGACAGTTATATGAAATTACCAAGCAACTACTATTCGCTGCGTTCCATCAAAACCTTTCCATTTTTTGTTATGGGGATACTGGCGGCTGATCTTGCAATACTGTTTCTGGCATATTATTACTCGAAACGGAAAATCCTTAAAAACGCTGAACCGATCATAACCTCGATTGTAACGCTCGGAAACGGCAGGCCGGCTTCCCTTTCCATGCACGGGGAGCTGTCGGGAATAGCAGACAGCGTCAACAAGGCATCTGCCATATTAAGCAGGCAGAACCAGGCCCGTGCGAACTGGATCAGCGGTGTTTCCCACGATATACGGACGCCCCTTTCCATGATCATGGGGTATGCTGAACGGATTGCACATGAAAACAGCGCAGATTCCCATATCCGCAGAGAAGCTGAAATTATCCGGCAGCAAAGTGTCAAGATCAGAGAATTGGTGCAGGATCTCAATCTCGTATCCAGTCTGGAATATGAAATGCAGCCCATCCATAAAATCCCTGTCAGCCTGGCCGGCTTACTGCGCTCATATACTGCTGAATTACTCAATACAGGCCTGCCCGGTAAGTATTCCATAAATATCGGAATTACACCTGCGGCAGAAACCGTTTTGTTTGATTGTGATGCCCGCCTGATTTCGAGGGCGGTAGGCAACCTTGTGCAGAACAGTATCAGCCACAACCCGGATGGCTGTGATATTGCACTGGCTCTTGACTGTACGGACGAAAGCATTTCCCTCTCCGTATCAGATAATGGCATTGGCTTGTCAACCGAGAAATTGAAAGAACTAAATGAAAAACCGCATTACATGGAAAGCACAGATGACAGATTAGATTTAAGGCACGGCCTTGGACTAATTCTTGTCCGTCAGATTACAGATGCACATAGCGGGACAATGAAAATTGAAAGTGAATACCAGAAAGGCTGCAAAGCCATTTTAAATTTTCCGATTGACGGAGGCAACTAAATAAAAGATCGGGTAGGAGGCTACCCATTAGTTGAGTAGCCGACCTCCCACACCACTGTACGTACCGTTCGGTATACAGCGGTTCAATAGTTTTCACGATACTTTTAGATAATAGTCAAGCAGGACTTCAAATTTGTGGCGTAACAAACGAATACAGTGTAATCCCTTTTATAGAGTTACACTGTATCCCACATAAAAACATCCTTATCTGGCGACAGCAAAATCTGATGATTGCTTCCCAATTATTGCAATATTCGGTTTCAATTCCTATGGCTCTCCATATCTTAACCATGCATAAAAATTGATGATACCATTATAAAAGATTAAAAATCGCAAGTCAATAGACCCGCCGTCCCAATGCAGTCTCTTTTTCGTCTCACTATAACCGTTCAGAATCCCTCTTAAACTATTACATTCCTCTTCAGCCTTGTGCCACGGTGGCAGAAAGTGCCTCCTCTCTCATTACATCATAAAATCCCCTACAACACTTCCACCCTGCAGGAATGCTTCTTTGTCATTGTACTGTAACTGATTCCTACAGCTAAAATCCTTCCCGTATACTTTGGTTTCTCCCCCATTTTCCCCTTAAATCTTAACACATAATCTTTATCCTTTATCTGCTTGACCGCCTCCTCCGGCGTACTGTCCACCTTCAATTCCAGGATCAATGCATCCCCATTTTTCCGCTCCGGGTAAAAAATAAAATCCACATATCCCCTGCCACCTTTGTCCTCACGCTCCACACGGTATTTATCCCTGGCCGCCAGATAGACCAGATTCACCACGGCAGACAACTCAATCTCACTATTGTAGGATAAAACAGGCGATTCCGTATTGTGGGCAAACTCCAGAATCTCTGCCATAACCTCTGTGTCCCCACGCAAGGTCGCCGCCAACATCCTTTTGGACTCATTTGCCAACCGGTACACATATCCCATGGATTCCTTATTCATAAGGAACTCTTTAAACTTGTCCATCAGTTCCTTATTCGGGATCAAGACCTCTCCGTCCATATAGGTAAGCAGGCCATAGATCACCATAGCCGAATAAATCTCATCTTTTGTATTCAGCTCCATGGAGACAGCAGCATAATTGCGAATCTCCGCTTCCACCCCTTCACCGGCAATCATCAAAACCAGGTCGTCCCGGATATCATCCACATTATTTTTCACATAAAAGAATATCTCATCGTAAGGCCCAGAACTGGTCCAATAATTAGCCAGCTGGTTATTGGCCAGGGCACACACTACGGAGCGGGGATTATACAGTCTCCCCCCTGCCGCCGTATGGTATCCGTCATACCACACCCCCAGGTCTTCCCGTGTAATCTTCGGCCTTTTTGTTGTCTTAAGGTAAATGTCAAAAAGCGCATCCACCTCCTCTTCCACAAACCCGAAGCAGTCACTGAACCGTTCCATCACCGTCATGTCATACTCTACAAACATATTCAGTTCCGAACCGCTGGAGTATTTCGCAATCGGCAGCACCCCGGTCATATAAGCCAGTTCCACATAGACTTTCCCTTTTAACAATGACTTCAAAAACAGCAGATAGTCCTCTTTATCCTCCTGAGTAATGAACGGCATATGGAACACGGCATCCCACTCATCCATTACAAAAACAAATTTCTCACCCTTTTCCTGAAAAATATCAGTCATAATATCCCAGACCGCTCTCTCTGTATCAATAGACAGGTCATCATACACTCTGGCAAGGTCATTATTGATTCCATCCTGTATACGGGCAATATACTGTCTGTAATTCGTACAATCCCTTGGCACCTCACTAAAATCAATGTAAATCACATTATGTTTGTTCAAATGAAACTTATAATTTTCATTTCCGGCAATCTCCAGCCGTTCAAATAATGTTCCGGCGTCAACAGCCTTTCCAAAAAATGCGGCCACCATGCCTGCCATAATACTTTTCCCAAACCGCCGCGGTCTTGTGATACATAAATATTTCTGTCCATCTATTTCGACCGCGCTTAAAATATCTTCAAGAAGCAGTGATTTATCCACAAAAAACCGGGTTCCGGCAATTTCCTTGTATACTTCAAACGGCACTCTGCTGTTCAAATATTTTCCCATATCCGCATTCCTTTCTCAGAGTTTCAAACGTCACCTGTTAATACAATCTATCTTATCATAAAAAAGCAGCCAATACAATTTTTCTTTATCAATCCATCCTCATCTATCTTCCTTCTCCCATAACGTGAAAAAGCAGCCATAAAATGGCCGCTCCTTCACCCCTTCCTGTCCTGTCACGCAGCGGCCCGTATCCGCCCCTGCTCCTTGTCGTTCCACACTATCGTATAATAATAATGCGTGGTCTCAATGCGGATATAATCTGCCGCGATCTCAAGAATCCTTTTCACCCGGTCCGTCCACCATACTCTGTCTCCATACAAATAACAGGCTTCCTCCCCGATCTTCACCGGGAACTGAACTTTCCCCGTCACATGAACGCTTCTCTTTGCCTGCAGTTTTACATCCTTCATCATAAAATTTCCCCTTTCCTCAGGCTGCCAGACGATCCAGTGACAACACACTCACCCTGTCTGTCATGTCAATCTTTTTCCCATTGCCAAAAGAAACTCCAGTCTTTTTACCGCAAACGGAACCACCGTGTTTTTACGAAAATCAAACACCTCCGCCTGAATATCCGTAATCACCATTTCCGGCATTCTGGATTTAAAATAATTATAATCCAGGATTTCCGCCTGCCGTCCCGTCTTCAAATGAGCCAAACGCTTATCATCCGTCCGGATTCCCCTGGCCTCCATCTCCACCGCCAGAATGCCGTTTTTCAGCTCTCTCCTTTTCTGCTCCACAGACTCCATAGAAAAATTTGACGTCTCCAATGTCTCCATGGTCAGCCCCTGCAAAAGCAAAGCACAGTCATCCGCCTTCGCAGGCTTCAACGTCTCCAGCTGAAGCCGCATTTTTTTGAATTTGTCCCGTTTCATTCGCCCCTCCTTATTTTTGATAAAATCCTTCCTCTGCCCTCCTTCCATACTGCCGTCCCTTTTTCTGCACAAAAAAAGACGCCCCATTTCCATCACAAAATGAGCGTCATTCTTTGGTTCATAAATAAAGAAAAGCTACCCGGTAAGATATTCACCGTTCGGCTTCCTGCTTGTGCATACAGGAACAAATTTTTATTATATCTTTCACCTAAAAGATATATAAATCAATAATTTTATATAATAACACTATATATAGTATATGTCAACATTTTTTATCTGTATATAGTATTATTTACATTCCTTTATCAAATAATAACACCAGTTTACAACTTTTTGATTTTTAAAAAATAAAATACAAACTCAGCCTCTTTGCGGTATAATTTAAGCAACCAAACCAAAATCCACACGAAAAGAGATGAGTTTGTATCTACCGCTTATTATACCTTAAAGATTCCATTTTTAACAGACTGTTTTT
>CAJTGF010000116.1 GCA_910575585.1 Clostridiaceae bacterium
ACCGCCTAATAATGATATCTTAAGCGATTCCATAAGATTTTTCAAGGCATAGTACCCGCTATGTCCAATGTTTATGTCCATTTTTCTCAAATTTCTTTTCCTGCACGATATTCAGTTGTCAATTTTCAGTTAGAATCACATTCATTGAGATTCCGAGAAGTTATGCTACTGGTAACGGTTATGGCCTGCCAGCTTTTTATAAACTGCCAATCCTCCAATACCGATTCCCAGCAGCCCAATCCCTATCCCCATCGCAGTCATAAGGTCTGTCAAAACCCCTGGATTACGGGATTCCGTTTCCGATTTTTCTCCCGGTTCTATCTCCGGCTTCCGTTCCTCCATTTCCCTCTCCAGTTTCCCGCCAGCCACTTTCCATACCGTAAGCTCCGCTGACCCATTAGATGTTATTTCCAATCTGCTGTCAGAAACCACCAGGGGATACCTGTTTCCATCTTCATCCCCAGGAACATAAGCACGATATATTTTATAAATCCCAGCCGGAAGTTCCTCTTTCGCCTCAAAACCATTTTGGTTGTAAATAGTTGTCTCCAGCCGTTTATTGTTTCTATCATAAAACGCTATGGTAATGTTGTATCCCGGCCAGTCCTCCCCCATGTCGCCCTTGATGCAAAGCCACCCCTTTTCCGACGCCTCCTCGGTTTCTTTCCTATATTCCAAAATACCGTCTTGTTCTTCCTGGCCGTATGTGGGAGCTTCCATCCTGTCAAAACCCGTTTCGCTTCCCGCTCCATCCTCATCCCCCTTTCCATGAATATCCCACTCCACGGGATTGCCATATAAATCAATAGATACGTCCCCATGATTGGTTTCTTCCCATTCTTCTATCATCTCGTCTGTCACAATCCCGTCGTAAAACTTGGGTTCCGTTTTATCGCATAAGATATCTTCCTGTCCTGGCATGGCTCTTTGGTCCAATAACTGCTCTTCTATTTTTTCCGTCTCCGTTGCCGGTTCCGCATAAACCGGAAAGACAGCCATTACCGCCACTGCCATTGCCGCAATACCAACATTCTTAGCGTTCTCCCTCTTTCTCATTAATTTCACTCATTTATCCCCTCCTCATTTACCCTCTGTCCGTCCGGTGTCCTTTCATTCACATACATGGAACCATAACTCCGGTAGCCTAAATTACCATACACCCATTTGCCAAACCCCGTATCCCCAAACCGTTTCCAGAACCAGGTTTGCTTCGGGGCTTCCGATACCGCCGTAAAATAATAACTGTGTCCGTCAATCTCCTGCCAGCCGGACAGCATGATTCCGGTTTTTTTATCAAGATAATACTTTTTGCCGTCCTGGCTGTCCTCATGCCACCCTTTCACCAGCTTTCCCAGATTTCCGTCGGATACCTCGTGGCAGTAATACCACACGCCGCCATCCGTGCGATACCATCCCACGGTCATAATCCCGTCTTTATCAAAATGGAACCAGTCATATTGCTCCTTGTTATGGCCGTAGGGATTTTTCACATAAATCCATCCGTTCTTTGCATAATTCCCATTGCTGTTTTGATATTTCCAGGAATGGCTCCCGGCATCGGCCAGCTCCCACCGTCCCTCCATGGAGTTCCCCTTTTCCTGCGGAGAACTGTAAAGGGTAATGGGCTTTGCTGTAAAAGAACTGCCGGGAGAACGGCGTGGAGAGGTTCCCGATACCTGGGAGGCATGCTTTACTTCCGCCCCTTTCCACGGCTCTTTGCTGGCAAAATCCGGCCTGAAACCGTCATACTGGACCGCCTCCCCGTAGACGCTGACAGTAACGCTTGCCCCTTCCCCCGAAGGCACAACATCCGGAATCTTCACTCCTTTTACAATCGTATAATCGGTGTAGGCTTCCGCCTTTTTCGTATAATAAAAATAGTCCCCCTGCTTGATCCAGCCGTCCTGGATGTTCAGGCTCTTATCGGAAAATGTCCTGTCAACGTTTTTCCCGGTAAACGTAAACTTCACCCGGAGCCAGGACGGCCCCAGCTTATTTTTCAGAACTACGGTGTAATCCGCCTGTTCCTTTGGCAGATAATGTTCTTTTTCTTCCGATACTGCCTCCAACTCGATTACCACCTGTTTGGGAACCGTGTCCGCTGCCCATGCCGATGTACACACGGACAGGGCTGTTGCTGCCGAAAGCAGAACGGACAGGATTTTTTTCTTCATCTGATTCATAACTGTTTCTCCCTTCCACTGATGATTTATGTGTCCCTTATATTTCAAAAAATAGTTTGAAACTTCCGAAAAAACAGGGAGTGGCAAATTACCGCTCCCCGTCTCCCTTCCGGCCTTTTATTCTGCTTATTTCAATCCCAGGGCCGTCGCTGCTTGAGCTAATGTGGCATTCCCCTCTGTCTGAATCATCTTGCCTGTAACGTCAATGCTGTCGCTGATAGCTTCCGTCTTGCTGAAATCCGGCACCGTAAACTGGGTAAACAAAAAAGACGTTTCCCCTCTGCCCGCTACCTTTTCATTGTAGCCGTAAGTGTACCTGGAATCAGTCCCCGCAGCGCTTGATTTCTCCGACTTAATCAGCGTCCATTTGCCGTCCGCATTAAAGTTAGGCACCACCGTGTCATAAACTCCCTCCACGTCATTAAGGGTCGCATGGAACGTGGGGATTTCCACGGTCATAAACACCCAGGACTCATAGTTTACGGAAGAAACCACTTTGGGATTTTGGGGAACCGTTTCTCCAGGCTGCAGATCTTTCGCCTTCTCCTCGTCCCATCCCGGCTCCGTTACCTCGCCGGCCTCCTGGCCGTCCTCACCGGCCACGATGTTGAAGGTATTCACATTGGTCTGGGTCGTTGCCGTAAACGCGGAGTAGGCTCCCAGCACGGACAATGCCATGGCCCCCACGATAATTCCCGCCTTTACCTTTTTTGAAAGATTGATTTTCATTGTTCTTTCTCCTTTGCTTTTATTGTTTTTTATATCAACAACTTTGTGTTGCGGATATCCTACGGAATGCCCTGGTAGGATTTTATGGCTCTTATGGCTGGTGCCAAAAACCGTATCCTTGCCACGACTTTCCCTATCAACTGGGATTCCTCCACCACCGTCCCGTCCGGTGAAGGGTTTGCGTCTCCCTGGAAGATATAGCCGCCTCCTTCCACCCCTATGATTCGATGGATTACCGTACTCCCATGGTTCTCGTAAGCAAATATATCCCCTATCTTCGGCTTTGCATTAGGAGCGACCATGACTACGCTTCCCACCGGGAGTTCCGGTTCCATGCTTCCGGTCTTTATGTAGAAGAAATCAAAGCACAGATTGACCATGACTATGGCTGTCAGCGCCGTCAAAAAAATTCCGTTATTCTTTACCGCCTTTTTCAATCTCTCCATTGGCTGGCTCCTTGTCATAAGCTTTTACACCTCTATTTTCCTATGGACAGGACATTCTTTTTTAAGAAATCCATTGGGGATTTAAAATAAAACCCGGAGCATAGCATCGCACACATCCGGGTCAAACTGCTTCCCGTTATTTCCTGTTATGTCCTTATAAATTTCTTTATCCGTAAGTTTGAGTCTATACGGCCTTCCATATTTCATTGCGTCATAAGAATCCGCCCCACAGATGATTTTGGCGGCGATCCCCATATTTTTCTTTGCGCCGTATCCCCTGCCGTCAAACCGTTCGTGGTGGTCACATACCGCCTCGCAGATTATCTGCGGATATCCCAGGGACTTCAAAAGAAGGTATCCGTAAATGGTATGGCGCTTTATGGAGCCATACTCTTTCTCGGTTAAGGCGGTTTCCCTGTCCAGGAGACTGGCCGATATCGCAATCTTCCCGATGTCATGAAGCCTGGATGCCGTGGACAAAGTTTCCATCTCTTGGGATTCCAGGCCCAGACAGCATCCGATTTTCATGGCGTAAGTATTTACACGCATAGAATGCTCGTAGGTCCACCCGCTGTGCTTTTCCAGACGCTTTAACAGCCGGTCCGTCGTTTCCCCATTGTTCATCCGTCATGCCCCCTGGTGCTTTGCGAAAGCCCGACGCTTTCCCCATCCGGCTCTGTCACCTTCTTTGCATTTGAGTCCGTCGCCTGTTCTGCATTTAAGTCTGCCGCCCGTTTTGTGTCTGATTCCGTCACCCGTTCTGCATTTGATTCCGTTGCCCGTTTTGCGTCTGATTCCGTCGCTTTTTCAACCCATACATCTTCCGTTTCTCCGGCCACAAACGGCATGCCCATACCCGCCTCTTCCATGCTCCTGCCTGCCTTATAGGACGGATACCAATCCGGAAATCCGACTGCGTTCGTAATGCTTGTTTCTTTAAAAGCCCCTTCAACCGCCGTAACGGAAGTATCTATATCCCATGCTGTGTAGGGAACCCCGGCCCTCACTGCAGTATGCCTAGATAACATGGAAGCGTCTGCAACTTGTGTCCCGCAAAACAAATATGCAATATTCTCACAGCAGGAAGCCGGATTCCAGTCTTTCAACCCGGAAATGTCCGTAATATTTTGGCATTCATAGAACATGGACCCTAAGTCCTTTCCGGAAGAAACATCCCAGTCTGCCAGGGCCCCAATCTCCCGCAGTTTCGTGCAGCCTGAAAACATGCAGCTAAAATTTTCCACCCCGGACACGTCCCATTCCTCCAGTCCTGCCAGGGAAACAAGATTTCTGCAGTCACGGAACATGTCCCGCATACTTATCGCTCCGCCAAGGTTCCACCCGCCTAAAGGTTCAAGATTCCGCAGGGAATAACACAGATGGAACATTTGATAAAAATCACCGCTTCCCGAAACATCCCAGTTCTGCAGCCCCCATATGGATTTCAAAGACTCGCAGCGAAAAAACATGCTTCTGAAGCTGATTACCTTTGACACGTTCCAATTCCGCAGCCCGTCCACGTTCGCCAGTTTTTGGCAGTTATAAAACATCCCCCTTTTTATGCTACTCGTACCGACAAAATGCCTGCAGGAAGATACGTCCCAATCCGCCAGGCCGTCAACGGAAGTCAGGCCCTCGCATCCCGCAAACAATTCCGCCATATTTTCTGCCTGCGATACGTCCCAATCCGCTAAAGCATCCAGGTTCTCCAACTTCTTGCAGGATATAAACATATCCGCCATATTCTTTGCCTGGGCCATGTTCCATGTTTCCAGCCCTGACAGCGTGGTCAAATTGCCGCAATGCGCAAAGGTCATCTCAAAATTCTCGCCGGCTGATACGTCCCAGTTCCGAAGCGCTTCCAGGGAATCCACAGTCGCGCTATTAAACATTCTTCCAAAGTCCGTACCTTTGGACACGTCCCACTCTCCTATGCTCCCCCACTCCGGCACGCTCCCGCAGCCGGCAAACATACCGCTGAAATTTTCTGTCCGTGAAGAATCCAGCTTTTTCAGCCCGCTTATATCCGCAAGGCTTGACATGCGGCTGAACATGTTGCTGCTGTCCGGGTTTAAATAAATAACTTCCGCTCCGGAATACAGTAAGATGGCCGTGGTTTCGTCCTCCGGACACCAGGCATAAACCGGCGCGCCGCTCTCCGAAAGATTCTTATAATGGACTATCCTGTTAAAATCCGGCCCTGTTTCTGCAAACCGTATGGATCGGATAAATTGTTCCGAACCAGCCAGTTCCACAAGGGCCGACCTTACGTCGCATCCGGGTATCAGGAAGGCTTCCCTCTCTGCTTCCTGCCGTCTGATGCTCACGGAATTCTCTTTTCGTTTCACATCCCCTTTAAATCCTCCCGCCATGGCCGTAGAACTGATTAACATGCTCAACGCCAGGGAAAGGATTCCGGGAATCCATGCGCTTAATCTTAACCTCCTCATCGTCTCGCTCCTTTACAGTTTTCTATCATCTTATGGAAACGGAAAACCAAATCAAGAAATATTCGAAAATGACCACCATCCTTTCCCGCAGCTAACGATATAAGAAATACCGTACTTTTTATAGGAATAGGCTCCATGAGCGGCATTAGGGTCATTGACCAATACATACCCGTCTTCCGTCAGGCCGGAAAGCACGATAAAGTGTCCTTTGGCGGTAAACTCACTGGGCTTACAGCTCATAATCACCGGTCTCCCCGCCGAAAGCTCCCGCATAATGCTTGCGGAACTAATGGCGCTGCAGGATATTTGATAAATCCCGGCCACTGCCGGAAAAATATCCCAATTCTGCCCGCTTTCTTCATAAAATTCATTATAATTTCCATATTTCTTTGCAATAGCCGCCACAACATCGGACGGATAAATCCACCTGGAGGAATCCACGTCTCCCTTCAGGTACGACAACACCATGGCAAGGCAGGTCACCGAACACCCGGAAGTGGCGATGGTCCCCCGCCGAAAGGCACGTTGCTCCAGGGCTGTCCGCCGCTCTGGGACATGTAGACAATGGGCATGCTGCTCCCATTATCCGGAATCGTCAGGGACTGGGCATTTACAACCACGTCGCTTATGTAGAAACCACCGGAAGTTCCATAAGAAAAGTCCAGGCTTCCGCCCCTGATTCCGTACAGCTCATACCAATCCCCCGCATGGTAGGACTGCCATGCCGCCCGGACTCCGTTGTCATTGGCCCCGTCACGGATGGCAAAGCTGTAGACCGTTCCTTTCACCGCCGGGTCGCCAATCTCATCCAGATCAATGCCCCTGTCAGCCATTGCCCTTTTAGCCGGAATATAGTAATAGTTATAAGCGAACTTATCCTGGAGCCCGGAAAATCCTTCCCTGTCCGTGTTGTACGCTTTTACCCAGTCCGAGCCAAGTCCGGCCCCGCTTAACAGCCTGTCCGAACCGGCTGCGTACCCCGTGTATTTTTCCAGCATTGGATACGTCTCCCCGTCTTCCTCTATGACATAGGCAAGGAAATCAGGCAGCGCATAACGGTAATCAAACTGATACCGTCCATAAGCTTTTCCCCCATCCCCGCCTGCCTGGCCGTATCCCACATTTCCAGACTCAAAAATTGTCCATCCCATCCATATCTCATCACCACAGACATTTTCTATCCCAAACCCTGTACCGGCATAAGTTTCGAACAGGTCTGACACCCCGTTTTCCAAAAACATAAAAGCTTCTGTCAATGCCAAAAGCACAGCTATCTTTACTTTAGATATTCTTATTTTTTTAGCTTTTACCATCCACTTTCCTCGCTCTGCTGATTTTTTATTCATTCATTTTCGTTTAGTTCAACGCCTCCCAACTCAAACAATTCCTCCAGGCTCTTCATATGAACGTTCATCTCCATATCCACATGGCCAAAACAAGTCTTTATCTCATGCCCGTTCAGACAGCCATAATGGGCATGGCCCCCACAATACCAATAGCCTCCGCACCCAATCGACGACTGGGAGCAGTCGTGGGAACAATCCTCGTCGCTACAGCTATGGCCGCAATCCCAGTATGGCTCCGGAGCGGAGCATATAGTCCTTGACGGCTTTCTCCGTCCAAAGTTATCTTCATCATCCCCTGTATTGTGATAACATGTCCCTGTAATCACGCATCCGGCATACTCTTCAAACTCCATATCCGGATTCTGCCTGTCCACTTCGCACTCATAGCCCTCATCCGGAATAAACGGCGTTTCATAAAGATAGGGGGCAAACCGCATTTCCGTACTTGGATAACTGTTCCTGGCCTCATTACAGAAATAACGGGTTGTCTCACATCCGGAATTGCAGCCATATAAAGAACTCTCTGTATAATCGTAGGTATGGGAAGACTTATAAAAACAATCCGCCAGTTCCAGGGCCTCCTTATGGTGGTCTGCCTGCTGCTGCTCCATAACCACTGCCACACAGCATAAAATATCCTCCAGGTTGTTGCTCCTTTCCGAATCAAAGCGCAGGGTAACGCCGTTTTTATAATCCTCGTTTTGATTCCCTTCCGGATTGTCCGCTCCGTTTACACCATAACGAATCCTCTCCCCCTTTTTGTTCAAGGTCTTAGCGTACCCCCCGGTAATCCCGTCTATCTGCGCCTGAAATTCTGCCTGGGATTGTTCATACCTCTGCTGAAATCCCATCTCCTCCGGGGTCTTAAAATCGGGATTGTTAAAGTGCTCCTTCGTGTCAAGCACAATCACCCCGGCTGCCAGGCTGCCTCCCATTCCTCCAAAGATGGATACAATGGTAAGCTGTATAAAGAAAACTCCCCCAATCAATATTGCCGCTGGCCTTAACACCCACTGCTTTGCTATATCATCTATTGTCCCCAAAAAGCGGAACGGCACTGCGCCAACACTGTCTGCCATTCGTCTAACCACACCTATGGTGCGAATCCCTCTTTTGCCAAGCCTTCCTGCAACCTGGCAGGCACGGCTTCCGGCTATCTTACCGCCAATGCTTGTGCTTCCCAACGCTTTTCCCGCTGCCCACATTCCTCTTCCAAAGAATTTGGTCCCTGCCTTTGCCGCTTTCCATATCTGCCCTTCTATTCTTCCCAGTATGCGCCTGGGAGTATAAATCGTCTCCCTAACACCGGTCCTAACAAACTCTCCTGCCCCCATAAGTCCTTTTCCAAAAGACCTTACTGCTTCCGCCGCCACCTCATTTCCTGCAGCCTCCAACCCGGTAATGGTAAGTCTGCCTGTGGCCTTCCCCACATTTACTACTGTTTTTCCAGCCGCTCTCCCTCCCCCTATTGCCAAAGAAACTCCAACTCTGCCGAACCTGGCAGCATGTTCTGTAACCCCAGCCATCCCGGAAAATTCCTCATCCTCCATCATTTCATCCCGGAATTTCCTTATGGTCCACTGCTTTACCGTTCCCCGCCCAGCGATTTTCCTCCTCCCCTCCATGGCGGTCATATAGCTTTTTTTATTCCATACCATGGCGTAAAGACCGCCTTTGAGTAAATGGGAATCATGAATGTTTTCAGAATGAACTCCCTTAATCCGCCCCTTCAGCAGTCGGGTCACATCCTGCTCTGTCATAAGGCCATCCGGATCCAAACCGGCAAATGCCTCTGTGGCAGGGGAATATTTTAGTATCTTTTTAATCAACGCCATGTTGGCCGTAAACTCCGCCGGGTTATGTGCCATCAGGATACTGTCTTCCCTCCTGAGAATAGCCTTTTCCCCCGATGTAAACAGATCCGGACTGTCTCGGTCAAGATTCCGGCCATAAGTTTCAAAGGCATTAATCTCTGTTATCTCTGCCAACCGATCAATCTGCTTTTTCAGCCGGTTCCTTTGTCCCAGCTTATGGTAAGCTATCCTCCCTCCATCTTCATACCTGGCATTAGTTTCTTTGCGGATTTTAAGAATCTCTTCCATAGAAGCGTCTCCATGTCGAGCCTTATAGCGGAACATCTTTAAATCCCCTCTGGTAACTTTCGCGGGGTCAACGATGCTGTATCCCTCCACGTCCCGAAAGATATTTCCGGCCTCTGTCAGATTGTCTTTTAAGAAAATATTCCCGGCCCTGATGTAACTGTCAACAGATGCCGTATCCCTAAAAACTTTTTTAATCCGTAGTTTATCGGTCTGATTGCCAACAACGATTCCCACTGCCTGCATGTTGCCCAGGACACTGGCTGTCCCTGCGGCCTCTTCCTCTTTTTCATTTAACAGAGCCTGTTTCAAATACAGGGAAGGTGTTGACAGGATCCTGGCTGTGGGAGCCTGGATATGTTTTTGCCTAAAATCACGGTGTTTCAGATGCTGATTGTATCCTTCTATATGATTTACTCAAACTTCGCACATAGATTTTGCCTATGCACCCTGAAAATTCAATACCTGGCTGTTATTCAGTTGTCAAAAGTCTGCTGTTATGCTGCTTGAAGCTGCGCTTTCAG
>CAJTGF010000117.1 GCA_910575585.1 Clostridiaceae bacterium
GATGAGATCAATGAGGCGCCAGTAGTTTATCATTGGACGTACAAGACCGATGAGATTACCGCAGAAGATATCGCAGAGGCTGACATTGATCCAGAGCTCAAGTACATATGATAATATTTACACAAATATTTCAAGGACAGACTACTAGGGATAGAGTTCTTTACCTCCGAGGGAATGGCCAGGGATTTGTCAGATGTGATGGGAGAACTAAGAGAGGCTTCCGCCGAGATGACGGCACAGCAGAAATCCCAGATTGCCAATACCATTGCAGGCTCCGACGCGCAGAAAGGCTTGCTGGCTATCCTTAACGCGTCCCAAGAGGATTATGACAAGCTGGCTGACGCCATTAATAACGCGGATGGCGCGGCGGCAGGGATGTCGGAAACTATGATGGACAATCTTCAGGGAACTCTCACATTACTTCAGAGCGCGGCAGATGGGGTAAAGATTTCTTTCGGCGAGAGGCTTTCTCCTTATGTGCGAAGCCTGGCGGATTGGATGGCAGGCCAGATGCCGGCGCTAGAGCAGGGGCTGGATGAATTTATGGACTGGATTGATACCAGGATTGGCCGGATACAGAGAAAATTTAGGGATCTTACGAAAACAGGGGAATGGCAGAATGCGGATTTTCTGGGAAAGGTGACCATAGCCTGGGATGAGTTTATAGGGGAGCCGTTTACCGAATGGTGGAACGGTTCCGGAAAGGCAAAGTTGGCCGGGACTGCGCAGGAGATGGGGTCAGGGATTGGAACCGGGTTAAAAGTTGGCGTCATGACCTTGCTGGGCATTGATTTGGGGGAGACTGTGGACGAGGGTGTAAGTATTGGGGCGTCCTTTGCCAAAGGGTTTTCAGACGGCTTTGATTTTCAGGCGGTATCCGAGAAGCTGTGGCAGGGATTCGGAAACCTTGTTTCAAATGCGGGGAAATTACTGCCGGGGGGAGAGGCCGCAGATCTGTCCTCGGTATTGTCCGCAGTGATGGTGGGTAAGATTGTGGCTCCGCTTGTCAGCGTGGGAAGAGGAGCGGCAAGCCTTGGAAAAGGGTTGTTCGGAACGAATCCGGCGACGGGAACCTCGCTGATGGGCTCTTTCTTGGGTTCAGCGGCATCCGGCACAGGACTGCTAGGAAAGTCTGGTACGCTGGCAATCAACCTGGGAGCCGGTAATCTGGCAGGCGGGGCGTCTATGGGCGCAGGCGCTTTGAGTGCAACGGGCATGGCGGCAGGAGGCGGGGCGATAGCCGCAGGCGCAACACTGGTAAGCAGTGTTATGGATGCGTACAAGGCGATCAGGTCTGATGATGCCGCCGAGTCGAAAGCCTATGGAGAATCCGCAGGATGGAAAGCAGGCGGAGTCGCGGCAGGGGCAGCGGCAGGGGCGGCCATCGGTTCTGCTATCCCGGGATTGGGAACGGCCATAGGCGCATTGGTCGGAGCCGGCGTCGGCGGTATAGGCGGATGGATCAAGGGAAATAAGATCAAGGAGGAATACCAGGAAAATGTAGAGGAGATGCAGAAAGAGGCTGAACGGGCCCAGAAAGTTTTTGAGGCCACAGGACTTTCGATTGAAGACGTTACGTTCAAAAACGAGGCGCTGACGCAGGCCATGAATGATTCGACCGTTTCCGCAGCCCAGTTTGCCCTTATGTTTCAGGAGGAATGTGCAAATGTGGCAAAAAAGGCGTTTGGAGATATCTCTTTGTCTCTGGCCGAGGTCCGGGATGTTGCGGGAAAGATCACGTTTGCCGGCATGACGGAGGATTTCAGCGAGTTTTCAAGGACGGCGGCAGAGACGGAATCTGCTCTGAACAGTCTGGACTCATCCATGGTTAAACTGAAAAGGGAGAACTGGAAGGTGAGCCTTGGCATGGAACTGTCAGAGAGAGATAAAGATGGGTATCGGAAAGCGATAGAGGATTATCTTAACACAAGCCAGGCGTTTGTTGATGATAACCATTACCAGACAACGATTGCTTTCAGGCTTCTGACCGGAGGTGAGGGGGACACGGCAGGCATTGACAGCTATTATGGGAGATTAAAGAACCGGATTGAAAGCCTGGGAACCCGACTGACAGAATCTATGGATATTGCCCTGGAGGACGGGGTGATCACCTTGGATGAATCGGCAGAGCTTCAAAACCTGCAGGAACAGATCTCGAATATCACAAATAAACTGGCAGGGGCAGAGACAGACGCCAAGATGCAGGCGCTGCAGATCAAATACAGCGGATCCGCTTTGGATATGGACAGCTTTAACTCTCTGCAGGAAGAGCTGCAGGCAAATGTGGCAGCCGCGTCTGGGCAGTATGAGGACGCCTTAACCCTGACCCTTACCAACCTGAATCTTCAGCTTGCGGACGGCGCTATCACAAGGTCGGAATACAATCAGGCATTTGCCGAGGCGACGGAAGGCTATTATGTGCAGATAAATGAACTCACCACAAGGGTGAGCAGCTTTAATCTGGAGACCATTGCCGCCGCGTGGGATTCTGAATTAGAGGGTATTCTTCCGGAGATTGAGGGGACGACAGCGAGAAAGCTGTCACAGGCGCTTAATCATGCCATGCAGGCCCATCCGGATATTGAAACATGGACCACAGAGGATGTGATCGGATGGATGGGGCTTGACAAATTGGATCTCGATACGGCGGAACAGACTACAATTGCGGCAGAACTGATTCAATCTGCGCTTGCCGTACCGGAAGGTTTGAAAGGAACGGTCATCCAGAACATCAGGAGCCAGATGCCTACTTTGGAAGAGGTCTTGTCACAGCAAGGGCCTATTTCAAATGAGCGTTACGCAGAGCTGGCGGCAGAGTGGGAGGCGGCCGGGGCGTCCTGGGGAACCGCGTTGAACAGCGGCGCCTCCCAAAGCCTGATGGCTGGGGCAAAGTCCCACAGGTCAAGTTTACAGTCCGCACTCTCTGCCGCCACGGCAAGTCCTTTCACCATCAGCCCGTCAGTCAACGTGATGCCAAATTACAACATCACCGCTCCAAGGCTTTCGGCATTTAGCCGGGGGGCAAGCGGCCATGCGGCGGGCGGCTATGTCAGCGGTGGTCCTCAGTTGTCATGGCTGGCAGAGGAAGGATATGGCGAGTTTGTCATTCCTACCAATCCCAGCAGGCGGGCCAGAGCATTAGATTTGTACGAACAGGCAGGGGCGGCGTTGGGAGTTTCTGCTCATGGGGCGGGCGGTTACGTAGGAGGCTCTATTTTGAGCGATACTGCCGCAGGTTATAATTTATTCGGTGATGCCAATAGAAACGCTTCCATAGCCTATAATGAAACCACAGAGGGCAAATATGACGGAGGCAGAGCATGGGCGTATGAACCTGTTCCAGCAGAAAGGGAGAGTAGCTCAGGAGGCTCTTCGGTACAGGTAAGCGTGAGCATGACACCAGAGTTTGTCATTCATGGCAGGGACGGACAGAGCGAAGAGGACATTATGCAGGTAATCAGAAAACACTTAAAAGAAATGGCCGACGAACTGGGCGGCGAGATTGCCCAAAAGTTGGAGAAGGTATTTTCCAATATGCCATTGAAGGAGGCGTAAATCATGGACATAAAGTTAATTCCTGTAGGGGGCGGTTCAAGGTTTACGTTCCCGGCATTGCCAGAAAAGATACAAGGAAAGTATGGGGCTAGGTATCAGAGTTTTGATATCATATCCCAGGGAACGGTAAAGATACCAAAGGGGACGGATGTGGCGGAGTTCACATGGAACGGAGTATTTTTTGGGGAATCCAAGAGAAGAGAGCCGATTGTAAAGGGAAACAGCTGGAAGCCCCCGAATGATTGTGTAAAGACTCTGAAAGGCTTTGTGGAGAATGAAACGGTGCTCAACTTGATCGTGACAGAAACGTGGATTAACGTGGACGTCACGATTTCATCTTTTCAGCCGGGACCGGCAGGGGCGTACGGAAATATAGAGTATGCCATAACGTTTGCGCAGAAAAAGCCCTTAAAGCTCTATACCACCAACGAACTGCGGATTGCGGAGTTTGCGAAAAAGACCAGACCCAGGGAGGATTCCGGAGATTCATCCGAAGGCGGAGGCGCTTATACGGTAGTGAGCGGCGATACTCTCTGGGGGATCGCCGCTAAAATGTTAGGGAATGGGAGCAAGTGGACTTCCATTTATGATGTGAATGCCGGCGCCATAGAGGAGGAAGCAAAGAAGCATGGGAAAAAAAGTTCCGACCATGGCCACTGGATCTGGCCGGGGGAGGTTCTGACCATACCGGGATAGGGAGGCGCTTATGATCGATCTGTCTAATATCAAGTATCGGGTTGTGGTTATGGATGAAGAGGGAAATCAGTATAACATCAAAGACTTTATCCAGAGTCTTGGGTGGGAAGAAAATGAAAAGGAGATCTCGACTCGCTCCTCATTTACAGCAAGGAATGATAAAACGTCAAAGGGGTATTTGTCGGATATCATAAAACCTGGGTGCCTGGTAGGTATTTTTGCCTCAGATGGCGCTTCTTTTGACGAAGAGGTGGCCAGAGGTTATGTGGAGGAGTGGAACTCGGTGGAGGGAAGCAGTCAAAATGATCTGAAGTGTACATGCTATGACGAACTGTATAAATTGCAGAAGAGTCAGGATAATCGGTATTACCCTTCCGGGACCGGAACAAAGTCGGCGGTTCAGAGTATTTTTGATGATTGGGGCCTGCCGCAGGGAGATTACAGAGGACCCAATACGCCCCATGGGAAAACAACATACAAAAACCGCTATTTATCGGATATTCTGCTGGAGCTATTGGACGACGCGGTTAAAAAGGGCGGTGAAAAGTGTGTCATAAGGGCGGCGAAAGGGTACATAAGCGTACTTCCGTGGGGCAGCAATGAGACGGTTTATGTGTTTAAAGCGGATAATACGAAATCCTTTAGCCAGTCCGTTAGTACGGCCAACCTGATCACCAGGGTGATAGTGGTGGGGCAGGGGGATGACGGAGGCAAACGGAGCGTGGAGGCTACGCTGAATGGGGAGACCAGGTACGGCATTCGGCAGAGAATCTATACCAGAGGATCCGATGAAACATTGAGCGACGCGAATTCAGCGGCTAAAGAGATCCTTAATAAAGAAGGCGGCATTGAAAGGAAAATGACTGTGCAGAGCCCGGATGTTCCTTTTCTTCGTAAAGGAGATCTGGTTTACATTATGAGCGGCGTCGTTTCAGGTAATTACTATGTAAAAAGCATCCGACATGACGCGGAAACTTACAGCATGACTATGGAAGTAGAGTATGCCGGCACAGGGCAGACAGGCAGTGATGGAGATGGGAAACAGAAAATAGAGGAACATCAGGTAGGAGACATTGTAGAGTTTCATGGCGGTACGCATTATGTCAGCAGTTATCCCGGCGCAAAAGGTTACAGCGCCAAAGCGGGAAAGGCCAAAGTGACGATCAAGGACGGCCCTGGAAAGGCGCACCCTTGGCACCTTATCCATGTGGATGATGGCAGTAATGTTTATGGATGGGTGGATGAAGGGGCATTTGAATAAGGATGGAGGTTTCAATGGAGCAGTTTGACGGACATCCGGGTACAAGCAGGCTGGCTATGGTGTTGAGCCAAAGGATAAAGAAGGAGAAGGAGTCTCCTTTGGTGTTGGATTTTGGAGAGATTCAGGGGAATGGAAGCCTAATGACCAATACCTTTCCCGTTCCCATACCCAAAGGAGATTATTCAGTCTGCCGGCAGCTTACTCTCGGAGCGAAAGATGACAAGCTGACAGTCACTGCCAGGGATGGAGGACATAATGAGCATGTCAGCGGTGACGGCATCCACACCCATGAGGTGTTGATACCGGAAAAGATGCGGAGTATGAAACCAGGGGACCGGGTTCTGGTGGCGTGGATACACAGCGAGGCGGTTGTAGTGGATATTATTGAAAGGTCATGAGGAGGGGGATGGGATGTCAGGACCGTTATTTCCGGTAACGCAGGTACCGGCGTTTATACCTGAGAATACAGGGTACGACGTGGAATACAGACGGAGCGCGAAATGGGACGCGGCAGCAGGGGATTTTGTCAGAGACGGGGTAAACCGGATGGTGGAGTGCGATGGAAAAGAGGCATTTGCCATCTGGTGTTTCAAGACCGCGCAGACAGAACGCTATCGCTGCCTTGCCTATCCGGATTCCATCGGAGTGGAGATGGAACGGGCTATGGATCATGATGACGAGAAGACGGTGGAGTCCATGGTGCAGAGGACGGTCACGGAGGCTCTTATGGTAAATCCCAGAACGGAGGACGTTTTCGATTTTGAGTTTTCCTGGGATGCTGATACCATGCGCTGCGGATTTAAGGTCCGGGGAGCGGGCCTGGATGAAGAGATAGCAATCAATATTTAGGAGGAAGGATCATGCAGCCTGATTTTATAAAACCGGATTTTATCCTGAATAACAGCGCGGAGGAGATCCATCAGAGGATGATGAACAGTCTGCCAGGCGACCTTGATGACATGCCCGGAGGATTCCCTTATGACTTTACCAAACCGGCAGCTTTGGAGAAGGATGAATTTATCAATTATCATCTGGTGAGGGCGTTGATGATCGCGTTTCCACAGTATGCCTGGGATGAATGGCTGGATCTTCATGGGCGGCAGGTGCATCTGGAAAGGCATTCTCCAAGGCATGCGTCAGGAAAGGTGAAGGTATCGGGGAAGGTAGGAACAAAGATAGCGGCAGGAACCGTATTTTGTACACCGGCAACTGATACAGGTCCCTCCATTGCGTTCCGGTCCACAGAAGAAAAAGAGATTGGAGATGACGGGACCGCCTTTATCCCAGTAACCGCGGTAGACAGCGGTATTGGCTCAAATGTGGCTTCGGATACGGTTGCCCTTATGATAAAGCCGCATAAGGATATTACAGAGGTGGTCAATCCGGAACCGATCAGAGGCGGCACGGAAAGGGAGAGCAATGACGACTATTATGACAGGATCGCCGCAGAGTACGCAAACAGCCTAACCTATTTGGGGAATGACAGCGATTATATTCGATGGGCAAAGGAAGCCGGCGCTGGGGACTGCATCGTGATCCCGGCAGCAGAAGGGCCGGGGACGGTCAGACTGGTGTTGGTTGATGGTAATGGGCAGCCGGCAAACGAAGAATTGGTGCAGGATATTTATGACTATATCGTATCGCCGGAGGACAGGAGCGCAAGGCTGTTGCCAACGGCCTGCTCTAAACTGATATGCGGTCCCGCCATAACGGTCAAGATAGACTTTGCGCTCACGGGTCTTGTGTATGATGGTACAACAGGGATTGAGCAGATCAAGATGGATTTTGCGGAGGCAGTAAAGTCGATCTATACATCAGCAAAGCAGTGGGACATATTGCGGTACAACGATGTAAGGCCCATTATCTCCGATATCCCCGGCGTTCTGGATTTTGATCAGTTTTTCATGAATGGGGATATAAAGAATATCAGATTGGGCAGAGAAGAGTATCCGGAAACAGGAACTCTCGATTTCACTTAGGGGGCGGGCCATGGAGAGATTTGATCTGGAGAACTTTCCCACCAGCGAGAGCGCAAAGAAAATGTTGGGTTATGTGTCGGACGGATTTTATGACAGTTCCTATGTTGGCAAGTGGCTGTTTCAGGTGATGGGCATTGAGTATGACAAAGCGTTGGAAATCGTGACGGAGCTGCCCGCACAGTTTTTTCCGGAGACGGCGACATGGGGACTGCTTTACCATGAGATCAAGTGGGGACTGCCGGTGCGGTTGAATCTGTCCTATGAGGAACGGCGCAGGCTGATCTACCGAAAAAGGGATTACAGAGCGCCAATGACTCCATACCGTATGGAAATTTATCTGTCTGGCGCTACGGGCTTTGAGGTGCATGTTGCGGACGCGAATGATCTTGGAGGGTATGGTTTTATGCCTCCTCATCCCAATATGTTCAAGGTGTTTTTTATTGGGGAAGATACGCTGGATGTAAAGCTGGTTAAGGGGATATTGGACAGGTTAAAGCAGTCGCACACCATTTACACACTTAATGACAGGATAGAGATTGTCATTGACCACAGGGGGCTGGAACGGATGTTCCTAAGGCGGGTGACCATGAGGATGAAGATGCCGTTCTGGGCTTGTAATATCTTTGACGGGACGTGGAAGTTTGACGGCTCCATCCTGATGGACGCCAAGAGGCGATATGATCTGATGGTGAAAGTGAGATGCCAGGGCAGTGGCAGCAGGATGATCACTCAGGAGGACGTCCGGCTTCCTGTTATGGCGGTCCATGGCAGGGTTGTTACTCATGGGGAAATGGATAGCGCCAGGGTATTTCTGGGGTTTGACATTGATTTTTTCGGTCCCCTGCGGTTTAACGGTTCCAGCAGCTTTGATGGAGTGAATCGGTTTGACACGTTAAGGCATCCCATGGGCGCGGCGGTATGGATGCGCAGCCAGGTCAGGGAGCGGGAGAGCATGGGGAACGCTTCTGTATTGACACAGAGGGATCCAGGATATTTTGATGGCTCCCGCAGGTTTGACGGAACGAGAACTTTCAACGCAATATATAGAGAGGAGGAGCTGTAGTGGCAAATGTGATCATTACGAAGGCGGCCAGAGAGAAGATGGTGAAGGCCAGAGCCGGGGCTATCACGCTGCCAATTGTTACAGGGATGGTGTTTGGTGACGGCGGGGTTGATGAGAACGGGGAGGTGATAGCTCCTGTTGAGGAATTGACGGAGCTTAGGCATGAGCTGTACAGGAAAGCTATTGATGGGTATACCTTTATCGAGGATACGACCTGCAGGTACGAGTGTACCCTTTCGGAGCCGGAACTGGCCGGAGCTTATATCAGTGAAATTGGGCTGTATGATGAGGATGGAGATATCCTTTGTGTGAAGTCTTTTAAGAAGAAAGGGAAGGATGATGACCTGGAGATGACGTATGCGCTTGATGATATATTTTAATTGTGGTTTTGGGAAAGGAGATAGAGCGGCATGAAAGACTATATCAGTGAGGCGCCGGAGTTTTCCGAAGTCTTGAGGATCATTGAGACTTCGGATCTGGTGAATGCGGAGGTTCCAAATGTGGCATTGAAACAGCTGTTTCATAACACTCTATGTAATCGCCACTGGATTGAGAGGTTGGAGAAGAGTACTGGGGATGTGGGTGAATACGACACGGAGACGGCTTATACAAGGGGCGACTATTGCTTATGGCAGGGGATTTTGTATGAGTGTGTACAGGATACAACGGGGGAATGGGATCCTGATTGCTGGAAGCGCACGAGTGCCATTGAGGAGATAAATGGGCTGAAGATTAGACTGGATGAGCTGAAGGAGTGGTTTACCAGGCTGTTTGATGGTTTTGCCAAGCCTATAAAAGTTACCATTCCCGCGTCCGGATGGAGTAGCGCTGCCCCCTTTACGAACCGTGTAGCAATAGAGGGGATGCATGAAGAGGATAACG
>CAJTGF010000118.1 GCA_910575585.1 Clostridiaceae bacterium
TGCCAGCGTTCCAGCAGGGGAAGAAGTTTTGAAGCAGTGCTGGAAGAATCGCAGGGAGTCTTATCACCTTTCTTCTTTCCCTTGGGAGTTTTCTTCATTTTAGGGAACCGGTCTTTCGGTGAAAGGTTGTTGGAGTCATGCTGCCAGATGCGGGAAAAGAAATCATAAAAAGTACCGACACCAGGGGTATCGCCGAAAGAGAAACCGCTGAGGATGGCATAAAGGGGAGTTTCCTTAAGCATGCGGCACCAGACAGTGATGGAAGTAACTTTCAGTTTCAAAGCAAGCAGGTAGGAGCGCAGCATGCAGGAGGGGAGCCTTGGTTCCGGGCCAAAGACAGAGTAACATTCCCGCATGATAGAATCCGTCTTGGAAAGATCGAGGTACCAGAACTGCACGATATAATCCCAAGTGCTTTTTGGAAGGACAAAGGGATCAGGGTAAAATTTAAGGAACTGGGATACGAAAGTATCCTGAAAGGCGGCATGACCGCCAGGGTTACAAGGTAACATCAAAAATCGCCTCCAATCAAAAAAGTACTTTTTGATCAAGGGCGCGAAGCACCGCATTTTTTGACTGGTTTGTCAAGTGTTTTTGAGAAAAAAAGTGGGTGATTTTTGAAAAATAGGTTCTGAAAGCCCCATGAAATAAGGGCTGAAGATTCCGAGAAGTTATGCACAGATATAGGAGGATTACCAGACAGGGAGAAGGTGGGGTGAGCGGTAATGTTGCACATTGACAATAGAATAGAGGGGGTGAGTGAGGTTGAGCAAGAAGCATAAAAAGAAAAAGACTGCTTCTGGCGGGAACCAGCTCTTTTCTTTTCAGTCTTTAATCATCAGCAATGTTGCCATAAGACAGCGCAACGACGTCTTCAACGAACACATACAAATAATTAAAGCGGCTTTTGACTCCTTGACCAGTGGTAAGAGTAGCGTTCTTTAATAAGGATAGCTTTCTAAGTGCCATCAGACGATTCTGTAGCAAGAGTACCTATGTTTTCGAAGGTAAGGTAGGTTAGGCCATTTTGCAATGTCGGGATGGAGGTTTTTAAAGGTAGTTCGCCAGAAGAGGCGAAAGAAAACTTCTCCAATTATTATTATTCGTATAAAAGCTATAAGGCATTGAGTGCAACGGAGATACCGGAAACAGATACAGGGAAAGGGGATGGGAGATCTGATTCTAAGAGGATGTAAAACAATAGCGGAATATGCCTTTCGCAGATGGATGGGGGAGAATGGATTTGTAAGCGGGTATTTTACCCTGGAGATAACCGGAAGCAAAGCTATCATCAGAGACAAAACCAACAACACGCTGAATTTGACTTATGACAACGTGGAAAAGTGTGTGCAGGTTGATGAGTAGGGATGATACATGGCAAATTGATATGTCTTTATTTAGCAGAACGCGGAGAGGAATGACAGACTGGTGGACACCTCTTTTACGATCTGATTGACTGCTGCGAGGTTCCCATGTATTTGCAGGAACTATCCAAACCAGTTATGAGGATAGCTAAACTTAAAGAGAAGGGATGTTTCAGAGGGTATTTAGTGTGTGTATTGAAGCAGAGATCAAAGAAGAGCAGTGGTGTAGCTGTGCTATATTCTGGAATATATAATTTGTTTGATTTCAAAAGATAGTAAAACGGTACAACCAGTATCTCATACAATCTATCAGAGAGGGGGAATGCTATGAAGATTACTTACACAAACATAATCATGATTGGGGCTAAGCTGATTCGGTTTGACGAGATGACCAAAAAGGAACAGGATCAGGTCGGCAACCGTCTAAGAAAAATTCCTCTGGAAACTTTGGGGAATGTGACTGTAAAAAACCCTGCCTAATAGCAGGGATAGTGGACAGGCCTATTATAAGAGATAATCCTAAAAATAGACGGTCCTATCAAGAAAGAAGACAGCAGCAGGCTATGCTCCTTCTCGAATACATGAGGCGGTTTGCAGGTACTGTAATGGAACTGGCGGACAAGGACATTCTGACACGGCTATTTAGAGTGATAATGCAAGGAGGAAGTCATGATGAGTCATAAAAACAATGAAAGAAAGGCGAGGACGCTTACTTTAAGGCTGTCTGATGAAGATGCAGAGCAGCTGTACATAAAAGTCAGCATGTCCGGCATCTGTGTAACAGAGCTGTTGGAACACTTTATTCAGGATCTGACATACAGCATCAATTCCAACGGATCGGACGAAAGAGACCTGGCAAACCAGTGGTTTGACCGGTACATGTTTCGGGATTATGGCTGCGGTTTTGTTCAATTCGCTCTGGAATCCGGCAATGGGAAATGGGCGGCAGACCTGTGGCAGTCCCTTCTGGAAGCCCGGACCAGGCTGAATAAAGGGATTAGTGATTTTTGTGATCAGGAGGAGATGGATGCTGTCAGGGACGACGCAGCATTTTGGCAGGAGGAACTGCAAGAATACTACCAGGAATATGTAGAGCATGGACAGGCCGGCGGAGAGGGCATGGAGGCAGAAATGCAGAAATTGTCAAAGTGGTACCAGGAGCTGGATACTTTCATAGAAAGGGGCTCATTGTGATTGAACGATTTGCAAAAGAAACAGGGACAAGCTCTGCGCAGAAAAGGAAAGCGGGAATTCTGCATAAGCTGCGGGATGGAATGGAATATATCTTCAATAGCCGATATTCGGGGGCAGGATCATATCTGTCCGTATTGTACCTGCAGGAAGAGACGGCACATGCTGCCCAAACATTCCTTAGAAGCCGGGGGCTGTCATTTATAGCAGCGATTACCATGACGGTCAGCGTGTATCAGTATTGTGCGATACTAGCGTATCTGGAGAGAGGGTATAAAGCTTATGGGGGAGAATGCCTGGTGGCTCTGGCATCAAGGGTACTGACTTACAGGGCAGTTTCCTGGTGGGCTGACGAGAGAAGGTGACAGATTTGGCATATTACTATACATGCGCCAGATGTCAGTGCGCCATGGACAGCAGCGAGGGGATTAATTATCCAGGAGAAGGGCGTATATGTGAGGAATGCGCTTATGAGCTGGACCTGGAAGCGGCGTACAGGAGGCAGTGGGGATTTACGAAAGAGCAGTTAGAGGAGAGAAAAAAGGACATATCTTGATTTAGAGTAGGGATGGAGAAGATTAGCTGAATATGTAAGGAATCAGAAAGTATCTGAAAAATTGGACCTCTATGGTTTGTGTTTTACGGCATGACCTTTAAGGTAAATAAATTAACAGGAAGGAGAACTATTTTGAATGTAAACTTAAACGATCTAACGGGGGGAGCACTTCAGGAAAAATTTGAACGGGCTCTGGAAACAGTTGTCACCAATATGCAGGATCCTAATACCCCATGGAAAAACAAACGGGCTATCACGATAAAACTGACATTTGAGCAGAATGAGGATCGGGATGATGCAACGGTAAATGTATCCGTGGAAACAAAGACAGCCCCTGCAAAGCCAATTGCCACACGGATGGCAATTGGGATGGATCTGGAGACCGGAAAGGCGTATGCAGAGGAATATGGCAGCCAGGTACGCGGGCAGATGTCGTTTACCACCAGTCCCCAGGTTCCGTCAGAGCTTTTAATTGACGGCAAGATGGTGGATACGTCCACCGGAGAGATCAAGAAAACTGAAAACGTAGTAGATTTTAGAGCGGCCAGAGAGGCATAAGGAGGAAAATTATGGATTTAACAAGAGACGCGTTACAGTACATTGTTGGGATGAAAAAGGCGGAGGTTATCGAGATCAACGGCGAGAGTTACACGGACCGGGATGTGGAAAGAGTGGACATGCAGCTGCGGGCCGCGCCGATCACTATGTGTACCCTGACAAGCTTGCTTGACTACTTAAAGGCTGGGATTGATAAGACAGCGGAGAAGATGCTGGTGCAGGTGACCTCCCCCACATCCGTGCGTGTGCTCTCTATGCTGGACGTTGACAGAAAGAGGGAGTGCCTGGTGGAGGTTTCCGCCTCTGTCCCGGATTTTTCCTACGGGCGTTACATGAATCAGGAGAGTTTTATCATTTCCCTGCAGGCCAAGTTCCTTCCGGGTGGTGACCGAGAGCTACTTCTTAAGTTTGCCGGAACGGTAAAGGATGAGTCCATTGCGGAGTATGGAGACAACGGCGTGACCCAGAAGGCCACGATCAAGACCGGGATTTCCACGGTAGGGGATGCCATCGTACCCAATCCGGTCACCCTGCGTCCGTTCAGGACCTTTGTGGAAGTTGAGCAGCCAGAGAGCAGTTTTGTGTTCAGGATGCAGCAGGGAGACGGCAGGGGCGTAGAATGCGCTGTGTATGAGGCAGATGGCGGAGCCTGGAAGAATAAAGCCATGGAGAGCGTCAAGGAGTATCTGAAGGAAGGACTGAAAGAGTTCCCGCAGTATACGGTGATCTCATAACAGGGTTTCGGCGGGAGTCTTTCTAAATGAGTCTGAAAAGGCTCCCGCTGTGGAGATCGAGAATGAACAACCAATATTAGTGCTAATGGGTGGTGAAGTGAGAGACAGCGTAGTGTTTTATCGTAGCTTCTGGGAAGCGATCGAGGATCTTCCGGAAGCAGATTTTAAGCAGGCAGTTACTGCTCTGATGCAATATTCTCTTGATGGTATGGAGCCTGATGTTTCAGGTGCTGCGAAAACATTCTTCCGGATGGCAAAACCGCAGGTTGATGCAAACAATAAGAGATACTTAAACGGAACCAAGGGAGGAAAGAGCAAAACCAAAGATGAACCAAAACCTAACCAAAAGGTAACCAAAACAGAACCAAAACAGAACCAAGACGCAACCAAAACAGAACCAAAACCAGATTTTCCGAAACCTAAGGAAAATGAAAAGGAAAAGGAAAAGGAAAATGTAAAGGAAAATGATAAAGAGTGTGTGTCAACGCGCGCGCAGGAGGGCGAGGAGGACGTGAGTGGATGTCGCCAACCCTCTGAAAACCGTGTGCCCACCCTGGAGAATGTGATTGAATATTGCCGGGAGAATGGGCTGTGCGTGGATGCAGGATACTTTTTTGACTATTACACATCCCGAGGATGGGTGTCTGGGAATACGCCAATAGCAGACTGGAAGGCGGTTATCAGGAACTGGGACAGACAGGACCGACTAAGGCGTGAACGGGAGAAGTCTGCCCAAAAGCCTCCAAACCGGTTCCACAACTTCGAGCAGCGGGACACGGATTATAACGCCTTAGTCCTGGAGAGGTTGAACGAAAGGCTAAGGAGTGAGGAGGAAGGATGAAGCTAAAAGAGATATATGAGCCTTTAAGGCCGATGATCGAGAAGATGGACCTGGTAGACGTGAAAATCTATCCGGGGATGGATGGGGAGGTCAAGGAGGTGCTGCTGAAATATGTGCCTGGCCAGGCGGATGAAAAGGCGGTTTGCGAAAAACGGCCGCATATGCTCCGGGATGAGGACAAGATTTGGTCATGAGGGCGGTGTGGATGCATTTAGAGATGGAGGAAAGCGATGAAAAAATATGAACTGACAAATGAAGTTGTTTGCGAGAACGGGAGAGATCTGCACCGAATTCGGGCGTTGATGGCGTTTGGATGCGTCAAAGTTGGGGACAAAGGAGGATTCGTAGAGTTTGAGAAGAATTTAAGTCATAGTGGCAATGCGTGGGTCTACGGCAATGCGCGGGTCTGCGGTGATGCGGAGGTCTACGGCAATGCGCGGGTCTACGGCAATGCGCGGGTCTACGATGATGCGCGGGTCTGCGGCAATGCGCGGGTCTGCGGTGATGCGCGGGTCTGCGGTGATGCGCGGGTCTACGGCAATGCGCGGGTCTGCGGTGATGCGTGGGTCTGCGGTGATGCGGAGGTCCACGGTGATGCGCATTACGCTACAGCCAAAGGCTTTGGCTCTGAATTCAGAAACACCACGTTCTTCCGTCTAAAAGATGGCGGCATTGGGGTTAGATGTGGCTGCTTCCAAGGCACGCTGGCACAGTTCCGGGAAAGGGTAAGGGGCACGTACCCTGAAGGCAAGAAGGGGAAGGAGTACCTGATGTTGGCGGACCTAATGGAGTATCGCTTTGGGGGTGAGGAGAACGAAAGCAGTAGTTAAATATCCTGGGAGTAAGTGGGGACTTGCGAAGTGGATCATCAGCTATTTCCCGGAGCACCACAGTTATCTGGAGCCGTTCTTTGGTTCAGGGGCGGTGTTGTTTAATAAGCCAAGATCGAACATTGAGACCATAAACGATTTGGACGGCAACGTGGTGAATCTGTTCGAGTGGATCCGGGATGATCCAGAACGTTTAGCCCATAAGATTTACTTCACACCATACTCCCGGCAGGTCTATGAGGACACCCTTTGGGTGGTGCCAGAGGACAGCCTGCAGAAAGCGGTTAACTTTTATATTCGGCTGAACATGGGGCATGGATTTAGGACCAATGGAGAGAAAGTAGGATGGAAAAATGATGTGCAAGGTAGGGAGAGAGCCTATGCGGCAAAGGATTGGTGTGAGCTTCCGGAAAAGATCATACAGGCTGCGGAACGGCTCCGTGGAGTCCAGATCGAGCATAGACCGGCAGTGGATGTGATACGGCGGTTTAACTCCCAAAAGGTGCTTATCTATGCGGATCCGCCGTATGTGCTGGGGACAAGGCATGGGAAGCAGTATCGGTGTGAGATGGATGATAAAGACCATGAGGATTTGCTGGATGTTCTGCTGGATCATAAAGGACCGGTGCTGCTTTCGGGGTATGATAACGCTCTGTACAGTGACAGGCTGCGGGGATGGCACCGGGAAGAGGCAGTAAGCTATTCCCAGATCGCATCCAGAAAAACGGAAGTTTTGTGGATGAACTTTGAGCCGGAGGAACAGATGAGGCTGGCGGGACTTTGAGGGAGCGTATATGATTGTTGGATTGCATGACGCGGAAAAAGAACATTTTAAGACCAAGACTTTCCCTAATCTTGCTCTCATGAAGATTTCAGCATGGCATAAAGCCCATGGTGACCTGGTTGAGTGGTGGAACCCTTTGTATAAATATGACCGGGTGTACAGCAGTAAGGTATTTGATTTTACACCAACCGACCCATACCTCCCAGAGGACGCTATCCGGGGAGGGACCGGATACAGAGATGTCCCAATGGATCAGGAGCTGCCAAGAGAAATGGATGATATGTTTCCGGACTATTCCATTTACCCAGAATGCGATTACGCAATAGGATATATCACAAGGGGATGCCCCAACAGGTGCCGGTGGTGTGTGGTTCCAAGGAAAGAGGGGAAGATCAGGCCATACCGGACGTGGAGGGAAATCGTTAGGCAGGATACGGACAAGCTGGTGTTAATGGATAATAATATACTCGCCTGTGAACATGGCATCCAACAGTTAGAAAGCTTGATAGGGAGCGGATATAGGATTGACCTGAATCAGGGGATGGATGCCCGGCTGGTGGATGGCCGGATTGCGGAAATGCTTTCACAGATTCAGTGGATTCGGTTCATTCGGTTTTCTTGTGACCAGAGAGCGCAGATAGATCCTGTTAGGAGGGCGGTGGAGTTGCTGACGGAACGTGGAGTCAAGCCGTACAGGATATTTATATATCTTCTGGTAACCGCTGATCTGGCTGATGCGTCAGAGAGGGTGGAGGCCCTAAAAGGCTATAAGGCGATCAATCTGTATGCCCAGGCAGAACGAAATGAGCGATTAGGGATAACGCCAAACACAACGCAGTTAGAATTTCAACAGAGATATGTATATGGTGGAAGCTATCGAAATGAAACATGGAATGATTACTGTATGAGAAGAGGATTTTGTGGAGGAAAGAAATGAGCGCAAGTATAGAGAGGTCTTTGTATGTAGGCGCCACGAAAACAAGGTTTGATCTGTTTGATGACGTGAGGCTGCGGCTAAAGACCGGGGAAGTTGTCGAGGGAACGATCGAGGGCTTTGGGGATTGCCAGATTGTACTGCTGGAGACAGAGAACGGATGGAAAGAGATTGATGTGAGAGATATTGAGGATTATGTTTGTTAGGCCGAGAGCGGCGCAATAAGCAGTAGTTTAAAAGCAAACAAAGAAAGGAGACCGGAACCGCTGGCCAGCGTGAAGGATATCCTGGTTCCTTTCTGAAAAATGGATTTAGAACATAAAGCTATAGAGCGAATAAAGATGGCGTCAGAAATGAGTCTGCAGCACTACAAAAAGCCTTTGGTCTGCACTTACTCTGGCGGAAAGGACTCGGATGTGATGCTGGAACTTTTTAAGCGCTCCGGGATCCAATTTGAGGTACATCACAGCCATACCACGGCGGATGCCCCGCCAACCGTTTATCACATCCGGAAAGTGTTTCGGGAACTGGAACTTATTGGGATAAAGTGCGATATTGATTATCATATACAGTCAAATGGGAAAGCAATAACCATGTGGAACCTGATCCCAGTACAAGGCATCCCTACAAGATTATGCAGATTCTGTTGCAAATATTTAAAGGAATCTGGTGGAAGAGACAGGATGGTAGCCACCGGCGTAAGATGGGCAGAAAGTAGCAAAAGGGCTGATACTAGAGATACATATGAGAGCGTTAATAGAAATCCTCAAAATAGGATTCGAATATCAGACGAAAAGATGTTATTAACTGATAACGACGATACACGGAGGTTTATCGAACACTGCCAGATGAAAGCTAAGACAGTGGTAAATCCAATTATAGACTGGAAAGACAGCGATGTATATGATTTTTATTGGAATGAATGCCCATCCCACAATCCTTTGTACAAAATGGGCTATACAAGGGTTGGTTGCATAGGATGTCCTATGGCGTCGAAAACGCGTTGGAAGGAATTTGCCGATTTTCCGAAATATAAAGCAGCCTACATCCGGGCGTTTGAAAAAATGCTGGAGATCCGCACCCAGAAGGGATTAAAACATAAGTGGAAAAACGCGCAGGAAGTATTCCTCTGGTGGATGGAAGATAAGAACGTCCCTGGGCAGATGGAAATGGAGTTTATGGATGGGGATGTAGTTGTAGGGAGGCAGGAATGAGGATCCTAGTGGCGTGTGAGGAATCCCAGGCGGTGACGAAGGAACTTAGGCGGCTGGGACATGAGGCTTATTCCTGCGATATTGAGCCGTGTTCCGGCGGACACCCAGAATGGCATTTACAGCAGGATGTGATTCCGCTGCTGTCAGAAAGCTGGGATATGATACTTGCATTTCCTCCCTGTA
>CAJTGF010000119.1 GCA_910575585.1 Clostridiaceae bacterium
TCTCTGTGTCAACCCCTTTTCTTAAATTTATTGATAAATTTGAGTTAGACCGTAGGATGAGATTTTTTCAATCAGCTTAACTTAATGACATTGGGTCTCATCTCCATGGCATAGATTCACCCGCCCGGCACACAGCCTCCCTTCCCTCCCGGGCAAAAGCAGAATTCGCTGGCCGGGATTTGCTCGCTTAAGGTGGTTTCGATAGGGAACGCCGTTTCGACTCTGTAGTGAAAAGATAACTGCTTTGTCTGCAGATCCTTTCAGGTTCACAGCAACATCGCCTTAACCTTACTCAACGATATACTTGAAGCCCTAAAAAGAAGCTATTTTTTGCTGCAAAGTTGAAGCAGCGTCCCCTACCGAAACCACCTTAAGTGAGCAAACCTTAGCCAGCGAATTCTGGTTTTGCCAGTCAGAGAAGGAGAGATGTCCCGGCAGGGTGAATATATGCCATGGAGATGAGACCAGGAAAGCAGGAGGGACTAACCCCTCCTGCTTTCCGTTTTGGGCTCATCGGAATGTTTGGCATATCTGAACCCGGACGGGACATCTCTCCTTCTCTGACTGGCTTCACGACGAAATCGGCCCCTTTGCTCACTCAACAATACAGCAACATAACGAATTTAAAGTTCCGGTTTATCCGGGTTAGGAAATTAAAAGAGGGCAGTTTGAGGGATGTGTTAAAATTGTAGATGGTATAAATTACGGATTTAAGCCATGAATGCCATTACAGATAAGCCGGGTAGCGATTTTGATGATATCCTCAAGGGGAATTTTTTTCCCATCCGCCACCCATTGTTTGTAAATTTCCAAAGTGCTTTGTGCTGCATATGTCATGATAATGTTCTGAATATAGGGGTTTTCAGCAGATGCTGCTGCTCCGTTTTTCCAAGTCTGATTCATAATGTCATTTGTGATTTTACGGCTGATGTATTTATAATTGCCGCTGCAGGTAATTCGTTCCCCAATCTTCCCCAACTCCTCGCTGCACAGAAAAAACTCCCGTGTGATTTTATCCATATCGCGTGGACGTTCCAGGCCCTGGGTGCGTTTGATAAAATCCTGTGCCATTTCATTCTGGATTTCCCGAAGAAGGTCATCTAACGTGTTATAGTGTAAATAGAATGTTTTTCGGTTGATTCTGGCACGTTGTGCCAGTTCTTTGATAGAAATCTGTTCGTAATCCATTTCACAGATCATTTCTTCAAAGGTTTTACGGATGGAGTCCTTTGTCCTCTGAATCCGCAGGTCTACTTTTTTATCGGCTGCCATAATAAAACCTCCTGAAAAGCTGCACTGCATGGAGAGAAATTGCAATACAACTCTTGAAATTATATTTTATAGGGTTGTACCCGCTTGTATTATAATACATTCGAGTCGAAAAATCAACACAGGAGTATTATTGGCGTTTCAAGACAGAGGGAATCAACATAGAGAAACCCTGGCATGTTATGCCACATTTTTATCAAATCTGTGGCATAAACCACAGAAGCTGTCAGAATGGTGTGGAATCAGGAGCAGTTTTTGGATTATGATACGATTGAATATCATCCTGGTTTCGGACAGGTAAAAAGCGCGGAATACTGTCACGCAAATGGAATTGTGGTAGAAGCCAGGAGTCCTCTTGGAAGCGGCGGCGTCTTAAGGAATGGGGAGTTGAACATGATAGCCGGAAAATACAAAAAGAGTGCGGCTCAAATCTGTATCCGGTGGCTGCTTCAGAAAAATATTGTCCCGCTTCCAAAATCCACCCATGAAAAATATATCACGGAAAATGCGGATGTATTTGATTTTTCTCTTTCTGAAGAAGATATGGCAGCCATTGACCGGATTCCTTACTGCGGGGGAATGATGTTCGATCCGGACAGTGCCAGGTCATAAATGGGGGTAACGGAAAATGAGGAGAACAGTGATTGCTGTCGCTTTAGGGATGGGCCTGATGTCCGCCTTGTGTGCCTGCGGGAATAAGGAAAGTGAAGGAAATGCCTTGGAGATGATTGGATTCGCTGAAGCGGACATAGGATATCAAAGCGAGAGAAACTCCAGCCAGATCGATCAGACAGAACAGGAGGCGGCGATGACGGCAGGATACGAGACAAGAGAAATCCATGTGGATAAGGAAGGAATGGATATATATGGAGTTGTTCATATTCCCTCCGGGACAGAAGGAAAGATGCCCACAGTCATTCTGACAAACTGGCGGAAACCATAGACCACGTGGAATACCATGTGATCCGGGGAGCAGACCACGGCTATCTGGGAGAAGATTTTGACTTGGCGGTTTCTTATATCAGGGATTTTTTGAAAGCAGAGCAGGCGGAAAAGTGAGGATGAAAAGATTCCGGTGGTCTAAAAGTCTGGCAGGGAAATATCAGAAGAAAATATAAAACGATTCCGGAATTCTGAGCAGACGAGGAGGTAAGAAATGAAAACAAGACAGTTAGGAAATTTAACAGTATCGGAAGTGGGCATGGGCTGTATGGCGTTTTCCCATGGCTATGGGAAGATCCCGCCGGAGCAGTACAGCATAGAAGCCATCCAAAACGCATACCGGCACGGCTGTACGCTGTTTGATACAGCGGAGATCTACAGCCCGAACCTGGCAGGGATCGGACATAATGAACGCATAGTGGGGAAAGCCCTGAAAGATGTGCGTAAAGGTGTGGTGCTTGCAACAAAGCTGTTTTTAGGCAGTTCGGAAGTCAGGTCAGAGGGTTCTGTATACAGGGCAGTCCGCAGGCATTTGGAAGATTCCATGGACCGCCTCCAGACGGATATGGTTGATCTCTATTACCTTCACAGAACAAGCGGCGGCGTAAGGATAGAAGATGTTGCTGAAGCAATGGGCCTGCTGATAGAAGATGGTCTGATCCGGGGATGGGGATTATCACAGGTAGATGTGGACATTATTGACAGGGCGCAGAACGTCACCCCGTTAAGCGCGATCCAGAATATCTATTCCATGGTGGAGCGGGATATGGAGAAAGCAGTGATTCCCTACTGTATGGAGCATGGCATTGGGGTGGTTCCCTTTTCTCCCATAGCCAGCGGGCTTTTATCAGGAAAGATCACAACGGAAACAAAATTTGAACACAATGATGACGTCAGGAACTGGGTGCCGCAGCTTTCCAAGGCCAATATAGCCGGAAACCAGCCCATCATTGACCTTCTGAGAGAATACGCGGAAATGAAGCATGCCACCAGTGCGCAGATCTCACTGGTATGGATGCTGCATAAATATCCAAATGTGGTTCCCATTCCAGGCTCCAAGAATAAGGAGCGTATTATTGAAAATCTGGATGCTTCCAAAGTGGAACTGACAGAAGAAGAATTCCATTCGCTGGAAGAAGCGTTGAATAAATGCAGGGTATATGGACACAGAGGATTTAACAGATAATAGAAAGGAGTGTATATGGAAATGAAGAAATTAGGTTTTGGACTGATGCGCCTGCCGCAGTCGAATCCGGAGGACTGGTCGAGTGTGGACATGGAAAAGACAAGAGCCATGATAGACAGATATATGGAGGCGGGATTTACTTACTTTGATACGGCCTATGTCTATCATGGCGGAAACAGCGAGAAAGCTTTTGGCGAAGAGGATATTCAATGAGCAGCTTGAGCGGTGTCAGGTAGATTACTTTGACTATTATTTCCTTCATGCCATGGGGCGGTCTGTATATGGGACGGTACAGGAACAGAAGGGTTTTGAGTTTATGGTACAAAAGAAGGCAGAAGGAAAGATCCGGCACATCGGTTTCTCGTGGCATGATGATGCAGATATGCTGGATCGTATTCTGACTGACCACCCGGAAACAGAACTGGTGCAGCTGCAGCTCAATTACATAGACTGGGAGAATGAAAGCGTACAGTCTCGTAAATGCTATGAAGTCGGCGTAAAGCATGGCGTGCAGGTAACGGTTATGGAGCCGCTAAAAGGCGGCGCTCTGGTGCGTCTGCCGGAAGCTGCCGCAAATATCCTGAAAGAAGCCGATCCGGATGCAGGGAACGCTTCCTGGGGGATCCGTTTTGCAGCCTCTCTGGATCAGGTGGAGGACAATATCAGCTATATGAAGGATTTCCAGCCTTTGACGGAAGGAGAGAGGGAGACTATAGCAAAGACCGTTCAAATCATCAATGACAGCATAGCCATTCCGTGTACTGCCTGCCGCTATTGTACTTCCGGCTGTCCGAAGAAGATCGCCATCCCGGAATATTTTTCCCTGTATAATAACCAGAAGCAGTTTGGACTGTTGGCAGGGCTTGCCACTACATACGGAAATCTGACGGCAACCCACGGGAAACCGCAGGACTGTATCGGGTGTAAACAGTGCGAGGACCACTGCCCGCAGCATTTACCTATTGTGGAGAATCTGAAGCTGGTGGCGGAGGCATTTCAAATGTAACCTCATATGGTGCAAAGAACAAAAAGGCTGGAAGACAGTATGTAGAAAATAGTGGAAGGAGAAATATGTCATGGCAAAATTAGCAGCGTTTTATTCAAGGGCGGATGAAAACTATTTCAGCGGGGGTTATCGCTATGTTACGGTAGGCAATACGGAAAAGGTGGCAAAGGTAATCTCTGAACTGACAGGCGCGGATTTATTTAAAATCGAGCAGAAGATTCCTTATGCTGCGGACTATAACACCTGTATCCAACAGGCAAAAGAGGATCTGCAGGCAAAGGCAAGACCGGAGCTGGTTTCCGTGCCGGACAGCCTTGACGGGTATGATGAGATATATCTGGGATTTCCTAAAATGGAGTATGGTTTTGATTGTGTATTGTGTGTATCGTGTTCCAAAAAGGGCAGAAAAAGGAACAGTATGCACAAAAGACAGTAGAAATTGTGTATATTGTTAATATAGAATTTTTAGACTGGTAGATATATTATTCGAGCCAGTTTTTTTGTTTTTTGAAATGATAAAAGTGAAAAAACCGTTTAAAATATAATAAAACAGAAAAAAATAAATTTGTTGCATTGACAAAAGTGAAAAGATCACATATATTATAGATACCAAATATAGGAGGCGCTATAAATTGCTTATTCGGTTTAATGTAAAAAACTTCCTGTCATTTTCAGAAAGGGAGGATGGAAAATCAGAAGAGTTTTCTATGATTGCTGGAAAAGTAAGGAGTAAGAAGGAACATGTATATGATGATGGAAAGATTAAGCTTTTAAAATTTGCTGCCGTTTATGGAGCAAATGCCGCTGGTAAATCTAATCTAGTAAAGGCACTGGATTTTATGCGAAGAATTGTAGTATCAGGTCTACCAGAAGGACACACTGATAATTACTGCAAAGTTGCTGCGGAAAGCAAGGAGAAGGAAAGCTATTTTGAATTAGAAATTTTATTAAATGAAAAATACTATGCTTATGGGTTTGAAGTGATTTTAAACCAAAGCCGATTTATATCAGAATGGCTAGTGGAGTTAACATCAGATAATAAGGAAAAATTGATTTTTAGCCGCGATATCAACAAAGGGACGTATGAACTTGGCGGAGAAGTAAAGGCAAAAGGGTTAATAGAAAAATTGAATGTTTATGCAGAAGATATACAGGAGGATGGTAGTGTATTATTTTTATCAATAATGAATCAGAATAAGAAGACTTTGTACCAACAGTTTGAACAAGCAGCCATATTTCAGGATGTCTTTATATGGATAAGAAATAATTTGGATATTAATTATCCGGACAGGCCTATTTCCGATTACTCCTATATGGCGGAAACAGAAAATGTAGAAGAAATTTGTAGAATTATAGCAGCTTTCGGAACAGGAATTACAGATTTCCAAATGGTGGAAGTCCCTGTTGAGAAGATATTGGGACATTTACCAAAGAGGATACAGGAGGACTTGCTTGCAGATATTGAAAAGAAAACGGTGGAGATGAAGGCGGATATTGATGTAGATGGATTAGGAATTATAATGCGAAGTTATAGAGACTTTTTCATTCTCAATATTGACAAGGAAGAAAATATTACTTGCAAAACAATTAAGTTTTCGCATGGGAAAAAGAATATTTTGTTTGAGTTGTCAGAAGAATCTGATGGTACTGTAAGACTTTTAGATTTATTAGAAGTGTTACTATCTGGTAAAGGCAAAACGTATATTACCGATGAATTAGATAGATGCCTGCATCCTAGTTTGACATACAAATTTGTTGAAACATTTTTAGAATTGGCATCTGAGAAAAATATTCAATTAATTGTAACAACTCATGAATCGCGTTTATTAGATTTTGATTTGCTGCGCCGTGATGAAATTTGGTTTGTAAATAAAAAGAAATCCGGGGAAAGCGATATTTATTCCTTGGAGGAATACAATGCTAGATTTGATCAGAAAATTGATAAGGCTTATTTGGAAGGACGTTATGGAGGTGTTCCAGTTTTCAATACTGTATTTCCTATCAGAGAGGTATAGGAATGAGAGAAAAAAGAACATTTGCAGAGCGGACCAAGGTATTTGCGTCAGATAAAACTCTAAGAAAGTATTTCCTCGTATATGAAGGCTCTGAAACAGAATCTATATATTTTGATGCAGTTAGTTCCCTGCGTGAAGATATTGATATTAACCCATTGATTGAGATTATTCCGATTATTAGAAGTTATAGTGAGGATGGATGGAGTAATCCTAAAAAGATATTGGATCGGATTATTGAAAACTTAGAAGAAAGCAGAACAAATCATATTTCTTATGAAACATTGCTAAACCGAATTATGGATTATTTTTATGAAATGAAAATAATAACAACTAGTAGAATACAAGCAAGAAGCATTTGGAAAACAATGTGCAGGGTTTGTGAAGAAAAATGTTTGAAAAAGCTTGATACATTTGTAGAGGACATAGAAAAGAGTTATAATCTGATTTTAAAAGCATTACAGGAAGAATATGATCTTCAACATGTGATTGCAGATATTTCAAACATTATAAAAGAAGGAGGATTCACCTATGTAGAAGGATTTGATAGAATTTGTTTAATTATAGATCGCGATCGAGAAAGCTTTGTTTCTTCACCAAAAAATAATCAGTATCAGTATGTAATTGATAAGTGTAAAGAAATGGGATTTGGGTTATATGTTACAAACCCATGTTTTGAATTTTGGCTATTGTTACATTTTGACGGAGTATTTGAATTGGATAGAGAAAAATTGTTAAAAAATCCAAAAGTGACAGCAAAAAGAAGGTATGTTGAGCAAGAACTTCGAAGAATTTGGCCGGGGTATAATAAGAGTTCTTATAAGGCAGAAGAATTAGTGAAAGACATTGATAATGCTATTAATAATGAAAAGGAATTTTGTGAAGATATTGTACAGTTGGAAAATTCTGTAGGCAGCAATATAGGAAAGCTGATTATTGATATGCGAACACATGGTAACTAAGTAGATGATGTTTTGATGAACTGCATAAAGTTTTTTGGTAAAGAACGAATTGCTTTATGTGAATGCGACGGTAAGGAGGCGATTATCAAGAAAAGATAATATATAAGGGCGCAGGATTTGACAAAAAATGGATTGAGCGGCAACTCAATCCAAGCATTGTTAATGACCGATAGATGATTAACAATATTCCATATCTACTATATCATCTATTAATCCTGTTTGCAAGCCTAAACAAAAGTTCGATTTATTACAAATAGGTCATTTTTGTTTAATTATAGATATTAAATAAAATGACTATATACCAAGCTCAGCCAGATGCTCCGCCCCGCGCTGACAAATAACCTGACAACACTTTTTACTACACTGATACACATCACAAAGCGGACGGAAGGAGACTGGCTGAGTATTGTATATAATCATTTTAAATAAAATTCAGAAAGGAATAGTAGATGAATAATAGGAATGTAAGAGAACGAGATATTTTAAAATTAATTAAAGGATTGGATATAACTCCAACAATGTATGAAAATGCAACGGAGAAATATATGGCAGTAGGTACATATCTTCAGGAGCAGGGGTTAGAATGTGAGATTTTTCCGCAGGGTTCTTTTAGCCTTGGGACTGTTGTCCGTCCATATAGAGAGTCAAAAGAAGTAGATTATGATTTGGATTTCATTTGTTGCCTTAATGAAGATAAGGAGTTAACAACTGCGCGTTATGTAAAGAATATTGTGAAAGAAACGTTGTGCAATTCTGAGGTTTATAAAGAACGATTGGAGCAAATAGAGTGGGATAAATGCTGGACTATCAAGTATGCAGAAGTTAATGGCGTAGGGTTTAATATTGACATTGTACCAGCAGTTCCGGAATCAGAAGAAATAATCCAGGAATTAAAAGGTAAAAATTTATGTAGTGATGATGCAGATTTAGCGGTGGCTCTTACTAATAAACAAGGAGAGTCATACCATTGGCTTACGAGTAATCCGCATGCATATAAGAATTGGTTTGAAAGAATCAACAGGCCTTTTTTGGAATTTGAGAGGGAAACACGTCAAAAAATTCTTTTGGAAAAGAGCAGGACAGTATTTAATGAGAGCGGGTATAATTCCCCGCCCCTTGGGGCGTAACAAACTTTTCCAGATAACTAGAAGGTGATATAATATAAGCGGAAAGGAGATGTGTAGATGAGTGAACATA
>CAJTGF010000120.1 GCA_910575585.1 Clostridiaceae bacterium
CAAGGGCGCGAAGCGCCGCATTTTTTGACTGGTTTGTCAAGTGTTTTAGAGAAAAAAGTGGGTGATTTTTGAAAAATAGGTTCTAAAAGCCCCATGAAATAAGGGCTGAAGATTCCGAGAAGTTATTCTTCGAGGAAGGAGGAAAGATAGGAGCGATTCCCGTCCTTATCACTGATGAACGGGTGCAGCTGCCCGGTCGTTTCACGCCACGCCTGTTTATATGCCTCCATCCTGGTGAACGGATCCCTGCCAAGAGCTTTCTGGATCCTCCCGGCAAAACTTCCCTCTTTAAAATCATCCATCCCCTTGTAGTACGCCTCCATCTTGCCGTTGATTTTTTCCAGCTTGTCCAAGAACTCCTGGGGGCTGCCGTACTGTTCCGTGATATTTGAAAAACGGCTGCTTATGACAAAACACCTATTTTTCTTTAAGTATGGAAACGGGGCTGGGATCCTGGCGTTGGTTGTCAGGCCCTGGCGGCATCCGGGGTCTGGCAGATAGCTTTTTTGCACATATCCTGCTGCACAGCAGGACTTCCCAGAAACAGGGCAGAAAAAAGACTATCCGCTGTGGTATCACCGGGGAACACCCGTAAAAAAGGCTATCTGCTGGACATGGCTGAAATCTGCATGGCTCACCTTTCCAGAGATACAAGAGAGTAGCCTCCGACACAAAAAAGACAGACGGTGTATGCCGCCTGTCCTTACATGGATCATGATCTTGCTGTTTTTTGTGGAACCTATGCCGACTTGCATTCGGCCAGCACCTTCCTCGTCTTCTCGACGTAGTATGTTTCCTCTTCCACGTCGTATTTTTCAGCCATATAGGCTGCCTCCGCCACGATGTCATCGCAGAGTTGGTCAAAGTCCATGACCACGTCCACGCGTTCCTGCAGCTCCTCCAGGCTCCAGTCTTCGAAATCCTCATCTTGATCAATGGATTTGCCAGTAGTATAGGACTGGTAGACTGGCGATGTCAGGTTTACCCGCGTATCCTTCCCGCAGCGTCCGCATCTGCATCCGCTCTCCTCTGTCGTCTTATAGTTGAGCTGGCCGCAGCTGATGCATCGGGACTTGTAGTCCAGCTTCTTCCTGCCTCCGGAATACAGCACAAGGTAGCCGCTGCTCCGCCCGTTCCATCCGACCTGCCACTGGTATCCGTGCGCCATGGCGAATTCCTCTTTCAGTATCCCAAGCTGGAACCATACGTCATCGACTTCAAGCATATCATACAGCTTGTCCTTGGTCTCAAACGGCAGATGCAGGTTATAGATCTTCATGTTATTGGCATAGGAAGTGCTCCTATTCCAACTGCGCATGGTGAAATAGCGGTAGTGGTTCTTCAGAAAAGCCACCATCTCTTCCCTGTTGTTCTTGTCGATCTCTTTCTTAAACATCCCGTCTTCCTCCTTTTTTTGAGTAAATATTCTTATTTCTGTACCAACTATGTGCTGCTTGGCAGGGATCCTATTCGCCAGCGTAGATCCTATCCTCACAGCCAAGGTAGGAACCCATCACAATGTATTCTCGCCCATCCTCTTCATGGATCACATAATCGCTCGTTCCCTTACATGTATGGAAGCCGTCTATCTCGTCGTGGGCCTCCTTAAGCGTCAGGGTATCCACGTCCCTTCCGGTGACCGTATAAAAGCCCATCCCTCCGGTGAACCAGTCAACGCTCTCATACGTTTCGCCGGACTGGAACCTTACTGTTTCTTTTTGGCTCATTGTTTTATCCATCCCTCCTCTGGTGCCGTTTCTTCCTTTACGGTAATAATATGGAAATGTCGGAACTCCGGGAACATAGGAAAAGACCTCCCTATGTGGGAGGCCTCCTGGTCTGCCGGATATTTTTTTGCCCGGACATGTCATAAAGCCGTACCTGCACCGGCTCCTGCCGCCCCCCTTACCGCTTCCTATCGCTGTCCGCCTATGCGGCAAAAATAAGCTTCAGCTTCTGGCTGCTTCCAGTCCGGCATCCTGCTATGCGTCTGATCTCCCGGAGGATGCCGGTGGTATCAAAGATAAGGACGTCATCTTTTCTGTTAGGCCATCTGATCAGGTATAGGAGCATTTCGATCATGAGCGAGGCTTCCGTCCGGGAACCGCAGCTGCCGCATATGGCCCCGCAGAACAGGTACCCAAGGCCGGACGCCTGGTTGACGAGCGACTGGATAAAGCTGTCCTGTTTGGCCGTGACGTTCCCGGCATAGGTCTTAACGGTCACGTCCATCTCAAGATATCCCTTTTTAGCCTACTGGTGCGCCCTATCCATGGCTGCCTGCTTCCTCTCTTTCTCCCTTTTCATCTCCTCTTCATGCCTGGAATATGCCAGCTCTAGTACTTCCATCCCGCGGCTGTCAATCCCAAACTTGCTGTCTTGATCCGGGTATCGACAATCGTCCCGTCGGCGATCTGGATGATCGCACGGTCGAACGTATATGTAGTATTGATCAGGGTCTTATTACTGCATCCCGATAAGGCTTCTGCCAGCATCGCTGCGGCCACGATTGACATGATTCTCTTTTTCATGTTTTTTGTCCTTTCTGCCGTGCATCCCGCCGGCCTGTGTTGCGCTTTCAAGCAAATTTCCTCGCTTACTGCGCAGTTTCCGGGAACCCGAAGAACGACATTTCTTCCGTGGAGAACCCCATCTCACGTAGGTTCTGTGCCGCCAGTTTCGTCCCCTCCCCGCTTTCGTACTGGGAAACCTCATAGTTCACAACCCCTCTTAAGAGGCATTCCATGCGTCGCAGGCCGAATGGCTGGGGTACATCGATATCCTGCGAGAGTTTTTCCTCCCAGTCTTCCTTGGATAGATCGATACCAAGGGCTTTGAGTTCCGCCTCATCTGTGCCGATCTCGCCGTAAAGGTTTTCCACGAATTCTTCATGCGTGTTATACCGGTCTGCATGCTGTTCGATGAAGAAACCGATCAGGTTTCCCAGCATGACTTTCAGCCTTTTTTCCGGCGCTGCCGCAGTTCTATTTTGGGCATTCTGTCTTTCGCAGCCTTCCTGCATGCATCCATGCATATTGAGCTTCACTGCATTCATCATCTTTTTTCCTCCTCGTATACTCTGGTATCTTTTCAGGTTTCACAGGAAGTATGGCTACGCCAGCTGCATGGAAAGATCTTTTTTATGGCTCGTATAATGTCACCATTTCTCCATCCCGATTCAACACTGCATATCCATTCTCATCAAGAAGCACATAGTCTTTCGCACTCCTGAGATTCAGATCTTTCATATCATCCTCTTCTGATTGGATTGTTTTCATAAAAAGGTTATTCCACGTTTCTGTGATCTCATTAAGCATATCATCCGGTATCTTCCACCCATCGACTTCTTTCAATTCGCCGCAGATATTGCAATAATGATCGCCGCAAAACAAGTTCAGGATAATCACAGATTCATCATCCAAAATTTCCTGGCTCGCCCCTATACTGATATTGCCTACGGAATAAAATTCTATGATCCCAATATTGACATGATTGGCAAGCTGTCTGAAGGGTATTTTTGTTTCCAGGATTTCTTCCATAGCACATTGATCCATTTTTTTACCTCTTTCTTTGATATCTTTTGAAGATCAACCAGCTGCATTGATTCTGGCCGCTCTATTCTTTCCAGTGAAAAGCCTATGTATCAGGCCTTTCCTGTGCTTCTAAAGCCGCCGCGATCCTCCTTGCCCATATGGCTGACGGTTTCAAACCGCATGATTGGTTGTTTTTTTTCATAATACGGAACCGGGCGATCCGGTCATTGACGTGGATCTCGGTATCCCGAAGGGCATAAGCAGCATATTTCCGGATATCGTTGTCACTGCTGTAGGCATTGTCGATGACCGCCTGCCCGTCTGTCTGGATGATCCCGAAATTCTCAAACATAGAACTCTGCGGCACGATATGCGCCTCATACCCATACGGCAGCTTCATGCATACGCCAAGGGAGATCTGGCGGTAATCCCCCGCCTTCATTTTTACGTCCTCCGCAGCCCTTAAATCGATACAGTCAGATTTATCCTCCTCAATCGCTTCAAACGGGATCAGGTTCGGGTTCGTATATTTGATCGGGATCCTCTCAACTTCACGGAGTCTGTGCTCCTTGCGGATGATGTATTCCAGCTTATCCGCATCTTCCTCGATGGTGCCCAAGTTCAGGATATGGTACTTCCAAGGCATCTCGTCCTCGAAGGCCGAGAACTGCCCGTCTTCCGCCTCATACCGGTCGTTATAGTCCGCCTCGTCCTGTCCGCATGCTATTGCCCTGGACATGCCTGTCTCCCGGCTGGTGCTCACATAGATGATGGCCAGGTCATATCTGCCGTTATACTTCTGCAGCATGTAATCGATACCATTCGGGTCGAGAACCCAGATGTCGGACGTTTCTAACATCTCTACGGTTATAAAATAGCGGTATTTTCCGATCTTTGTGTAGGCAACCATGTTATCCTTGTCGGCAAGGAGCTGGTCAGCCTGCTCGTTCGTGATGAAGATATGATCCATCTTGATACCGGTCCGCCTGCAGACTGCCTTGACCAGCGTAGTTTTTCTGCTTGCCGCCCTCCCTACAACCAGAAGCAGTTTCTTTTTTCAGTGACATTTTTCTGCTTTTGTGCATTTGTTTTTTCTCCTCTCTGATTTCTTTTTTTTGATGCATAAAAAGTATGGAAACAGAGGAAGTTGGCAATGGGTTTTTTTCGTTTCCTGGACGTAAAAAAGACCCTATGTATGAACACAGGGCCTTGATAGAAAAATATAAGATTTTTGAGGATACCAGCTATCATTTACCTAATTTCTGAACTTCTCCAATGAAAGTTTCTTCGGACATATCAGCCTTAGCCGCTGCTTCCTGTACAGTATATTTGTCTTCCTTGACAGCTTCAGCAAGAATTTTGATCACTACAGTTTACCAAGCGCTTTTGCCTCCTTGATAAAATCCATTTCAGTCATATTGACTTTTGCCGCAGCTTCTTGTATAGTCAATGTGCCTTCTTTTACCATGTCCATCAAGATAATGACCATTCCTTCAATGCGGCTTTCATTCCTTAAATCTTCCATGATCGCGCACATAGCAACTCCTTTCTGGGTTTGCTTGAGATACCGCATTTTATCCGCAAGCTGTTCGAAATGCATTTGGTCAGCGTCTGCACACCGGAAGTCGTGCATCAACTTACCAATGTCAGAATCACCATCGTATTCTCCATTCACATACAAGATATATGTCCCATCCTCAAACGGTTCATTCAACGTTTCGTTGATGCGCCTGATCTTGCGCCCGTAACCCGCTTCATGTCCGCTTGTGTTTCGCATGATGTCAATATAAGATCCGGCTTTTCGATAATGATCCTTAAAATCATTTCTGCCAGCGGGATATCATCTTTCAGAAGCCCACGCATAAACGTGTCATCAATCGGACGAAACTTCTGAAGGCGCTGCAGATCTTCCTGATGCTGTCTTGCTTTTTTCTGTTCTGGTGTTTCCATCGGCATTGCCATTTATATTCCTTCCATATCATGCTGTGGCAGAAGAACTTCTATACCTATCTTACCATAATTTCCATCTGACGACAAGGAGCCATCTGATGGTTTTTAAGCATCTCTCCCGCTATGTATTGTCTGCGCATTGTTTTCATTCATTTTCATTCAGAAACCGTTCGCACTCTTCATCCGTCATAACGAACCCGAAATATGCGATCCTTGACTCGGTTGTTTCCCATAACCTATATTTCGTTGCTAAGGGCTGCACGACCCAGCTGTGCTGTCTCCAGCATCCGTCATCAGAAAGCGCATATCCTGTCGCAATTTGGCATTTGCCCCGGTTTACATCCCACATCCTTGCGCTGTTGAAATGGCACTGGGACGGGAGTCCTTTTTTGAACCTGATATGTTCGCCATACCAGAACTGGCCCCGTTCCATGATCGCATCATAATCCTTTTCATAGAAAGCCAAACAAGCCAGTTCACCGCCGAAAGATAAAAGGCGATCCTTTAACAGGAACATCTTTTTCATCTGTTCAAGGTCACGGGGGTTGTCCGCATCCGGCTCATTTTTGTACCACCATATATCATCCTTTTGCAGGTTGTTTTTCCATTCCTCACAGATCGGGTTCCATGACAGGGGCTTTCTCATCTGGGATGGTCTTGTGACCATTTTCATAATTTTTTCTCCTTTGGCTGCTGTCCTGTTATTTGTATCGTTTTGGAAGCCTGATGCTACGCTTATCATCCTTGCTGATGGCTACATATACCCTTCCAGATTGCCCATTCACATGGATAAAAGAAAGTGTCGGGCATGAAAGGACAGAACGCAGGCGTTCTAGGTCTGCGGCAGACGCAAGAGGCAAGAATGTATGTGACAGTTCTACCTGAAAGCCTTTGTCGCCAGGCCTGTTTGGCTTCTGAATCTTTTTAAACTCCCTCGCAACACGGCATGCTTCCCTCCAGATCATTCTATCATGTAGCACAGTTATATGGTCTTCCAGAACCCCTGGCTCCAGCTTGTTCCTTCTGCGTTTTTCTTCCAGCAGCAAAGCCGCCAAGACTTCCAGCCCATCCGGCTGCGATTCGAAACGTTTGAACTTGCCAAGTTTGGGATCGGGGTCGCCGTCAACATAAGGAACGGAGGGCATATCTTTTATCCCATGCTCGTAAACAAGCACGGTCTTTTGTGAGCTGACCGCTCCGCTTTTCACCCGCCCATAATGTTTTGCATAGTCCAGTTCATACAGATTACCTATGGCCCTCCCGTCCTGTATCCCGTGAAGTTCCACGGCATAGGCAAGGAAGTGGCCGCAGCCGGATTCTGCGTAATAACACCATATCTCGTGGCCGACTGTCCCCTTGATAAAAACGTCGCGCTCCCGCAGGCATTCCGTCCCTGTATCGCGTGACAGCCACAAAAGTGTCTTATCGTCTGTGTTACTGCTTCCTGCCCGTTCCAGGATTATTTTCCTATCACATTCGAGGTCTTCCTGGAAATAAGCGGTATTCTGTTTCATGATAGCTTCCAGGGAAGCCAGTATATCTATGTTTTCAAACTTCTTTCGTTTCATCATGTTCCTTTCTGGCTGTATTATGCCTTTTGGGGATATCAGTATAGGGTTAGGCAGGGGATGTTCACGGGGAACACCCTTCTGCCAGTTCATGTGCGTTTTAGCGCATCAGGAGAATGTTCCCGATATAATACCTCTCTCCTGGTTCCGCCATACGGATAAACTTGTCCATCGGAACCGCATACTTCTCATTTGTCAGATACACAGCATCATCATAAACGTCTTCAATCAGGCGTTCATATTCATCGATCTGTTCAGACGCAAACTTTTCAAGCGTCATGCCGCCCACTTTTTTCATAAACTGCTCATAACGGTCTGCAAATACGGCCTTCTTAGCCTCTTCGGTAAAGGACACATAATGGATACCCTTTTCTTCGCCAAAGATTGCTCCATACTTGGAAAATTTATCCTGGAATACCCTGGAGTATTCCTGCTCATCTCTATCCTCATACCATTCCGCGAATGCCTGCCCATCCCTGGTACCAATAAAATCATTCGCGTTCAATGCCCCAACGTCCTCCGGGTCATATGCTATTTCGATCAGATATCCTCTCATGATTTTTTTTTCACCTTTTTCTTTTTTAATTTGGTTGATATGTTTGGTTACATTCCTTACTGCCCGGTATAATACCGGATGCCTTCCTCCAGCATATCCGGTAACCGGGAATTGCAGCATCCGTATAGGCCGCAGCTGACAAACGGATGGACCTCCAGGAGCACGGTTTGGACAACGTCGTTCCTATCCTTGCTCACGGCGATGTCCATCGTGTAGGCCCCGGGCCTTTTGGGATCGTCAGAATATTCCCTGATCATCTTCCGGATCTTGTTGGCATTTGGGAACATGAGCGGCATCCCCAGGTACGGCTGGATCGAGATCACCCGGTCATGCAGTACAAAGATCCGGAACTCGGACAGGATGTTGATCCATTCCGAGACCAGATATTTCCCTTCCGGCAGTGTATTCCACCCCGGAATCGCTCCGTCATACAGGGCGGAGTTGAACACCTTCAGCTCGCTGATATTCTTGACAAAATACTTCTGCCTGCTTCGGAACGGAAGATTCCTTTTGTCGGTAAAATAGTACTTCCGCTTCAGGTATTCCGGTTTACGCAGGCATTCTGGGACCTCGATGGGTTCCATCTTTTTCCCGCAGTTTTTCCAGAGCCATCCCGCAACGAACGGGATATCGCCGACAGGGATATAGTCCCCACCAAACGTTTCCGCACTGTCCGTATGTTCGACTGTTGACAGCTGGAGTATTTCATCTTGGTGGATCAGCTGCTCCAGGACCGTCCAGTCTGCGTCCTGCGCATGGTTCTGCAGTACCCATTTTCTTCGTTTCATATTTTCTCCTTTCTCTTTGCCTTATTCTGTTTCAAAGAAAGTATGGATACTGCTTATGCGGATAACTGTATAAATAAGTGCCTTCGGCACATCAGCTCCCCCTGCCCCCTCAATCTTTGAGGGGGTATTGCTTTCCGTCCACATTTATTGCATAATAATCTCATGAACA
>CAJTGF010000121.1 GCA_910575585.1 Clostridiaceae bacterium
TTTGTCAGCGTATTTATCCGTAAGTAACATGAACACATCCTCCAACGTTTTTCTTTATTGTACTTGAAATGTGGAGGAATTGCAAAATCTTTTCCGGTTTATCCGGGTTAGGGAACTGGCAGAAACAAATAATGCCATGCAGAGCAATGAGATTTTCAATCTAGCTGACGAACAGGGAATATCAAAGCGGACACTGGAAAATGCAAAGAAAGAGTTAGGTGTCCGGGCGAAGCGGATAAACAATACATGGTATTGGGAACTGGATAAAATCAGACAGTGACGGACAGGCAAGGCAACAGCGCAACAATGCAGGGTATTAGAATTTTGCAGTCTTGGAATTGCGGTCTTGAAGATTGCAAGGTTGCAAAAATTATAGACATTGCAATGTTGCGGTGTTGGGAGAAAGCCGGAAAGCGGCGGTATCAAGGCGGCGAAAAGCCGCCCCGTCCGTAAGGACGGTATGCTGTCCAACGGACAGCTTGCCCCCGGCAGGGCGCAAAGGCACTTTTGATAGAGCGTAGCCTGTCGAAAGTGCTTTTGCGTTACTTTAGGGGAATATTCTTAGCGAACCTTTTTAGATTTAAAAGACTGGCAGTGCGAAATAAAGAAATATGTCACGCTGCCGGTGTTTTTCGAGTTCGTTGGGCGACCACATGAGAACTCTCCAGGTCGCCAACGAAAGAATAATAGATTTCGATTTTTTGTATGCGGTGGCCGCTGCTTTTATCGCCTTCGTGGACAATGATCTTTTCAACCAGTTCGTGAAGCATTCCGGGGGTCAGTTTTTCAAAGGAAGTATATTTCCTGGCAAGTTCCACAAAGCTGTTGATATTGACCACTTTGGAATCCTGCTCTGCGATCTGGCTCTTTATGTCCAGGGCCTCCGCTTTCAGGGTATGCTGTTCATTTTCGTAATCTCTGGAAAAGATTATGTAGCGCTCGTCTGACAGTTTCCCGGAAAAATTATCTTCATACAGCTTTTTGATGATCCCGTCCAGTTCCACGATCCGGTGTTCCTTAGCCGCCAGTTCTTTCTGCAAGGTCTTGACATCTTCCTGCTGTTTGGAAAGCGTCCGGTTCATAATGAGCTTGACAAATTCCTGCTCCTGCTCCGTGGCAAGTTTTACGATCTGCCGCAGGTTTTCAAGAACCAGTTCTTCCAGCACGGGCTGGCGGATATAGTGGGCGGTACAGCACTTCTCGGCACTTCGTTTCCGATAACTTCCGCAAATGTACCGGGGATCTTTGCCGGAAGTATTACTCCCGGTTGAGAAGTGCAGGGGCGAGCCGCAGTCCGCACAGTAGAGCATACCGGAGAAAAGTCCGGGGTCATGGTCATTGGTACGCCGCCTCCGGTGTTGTGCTAACCGCTGGACGGTTTCCCATACTTCCTCGGTGATGATCGCCTCGTGGGTGTCTTTGAAAACCATTTGCTGCTCTTCCGGGGTGGGGTATCGTTTTCTGAATTTGTAGGACTTGGAGTAAGTTTTAAAATTTACTGTATGTCCCAAGTACTCCTTGTGTTTTAAAAGCATAGTGATTGTCGCCGCGCTCCACACACATTCCGCATGAGGGAGATACCTATGGGTTTTTCCCGTCCTCCGGTATTCAATGGTTCCGGGAGTGGGAATGTTCCTGCGGGTCAGTTCGCTGGCGATCCGTCCAACCCCCAGCCCTTCCACACGCAAGTCAAAAATCAGTTTTACCACTGGGGCCGTTTCTTCATCGACCAGGAGTTTTCCGTCCTCGCCCTTGATGTAACCGTATGGGGCGTGGGAGGAAATCCGTTCACCTGACATTCCCTTCATTCGTTTGACAGCCCTCTGCTTCTTGGAACAGTCACGGGCATACCATTCGTTAAATAAGTTGCGGAAGGGAGTAAGGTCATTTTCGCCCTTCTGGGAATCTACCCCGTCATTGACAGCGACAAAGTGAATGTCATACTCGGCAAACATAATCTCTGTATACATTCCCACCTGAAGATAGTCACGTCCGAATCTTGACATATCCTTAATGATTACCCGCTTGATTTCACCGGATTTTATGCCTTCAATCATTTTCTTAAAGCTGGGACGATCAAAACATGAACCAGAATAACCATCGTCCACGAAAAACCGGGTATTAACATAACCATTTTCCTTTGCGTAGTTGAGGACAATTTTTTTTTTGTTTTGAATGCTGTTGCTGTCCCCCTCGTTGGCGTCGTCTACGGATAACCGGCAGTACAAGGCAGTCATGGCTTCCGGGGCCAATACGTTGCGGATAGAATACAGGGTATCGAAAGCAGTTCTGTTTGTATCTTTTATCGTCGTCTGTAACATCATAACCTCCATTCCGACGAACTTTAAAAGACACGGGTTCGTGGTTCTATTATACCGTATCCCATCCGTCTTGTGAAGCACTTTATCAATTTAAAGTACTAATATTTTCTTTTTGAGGCCGCAACGTCAACATCACGTTCAGCGATATGCTGTAATTTATCAAAAATAGTTTCTTTGGCGGCTGTATTGAAAAAAGAGGATACAACATAGGTTGTGCCCTTAACTTTCCTTTCCATGACGGCTGCGGTCTTGTTGTCCGCCATATCATCACACCTTTCTATGGCAAGAGGAAATGCTGTGCCGGAATAATCAGCGCAGTGCTTCATTGTTCTTATTTTTTGTATCGTATTATCTGGAACAGCGGGACTGTCCATCGGCTCGCCCCCGATACTGGGAATATCCAGGCCGATTCGTGGCTGTCAGCCGTGTGGCTGCCGAACCGCCGCATACCGCCGATAGGTGGGTACACCATATTCGCAGTAAGTTTCGGTGAGAGGCACGGTTCCTCCTGCTGGTGGTCATGGCGCTTTCCAGCCTGCCGGGGCTGGTCATCAAGCCACAAAGTTGTCGCTCTGGCCCTTTGATGTAATCGTGTTAACGGACGCTCTGGCCGTCCGCAGGGGGTCTTGGCGCTTGTGCTTGCGGTGCTGTTACACAGCATTTGGAAATCCTGGATACTGATATGAACGGCTGCCCGTTATTTGTCAAAGTACAAAGCGAAAAAGGGGCTTTTCCCTTTCATTATTAAGGACAGAAACCGGGCAAAAGTTGTTATCAGGCCGCCAGCTTTTTCTGGATTTTTTTCAGTGCGGCTTTGGCGGAACGCATGACCGTGGATTTATTGCTGCCTTCCATTTTTGCAATCTCCATGTAAGTATAGCCATAGGCGAAATGGAGGAGGAAACGCCGTCGCTGCTTAGGACTGAATTCTTCCAGGGTGTCCCGGATTTCTTTTAGGATTCTTGTGCGCTCATAGGTCTGTTCCAGCGGCTCTGTGGACACTTCAAAAAGCAGGCAGGTATCCCAGGGGCGACAGTCACGGTGGCGGGAATCCGCTTTCCGCTGGCGTTCCATTTCTCGCTCATACTCCACAAATACCTGGAAAACTTCATGGGATACCTCTACCACTATGGGAGTCCCCATTGTGTCAAGGATTGTAACATGAAACATAAATCCCCTCCTTAGGCAGCGCCGTCAATATGAACCAGGATTCCTTTGGATTGGGAAAACTCATTTTCATGTTTCGGTGCTGTGCAGAAGCCACCATATGGGCAGGGAGCAGGGTGTTCCTCCGCTATGATGAGAACGGATTCACCGGGACGCAACTTAATGACACGAACTAATTTTTCCATATACAAAAACCTCCGATATTTTTCTTGAGGGCTTGTCCCCTCAATAATCGGAGATACCAGAGGGCAAAAATTAACGGGGTCAGAAAATTTTTTGAAATTTTTTGCGAGATTAGGAAAGGCGGCAACAATCCATATCCAGGCGCTGCCGCCGTAAAACATACGTCTATCTGATCAGGTAAGTGCGGAGCTGTTTAAAGGCCCGTTGCATTAAATTTGTGACCGCCGCCGGACTACAACCAAACATGGCCGCAATCTCCCGGCATTGATATCCCTCCCAGAAGCGGAGCCGTATGGCCTGCCGCTGGCGGTCGGTAAGGCGGCGTAATCCAGCCGCTAATTCCTCATTCTGAACCAGGCAGGTAAAGTCCTGGACATCACACAGTATGGTAAAATCTTCTTCCGTGCTTATGTACCGTTTCTGAAAGGCCAGTTCCTCACTCATACTTTCCAGGGATTTACAGTGATACCGGTACTTCCGGTCAGAGTTGTCTATCAAGCGATCTTCTTCTTTTAAAATCGCAATCCAATAATCTTCAGTTACATCAATATTGCAACCATGGGGGTAGTACGAGTAAAAATTTTGTAGTTTGTCAATCATCATCGCTTTCTCCATTCTGGTTTTTAATTGATAGGGAACAAACCAAAACGGAGGTGAGCGACATTGGAGAAAGTAAAAATTACGGCAATAAAATACCGCTGTCAGTTCATGCAACTGACAGCGGTATGCTATTGCGGTAAATTTCCATTTTTGAATTGTATAATCAAATACTTTGCCTATATATAGGGGGCACGAAAGCCCCCTGATAGAAAAAGCATAGGCCCTCCTTAACAGATTGAAGGAAAAGGCTTATGCTGGCATAACAATATCCCCGCCACCCAATCCGTTTTTTTAAAATAACGGGTGTCGGGGTATTCCGTCATCAATGGTAATATTTTACCGTTAATACTTCATTTCGCAGTTTCTGCGGAAAATGTAGAATTATAGCCGGGAGGTGAACTGTTGGTGGCAAAAAATAAACGTAAAATTTTCTCGGTAAACATTACCAATAAATTGGGGGAACGTATGAAATCAGCCCGTGAAAGCAGAGGATATACACGGGAACAGCTTTCGGAGCGTTCAGGTGTTAGCGAACGATACATTGTTGCTATTGAAAATGAAGGCAGCGTTCCTAAAATACCTGTTCTGAATGACTTGCTTCGTGGGCTGGGTCTGTCAGCTAATTTCATTTTTTACCCGGAACAAGATATTGACGATCCACAATTAGATCATCTTATTCGTCTATTTTATGCTTGCGATGTGCGAGATCGCAAAGTGATTATAGACGTAGCTAATTCGTTAATAGACAACAGGGAACCCCCAAATTAAGCTTTTGTGTGACGGTTACTAATTGCAATAGCCTCTTTTCTGATAAAGATAAGCTATTCCCGTGGTAGCAAACATTACATAGGCAACTATATAACCCATCACAATAGCGTCCAAAAAGAAAGAGCCGATAACCACATTTGTCATTTGCGGATTATCGGCTCTGCGTCTATGCGTCTGGCTCTTTAATAAGGGAGATATTTAGTTGTTTCGCATTAATCAGACTTTCTTGTTTACACTTGGGACAAAATAAAGGGAAATTTTTTAACTCTGTGTCAGCCCGGATTTTCAACCGAGTTTTATTTCCACATATGGGGCACAATATCCATTCGCTTAAATTTGCCTTTCTACTTACCGCAATCAATATTCTTTCCTCCTAAAGATAGCAACTGTTAAAGGATAGGATAGAGCAAAAGCCGATGATGAACAGACAAGCGAGATTGTTGCTTTAGATATGGTCTTCCATATAGTCATATCTGAAACCACAACAATATTAGCAAAGGTAATTATTCCCATAGTAATACCTACTGCACACAAAAGACTAATTGCTAAGAATACGCCAGTTCTTTCCTCACCGCCCAAATAAAAAAGTGGAAAGAAAATTGCTCCTGCAAAAAGGCTTATACTAATCCCTGTTGAAAACATCATCAAAGCGTCAATACTTTGGCCAAATGGACAGCCATGTAAGAGCCATGATAACCCCATTCCTATTCCGGCAAAAATTATTCCAACAATTAACCATATAAGCTGATTTATAAAATAGCTTTTTACAATGTCTGCTCTTTTCACTGGTGTGGTAAGTTTGTATTTTCCCCACTTTGAAATATATTCTTTTCCCATACTTGCGATTGCATTCATTGAAAATCCAATCATTCCTAACAGCATATAGAAAAGCAAAAGCTGTTGGCTGACAACGACAATAACAAAAGCACCTAATAAAAACATAAAAATCGAAAAAACCTTTGCGCTTGAACGTACAGCATAAAAATTATTTTTAAGTAATCCTTTCATACACGCTCCCCCTTTACAAGTAATAGCATAATTTCATCAATTGAAACATGATCTACAACAGCATTTCGGTATTTGCGCTGTATTTCTTTTCCGTTGGATACTAATACATCAATTTGATAATCTCTTTTTCGATAGGCAAGTATATCGCCTGGATCTAATTCAAGAAATTGGCTTTCTTTACAGCGCATAACAGCAAAATTATATACCAGATCATTTTTTGACGCAGCCATTATAAGTTTGCCATTATGAATGAAAGTAATATAATCAGCAATCTTTTCCAAATCGCTTGTGATATGAGAAGATAAAAGAATAGAGTGATTTTCATCCTGCACAAATTCAAGGAATACATCCAGCATATCATCACGCATAATGGGGTCTAATCCGCTTGTGGCCTCGTCTAAAATCAACAATTGTGGGTAATGTGACAACGCTGCGGCAACAGCCAATTTCATAGTCATACCTCTGGAATAGGATTTGATTTTTTGGTTTGGCAGCAATCTAAAATCATTCAAATATTTTTTAAACAATTCGTTATCCCAGTTTGTGTAAAGACCTTGCATAACATCAGATAATTGCTCTGCTGTCCAATATGCCGGGAAATTGTCACCGTCATATACCACACCTATTTTTTCTTTTAGTTCAGTATCCGTATCAGCTAATTCTTTTCCGAAAATTTTTATTGTTCCACTGTCTTTACTTGTGAGTAAAAAGTTTTTTGTAAAAAAATAACCCTTCCGTATGGATTTGTGGTATCTTTAAGTTCCTACACTTAAGAAAGATACAAACCACCAGAAGAGTTATTCTGTGTATGAGTTTACCATACTTTTCGGTGGTTTACCATACCATTATGCTGAATTTTATTGATAAAGTGTTATGCCAGTTTGAATCCTGTTTCTCGCGCAAGGCTTCCTTCCGTTGGTTTGTTACCATTACCATAGGATTTATGCTCCGTTCCGATAAACTTGGGGTTACCTCCGTCATCCGGGACCTGGCTCTCTCTCCAGACTGCTATCTTTCCATGATCCACTTTTTCAGAGCCTCTTCCTGGTCTCTCGATGCCATCCGCCGCCGCTGGTTCTGTGTTGTGGATGGCTCCTTCCCTCTCTATAAAGAAGGGAACTTTCATATCCTCGTAGGGGATGGTGTCAAACAGTCAAAGGAAGGACGGCGCATGCCTGGAGTTAAGAAACTTTTTCAGGAATCCGAAAATTCCGCGAAACCAGACTATATCCACGGACATATGTTTGGCGGCCTTGGCATTCTGGCCGGAAATCCGGGTAACTGGGCCTGTATTCCTTTAAGCATCCGCCTTCACGACGGTCTCCAGGCTGCTCACAGCTGGAAAGGGGCTTCTGTTTCTCATGCGTCCCATGTGCTCAAGATGATTGGGGACGCTTACCGCGCTGCCCAGACCTTCGGGGACTGCATTCTTTTATTGGACCGGTATTTCCTTACGGTTCCTGCTCTGGGGGCGCTGAATGCCCTTAACCGCAGCGGCCGTGTCCGTCTGGAGATTGTCACCAAAGCAAAAAAATCCTGTACGGCTTTTGAAAAGCCCGCTCCGAAAAGACCTGGGAGGGGACGTCCCCCTAAAAAAGGGGAGGCTGTCCATCTCAAAGAACTGTTCGAGACCTGCAAAGAGCAGTTTGTGGAAACGCGGATGGAACTCTATGGGAAACAGGAAATCATACGGTATTACAGCGTTGACCTGCTCTGGGGGCAGAGGCTGTACCAGGAATTACGTTTTGTTCTGGTAGAAATAAACGGGGTCCAGAGCATCCTGGCAGGCACCTGCCTGGGGCTGGAACCGCTTTCCATCATCCGTCTGTACAGTTATCGTTTCCGAATTGAATGCACGTTCCGGGAGCTGAAGCAGCAGACAGGGGCATTCTGCTATCATTTCTGGTCCAAGCACATGCCAAAACTAAGTTATTACCAAAAGGCGGGGGAACCTGGCCCGCTGGAGCAGGTGGAAAACGAACGGAGCCGTAAAAATATCCTGAAAGCAGTCCGGGCAACGGAGATGCATATGATGATATCATGTATCGCTATGGGGATACTCCAAAGTGTTTCTGTCTGTTCGGTCGGGGAGCTGTCTTCGGAACAGCTGCGTTATCAGAGGACTCCCTCCAGAGGGAGAGTATCCGAAGCGGCCCTCATGGTTCACTTGAGGAAATATTTTTTCCTGTTTATGGAAAAACAGCCAGAATTGCGTATAACACAAATAATTCGAGAGCAACAGGATACGTCAGGAATCTATTGGGATTCCCTGGCTTCTTAGT
>CAJTGF010000122.1 GCA_910575585.1 Clostridiaceae bacterium
GGGATGGAAAGGGTTTATCCCAGGTGTCTCAGATCATCTATAAATCTATAGAAAGAATAAGTGCATAACCATCATTTCTACTGGCTATACACTTATTATACGAGGAAAAAGAATATGAAAATAAGCGTAACATGGGAAATGCAGGGGTTCATAGATATTGATGCCCCGACTGTGGAAGAGGCAATGGAAGAGTTCCTGGATAACCGGGCCACCATTCCCCTCCCCAAAAACGGAGAATACATCGAAGGGACTTTTAACTTGGGTAGCGATGACCCGGAGATCCAGAAGCTGTTCGCTGATATCCCGGATGAGAAAGAGCCTGTGGAGACAGAAGCAGTCGAGTGCTGCCCGTTCTGTGAAGGCGAGAACGTGTTCCCTGACTGGGACGTGGAAACGCAAGGGTACATTGCGAAATGCCAGCACTGTGGCAAGGAGATCCTACTCTGCGATGAGTGTCGGCATGCAGCGGATAACCGTGAAAGGAAGTGTGACTGGTATGAGGAAGTACACGGCGATGAAGCGTGGGGCATCTGTTTCCGCGGCATAGCAAAACGCCAGGCAGACCATCCGGCTGAAATCGCATCGGCAGAAACATCAGAGACTTCACAGACATCGGAAACATCACAGAAACCAGCTGTTATCAAAGGGAATGATGTTACGGATATCCTGTACCGGCGCTGGATCGCCTGCTATATGTTGTATGACTGGAACCCCAGACATGCGGATGAAGCTTATGCCGGCAATATGTATGACTGGACACAGCAGACATACAAGCGGCTAGAAGGCAAGGACGTAGATGCCAATACCCTGACCGATACGTTCAACCAGATCCTGCTTGAGGATGTCGAAGACTTTATTCAGACACACATGAAGGTATGGAAATGCGACGACCGGCTGAAGGTAGAAGCCCAGGTCGTAAAAGCGTTGGCTGAACTGAATGCAATGGAATAAGAAGCAAAACGGATGCCAGCCTGGCTGATCAGGACAAACTCCTTGTAAGCTGTCAATTTACGGTCTTTTGATCGTTAAAGTGGCAGCTTCTTTTTTGTATACGCAGCAGGCCTCTGACATTTTGCGAAAACCGGGATACGGCAGCGTCTGCCCGTTTCCATACTTTCCATGGAAATCTAAAAATAAGGAATGTGAGAGGAGAACAAAATGAAGAAAGAAGATATTATCAAGGAACTTGAACAGCATAGGGATACAGTTCTGTCCTTCCCAAACCGCGGGCCATGGGGCGATTCCAGGTACCGGGGAAACTGTTCTGGGTGGATCCCGGCTTATTTCATCCACAAATACAATGCCTGCAACATTGCGGAGGTGTTCGCCGGCTCCGGGACAACCTACGATGTCTGCAGGGACATGGGGGTCAGCTATATAGGGATCGACTTAAATCCAAAGCCGCTGCGGGACGGCATCATCTCCATGGATATCTTGGATGACGCCATCGAGCTGCCGGACGGGTTCTACAATGCAGATATGGTATTTTTACATCCTCCGTACCCATCTATCCATGACATCCGGTATGCCGACGGCATGTGGAAGGATACGGACGGCAGGGCTTCCAGGGATATCCAGGAGATGCCGTGGGAAAAAGGCATGCAGTGCGTGAACCACGCAGTCCTGCGAGCCTATAACGCCATGCCAAGCGGAGCATATGAGGTCTGCCTGGTCGGGGAGATCCGGTCCAAGGGCCAGTACCGGTCCATGATGCAGAACCTGGCTATACCCGGGATCCTGCATCAGACATTCATCAAGCTGCAACACAACACTGTTTCGAGGAACCGGACATACAGCGGGAAGGGCGACTATGCGCTGACCGGGCATGAGATGATCGCAGTCATCAAGAAGCCGAGCGGCTATGAGCTGGCTTACGTCATGCCGAAGCGCTACAGCAAGGATATCCGTGACTGTTCCATGGCAACATGGAAGGACGTTGTGATGGCGGTCGTCAGGAACATCAAAGGAGAAGTCACGAACGAGGCGGTCTACAATGCGATCGAGGGCCATAAAAGGGCTGACAGCAACGCAGACTGGAAGGCCAAGGTGCGGCAGACGCTCCAGTTTTTGGAAAAAGCTGGGCTGATCTGGCGCATGGGCATCGGAAAGTATGCACTTGCCGCTGCATGATGGCAGATAAGGAGGAAAACATTGAAAGCAAAACAATGTATCAGAGAAAACAGGGTTTATCCCAAAGATGAAAATGGATGCACAAGAGTTTCCCGCTCTTACATAAAAAGCGTGGATGTGTTTGTCTTCTCAGTAGATTCGGAAGATAACAATCATTTAACCGTAGTCAAAAATGGTATCCGCAAAGCGGTATACATTGAGGATTGCGGCAGTGAGTATGTTTACAAGCTGTTAAAAACAAAAATACAAGCGAACCATGGCGCCAATGGTCTTTTTGACTTTATGGAAAAGGCGCTGGATGAAAGATTCCTGGATGGAGCCGTCTGGTCGATCTTGGATCATGTCATGGACAAAATGAAGGAGGGTTGAATTATGACTATCACGGTCAGATTCTGGAGAAGGCTGGCAAACTTTGAGCCAGACTTTAACAAACGCATTGAGAAGAAGTTTTCCGGTGGTTCCGCAAAGGAGTGCATGGCAGCCATAGACGACTACTGCAATCATCATGACTTGGCGGAGTACACGACGCCGGAGATTATCAATGTAGAAGATTAAGGCGGCGGGTTTCAGCCTGGAGCCGCCTGTACCTGAGTGGATCCTGAAAACATCAGCACAACAAAGATTGGAGGAGAAAAGATGGGTTGGACTTCTTATCATGCTACCCATTACCGAAACGGGAAAGTTGACCGGAAGGCGGAATGCGACGCTTATTTCATGGAAGGGCTGAATGCCGGCTGGTACCGGATCGTGAGATCCACGCTGGTCGGGTCAGTCTATTATGCGGCCGTCCAGTGCCTGAAACGCTATACAGACCAGGAAGACGAAAACGGGAACCGGCTGACCGAGGACGTGCCGGAGGACGAAAGGGAGACATGGGCCGCCATATTCCTTACTAGGACCGACGGCCGAAATTATTATAATTTCTACTATAAAGATATGGATGAGACGTGCGGGCCAGGTCAGGCTGAATGCCCCGAGTCGATCCTGAAGCTCTTAAGCCCTACAGACAGCCAATGGGCCAACGAGTGGCGGGAGCGCTGCAGGGAGAACGCAAAAAGGAAGAAATCGCCTGATGCGTTAAGGAACCTCCCAATAGGGGCGGTCATCCGTTGTACAAGATCAGACGGGACAGCGGTGGAGCTGACAAAACACGCTCCGGCATATCAGTTCACGAAGCCGTTCTGGTACTGCAGGGAACGCAATACGTATATACCAGCCAGCCAGATCCCGTATGGATACGAAGTTATATTCAAATGAGAGGACGGTCAAAAAATGGAAAGTATAAAAAACAAAACTGATCTGGACACAGAGTACACTATCGGTACAGAAGTATATGTCTGGGAACTGCCGGAAGAAAATCCGGATGGCTCCCCTTATATGGGGATTGAGCACAGTGGTCGGATCACGGGATATCTCGGCAATAGGACATATCTTGTGGAACTGTATGATGGCAACAGTGTCCTGGTCAAAGAAGATGACCTGGAATAAAACAGGACGCCGTAAGAACTAGTATGACCCACACCAATTAACCATATGTTTCGCTTGTCTAAATTTCCCCCTGCTTCGTTGTCGTCGGTCAACGATGCCACCGCATCGCCTCCCTCCTCCGCCTTGCAGGATGAAAATTTATCCTGCGCGAAACATAATGGTAATTGGTGTGGGTCATACTAGAAAACGAGGAGGAAAAGCATATGAGGATCACAAAATACGGGCTTATGATCGAACAGCAGCAGTATATGCTGGTGAAGGAATCCGCCGTGAATTATGCGCTGGATACGGCTGCGAAGATCTGCCAGATGTTCAACGACTTATATAAGCTGAATCAGCTTGCTGAAGAATACGTCTACATGGCCGCACTTGCCTGTAAAGGGAAGGTATTGGGTGTTTTCGAAGTATCCCACGGGACGGGAAATTCTTCCTTTCTCCGTCCACGGGAAGTGTTCATGCGGCTCCTGTTAGCCGGGGCGAGTTCTTTTGTGGTCATCCACAACCATCCGTCCGGCGACTGCACGCCATCGAAGGTAGACATCGACATCACCAGGGTATTGAAAGAAGCCGGGAACATGATGGGGATCCCGTTGATCGATCACATTATAGCCGGCGGATCCGACCACTACAGCTTTTACAAGCACGGCCTGCTGGACTGACCAGCGCATGCCGCAGAATATACAAAAACAATCTCCGCAAGAAGGTTCCGGGAAATGCCGGTTCCTTCTTTTTTTGGTTCAGCGGCGCATGGCCCGTACCCATACTTCCTACGTAAGATGAAAAGGTATATTGAGAAGGAGGAAGAAAACATATGGATTATCAGGAAACGGTCACTATCAGCGCATCAGAATTCACATTCATCAACAAAGCCATGCAGTCAAAGGACATGATGGGCGAGGATGACACGCTTGTCCATACAGCCCGTTTTGCCGACGGCATGGAGATGGATGTGAAGCTGTGCGGTACCCAGGATGACACGCCGTGGACGGAAAGTGTACTCTTTAAAGATGGGAGTGAAGTATGCTGCTCGGAACCGGGAGAAACGTATGACGGCCCCTGGACACTGGAATACGGTGGGAATACCTATACCGCAACAGTCGTGATGAAGAAACCAGAAAATAGGAAAGAGAAAAAGGAGATAAGGAAAATGACAAAGCGGACTACCACAACGACCAGGGTATGCAGGCAGTGTGATGGGACAGAATTTGCGTCCGGATACAGGGCATCAGTCGAATGGGTCGTGGACGGCTCTGGAAAGCTGATCCGGTTCCTGGAACCAGACGTTGAGGATGCAAGGGAAGCCTGCAGGAGCGGAATCGCCACTGGGCCGTTCGTATGCTTAAGCTGTTTCCACGAAGGAAAAACACTGGAGGAGATCACTGTCGCCAAGGAACACCCAGCCGTTGGTGCCTGCCTGATGGAAAAACCAGTCGAACATGGGCTGGATGGTGCGGATATATCCGGCATGATGCGGAAACTAGGGGAGATGGAAGTCTACCCGGTTGAATTTTTCGCAGCAGAGCATGAATGCAGCGCAATGGGTTTCGTTACCGCAGAATTTGCGGAGGTTCTTGAGTATGATTATCAGGAACTGGCGAAATACGTAGCTGGGATCTTGGACGACATGGATCAGGAAACAGAGGATGGATTGTATCCGTTCCACGGTTTTATGATCATGCTGTCCCGTTGAAACCCAGCCAGACATAACCTGCACAACACAAGGAGGAAAAAATGATTACCATAAGGATGATCGAATACTGGAATGACTATAACCAGAGGGAAAGAAAGGAGAAGTTCCAGAGTCTGGATGCGCTTGCAGACTGGATCTTCGGACAGATGTGCGTAAACTATAGCGACCCATACGGATCGCATGCGCTGTCTTTCCCGTCATGTAAGGACGAACGGAATATTTACCAGATCAGCATAATGCCCACAGCGACCGAACAGACACTGTGGATCAAGCTGATCGGGGATGACAACCGGGGGATCCTGTTTTCTGACGGCACATTCACTGCAGGGCAGAAGTACTGTACCAAGGATGTCAAGGAATGGCTGGCAAAATGCGAAGAACGGAGGAAGCATCCGGTATTTCCTTTTGCCTCCGAATTGCCGGAAACGGACAGGATGGATGACCATACGGAGCTGCCTGAGGGCGTTGTGCCAGTGAACCGGATTAAGAAAGCCATTTACCGGATCCATGAGGCTGGCGGATGCGATGCTACGGATAAGTATGGTCAGGGATGTGATGATGCTATTGCTGTAGCGGTCAATATCCTCCTGGATGAGTTCGGGCTGATGTTTGAAGAGATCGAAGACTATCACGACAGCCAGGAACAAGGGCTGTAAAAACTTATCACAAGGACAACCCGACAGGCTCCTGCCGGGAGAAAAGAGGGAAAAACATGGAAGGAGAACAATATGGAGATTAAAGGAAAAGAACTGATCGGATACAGTTATGCGGACGGAGTACACTGGCACTGGGGCGATCAGGAGGTCGCCGTCATCGACCAGATGACATCGGAGATCGAGTGGTGCGTCAGGAAATGCAGCCTGCCGGATGAAGTAATCCAGGCAGTTCGTGACCGCAGGCCAAAAGCGGCCGGGAAATGGACAATCGAGGTCAAACGCATTAGCCATTCTGCGACCCAGGGAACACTGCTCGTACAGATCAACGGGGAGGCCGTCATGACGTTTGGTGATGATAAAATCCTTGGAGAAAATGGATGGGAAAGCAAGATTCCCGATGAAGAACTTGGGCGTCTGGTGTACAGCACATTCTGGCACCCGATGGACCAGATATACCACTACAGCAACAAGGCCAGAAAACTCTTTGCTGGTACGGCCGAAGAAAGGGAGAATAAACCACAATTCTGGAGATACACGTCCTGTGGAGGCAGCGGCGGGCTGGTGATAGCTGATACGAAGGAAGAAGTAGCGCGAAAGCTTGCAGAAAAATACGGCTCTTTAGAAGCCAGCCAGGCTCTAATATGGTTGTGGAATTGTGATGATTACTATGATGAGGAACACCCAAATATAATGAATATCTACGATTGCTGAAAATACATTTCTTAAATTCCATACGAAGACGTCTTGCTGGTAGGCAGGGCGTCTTTTTTATATTATAGGAAAGTTCTCCGAATAACGACGAAAACGTAATAAAAAACCGCCAAAAGGCGGGCGCAACAAAACGGACAATGAGGTCAGAAGATGTAAAAGCCTTCTTCTGACGCATCGTCCAGATCGTCGTCTTCGGTAAGGAAATAGTGCATGTCCAGAAGGTCACCATCGGTCATGTTTTTAACCAGCGGGGCAGTCATGCCTTCCGGGGGATTTTGGATATATTTCTGTCTGAGTTCCCTGATGAATTGTTCGTCCATGTGCTGAAGCCTCCTGTCTGTTGATAAGTACAGTATGATACAGACAGGAGAAAAAATCAAGAGGAACGGCATTTGGCTTTCATCCTGGCTTTTGCCTTAGCCATGGTCCTTTCATAAAGTTCATCCAGGGAAACTCTTTCGTGATTAAAATACAGCTCAAGAAATGTCATTTTCTTTTTGCAGTCAGGGCATTGGAGCGGATCATAGCCGAAAGAAAGGAGAATCATTTCACGCCATCTGTTAAAGCTGCGGAAAACAACGTGTTTTGAAGGATGGACAGCCCTGCATCCGGGGGAGGGGTCATTGGCTCTGTGCCGTGCATAAAGCCCATAGTAACGGGTCATTTTAAAATTCCGCTCCGGGATATGCTGGATGAGGAGTTTTATGAAATCAATGGCCGGGATGGTCTTTTGGACAAAAACATTGTCCTCATGTCTGTTGTAGTGGAAAGTGACATTATCCCCGTCATAGGAGTCGATACGGGAAAGTGCAATGACAGGGCGGCCCAGGTAGCGGCTGATATATTTGATGACGGTACCCGTATTGGAAAGGGCGGGCTTTGCATAGACATAAAAGCCGTTCTTATCTTTGCGGTAGATAAGAGCCTTGGTCTTTTTAAAGGAGGGTCCGATCCGTTTTTCCATTTCAGACAGCAGGACCGTCTGGAAAGCCCTGCGCAGGTAAGTATAGTTGAAATGTTTTACAGCCCGCCAGAATCCTTTGTCAGAGAAGCCGCCTTCTGTGATGAGGCAGTGGATGTGGGGGTTCCATTCCAGGGGCCGGCCAAAGGTATGGAGGACGCAGATAAAGCCAGGGACAAAGTTTTCGGACTTATTGATTTTATAAAACATGTGTGAGACAACAATGCGGACAGCCTGGAAAAGGCAGTCAAGGAGGGAGCGGTCTTCCAGGAAGAAATGCCTTAGTTCTTCATCAATGGTGAAGACGCAGTGGCGGTGGTGGCAGCGCAGGAGCTTGAAGGACATGGAGGTGGAGCGTTCCCTGCAGTATTTGACACCACAGGTAGGGCAGAAGCGGCTTTTGCATCGGAAAGGGACAAATTTCATTTTTCCGCATTGGGAACAGGCATACATGGCCCCTCCAAAAGAAGGATCGCCGCAGTTTATCATCTTTTCGATGTTGTCCATTTCAACAGCTCTGGGATGGAGCGTATATTGAATTATTTCGTAGTTGTCTTTAAAAATCTCTTGCAGGATGTTCATGAGATTATTATGCAATAAATGTGGACGGAAAGCAATACCCCCTCAAAGATTGAGGGGGCAGGGGGAGCTGATGTGCCGAAGGCACTTATTTAT
>CAJTGF010000123.1 GCA_910575585.1 Clostridiaceae bacterium
TATGCAGTTTCGGGAGATTTCTCGAAACTATTAAAAATTGTTCTGCCTTAATAAAGGTCGTAGAAGACTACATTTTATCAGGTTTTAGGAAATTTCAAAAGTTGTAAACTGGTGTTTGCATAGAAAAGCTGATTTTAATGCTGCAATACCCTCTTCTGTATATTGCGTTACAATAACAACATTATACTTTCCGTTGCACCATTGCGAGGCTGTTTTGTTTGAATATGTTATGACTGTTCGGTCTTTGATGATGTGAGGCAAATAAGTTTCCAGTTGTGTAGCAATATTAGGAGATTCTGCACAAATTCCAAGACACCATTTATTTGCAGTGGTTGGATGTGTGCTGTAGAAAATATTAGCCTTTGCAATATAGTCACATATACTTTGTTTAATTGATTCATTGGAAGATTTATCTAATGGCATAGTGAATGCTTCCTTTCTTGGTTATTCATGTGTTGGTATCTACGGACGTTTAGGAGCAGCCGCTGATACTTAAGATTGCATGAAATAGCCTTTGTTAATCTGATCGGCTATCCATTTGGTTACATCAGGGGAGTTAGATGCGATGGTCACTATAGAGCCATCAATTCCTATTTCTGCGGTAAAATTGAATCTTTCATTAATAGACATAAGGTAACGTGCCTGAATGTCTTTTGCTATTGAGGAAGAACCAACATTGCAGCTGCATGCAAATTGTCCAGTTACAGGATTGATTGAAATATCACTGATATCAAACATGATTTTGCTCCTTTCTAAGTGGTTATATGTTTTTGGATGCCTCTGCCACTTTTTCAGCCACACCCGGCTTGTCATTCTGGATAAGGCCAAGTAGATCTGCAATGTCCTTTTTCAGAATAAGCGGGTTTTGCTTAGACCATGCTCCATAGTGACACCTCCTAATCCTCTGCGACTGTAGAGACTGATCTGACGGAGAAATCAACTAACAAGTCACAGTTTATGCAGTCCAGCACTCTTTTTAAATCTGCGAAAGAGAGCTGTTTTTTGTTAAGGAGATTTTGAAGAGCTTGGGGAGATATTCCCATTTGTTTGGCTATGTCTCGTTGGCTGTATTTGGTATCAAGGAGCAGTTTTTTTTAGTTCAGTTACTAATTGTTCATTGTTGTTGTATATTATGCTGATAGCCTCATTTCAAAATATGCTACTGGATAATAAAGATATACCTTTGTGAAGTTTGCAAGGCAAAATACGGAATTACAAATCAATCTTTGTACCTGTGGTTAGGGTTTGGCTGTAAGTTCTCATTAGATCAAATTGATTTTTTCTAATATAGTCATCAGTGACAGGCCCATCTGGTTTATTGCCTCCAGTGAACTTAAAAATGTCACTAGTTGGCGTTTGGCGATAATAGTCTATTTCCTCTTTTATGGAGCAAGCAGTATGTAGGCATTGTAAAGATTCGCTTTCAGTAGAAGACTCCCCTGGCTGATCACCATATCGGTTGCTATAGAATTTTGTTTTAAGGAGGCGTATATCATCCTCTTTGCACTGATGTTCGCCATAAACTGCAGAAAACTGCTGATAGAGGTCAATTACATTATGTCCGTATGGAGTGATAATATCGGGACAACTTTTTAAGAATTTTTCTGCCGCTTGCTCACTTAACACACAAGAATCATTATATAACCCAGCATTATAGAGGATATTGGCTGACAATAAATCTTGTACGGCAAGGTTGTAGTTTTTTGCTTGTTGATGGGTTTCTCTCTTATATGATGGCATAACTGATACAAATGGTTTTGTAAAATTCATTGCAAACCTCCATAAAGTTAAAGCTTAAGTAACCAGAAATAATCCCTCTCCATCTCAATAACACATTCAGCAATCAGTTTGGAGAATGGCTCCATGATATTTTCTGTTTATAGGAATCTGCCTTTTGCAGTAATTCTTGTAATGTTGGCATTGTGTGGCCTCCTGCTATTCTATGCTGCGTGTATGGTTGGGAATATATTCCATTATGTCACCTGGCTGGCAGTTAAGGGCTTCGCATATCTTTCCGATTGTATCACTTTTTACAGTTTCGTCTTTTGCTAACCTTGCCATAATAGAAGCTGTAACGCCAGCTTTTTCTTGCAATTCTCCCTTTTTGATATTTCTATCAAGAAGGAGATGGAATAATTTTCTATAAGTTATGGCCATTTGCTCAACTCCTTTCTTTAGTAATATAATAGCACAAAAATAACGCAAACGCAATATTTTTTGCAAAAACGACATAAATATATTGACAAAGATATTTATATGCGATATAATTATAACATAAACAAGAAAAAAATAACGAAAACATAATATTGGGATGCTAAAAGGAAGAATCCAAAGAAAGGAGCAGTGCTAAATGAAGCAGATAACTAAAACCAGAAAAGCGGTATGTGCCATGGCAAATGAGTTAAGGAAAGCCGGCTATTCTCTGTCCCAGGCATTTAAGAAAGCATGGAGCCGTGTCAAGCTGTCCATGACGATCCGGGCAGCAGGAACCACTTTTGAGAACCGTCAGGAGCGTTTAGGATTTCTGAAACAGTTCAGGCTGGAAGACTTAAGCGTGACGCTGGAAAAGGAGCCGGAGAATAAGTTTGACAGCAACGCAATACGGATAGTGGTTCATATCCATCCAATTTCGAAAAAGACTGTCATTGGATACGTGCCGAACGTGGTTGCAAGGGAATTGTCAAAAGTGATGGACGCCGGGGTTAAGATTAAGGCTAGGCTGCTGGGTATCATAGGCGGCTACAGCTACAAAGAAACCTTGGGGATGTTGGTAAATATTGCGATATAGAGAAAAAGCCCTTGCCAGAGCGGTCACTCCGGCAGGGGCAAATAACCCGCCAATCTGACAAATGGGGGATGCAGGCAGTATATCACGCCTGCTGCCCTCTGTAAAGGGAGGATGATAAACTCATATGAAATTTATCACGGAGACAGATTCTATAGCTTATGCCCAACTCCATGAAATTTTCATCTTGCGGAAGCAGAGAAGCGAACTTTTATCGCCAGGTATAGTGGATGCTATCAGGAAATGGAGTGGTGGTAGCGAAATCGCATCTATCAATTATGGGTACCAGTATGGGATTATTCAAGGCAAGCGGTCAGAAAGAGCTAGGAGAAAGAGAGGATTGAAAAGAAATAACGAGAAAACATGGCAGGCGGCAGGAATTGCCTCCCTCCTGTCATTTGCAGAAAGAAAGGAGTGTGGAAGCATGGTAAAGGATTTACTGAATACCTTGAAGGCCCTGGCAGGCAAGCGTCGGGAGATTTCATTGATAGAGGTCAGAAAGTATGATTCTGACTATGAAGAGGCTATGGACAAGGCTGTAGAGCTGAGGAACCGATATGAGACCATGGAACTAAGGCCGGAGGACAAAGGAACCATAGATTCCCTGCTGGACACTCTGGACGAAGTGGAGGTAACACAGGTCAATCTTGCCTATGTGGCAGGGCTGGCAGACTGTCTCCTGATTCTGGAGCGTCTGGATCTCTTTCAGCTATGAGGCAGGGAAGAACAGGGACACATTACATAAGCCGGTCACCACTGCTCATGACATATTGGCGGGCCGGCCGCAAGCGAAAGGAGAAAATAGAGCGTGGGACCGTTTGAGATCATTTACAACGGATACATCGAGGAGCGGGAGGGCATTGATACGGCAGAGACCAATGAGGCGGCGGACAACCTTATGGGGATGATAGAGAGCCTGCTGTCGAACAGTGATAAGATGCAGGATATCCTTTATATGGAGTGCTTGCATCTTGCGGAGCTTTCCCAGAAACAGGGGTTCATGGCGGGCTTTGCCTTTGCCATTGAGGTATTCGGCCTAGGCCGTGTAGCCGGGCAAGGTAAGGAGGTTGAGGGGATTGCAGGCTAAGGGGACGGCTACGCACCATGCCCCCTGCTGCCAGATTATAGATATCGGGAGCAGGGGCAGCAGGGAGCATGGGAAACTGAAGGCAAAAGCCAGGGGGATTGATGAACGGTTCTATTCTTTGGATGAACGGAGCCAGAGAGCCATCCTTATCCATATGATTGGATACTTGAAGGCATCCAAGGATCTGATTTCATCCGGAAGGCAGGCGCGGCCTAATGAGATATCGAGGATATTCAGCGTCATGGAAGATATGATAAACGAGGCATGGAAGGGAGGAATGATATAAGATGGAGCAGTATGAGGCATTTAAAAAGGTCAGGGAGGCCCAGGCAAAAGGTGATCTGATCGGCACCATCCATAATTCGGAGGTGTATGAGCTGCTGGGGTTCCATAAGGTGACAACCGAGGGGGAAAAGGAGTCATGGGAGGCATTCACAGAGGCACTGGAAAGTGTGGCCGGAGATGTGCCTGACAATAAAAGAAACGATGTCGAGGACCGGGCACAGGACTTTGGGAATGAGAGGGAGGAAACCGGGTTTCGGATTGGTTTCCATATGGCCATGCGTCTGTGCATGGAAGGCATGAATGGGGGTGTGGTGGTATGAGCGCCCTTATGAAGGAGATAGATGCGATTCAGTCCGATATGGTGTGCATGGAGGGGATGCTGGAGGCGCTGGCCAAAGGCGCCTATACTGGCACGAGGGTAGAATATATAGGGAACTCTCTGGAGATATTGAGAGATTATTTGGGGCAGAGGGCGGAGCGGCTTGCTATGCTCTCCCCCCCTTTCCTAAAAATGTGGAGGGAAGGGGATGCCGCTGCAGGGAAGTCCCTTTCAGATAAATGTAGCGGATGGGATAGGTTTTCGGCGGATGCCGGGAGGCTGGCACTGCAGAGCAGGGAGGTGGAGGCAGCGTATGGGCGCCTTTCCCCATATCTGGAGAAGCTGCCGGGGAAGCAGCAGGAAGCCCTGTGCCTTGCGATCAGGGACATTGGAGCCGCATCCAGAAAACAGGGCTTTACTGAGGGATTCACGGCAGCAGTTAGCCGAATATGTGGGGAGGAGGACATAGATGGATAAGGTCATGTATAATGCGGAGGACATTGCGGAAGACCTCTCGATTCCACCGGAAGAGGCAGAGAAGCTGCTGAAGGGTCTGGCTGACAGGATGGAGAGAGCCGGGCATCTGGTAATACGTGGGATGGTACCCAGGGCATATTATGAGAAACAGAAAAAGGCCGGGTTCCTCCTGGATGAAACGGCGGTGCCTGCTGCCAGGATCCCGCTGAATGAAAAGAGGCTGCTGAGCCTGGAGGAGTTCTGTGGGTATGCCGGCGGCATTGGAATATGCACCGCAAGGAAGTATGTCCGGGAGATTGGTGCAGAGGTACGGATTGGCGGGAGGTGTCTTGTGGACAGGATAAAATTTGACCGCTGGTGTGATAGTTATCGCTCACAGAGGTGAGAAGATAGTGCTGTGGCTTCCAGATTGGCCCATATTTGAGCAGAAAGCGTTAAGACGGGGATTTTATCGTTGAAACGCTCAAAATGGCAGGGCGGGCAAATTAGAGGGCATAGGAGAGAAGAGGGGCAGGGGACAAACGAAGGCTCCCGCCATGCTGCAACATGGGGGAGCCGATAAGGAGCTAAGGTGTATGATAAGGGCACACCAAAGCATTTGTATTATAACTGAATTCTGAGGTATTAACAACAAGTGAATATACAGAGAGGCGGATCCGGATGCCTCTCTACGCATTTTAGAGAGGAGATGTTGGATATGGCAGAGGATAAGAGGAAACAGCTCCCTCCAGGGATTTCTGTGCGGAAAGATGGCCGGTACCAGGCAAGATATACTTTTAATGGCAAGCGCCAGACGATTTATGGCAAAGACCTGAAAGAAATCCAGAAGAAATTAAGGGATGTAAAGTATGAGATGGATCATGGCATCTATGCCAGGCCGGATCGGTTGACGGTGGATTCCTGGTATAAGACATGGCTGAAAGAGTACCGGGAGAACGTTGTCCGGGCAACCACGGTAGTCGGGAATGAGAAATGCTATAAGCATGTCAAGCCGGAGATTGGCGGTATGAGGATACAGGCAGTACGCCCGGAGCATATACAGAGGGTCCTCAACAAAATGAAGCGGGATGGGTATTCCAGGGGGTACATAGAGAATACGAGGCAGACCATGAACATGATATTCCGGCAGGCATGTGTGAATGGCATCATTGTGGCGAACCCAGTGGAGAAGAGCATCCTTCCGAATGTAGAGGATGATGTGGAGAATATCCACCGGCGGGCCCTTACGGAGCGGGAGCAGAAAGCATTCCTGGAATGTGCCGCCCGGAGGAAACCGTTCTATGCGGATATCTTCTATGTGGGGTTCTCTACCGGCATGAGAGTGGGGGAGATTAACGGGCTGGAGTGGAACGATATTGATTTTGAGAAGATGGAGATTCGCGTCACCGGAACTATGATAAAAATTGCCGGGAAGGATTATTACAAGGGGCCGGTGAAGACTGGGGAGAGCAAAAGGACCATCCCCATGCTGCCGGAGATTGCCAGAAGGCTGAGGAAGCATAAGGTGGAGCAGGCAAAACTCAGGATGATGCTGGGGGACAAGTGGCAGCCGGTAAAGGGACTGGAGCATCTGGTATTCACTACCATGTTCGGAAAGCCGCTCATGACCTTATCCGTAGGCAGATACATAGATTCCACCGTGAATGCTGTCAACCGGGCAGAGGAAAAGAAGGCGGAAGAAGAACACAGGAAGCCGGAATTGATGGAGACGTTCTGCCCGCACGCCATGCGCCATACATTTGCGACCAGGGCCCTGGAGCGGGGAATACCGCCGAAGGTGGTGCAGAGCTATCTCGGACACTCCACTATTGATGTGACTATGAACATCTACACCCATGTGACAGCTGAACTGGAGAGGGAGGAGATCAAGAAGATTGCGAACCAGTTCTGACTGGGAGGCAGCAGGCCGGCAGAAGGCAGCAGGAGGAACGGGAAGCCTGCTGCCTGATTTATGGAAATTGGTGTCAAGCGTGGTGTAAAAAAGAGGAGCAGACGGCGAAAAGCCTTGGAAATGCTGTAAATACGGACTTCTTGAAAAGCTGACCTATTATTCCACGAGGATAATATGCTTTTTATTGTAGATGAAGCTTCCGGCGTTGCGGATCCAATCATGGAAGCGATACTCGGCACTCTGACCGGAGAAAATAACAAATTGCTCATGTGCGGGAACCCCACAAGGACTTCCGGCACATTTTTTGACGCTTTCAATGGGGATAGAGCTCTTTATCAACGCCATACTGTTTCATCTGCGGACAGTCCCAGAACAAATAAGCAGAACATTGAGGCGTTGATACGTAAGTACGGCCGGGACAGCAATGTGGTGCTTGTTAGGGTTTACGGGGAATTTCCTAATATGGAGCAAGGTTTTCGCAGTTTATAATGATCACCCACAAGGTTTCTGTCTGGTAAGAATATTTAAGATACCCTCAGCGGACAAGGGGCATGTGCTTTCTTGTCTGCTGAGGGTATCTTGTTATGAGGAATCCAATGGGCAAGTACAGCGGGGAACATAGGAATATAGAAGGGGTGGGGGTGGGTTATTTTGACGCCACAGAGGAGTTTGTGTCGGCAGTGGAGGATAATCCGGTGCTGGAGGGATGGGGCAACAAGATTGTGGTCATTGGCGACGGAAGGTAGGGCGGATATGGAAAAAAGGGAAGAGGCCGTGATCCAGAATCTGAAGGACGCGGGCTGTGACGGGGAGACCATTGCCTGCTTTATGGCTCATTATGAAGCGGGGGAAGTGAAACAGGAGCTTAATGCTGTCGAAACACCGGAAGGATCTCCTGGACGGACTGCATGTGTGTCAGAAACGGATTGACTGTCTGGATTATCTGGCCTGGCAGATTGAAAAGAGAGAGGGGACCACATAATTGGGAGGTTTTCTGCTTCGGGGGATTCTCATTGGGCTGCTTTTCGGAGCGCCTGTGGGGGCGGTGGGCGTCATGACGGTGGAGAGAACCTGGAATTATGGTATCCGGGCAGGACTTTTGACTGGTTTACCCTATGTACACCAGTTTACAACTTTTTGATTTTTAAAAAATAAAATACAAACTCAGCCTCTTTGCGGTATAATTTAAGCAACCAAACCAAAATCCACACGAAAAGAGATGAGTTTGTATCTACCGCTTATTATACCTTAAAGATTCCATTTTTAACAGACTGTTTTT
>CAJTGF010000124.1 GCA_910575585.1 Clostridiaceae bacterium
GATGAGATCAATGAGGCGCCAGTAGTTTATCATTGGACGTACAAGACCGATGAGATTACCGCAGAAGATATCGCAGAGGCTGACATTGATCCAGAGCTCAAGTACATATGATAATATTTACACAAATATTTCAAGGACAGACTACTAGATTTGCTGTATTATATAACAGCGATATATAACGGTGTTACAAGAAAGAAGGTGAGAAAATGAACGAAGCAGAACAGACAACACTACACTTAATCCTTTCAGCCGCTATGCAGGAATTTCTTGAAAAAGGCTACAAGTCTGCTTCCTTGCGGAACATTGTCAAAACGGCGGGGGTAACAACAGGCGCGTTTTATGGCTACTATGACAGCAAGGAAGATTTATTTGAAGCACTGGTAGGCGAACATTATGATTTCCTATTGAAACTCTTTTGCAAGGCGCAGAAAGAAATTGCTGACAGTTCCACCGTTCAAACTTATGCTGTCTTTGAGCATACCAGCTATTATTGGTATGGTAGTTGTCGGGCTATACAACTTTATGGACAGGGTTTTCGTTGGACAGCTTATCATTTCCTCAATCTTGTCCGTAAGCTTCCTTATATTATCTTCATCACTGGAAAAAATCACATTGCCGCTGTTCAGATATGTTTTTACTTCTACAAAAGCAAGTGTTTCAAATCCCTTCTTTAATTCTGCCATTGGCACTTTATTTTTTCCACTTATATTGATACCCCTTAATAAAGCAATATATCTTTTCATATCCGCCCCTCCTGTCACTTCCTGATTTATTTATTCATCAATTCAAACGCTTTTTCAAATAAGATACATTCCGTATATCTTCCATTCCACATGAATCAACAACCAAAAGTACCATTCTATTTTCTCCTATTCATGTAGACAATACCTGTTCAGACATTAAATCCTGCTTGTTATACACAGTTTGTCATAAAATGGCTCTGCAACTTTCATATTCCTGCTATGATGGTATACGCCTTCTGAGATTGATAAGGCGAAATACATCATCCATAATTTCTCTATCCCGCACATCCAGCATCAACCATTTCTGTCCATTTCCGGTTTTTGTGTTTTTGAATACTGTCTGCACATAGTCGGAACATTGCGGCATAAGAAACTCTGCCTCCGTAAATTCACGACTTCCTACAACCACGAGAGCGATAAAATAGCCCTGCATCGGATAGAGAGTACAAAGAGACTTTCCGTCTTTTTTATACTTAATATTCCATCCTGCCTGCATAGAACAACGGCTGTGTTCCATGCAGGGCCTGACCCGATAGGTGGACTGAATACGGTTATTAAAATCTGTCCATAATGAACTGTTAATGTATTCTGTGACTTGCTCCATTGAAGGAGATTTTTCCTTTGAATATAGCACATTCCAATCCATTCTGAATTCCTCCCTAAAAATCCTAATGGAGCCTATGGTTCGCGGAACAGATCCACCTTTACTTTTGCTTGATTACCCCCACTTTGAGTAACATTGTGCATGGCAAAAGGTAAGCGGCTCTCTTGCATGCACAGGTGAATCTCAAATGAATATCAATGGCTCCCCTAGAGCGTGTTTGAAAATTGCTTTCTGGCAGATGTGCGTCACAATGTGTGGGAGATTTGTGCCAAATGAAGGGCGCATAGCGGGCTATGTAACCTGAATTTGGTGCAAATATCACGCAAAGTGGGGTGTGCAGATGTTAGGAATGAATTTTCAAACACGCTCTAGCGTGAAATATTCAATAGGCGGGGATTTTGAGAAATTTCCTTATTTTCCGCTCATTTCCCACACCACCGAAAATTGAAAATTGCCAAATCAAAGACCCCGCAGCAAGCTGACGGGGTATCAATCTTGCAACGCAGCAAGCTGCAGGGTATTTGACCCTCGCGGCATTCGCCAAATGCTCGTGCAAGCACGGCACTTGGCTCATTGCTCGCGGGAATAAACAAGACAGATTTCTCTTTGCCCTCCCTCCACGGACAGCTTGCGGATTTGCCAAACGGGAGAGAAGATTTCTTTCTAATCCCCCTTTGCACGGCGTAATACTGGCGATTTTTGAAAATGCCAAAAATAAGCGCAAAAAAACAGGAAATCTTTTTTTTGATTTCCTGTCTTAGTGTACCGTTCTTTATTTACGGTGGTTATTCAGTTTTTAGCTGACTACAATTCTACAAGCTGGATTTTGTTTAGTTCACACAAAATTTTATTTATCTATGTTTTTATGTCGTTTTATGTTATTTTTCACCAGTTTACAACTTTTGAAATTTCCTAAAACCTGATAAAATGTAGTCTTCTACGACCTTTATTAAGGCAGAACAATTTTTAATAGTTTCGAGAAATCTCCCGAAACTGCATAAAATTATATCTGACTGAATTTGCTGACCAATTTCGTATTTGGTTTCCTGGGCGCTGGCGGACTGATATTCAGAAAAGCTTTCATCACTATAAGGAAGCAGAGTCATGGCACTATAGGACAGGCTGATCAGATTCACCAGCCGTTCGATCCCTTCCTTACTGCGGATCCGGTATTCCTCCAACGACCAGAAGGTTTTCCCTTCATAATAAGAAACCTCGATGCTCCACCTCAGGCCATACCAAGCCAGCGGCAGATAAAAGACATTTTCTGCTCCATAGGAATATGTTGTTTTGTCAGCGCTGTTCTCCCAGTCAAAGGAAATCGTTCTTGGATCAGCTGTGCATAGGAACAGACGGCGGCTCCCTTTTCCGTTTTTAGGCGCAGTAACGAAGGCATATACCACTTTATCTTTCCAAAGGTTGGTGATAACCGGCATCATGCCAATCAACCAGTCACCACTTTCCGGGTTGCCAAGGACAATCTCATCCAGCTGAATTCGGTCCCCACGCTTTCTGGGTCGGCCCTTTTTCCCGGTTTTAGCAGGCGGGAGCCCGTAAAGAGCCGTATCCACCCTGGCATTACAGACCATTTCCAGGTTATCAAACTGTTCCACAAGAGCGACTACTTCCGCTTTTGGATACCAACTGTCGCACAACAGGATCACCTGACGCTCAGAATCCATGACTTTCATGGCCTGAGCCACCAGATCGGCAGCCAAAGCGAGTTTGCTCGTTTCCTTATCCCAAAGCCGGTAACCCACCGGGACAGAAAGATAGAGAACTTTCCCATTCTGGTATACCGGGAAGGAGAGCAGGAGACTGACCATACAGTGTCCATTGAGGTAGTTAGAACCATTATGGGCGGCATGGTCATAGAGTTTGGAACAAAGCTCAAAATGCTTACCGTATTTTTCGATCATGGTGTCATCAATAGAAAGAAAAATCGGCTGATGTACCAAAGTGTCGGGAACAGTCCGGACAGCTTTCGATACCGTAACGTCATTCCAGGTGGAATGATCATAGGCATCTGTTTTGAGTGTATAGTAAAACGCGTTAAGCGAGGTATCGGACAGTCTGGAAATCACATGGCTGTGTGCAAAGCGAACGGAGCGGAAACTGTCCAGAGTCAAAATGGAGATAACCAACAGGAACAGGTTTCTGGCGGTAGGTCTGGAAGCATTAGCAAAATAATCCTGAAAATAGAAAAACAGTCTATTAAAAATGGAACCTTTAAGGTATAATAAGCGGTAGATACAAACTCATCTCTTTTCGTGTGGATTTTGGTTTAGTCGCTTAAATTATACCGCAAAGAGACTGAGTTTGTATTTTTATTTTTCAAAAATCAAAAAGTTGTAAACTGGTGTAATGTGAATGATTATTCCAAATATTTACAGGGAAAGTACAGCTATATGAATACGGGAACAACCTCAATGCAGGGTGTTCCAACAACAGTATCGGTATCAAGTGCGTTTTTGAAAAAATGTATGAATGACCCGGAAAAGGCAAAATATTTGGAAGAAAATTTAGCAGCTATTCCCGATAGCGTTAAATCACTTTGTAATTCTGTGAAAATGGCTCCGGGTAGCCCGGTAGTGACATATGCTACTTATAAGATTGATGATAATGGTAATATTTCCATGATGAGTGGAAGCACAAATGACCCAGACGGAAAGATAGCTAGAGAAAATGCGGAAAGAAAGGCAAAAGAAAAGAAAGCTGCTGAGGAAAAAGCTGCCGAAAGGCGCAAGGAGAAAAAGGCAGAGGAAGAAAAAGCGGCTGAAAGACGGGCAGAGAAAAAAGCCGCCGAAGAAGCAAGGACAGAAATGGGCGAATATACCGTAAGTGCGACGGGTACGGATATAAAAGCCGTTACGGAGAAAGTTATATCGGTTTCTTTGGGTACATCTGCGCCGACAGGGGCAAGTTTTGATATAAAGGCGTAACAGGAAAAGGATTTCAAATTTTGAGGTCAAGGAGGACAATATTATGTCGAATATTACTAATTACAGTTTTTTGTTCCAGAGTATGTTCGGGGGAACAAAAACAACATGGGGAACTGGTTCAGCCTTGCCCGGAGTGTTCCAGTTTTCACAATTAAACAGCAGTTCTATACAGTCGCAGTTAAAGGCGGCGGGCATTGATACAAGCAGCAAGAAGTATAAAGCTGTTATTCAGCAAATGACAAAAGACGGTTGTACTGGCAGTATGTTTACGAATGTTCAAGCTATTAAAAACTTAATGAAAAATTACAACTCAAGAGGAGAATGGGTTGATCCGGATACAGGACTGACAGGACTTCTTGTAACAGATGAAACAGGCGACAGTTATAAAAAGATTATTGATGTTCCCGAAAGCAGCAAAGATAAAATGTTTGAAGCCGTGAAAAATAATTTTTTGAACAATAACGGAATGGGGGATGGAAAAGGAAAGACGGAAATCTATATGGATATGTATAAGCAGATGAAGTCAGACGACAGATTGTCAGCAGGCTGGACATTGGGGCAGTATCATAAGGCATATGCGCAGGCGTTTAAATCGGCGATTAAGACAGTTGATCCTACATGGCAATACCAGAATTCGCTGGCTAAGGTTTGCTCACTTAAGGTGGTTTCGGTAGGGGACGCTGCCTCAACTTTGCAGTGAAAAATATAGAAGCAGGATTCGTTTCTATAGATATTATGCACAACCTATCACCGCAGACAAAGCAGTTATCTTTTCACTACAGAGTCGAAACAGCGTTCCCTATCAAAACCACCTTAAGTGAGCAAATCCCGGCCAGCGAATTCTGCTTTTGCCCGGGAGGGAAGGCAGGCTGTGTGCTGGGCGGGTGAATCTATGCCATGGAGATGAGACCAGGGAAACAGGAGGGCCTAACTCCTCCTGGTTCCCGTTTTGGGCTCATCGGAATGTCTGGCATATCTGAACCCGGACGGCACACAGCCGCCTTCCCTCCCGGGCTCCGCGACAATCCCCGCCTTTGCTCACTCAACTAAACAGCAATTCCATTATTTTGCCATTTTGCGCAAGATATCGTTCTTAAGGGTCTAATAAAAATAATCTTAGAATCTTATAATGACTATGTGGGAGAACATGGAATTAATGAAACATATTCTAAAACACTGCAAGAAATTTTAGTAAACAAATTTTTGATATTTGAAGATATTATAGATTACTGGTCATGTAAACAAGATGAACTGGAGGACTGTTTTTATATTACTGAATTTATAAGAAAAATTAAGCAAGAAGCTGGTCAACATAAGATTCTGAAAGATGTTTCAATTTGGGGGAAATCATGGTAAAATTGGTTCATATAGAATAAGGAGGGCCAAACCATGGGATTATTCGGCAAAAAGAGGGAAAATCAATCCCAACAGAAACCAGAAAAAGACCAGTCAGCCAAAAAGCCGGAGGAAAAGCAGCAGGAGATGAAGGTGTATATCCAGGGCGCGGGAGGGACGATCGTTACAAAATCAATCCTGAACGGCACATCGAACCTGAAGTGGCTCTTTCGGCAGGAGGGCGGACTGGGAAACGGCTGGGTGGCGTTTGGGGATAAGGACAGTCAGGAATACGTGGATGACGCGAAAAACATGGAGATCGTGGACTTTAACACCCTGGCCAACATTGAACCAACCGTGGTTAATGTGTTTTATATGCCCATGGGCAGCGATCTGGAATTTCGTTCTGATAAAACGGGGAAATACTTTGTAGATACAAGAACCGGGAAGGAGATCCGGGAACCGGTGAAGCATCCGGGCCAGATTGCCTTTGAGAAAAACTTAAAATTCCTGAACCAGGAGACATATCCGAACGATTTCTTTCGGATGCTCTTTACGGAAAGCCAGAAGATCCGGGTGATCACGGCAGGACAGGCGGACTTTCCTACGGGGGAAGTGGTGCTGGCGGACCCTCTTGCGTATCTGGGCAGCAAGTATGAGACGGTTTTGGACAGGCAGATTCCGGCGGGAAGTTATCCGGTGCGGCTGTCCGTCTGCCTCTCTCCCATCGTCGGTCTGCGGATTGCCGCGGCAGAAGTCTTGGTCAGCGAAAAACCGGCTGTCCGCTATGAGATCGCCATGCCAAAGGGGAAGAAGGGAGAGGACTTAGGGAAGCCGGGAATTTTCACCTTCTTTGGCGTGGACACAGGGCTTGCCTGCTTTGCGGACGGGAAGATATCGGAGGAAAACCGGATATTTTTTGAAAAATGGGCCGGGGAGAATCCGGGGAAAAACAAATATATGGACTATTTTGCATCCCTGTTTCAGGAGAGCTATGAAACGCATCCGGAATTTCAGAATGAGGGCGGAAGCTTTCTGGAATGGAGCATGCCGGGCAGCGGGCACAGGTTGGTTTTGTTCTCCAGCGGCATGGGGGACGGCGTGTACAGCGGATACTGGGGGCTGGACGCAGAGGGGAAGGCTGCCTGCCTGACGGTGGTATTTATGAATCCGGAGTATTTCTGACACAAGGATCTTGACCGCAAAAGGAAATAACCTTACATTTCGTTAGTCTGCTTTCCCGAGAGCACAAAGGAAAAATGCTCAACGTAGCGCCACTGCGCCTCCGCTTTTTCCTTTGCGCTCTCGAAAAAGCATCCTCACCGAAAATGAAAGATTACAAAAAGGATATGATTTCCGGGTACGTCCGCAGTTCCTGATTCAGCAGAGAGAGAAAATACGGAATTAATTTATTTTTTTCATAGCCATGAACGATGTAATAGATAAAACGGTCAGGCGGCCCCCCAACCAGGCGATAGATATGGAAGCCCTGCTTTTTTAGATTTACAGCCGTGGAATAGGGGACAATCCCCCAGGCTTTCCCTTCCAAAACATATGGAATCAGAGAGTCCTGACTTAATGTAAGAAGTGGAGAGATCCGCTCATCAAAAGACTTGGAGTGCCAGCTTTCAAATTCCGGATTCCAAGACACATGAATCCCATATTCCGGGGGCAGGTCACTAACGGATACGGTGTCGCCTTCCCCAATCTTACAGCCGGCCACAACTACAAAAGGTTCCGAAAAGGCAGGGGTTGCATGGATCTGTTTGGAATATCTTGGTTCCTCAATAAATGCCAGATCAAGCAGTCCGCTTTCCATATAGGCATAGGCGCTTGGGGAGTGCTGATAGGAAACTTTCAGCGTATAGTTCTGCCGTAAAAATGTCCGCAACACCTTGGGAAACAGATATAAACTGACACTCTCCACCGCTGATACCAACAGCTTTGGCTTTTGGACGACAGAAAATATCTCATTTGTTTCTTTCCAAAGCCCTTTCCATTTATCTGCAATGGTCAAAAATTTCATTCCTTCCGGCGTCAGCTGCACAGTTCTTAAGCCTTTTTGACGCTTGATCAGAGAATACCCCAGTTCATTTTCCATTATTTTGATCCGCTTGCTTAACGTAGGTTGTGTGACATATAGCTCCTTTGCTGCAAGCGAGATATTTCCATATTTTACGACAGCAAGAAAAGCCTCAATTTCTAGCAGAGTCATGCCATTCTCCTTACTAATATAGAATTTATACTATATATTATATCAAATAAAGCAATTTTTCAACTATTCTTGTGAGTAAAAAGTTTACACTACTAAGAAGCCAGGGAATCCCAATAGATTCCTGACGTATCCTGTTGCTCTCGAATTATTTGTGTTATACGCAATTCTGGCTGTT
>CAJTGF010000125.1 GCA_910575585.1 Clostridiaceae bacterium
CCCTCGGAAAATGTTGTCATATCCGCTTGAACTTTCCCCGATAACGGGCGGTCTGCTCTCCAAAATCTTCTGTACGGTGTTCCAACGGCTCTGCTCGATAATCGGTTCATGTGTGCCATAGATAACTTCACGCTCCGCATACGGGATATACTGTCTTTTCTTGGAACGCATGGTCTTGGTCGGTCTTTCCGCTACGGTAAGGTTTCCTGCATAAACGGGGTCATGCAATATCTTGCTGACATAGGCGGTGTCCCAGTCATACATCTTTTCCTCATCAGTGTACCGCTCAAACATTTCTTTTTTGTAGAAACTCGGCTTTATGACCTTTGCCTTGCGCAAGCGGTTACAGATAGTGTGAAGCCCCACGCCCTCCTCGGCGATTGAGAAAATCAGTTCCACAACGGGGGCGGTCACTTCATCAATGACAAGGTGGTTATGGTCTTTCTCGTCTTTCTGATAACCGAATGGGGCGGTAGTAGCCATATACTTGCCCTGCATTTTCCTTGCGTGGAGTGCGCTCTTGATTTTCCTTGACGTGTCCTTTGCGTACATTTCATTAGTCAATCTTACATAAAGAATGATATCACAGCAGTGCATTGGCGGTCGATTACCTCCGGCAAGATGGTGCGGCATATTATCGGTAGCGGCTACCGATAATCAAACCAAACTATCATATGGGAGGCAAACACCATGAGCAAATTAGAACCGAAAATCCATGACGAGGAAACCGGCCTTGACTATGTTCTTGCTGGGGACTACTACATCCCGGCCATTGAACTGCCGGAGGACGATGACCGCCCCATTGGGAAGTGGGGGCGGATGCACCGGGTGTACCTGGAAGAAACAAACTTGCTTCTGCTCAACCACCTGATTTTGACTGGCAGACTGCACACATACCTCGCCGACCTAAACGAACAGGCGCAGAACCGCTATCGGCGCATTGTCCGCCAGATGATAGAAACTGAAAGCGTGACTGAGGAACTCAAGAACACTGCACAAATGCGTTGGGTTCAGTGCATGAACAGCATTGCCAGTCAAGCGGAGGAAATCATTAAAGACGAGTTAATTTTTGTGTAATATCAAACTTACAACTTGACCAGACGAGGCAAAGCGCAGCGGGGGGACAACCGCTGCGCTTTACTTTGAATATATCAAATTTTTTTGATTTAACCTATTGACAAATCACCGCCATCTGCATATACTAATCATATCAAAAGTTTTTGATGTGAGGTTGACAATGGATAACGAAATGCAAAAGAACGCAAAGGTATTCAAGGCTCTGTGCGATCCCAACCGACTGGCCATCTTGGAGTTGCTTCGGAGCGGCGAAAAATGCGCCTGTGTCCTGTTGGAACAGTTAGAGTTAAAGCAATCCGGCCTTTCCTATCACATGAAGATACTCTGCGAATCGGGTATCGTGGCAAGCCGCCAGGAGGGAAAGTGGACGCACTATCGTCTGAGCGGCGAGGGCCGGGACAGGGCTGTGGAATTGCTGAAGCAGTTGACGACACCATACGCAGAACAGGAGGGCAGCGGTTGTACTTGCAGAAATGAGAGAATTGCCATCTGAAATGGTGGCTTCTCTTTTGGACAACACATCAAAATATTTTGATATTAAGATTTGCGAGGTGACTATACTTTATGTGGGATTTCATTCAAGATCAAGTGCTGGGGATGAAGTGGCTCAATGAGTTGATCGGCAAGGGTGTGTCTCTGCTGGGGCTGGACACATCTTCCCGATGGGGCGGAAGTGTCCAGTTCTTCCTCTATGACACACTGAAAATCACGGTGCTGCTGTGCATCTTAATTTTCGGAATTTCCTATGTACAGAGCTACTTTCCCCCGGAGCGAAGCAAAAAGATACTTGGACGCTTTCATGGCGTGTGGGCGAACATCATCGGCGCTCTCTTGGGGACGGTAACGCCGTTCTGCTCCTGCTCATCCATACCACTGTTTATCGGCTTTACAAGCGCCGGTCTGCCTTTGGGCGTGACATTCTCTTTCCTGATTTCCTCCCCGATGGTGGACTTGGGAAGTCTGGTGCTGCTTATGAGCATTTTCGGAACCAAGGTCGCCATTGTATATGTCATTATGGGTCTGGTAATCGCTGTGATCGGTGGGACGCTGATTGAGCGGATACACATGGAGCCGTATGTGGAGGAATTTATCCGCAATGCCAGCAGCGTGGACATTGATTCCCCCACTCTTACGCAGAAGGAACGATTGATTTATGCAAAAGACCAGGTTATTTCCACATTCAAGAAGGTGTTTCCGTACATTCTCCTTGGCGTCGGAATTGGGGCGCTCATTCACAACTGGATTCCCGAAAGCTGGATCGCCGCCATCCTGGGGAGCAACAACCCCTTTGGCGTTGTGCTGGCTACGGTGATCGGTGTTCCCATGTATGCGGACATCTTTGGCACGATCCCCGTGGCGGAGGCTTTGCTGGGCAAAGGGGCCTTGCTGGGAACCGTCCTTGCCTTTATGATGGCGGTCACGACTTTGAGCCTTCCCTCCCTTATCATGCTCCGTAAGGCGGTCAAACCGAAGCTGCTGGCTCTGTTCATAGCGATCTGCACGATTGGCATTATTTTGGTCGGTTACTTGTTCAACGCAATTCAACCTATACTAATCTAATTTCAGGAGGTAATCATCATGGGACTGTTCGGCAAGAAGAAAGAAGAAACGAAGTCATGTTGTTGTGGCGGAGCCTGTACCCCGGAGAGTATGGCACAAGCGGAAACGGCAAAGGCCGCAACCGGGGTCAAAGTGTTGGGGTCGGGCTGTGCTAAGTGCAACGCCTTGGAGAGTGTTGTCCGCTCTGCGTTGGCGGAACTGGGTATGGACACTACCATCGAGCATGTGACGGACTTTGCTCAAATCGCCGCCTATGGCGTCATGTCCACCCCGGCCCTGGTAGTGGATGGCAAGGTGGTATCCTATGGCAAGGTGCTGAGCAAGGATGAAGCAAAAGCGGTTATTCAAAAGGCTCGTACCTAATAAGTTTCCGATAGTTCCTTTGAAGCAGAGATGAAAACGTTCGGTTTCCGAACGCGCAGCCAGCCCCGGCAGGGGCTGTTCAAAGGGTCTGGGGCGCTACCCCAGCAAGCAAAAACGGATTTCCGGCGGCCACGCTGGAAGTCCGTTTTGAGCGTTTGTATATACAAACGCCCTGCTTGCCACTTAGCGCATCACCCTTCAACGGGTCACATTGACCCGTTGATTTTCAAACCAGGCCAATGTGGTGATGACCACATTGGTCACCACCAAAATCAACTGTTCAAAGCGAACAGTTGATGGTAATTCGCTACCTTGCAAGCAGTGCCTTTGTTCCCACAAAGGCTCGAAACAGCGGTTCCCGGCTCCGCCGGAAATCGCTGTTTCTGCTTGTTGGGAAACATCCCAAACCCTTTGAACAGACCGCTCCGCTGGTCTGGCTGCGCGGCAATTCTGCCGCTTTCGGGCTACCGCCCACTGTTGATTTTCCGTTCCCGGCCCCGCTCCGGGGACTGCGGTTTTTCTGAGGGAACGGGGGCGTCCCCATCAAAGGTTTCGTTGTCAGGCTGCCCCGCCTGTTTCCGAAAATCGTGGAAGTCGCTCAGGAACGCTGGGAACTTGCTTTTCCAGAGGGCGTACTCTTCATCAGTCAATTCCCCAGCATCGTGCAGGGCGCAGGCTTTCATAAAACCCAGAACGCGATATTGGAGCAGTACGCCCGGACTGCCCATGACGGTATCCAGGTCGGGCTTGAACTTGTCCACCGCCACGCTGTCCCGGAACACGAAATGAATTTGTCCGTCCACCTCGATGGGATACAGTCCGTAGATTTCTTCCAGCTTGTATAACGCCTGCAGCGCCCCCTCCAGGTCTGTGACTTTCTCACCAGCAATGGCGGCGTAGTTGACCCGGAGTTTTTCGGCAATCGTATGGAGCGTGAGAAAATCCGGCACCCGGTTCCCCAACTCATAGTTCCTGATGGCGGACTCGCTGACCTCGCACAGGCCGGCGAGTTCTTTTTGTGTCAGCCCCGCCTGCTGACGGTAAAACCGGATGCGCTCCCCCAGCGTTGCGTCAATCGGTAATCCCATGATGCGTCCTCCTGTCCTGGTGTTGATTTGAGTATAGCCGTCCTGCCGCCTATTATATCATGCTCCGTTCAAAAATGAAAGGATTATTTTGAAAATCCCTTGACAGCACATTTCTGAACGGCTATAATGATAGACGCAGTTCAGAAATGAACTCCACAAACTTCCGTATATAGAACAACCCGGCATACATGCCAAATCAGCGGCCAGCCCGGACAGGAAGGAGGTAGCCGGACCACATCGCCGCTTCACCCACTGTCTCCGCCAACGTTATGGTGTTCGCTGGCGGATGCCGTGAAAGGAACTGTGAATGACGGAAGAAAAACAGAAGATCCCTGAACTGAAAGTGATCCCGGCGGAAGAACTGCTGGACACGACCTACGCCCCGTCCGGCACTTTGATTGACGGTCTGATGGGTCAGGGCATCTACATCCTCGCCGGAGCGCCCAAGGTGGGCAAGTCCTGGCTGGTGCTGTGGCTGGCGAACCAGGTCAGCAAAGGCGAGCCGGTCTGGGGACTGAAAACCGAGAAATGCGGCGTCCTCTACATCAGCCTGGAGGACACCTTCCAGCGGATGCAGCAGAGGCTGAACGATGTCAGCGGCGGCAGTCCCGGCAGTATCTGGCTGGCGACCGAGGCTCTGTATATCGGCGAGGGCTTCGAGGAACAGCTTGTGAATTTCCTCACTGCCCATTCCAATGTGAAGCTGGTGATCATCGACACCCTCCAGCGTGTCCGCAAGGCCGGGCAGGAGCAGTACAACTACGCCAGCGACTATGAGACCGTCTGCGCCCTGAAGAAAATCGCCGACCGTTTCCTGGTGACAGTGCTGGTAGTCCATCACACCCGCAAGGCCGGGTCTGCCGATTCCTTCAACATGATTTCCGGCACGACCGGGCTTCTGGGATGCGCTGACGGCGCTCTTGTCCTGCAAAAATCCTCCCGGATGGAGACCACCGCCACGCTGGATGTGACCGGGCGGGAGGTGGCTGACACGCAACTGAACCTCCGCTTCGACAAGCAGAGGAAGGTGTGGGAGTTTGTTTCCTTTGGGAGCGAGGCCCCGCAGAAGGAGCCTGACCCCATCCTAACCGCCGTTCAGTCCTTTACCCAGGTGCATGGCGTGTGGCGGGGCTATGCCGCTGTACTGCTGGATGAACTCAAAGCGGAAACAGAAATCAACGCAGAGCCGAACACACTGACCCGGCTGCTGAATGCTAACATCGGAGAACTTGAGCGTGAATATGGTGTCCGCTACCGTTCCGGGAAACGCACCGGGAAGGGCCGACTGGTCTCTCTGCTGGATTTGAATGCTCCCTGGGTCAGCACCGACATGGACGATGTAGATAATGTAGGTAATGACGGTATTTTGAGCGCCGGTGACGGTCGTAAAAATACCTACAATACCTACACAACCTACACGCCCGCCCCTGATGATTCGGAAGGGGCGTGACGGCATGGAGAAACTGAACATGAACCAGCCCCCGGTGGAATTGGAAGATAAGACGGTTTGCCGCCTGAACGATTACACTGAAGTCAAAATCGGCGGCGTGGTCTACCGGGTCAAAAGTGTATTCTCTGACAAAGGACAGTTGGGTGATTTGCTCGATCTGGCGGCGATGGAAAAACTCAGCCGCATCGCGTAAAGGGCCTTTGCATCAAAGCGTGAGCGTGCTATAATAGCGGTAGGTAATCGACCGCCATTCGCACTGCTCTTTGGGAGGTAAAATCAAAGATGCAGGAAACTTACAATGTTGGAATTTATTGCAGGCTCAGCCGGGAGGACGAGAGAACCGGCGAGTCCGTGTCCGTGGAGAACCAGAGGGAGATGCTCAGCCGCTATGTCCTGGAACAGGGCTGGAACCTCTATGCCGCCTACTGTGACGATGGGGTCTCAGGTACGACCTTCGATAGGCCTGGGTTCAACCAGCTTATCGCCGACGCTACCGCCGGAAAAATCAATCTGGTACTCTGTAAGGACCTCAGTCGTCTCGGCAGAGATTATATCGAAAGCGGGAAGTATACGGACATCGTTTTTCCGAGCCTCGGCTGCCGGTTCATCGCCCTCAATGATGGGGTGGACACCGCTCACAAAAACAATGAGATGCTGGTGATTCTGAAAAATGTCATGAACGACCTCTACGCCCGGGACACCAGCAGCAAGATCAAAGCGGTGAAACGCTCCTCGTTTCAAGCCGGGAAGTATGTGGGATGCTACGCTCCTATCGGCTATCTGAAAAGCCCGGAGGACAAGCACATCCTCATTCCCGACCCGGCAACAGCGCCCCTTGTGCGGCGTATTTTCGATATGCGCTGTCAGGGACTCAGTTACCGAAAAATCGCCACGACGCTGAATGAGGAGAAGGTGTCCACGCCCCGCGACCTCTACTACTTGCAGAAAGGCATGGTCAGTCCCCGGCAAGACGGAGGCTACTGGCAAGCGCAGACGGTGAAGGCCATCCTTCGCAACGAGGTCTATATTGGCAATATGGTGCAGAACAAAACAGGCAATGTCTCCTACAAGGTTCACAGGCAGGTGGGCAAGCCGGAGGCCGAGTGGATTCGTGTCGAGGGTACGCATGAGCCGCTGATCTCGATGGAGGTCTGGGAACTGGTACGGACAATCGAGCAGCGGAACGCCCGGAATCGAACACAGGCAAATGGGGAGACCGCTCTGTTTGCCGGACTGCTTTACTGTATGGATTGCGGCTCTGCTATGCGCCATCACGGAGACTACCACAAGTGCAAGGACGGGACCCCGGTCAAGTCCACCTATGAAAGCTACCTGTGCAATCGGTACTGCTGCGGCGGAAAAGACATTTGTACGGCCCACACAATGAATCAAAAGGTGCTGATACAGGTTGTTCTGACCGACGTCCGGGCAAAGGCGGAGTTGGCGAAGCGTGACCCGGACAGCCTGATAAGCCGGATACAGACCCAGCGCAGGGCGGCCACCGCCGAACAAATGAAGCAGGCCAGGCTTCTTTTGGCATCCATTGAACGGCGTCTCGCTGAACTTGGAAAGCTGGTGCAGGCTATCTATGAGGACAAGGTGATGGGGCGCATCCCGGAGGCTGTCTGCATCCAGTTGATGAACCAGTACGAGGCTGAGCGCGCCGAGAAGCTGGAGCAGAGGGCGCATTTGTCGGGCGAACTGGAGGCATACCAGCAGGAGACGGATGATGTCCAGCAGTGGATGAAGCTGATTCAGGAATACGCAAAACTGGAGGAACTTGACCGCCCCACCCTCCTGCGGCTTATCAAGCGCATCGACATCGGAGAGCGGAAGTCCGAGGACGGGCGCGAGGTTCGGGACATCAAAATCCACTACAATTTCGTGGGCTATATCGAAGCCTGAAATGAAAAACCCCCGGCATCTGCCGGGGATACATACCAGCCAAACTATCTTGCCGGTTGCCAATATACACATCGTTCTTTATGTAAGGTTCTCATTGATGATGTTGCGGAACGGTGTAATGTCCATTTGTGCGTTGTCTATGGAGTCCACGCCGTCATTGATTGCAATATACCGCACGTTATGGTTGGGGAAAAACACCTCGATATAAGTACCTGTTTCAAGGTAATTCCTCCCCAAACGTGACAGGTCTTTTGTGATGAGCGTTGACACTTCCCCGTCCTGTATGTCCTCGATAAGCTGTCGGAATGCGGGGCGGTCGTAGTTTGTACCGCTGTAACCGTCATCAACATAGAACTGGCAGTTCAGAAAACCGTTGCGCTTTGCATAATCTTTCAGCATGGTTTTCTGTGTGCTGATGCTCATGCTCTCGTTGTTCGTGCCGTCGTCTTTGGAAAGCCTGCAATATAAAG
>CAJTGF010000126.1 GCA_910575585.1 Clostridiaceae bacterium
GAGCAAATCCCGGCCAGCGAATTCTGCTTTTGCCCGGGAGGGAAGGGAGGCTGTGTGCCGGGCGGGTGAATCTATGCCATGGAGATGAGACCAGGAAAGCAGGAGGGCCTAACCCCTCCTGATTTCCGCTTTGGGCTCATCGGAATGTCTGGCATATCTGAACCCGAACGGCACACAGCCTCCCTTCCCTCCCGGGCCCACGACAATCCCCGCCCATTGCTCACTCAACAATACAGCAAAATCGTTCTTAAGGGTCTAAAAACATCAAAAAACAGACCTGCGCTATCAACAGGTCTGTTTTCTCCTGAAATCCTATCGATATGTTCCAAAGCCTTCTTAGGTCTGCCTTTTAGCGAACCGCCAAACAGCTGATCTTTCCTAACTGTAAAAACCTGTTACAGCGCTGTATTAGCCATTCGCCAGAGCGCAAAGCTCTTTTAACATCTTAGGAAGCTCTGCATCCATATTCTGGTTATTAAACTGGCACGTTCCCACCTTCTTGTGACCGCCGCCATTGTACTTTAACATCAAACTCCCTACATCCAGCGTGGCCGTGCGGTTTAAAATGCTGTATCCCACCGCCGCGGAACACCCCTGGCCGCCGCGGCCGCTGACGATCCAGGCAGAAACGTTCTGCTCCGGATACATGCTGTATATCATAAAACGGTTGCCTGTGTAGATTGGCTCCACCCCTCGAAGATCCGTGATGATCACATTGCCCTCAACCCGGGTATGAGCTTTTACCATGGCTTTAAACTTTTCTGTCTGCTCATTGTAAACCGCAATACGCTCCTGCACGTCAGAAAAGGCAAGGATATCCGCCGTACTGTTCACCCGGCAGGCGTCTAAAAGCTTTTCCATCAGCTGATAGTTTGAGATGGTAAACTCCCTCCATCTTCCCAGTCCGGTCCTTGGGTCCATCAAAAATCCGATCAGGATCCATCCCTTGGGATTCATCACCTCATCAACGGTCAGATTACCGGAATCAACCTTGTCAACCGCTTCCATGATCTCGTCAAACTGGGGAAAACGCTCCTTTCCGCCGTAATATTCATAGATGATCCTGGCGCATGACGGGGTCATGCGGCTCTCCCCCTTGTACTTGCCCTCCAGTTCCAGACGCTCGTGTTCGCTGGAATGGTGGTCAAACCAAAGACCGCAACCCTCCACAAAAGGCACATTAGCCAGACAGTCATTCTCATCTATCTCCACCAAACCGTCCTGCAAATCCTTCGGATGCGCAAACTTCCAATGGTCAATAATCCCTGCTTCCAATAATAATGCCCCGCATACCAGCCCGTCAAAGTCTGAACGTGTTACTAGTCTCACTTAAGATACCCTCCTTTAGTTTGTGATATGTTTCAGCTTTTCTGCAAAAAGCAGCACATCAATGTACACGTCTGTATTATACCATCCTTTTTTATTATTTTCCATAGGCTGGAATGAGATAATATGATTCTCACCCACAAACATGTGATTGTTCACGCCTTCAGTTTATCCAATACTTCCTCAAAGCAGACCCCGTCCGTCAGCGGCGTCTCCATCCGCGCCGACGCCTTGATACAATCCCGGACAAAGTCCGCCGCCTTTTTCACCGACTTCTCCAGCTCCACCCCATTGACCGCATCCGCCAAAATAACCGCTGAAAAGATATCCCCTGTCCCGCAGCGGCTCTGTCCCACCTGCTTCGTTTTTTGCAGCTTATATCGCATTCCACTCCCATCCTGGTCCCTCTCATAGCAGAAATTCCCGATATAACTTCCCTGTTGGATCCCGGTAATGACCACCTTTCCAGGCCCCATCTGCCCGATGCGCTGTGCCATATCCAGCAGTTCTTCCGCCTTCCAGCCTCCTTCCCGGTACTGTCTGTCCGTCAAAATACAGCCTTCCGTAACATTGGGAGTCACCATATCCGCGCAGGCCACCAGCTCTTTCATCTCCCTGCACATCTCTTTTGTGTAAGTAGCGTAAACTTTCCCGTTGTCTCCCATAATGGGATCCACCATCACGACTGTATCCTCCCTGCGAAACCCCCGGATAAAATCCCGGACAATCTCTATCTGTCGTTTTGAGCCCAAAAAGCCGGTGCCGATACCGTCAAAGGTCAGCCCTAACTTATGCCACTCCCCGATATAATCCTCCATCCGCTCCGTGTAATCATCAAAATAATACGTAGGATACGCCGTGTGGTTGGACAGGATCGCCGTAGGCACAGGACAGCACTGCACTTTCAATTTGGAGATCACCGGAAGCGACACGGTGATGGCGCATCTTCCGAATCCGGTCATATCACTGATGACGGCTGCTTTCTTCTGCCGCGAACTGCCTGGCCTTTGGTCAGAAGCTTTCTCCGGCTTCCACTCCAAGTTCTCCTCTGATCCACATACACGCTCTCTATTCTCCATAATCTGCATTCCTTTCCGCCATTTACCGCAACATCCAATTGTCTCATCGCTCGTTCCATGGCCATATTCTACCACGTAAATCCCCTCTTTGCAAAACAATCCGAGAAATGATCTGCCTCACATACGGCCTTGATAAACCATCCGCCGTATGGTAAGATGTGCCTGTAAATATTGTCCATATCCCCTGCCAGAAAGGTACCGCCCCATGTCCCACACCACAAATTTTACTCCTTTGGGTATCGCCATCTGCGACGACGATCCCACAGACTGCGCCTATATAGCCCAGCTGCTCAAAATCTGGGCCCATGACCGCCAGGTGACCATCCGCCTTTGCCAGTTCCCATCTGCCGAGGCGTTCCTCTTCTGCTATGAGGAAGAAAAAACATTTGACCTTCTCCTTCTGGACATTGAGATGGGAGCCATGGACGGGGTTACCCTGGCCAGACGCATACGTCTTGACAACGAATCCCTGCAGATTTTATTCATCACCGGGTATTCCGACTATATGGCGGAAGGTTACGACGTGGCGGCTCTCCACTACCTGCTTAAACCCATTAGCCAAAAAAAGCTTTTCCCTGTCCTGGATAAGGCTTTGGAAAAGCGCAGCCGATTCCAACGCTGTCTCAACGTCGCCCTGCCTGGGGAAATGGTCCGCATCCCCCTCCATGAGATCCGCTACCTGGACGTGCATCAAAACTATGTCACCATCCACGCCAAAAACGACTGCACCGTCAAACGCCCCTTAAAAGACTTTGAACAAGACTTGGACAGCCATTTCCACCGCATGGGCAGGTCGGTCATCGTAAATCTGACCTATATCCGACGAGTCACCAAAACCCAGGTCCACCTTGCCGACGGCGCCGTCCTCCCTCTTCCCAGAGGCGCATACGAGCCCTTAAACCGCGCCATCATCGCCAACACCTGACCTGTCAATCTGCCAATCTATCAAAAAGAACTATGATTAGGAGGCTCTTATGTCCCTTTTATCCAGATTAATCGATAAGCACATAGCCGCGTATCAGCGTCAGCTAATAGAAACCCACTATGAGGAAGTGGAGACCATGTACCGCCAGATGCGGGGCTGGCGCCACGATTACCGCAATCACATCCAGACCATGAAAGCCTACGCTGCCTCCGGGGACATGGAATCCATCAGACAATACCTGGACCATCTGGACACCGATTTAAACACCGTTGATACGGTCATAAAGACAGGCAATCCCATGGCTGACGCCATCTTAAACAGCAAAATATCCCTAGCAAAGTCCAAACACATCCCGGTCCGCGCCACTGCCTTCATCCCGGTGAAGCTTACCATCTCTGACCTGGATCTGTGCGTTATCCTCGGCAACCTGTTTGACAATGCCATAGACGCCAGCCTGGAGCTGCCCGAAGAAGAACGGCTTATCCGAGTGTACATGGACATGAAAAACACCCAGCTCTACATCTCCTTCACCAACTTCACCGCAGGAAAAAAACTTACAAGATCCGGAAAGCGTTTCCTCACCACCAAAGGTCCAGGCCACGGCTTCGGCCTTGTTCGCATAGACGCCATCATCCGCCGTCTGGACGGCTACCTAAGCCGCAGCAGCGAAGACGGCGCCTTTACCACAGAGATCCTCATTCCCCAGCTCTAATGTATGTCCTCGCCCCATATCCAAAACGCTCCTCCTTCTTCCCCCATTCCGTTCATCCCCTGATCTAAGCCTCTCATCCCCCAAACCTCCCAGCCCGGCGTTCTTGTGATAGAATAACCGAACACACTAATTTATCGAGGTGACTCCATGACAGAGAAGAAAAAACCCAAATACTCCCTGGCTCAAAATGCCATTTTTATGGCTGCTGCCTCTTTCCAGGCGTCAAAATCCGTCATCCCTCTGGCTATAGCCCTGGCCTTTATCGCTGCTGCCAAAGCAGCCGCGCAGCTGTTTCTGATCCCTGTGCTTTTAAAGACCATAGAAACCGCCTACCCTCTCCCCCGCCTTCTTACGGCTATGGGGGGCCTTGGAATCCTGCTGGTGTTCCTTGAAGGGCTGGAAGCCTATCTGCGGCAAAATGCCTTGTTCGGGCGCATTGCGATCCGCCAGCGCATCCTGACAAAGATCATAGACAAGGTTGCCACAACCTCCTACCCCAACACCCTGGACGCCGATTTCCTCCAGTTTGAATCCAAAGCCGCCAAAGCCTGCCATGACAATACGGCCCCCACGGAAGCTTTCTGGACCTCCCTCACAGAACTGACAACCAATCTCCTTGGCTTTCTGGCCTGGTCCTTTCTGCTGTCCGATATAAGCCCTGCGCTGATGTGGCTCATTGCCGCTTCCTCGGTCCTTGCCTATTTTGTCAACAAGAAGATCCACGGCTGGATGTGGCTCCACCGGCAGGAGGAAGCCGCCTGCCTGAAACCTTTGGATTACATCTGCCAAGTCTGTGTCAGCCGCCAGTACGCCAAAGACATCTGGGTCTTTTGCCTTGGCCCATGGCTCCTGAACCGGTGGGACACCGCCTTTGAACGCTTTCGGACCTTCCTTTTCCGACGGGAGCTGCACCGCAGCCTGGGGGCCTGGGCTGATCTTTTGCTGGCCCTTTTTCAGGGCGGCTTTACCTTTTACTACCTTATTTCCCTGACGCTGACCCACAGCCTTTCGCCCTCCCGTTTTCTTTTGTACTTCGCCGCGGCCCACGGTTTTTCTAAATGGGTCATGGGGATCATGGACAGTTTCTCCAAGCTCCGCAGCCAGAGCATGGAACTATCTGTGGTAAGAGAATTTCTGGAATGGCCGGAACCTTTCCTCTTTGAAGACGGCCTCCCGCTTCCCACAGAACCAGACAAACCCTATGAAATACGGCTGGACAACGTATCCTTCTCCTACGCCGGCTCCCAAAGCCCTGCCATTTCCTGCCTGAATTTGACCATCGCCCCAGGGGAAAAACTGGCTGTCGTAGGATTAAACGGGGCAGGCAAAACCACATTAGTAAAACTGATCTGCGGCTTTTTAGACCCAACCGAAGGCGCCGTGCTCCTTAATGGCCAGGACATCCGCAAATACAACCGCCGGGATTACTACCGCCTGTTTTCCGCCGTTTTCCAGGAATTTTCCATTCTGGAGGCCACTGTAGAGGAAAATATCACTCAAAATACGGCTCCCACAGACCCCGGCCGGATCTTTCAGTGCCTCTCATCCGCAGGACTGTCCGAAAAGATCCTTTCCCTTCCCCAAGGCATAAGCACCAAGCTGGGACGGCAGGTATACGAGGACGGCATAGAGCTGTCCGGCGGGCAGACCCAGAGACTGATGCTGGCCAGAGCGCTGTATAAAAACGCGCCTCTTGTCATCTTAGACGAGCCTACCGCCGCCCTGGACCCTATAGCCGAAAATGATATTTACCTGAAATACAGCCAGATGACCCAAGACCGCACCTCCCTGTTTATCTCCCACCGCCTGGCTTCCACCCAGTTTTGCCGCCGCATCCTGTTTTTGGAGCAGGGGAAGATCATCGAAGAAGGCTCCCACCACCAGCTCCTGGCCCAAAACGGCCCTTACGCCAGACTGTTTCACATCCAGAGCCAATATTATCACGAGAAAGGAAAAGAACCCCATGCTATTTAAAGCCGTCTCCCAAAACAACCGCGCCTTAGCCATATGGTGGGATCTGTGTCCCGGGCTGTTTCTCGCCGCCTTTTTATCCGCTGTTGTCAAAACTCTGAACGCCTGCGCGGCCATCTGGCTGTCTGCCCGCTTTCTTACGGAACTTGCAGGGCCCCAAAATCCACGGACCCTTATTGCTCTGGCCCTGGCCCAGCTTTTGTCCTCTGCCGTTCTGACTCTGCTCTGCGCCCTTGGGGACCGGTTAAAAGACTACGAGGCAGACTGCGCCGCCTGCCTCTACAACAAGATCTATATGGAAAAAATGCTGTCCCTGGACTACCCGCGCGCCCACAGCCAAAGCACCTGTGAACTTTACGCCCAGATCATGCAAAATGATACCTGGTCCGCCCTTGGCATCCGCGAAGCTTTCCGCCTGTTTGAACTGTCTGTTGCAGGCGCTGCCAAAATCCTGGCAGGCGCTGTGCTGACCTTCCCTTTGTTCCTCTCCCCCATTCCCCAGCCTAAGGGAATCCTTGCCATCCTTGACCACCCGGCCTGCCCCTTTCTTTTGGCGGCAGTTATGGCAGCCATTGCCCTCTTATCCTCCGCCTGCGCGCAAAAAGCCCAAGATTACTGGACCCGCCATGCCGCCCGGACACGCTTTGGCAACCGCCTGGCTGACTTTTATATCACTGCAGGCAGAGACCGAAAACGGGCCCTTGACATGCGGATCTATGATCAGCAGAAAGTCCTGCGCCATCTGTATGTCAAGGACCATAACCCTTTTGGCCCCTCCTCCCAGATCGCCCGCCAGGCAAAAGGCCCCATGGGCCTGTGGGCCGCCCTGTCCCAGTCCGCCTCCGCCGTCCTCACTGCCCTGGTATCTCTTTACGTGTGCCTGAAAGCCTGGGCCGGCGCTTTCGGTCCCGGATCTGTAACCCTTTATATCGGGTCCACTGCTTATCTATTCCAGGGGATCTCCCAGCTTTCGGGCGCCCTGGGGCGGATGACGGCCAACATAAGCTTTCTGGAAACATCCTTTCGCTTCCTGGACCTTCCAAACACCATGTACCAGGGCGGCCTGACTACGGAAAAACGCCGGGACGGCCAGTACGAGATCGAATTTCGGGACGTGTCCTTTCGCTATCCCGGCGCCAGAGAGTATGCCCTTAGCCATGTAACGATGACATTTCCCATAGGCAGCCGCCTTGCGGTAGTGGGCATGAACGGCTCCGGCAAGACCACGTTCATCAAGCTTCTGTGCAGGCTCTGCGACCCCACGGAGGGCCAGATCCTCCTAAACGGCATTGACATCCGCAAATACCGCTACGACGACTACATGGATCTGTTCTCCGTAGTCTTCCAGGATTTTAAGCTGTTTTCCTTTCCCCTGGGAGAAAATGTTTCCGGATCCCTCCCCCTGGACCCCCATCAGGCAGACCAGTGCCTGAAAAAGGCAGGATTTTTAACCTGGGACACCGCTCTGCCACAGGGGCTCTCCACACCGCTTTTTAGCGACCTGGATGACCGCGGCGTGGAGCTCTCCGGCGGCGAGGCCCAGAAAATCGCCATTGCAAGAGCCTTGTACAAAGACGCCCCCTTTGTGATCCTGGACGAGCCTACCGCTGCCCTGGATCCTTTGGCGGAAGCGGAAGTCTATGAAAAGTTCGGCCAGATCACCGAGGCCAAAACCGCCGTCTGCATCAGCCACCGCCTTTCTTCCTGCCGGTTCTGCCATAAGATTATCGTGTTTGATGGGGGATCCATTGTCCAGGTGGGGACTCATGAACAGTTGGTACATGATAAAGAGCAATCTGGTAATATGTCAAGATGATTTTTGAAAAGATTTTGATATGTTTTTCAGAAAAAAGGGTAACTTTAATAGACCTATGCTTGATGCGAAACAT
>CAJTGF010000127.1 GCA_910575585.1 Clostridiaceae bacterium
TTCCTTTTCTTTTATCCTCTATAAAAAGAGTTCCTACAAATTCTCTTACTCCTTTTACTAACTCTACATGATTAGACTTTTCCCGTCGCTTTACTTGTACAAGAATGGGTTCGGGAGTTTGACACTTCCTTTTAAACCTCATAACACACAAATCTTGTATTTAAGCCTGTTTTGGTCTTATTTTTTTGTCAAATTCGTAAAAATAATGTGTGCTAGTTTGCACTAGTTGTGTTATAATACTTATGAGGTGATTTTTATGTATGTTTCCATTACTGGTGTAGAGAATAACAAAGACGTTTATATCAACCAGTCCTACCGGAAAGAAAACGGTAAGACTTCTTCCCGGATCTTCCGAAAACTCGGAAAACTCAATGAGCTACTCCGACAGTTTGATGGTGACTTTGATGCCATGATGGTCTGGGCAAAATCTGAAGCCGAAAAAGACACAGCCGAATACAATGCCAAAACCTGCGATGTGTCGGTTTCTCTTTCTAGAAAAGCTTACATACCTAAGAATGAAGAACGCTGTTTTCAGATCGGATATTTGTTCCTCCAAAAACTGTGCACGGAATTAAAAATCGATGCCATCTGTCGAAAAATCTCTAAACGCCACAAATACACTTATGACCTGGGAGCCATCTTAACTGACCTGATCTATGCAAGGATCCTTTCCCCTTCCAGCAGGCTCAGCAGTTTCTCTTACTGTAAAACACTGCTTGAACCGCCAAAGTATGAACTGCCAAATGTATACCGTGCACTCTCGGTTATGGCTGAGGAATCTGATCTTATTCAGGAGGAACTCTACAAAAACTCAAACTTTGTTCATCCCAGAAACAAAAAAGTGCTCTACTACGACTGCACAAACTACTACTTCGAGATTGAACAGGAAGATGAACTCAGGCGCTATGGAAAGAGTAAGGAACACCGCCCTAATCCCATCGTTACAATGGGATTGTTTATGGATGCTGATGGAATTCCTCTGGCTTTTGACATCTTCCCCGGAAACCAGAATGAACAGACAACCTTAAAACCTCTTGAATCAAAGGTAATAAAAGATTTTGGCTGCAGTGAATTTATCTTCTGCTCTGATGCGGGGCTTGGAAGCAGAGCAAACCGCAGATTTAACAGCCTTGCAAACCGTTCCTACGTTATCACCCAGTCTTTAAAAAAGATGCGGAAGGAAGACCGGGAAATTGCCCTGAAACCTACACAGTTTAAAAAACCCGGCTTTGATAAATGGATCGACATCTCCACACTGGATGAATCTGCCCCGGAAGTTTACGAAACCATTTATTACAAGGAGATCCCTGTTGTAAATGGAAACATGGATGAAACAGTTATAGTTACCTACTCCCCCAAATACAAGGCATACCAGAAACGGATCCGTGAGCAGCAGATATCACGCGCCATGAAGATGATCGAACAGCCCGGAAGAAAACGCAAAAGCAAAAATCAAAACGATCCTGCCCGTTTTATAAAAACCACAAATGTAACAAATGATGGAGAGATTGCAGAAAAGAAAGTCTGTGAACTTGATTCAGACAAAATCAGGGATGAGGAAAAATACGACGGCTTTTATGCTGTCATTACAAACCTCGAAGGTGATATAGGCGGGATTTTAAAAATCAACCGGCAGCGTTGGGAAATAGAAGAAAACTTCCGCATTATGAAAACAGATTTTGAGGCACGTCCTGTCTATGTCAGGCGGGAAGACCGCATCAAAGCACATTTCCTCACCTGTTACATCAGCCTGCTTGTATATCGCCTGCTTGAGAAAAAGGTCGGAAATAATTATACCTGTAATGAGATTCTAAGTACACTTCGTTCCATGCAGGTAACACTTTTGTCAAAGGAAAGCGGCTATATCCCTTCTTACAAGAGAACAGTTCTGACGGATGATTTACACAAGGCATTTGGCTTTCATACGGATTATGAATTTATTTCAAAATCAGCCATGCGGAGCATAATAAAAAGTACCAAAACAGAAGAAGGGAAAAAATAGCACAAATCGGTTCCACAGAGAAAGTGGCTACAGCCAGCATAACTACTGGGTTTGTAGCCACTTTTTGATTTCACAAGTGTCAAACTCGGGAGTTTATCATAATCAACTAATTCAAAATAGTCCAGCTTTCTGTTATCTAATAATTTTTTAGCTATCTTCTTTGAACCTTTTGAGAAACTTTTTGCCGTTGATATATATATTCCTTTTCTTTTATCCTCTATAAAAAGAGTTCCTACAAATTCTCTTACTCCTTTTACTAACTCTACATGATTAGACTTTTCCCGTCGCTTTACTTGTACAAGAATGGGTTCATCGGATTCCAACACTATTAAATCTATACCACCATCTCCGGTTTTTCCAACATGATAAACTTCACAATCATAAACACCTTTTAAAATCTCTTTTGCTAATTCTTCTAATTTGTATGGATTAATATCAAAAAGTACTTCCGGTTTCTTTTTCAATTCTGATGTTAATATTTCAATCGGAATCTCTTTATCTGCAATATTATATCTTTTTACAATTCCGTAATATCGTGAATCTGTATAATAAGATTGAACCTCATCAATCAAATCAGTATCCTCAGAAAAACGATACTTATATGTCCACCATTTACAATTCTGACATTCAAGCACCAACCCTCTTTCATACAAATCCCCGCCTCTTGGTTCAGAACGCATACCTAAAAAAACTTTTTTTAGCATATTCCCACAAAATGGACATACTTTATCACTACAAAAAAATTTTTCTATATCATTTGGTGATTTATCTACATATAATTTCCCCTGTCCTTTACCAATACGAGAATATTGATATTCATCATAAAAATAATCGTAATACCCTACAACTGTTGTATTTTTCATCTTTACCCTTATTCTATATGAGAATATATCTAATTTAGAAATATCTCCCTAACACAAACCCCAAAACAGCACTTAGCACACAAAAAAACAAGTTCCATAATAAATTTTTGGGAAATGCTTTCTTTTCTTGTTTATCCAACGTATTTTTTAGTATTTCATTTAATGCTGTGACCTGTTCTTGATTCATTGATGATATTTGTTGGCTAATTTCAGCTTCTTTTTTCATTTGTATAAATAGTTCTTTTTGTTTTTCAATTTCGAGAAGCGCAGTTTCAATAATTTCTTTTGAATCTTCTAATTTTTTACTAACATCATCAATACTTTCGCTTATTTCAAGTTTACCTGCATCTTTTAACTTCCCTTTGTTTATTACTTTTTTAATATCTTTTAGATTTATCCCTAACACCGATGAGATTACAGATATATAAAGTTCCAATATCAATTTATTCATAAATATTCTATCCTCTGATAACCCTATAAAAAGCCTTATTCTTTAATATACAAATCATATATCATTACATTGATAATCAACGTATCTTTTGATGCTAATTCTTTAGAAAAGATGCCTTGCCACTGATTATGTTCAAGCCGAATAAGATTTTTACACCTCTCCATTGTTTTTAAAACTGCATCTATGCTATCAACCAATGAGCTAAAATCTTTATTTTCCTTATTGAATATTATCAGTGATGTTTTTGTTTCTCTCCATGTAGTGTATCCGCACAGTTGATCTATTGCTTCAACAAATTTTTTACTGCCATGCCATACTTTACATTCAGCTATATATGCTGCCTTATTCTCAAATGGAATATATATATCTGTTTTTCCAACTTTATTAAAAGTTTCCCCAGAAGCTGTACCCTGATAATGACTATTCAGATTTGATAAAATAACATCTCTCAATTCTTCTTCCAATAGCTTATTAAAAGTACGAGCCGTCTTTTCCATTGATATACATGCTAAAGAAATAATACTTTTTATATTCTCGTAATGCGCATCGGAAATCTCATAATTTTTTTCCGGCTCTTTTCTATTTGGAAAAGATACTTCTTTTTTCTTCTTTGTTTTTTTTAGAACAATAGGTTTTGTATTAGGAGCATTAGCATTTATTTTTAATGGCAACTCTAACCTTTCCCTCATTTGTAAATAATCATTTGCCTTTTGCAATCTTGCTTCCAAATACTTTTCTACAATATTTTGCAAGCCACTATTATAATTCCGCACTTCTTTATTTATCGTTTCTATTGTCTTAAAATATGTATCTATTTCTCGCTGAAACCCCTTTTGAACAATCTCATTACTATTCTCGGTTCTTTGCAATTCACTCTTTGCATACTCCAGAGAAAATATAATTTTCCCATAATCGTCGTCAGTTGGTGCTATTACTCTATCAACTGGAAAACTTTGCATATAAAAAGTTGACGGTCTTAAATCCAACAAATCTTTATCGCCATCAAAAGGAATTGTAAAAGTAATTTTATAGCCATCTATCATATGATACTGAGAACCAAATTCACTATATCCAGGGCGATAGAACTGATTATATCTTTGTATCTTTGTTTCGGTAAGCTCTTTCGTTATGTTTTCCGTAAATATCTGAATTTCTTCAATTTGATATTTTGCGAAATAATACTCTGCCAAATCCCCCAAATCGGTATTACATATTTCTGCATTTGTCAATTTATTTATTTCATCTCTAATGTTATCAGATATGGCTCTAAACCATGATGTTGTTTCCCCTTTTTCAAATAAGTTCATCTTTCATAATCTCCCTACCTCATAATAGCACAACCTTTCTCTAATTATATCCTCTAACCACATAAATCTCAACCACTTCTAAATAGACTGTAAAACATTTTTAAATGCTTTACAGTCTATTTTCACTAGCTATATTAAATTTCCATCATTCATAGAAACCATGTTCCTCAATGCCCTTTTCTAAAATGGTATGTATCAGTTCTTCCAGTTCCACACCGTTTATCTCGCTGACTACAATCAACTTTGCAAGGGTATCTTTCTGTACGGATATGGCATACTGTTCCTCATCGGCACGAAGCTCATGGACGCAGATGCCAAGTCCGTCCGCAATCCTGCACACCACGCCAAGCTCCGGCTCTCTGATGCCCGCCAGAATATCCATGATTGTCCTCTCCGGCACTCCTGACATTCTGCAAAGCTCCATAATGCTGATTTCTTCCTCTTTCATCACATTTAATAACTTATCCCCGGTTGTAAACATACTTTTTCCTCCCTTATTTTTTCTTCCCACCAGAAGATTTCTTTTTCGGAAACTCCATAACAAACTTAAACTGTACCCCGCTTTTTTCTGCCCCATCTTTGCTGTAATGGTATTCTTCCGTCCCGCTCGGAATGATGTAGGCATCATAAGGCTTGCCTGCCTTGCTCTTTAACCCTTTTAACAGAATTTTCTTTCCGGCAAGCATATCTTTCACCTGTGCATCGGTAAGAACAGCTCCCATTACCCGGTTCACGTTCATACCGCATTTTTTCACGCAGTACGCACCGAATTTTCCTTTTACCACCTGACCGCCGCAGTTCGGGCATACCCCAAGAGCCTCCTGCTCCTGTGCGAACATCTTTTTCTGTTCGTCACTGACCTCATGGTAGGTATGTATCAGCTCCGACACCATATTTTCAATATCCGCCATGAAGTCCTCCATTGGAAGCTCCCCTTTTGCTACCAATGTCAGGGCATTTTCCCAATCGGCAGTAAGTTTCGGTGACTTCACCACATCCGGCAGCACCGTAATCAGCTTCATTCCGTCCTCTGTGGGTATGATCTGCTTCTTCTCACGCTTCACAAACCCGTCCTTGACTAACTTCTCGATAATATCCGCCCTTGTTGCTGGCGTACCCAAGCCTTTCCGTTCTGCGTCTGCCCCAATATCTTCCGCCCCGGCACGTTCCATTGCGGATAATAGTAAATCTTCTGTAAATCTCTTGGGCGGATTTGTGAAATGCTCGCTGACTTTCGCCTGCACACCGTCAAATGACTGTCCCTCCGACAGTTCCGGCAGCTTCTTTTCCTCCTTTTCTTCCTCCTGATTCCCGGAGATTTTAAAGGAACGCTTAAAGGCATCCTCAAAAGATTTCCACCCATTATGCGTAACGGACTTGCCGGAAACCGAAAAAGTATATCCATTGCATGAAAACTCCGCTTTGACTGTTTCATACAAATGCTTCTCCCCGGTGGCGCATAACAGGCGATTCGCAATCAGGGATAAAATTTTGCGCTCCGTTTCCGGCAGTGCCGCAAGGTCAGCTTTCCCTATCTCCATTGTGGGGATAATGGCGTGGTGGTCTGTCACTTTTTTGCTGTTCAGAATCCTTTTTATATCCGGGTTGGACGCTTTGTTTTCCTCAAACATGAGGGAACTGAACACCGCTTCAATCACTCCTTTTGCGGTCTGCCCCATGTCATCGGATAAGAACTGGCTGTCCGTCCTCGGATATGTGGCTAACTTTTTCTCATAAAGGCTCTGTGTGTACTCTAAGGTCTGCTTTGCGGTAAAGCCGAATAAACGGTTCGCATCCCTCTGGAGGGTGGTAAGGTCATAGAGCTTCGGCGGCATGGCTGCTTTTTCCTCTTTTACAACGGACGTGGTAAGAGCCTGCCCGTTCCGGCAAGCTCCCACAATCCCATCTGCCTTCTTTTTATCATCTATGCGCCCGGTGGCGGCATCTATCCCGTCCATCAGGATATGCGCCATGTAATATGTTTCCTTCTGGAAATTCATAATCTTTGCTTCCCGGTCTACCAGCATTGCAAGGGTGGGTGTCTGCACCCTCCCCACTTTTAAAACTTTTCCGCCATACAGGACGGTGAACAGCCTTGTACCGTTGATGCCCACAAGCCAGTCCGCTTCCTGCCTGCACAGTGCGGAATGGTACAGGTTATCGTAATCGCTCCCCGGCTGCAAATTCTCAAATCCCTCACGAATGGCGGTTTCTTCCATTGAGGAAATCCACAGGCGTTTAATCGGCTTGTCACAGCCTGCCATTTCATACACCAGACGGAAGATAAGTTCCCCCTCCCGTCCGGCGTCTGTTGGATAGTTGGAATAGGTGACTTAGAAAATATCCATTATTCAAGGGTTTCCAGTGCCCCTATGAACTTGTAATGGATAGTAAGTCGTTGAATTTTCTGCCCGTCAACTTCTACGGGTTCAGAAACAAGAATTTTTTCTATAAGTTGGTTGATTATCTTAAAATTGAGTTCCGTTATTCCTGCATAACCGCTTATCTGCTCTGCAAAATGCTCAATGGAAGATAACTGTTCTTTGTCCGCTATGGCACTTTTTTCAAGTTCCTTTATCTTGGCTGTCAGTTCTTCCTGCTCGCTGTCAAATCGTGCCGACAGCATTTGGAAACGCTTTTCTGTTATCAGTTCCCTTGTCAAGTCCTCATACAGTTTGGCATACAGGTTTTCTATTTCCGACACTCGCTGTTTACATTGCCTTAGTTCCTTTTTCTGCTGTTCCTTATCCGCTGACAGTTGGAGATTAAGACGCTCGGCAATCTCCGTTACCATAGCTTTCCTGTCCGCCAGTGCCTGTCCTGCGTGTTTCTGAATGTCTGCAAGCACAACTTCGTGAACCGTCCTCGCCTCAATGGTGTGTGATGAACAACCCTCTTTCCCAAACTTGCGGTACTTGGTACAGCAGTAGAAAGTCTTGTCCAGTACGTTGTTACGCTTTCTTTTCTGCTCGACTTTGGCAAGCATGGCACTCCCACAATCGGCGCATTTGATAACCCCTCGGAAAATGTTGTCATATCCGCTTGAACTTTCCCCGATAACGGGCGGTCTGCTCTCCAAAATCTTCTGTACGGTGTTCCAACGGCTCTGCTCGATAATCGGTTCATGTGTGCCATA
>CAJTGF010000128.1 GCA_910575585.1 Clostridiaceae bacterium
TGGGCTATATCTCCATGCTTGACTATTATCTAAAAGTATCGTGAAAACTATTGAACCGCTGTATACCGAACGGTACGTACAGTGGTGTGGGAGGTCGGCTACTCAACTAATGGGTAGCCTCCTACCCGATCATGGTTCAGAATTATCCAGAAATATTCATGAGAAAATTCAGATATTGGGAATATTCTATTCTTTGGGAGATTTGTATGTCCGAAGATAGGCTTCCACAATAGCGAGGATTGTTGTAATCTGTTCCTCTGTACATTGTGACAGATAAACCAACAGCCGCTGGTAGTCGAGGTTGTCTGACGGGGCGGCTGGATAAAAAAACGGATCGGCGGAAATATGTAAGGCTCGTATAAGCTGCCCTAGCTTTTCAAGGCTTGGCACATTTCCATGATTTTCAATTTCCTTGATATAGCGGGAGGAAACGCCGGATTTTTCAGCCAGTTCTTCATAGGTCAGCTTCTGGTCGGTTCTAGCCTTCTTCAGACGGAATCCCATTTCCTTGTCAATTTTCTTTTTTCTTGCCATATATGCACCTCCATGTATAGTGTATATTGCACATTTCGCTTTGAAAATGCACTAATAAATCACTTTATAAGAGGGGCATAATACACACATAAGAATAAAAGACTTTGGATATTGCATATAAAAAAACGCAGTATCCAGAGGTTTTTTGCGTGGCTTTTATCCTTTGGGTACGTTTAGGGGAATTTATGTGTTCTGAACGGTCTGAGGGATATTTTTTTGACTTTATGAACCTGTCCGGCTTCTGGCGTGAAAAGGCTCTTTTATAAGGTGTTTTACAGGCAGTAAGACAGGATACACCCTGACAAGTGAATTATGCGCTCCCGTAGCGTGTGGGAAAAACAGAATAGCAGATATGAATAACGTCCAGCGGGCATTTTGCCTGTCCGGGCGTTTTTTATATAAAAATATTTTTTTCAACATTTTTTGCCCTTACCCGAACATCAGCCTATACCCATTTGGCAGATACAACGGAAAGGGAAAAGGCGTATGCCTTTGTCACGTCACAGCGGGGGAGGAGGTGAACTCGCATGAAGAAACCTTCTCACCATGATGAAATGACGGTCAGGCATCGTTTTGACCGCCTGTGCCAGATGTCGCTGAAAGGCGAAGCAATCAATTATTACAGGCACATGGATTACCGCAGGGAACATGAAGCCATGTTTTCTGAACTGTCTGAAAAGGAGCTGAACCAGTTGTTTGTTATGGATGAATACGGAGTGGAAAACAGCCATTTTACAGTGCATGGATATGACATTGAGGTGAAAGACACCCTGATTGCGGAAGCGTTGCAGACACTTTCGGAGAGGAAGCGGAATGTAATACTGCTTTCGTATTTTCTGGAAATGAGCGATGCGGATATAGCAAGGGAGATGAACCTTGTCCGCAGCACAGTCCATGAACACCGGACACGCTCGCTTGAGATTTTAAGGAAGATTATGGAGGAAAAAGCAAATGACAAAAAGATGTAGGAGCAGAGAAGAAAAGAATTTGCTGCCTTTCCATATCATAAAGGCAGCATCAGAAGGCGATGTATTGGCAATCAACAAAGTCCTGAAGCACTATGAGGGATACATAATTACCCTGTCCACCCGGAAGATGTATGACGAGGGAGGGCGGCTTCATTATTGTGTTGATGAAACACTGCGCCGGAGGCTTGAAACAAAGCTGATTACAAAGATACTGGCGTTTGAAGCGGTATAAGGGGCGGTTAGCTGCCCTTTTCCATAGCTGACAGATTTACAGCGGTGTACCTTGAAAATTGAATATGCAATAACCTCACAGGACGTGAGAAACTGTGGAGCTACACAGCAGATACGCTATGACTGTCTGTTCCAGTAGGGAATTGAAAGTGAAGAAGCATTTTTATGATGTTGAAGCAAAGGCACGAGCGAAAAAATATCAGTGTTGGAGTAGAAAACTTCCTATACAGGAAGAGGGGATTCTATTGGCGAAGAAACAGTTTCGTGATAATGATACTTCTGGCGAAAGTCAGTCACATAGAAAAGATGATGGTGCAAGTCCAATGTGGGCAGGTTTCCCGCCTGTCACCTGTGAGGATATTTTTAATATGTTTATCAATGAAAGTTTATCTTACAGACGAATTTTCATTGATAAACATATCAAAAAATAATGATTTGGCGTGGGACATGATACATATAGGACAAGCAGATGTCAATATAATGGAATGTGGAAAAGTGAAAGAGGTGTATGTATATTGAGCATAGAAGAAATGAAAAATGTGGATGTAAGGACAGTAAAAAGGGAGGAACTTGCAGATATAAGAGAAGTGGAAGTAAATAAAAGGAAAAGCCGGGAAGGACAGATTAAGGACTATCTCGAACAGATTAAGAATCCTTACTGTTATAGATATGGGGAATATGTTGTTAAGATTGGCTTTGAGGATACAACAGTGACACTTACGGATCGGCTGCAGGAGCTGATATTAAAAACTGCCAGTGCAATGTGAAACTTTCACAAGTGAAATTGCGTATTTCTTCATTGGACAAAAGCGGGAATCTGTGCTAAACTATATTCAGGACTAAATTCATATGTGGAACCCTGATTTTATGGTTTGTCAGCACTATAAAATTAGGAGGAAGCGGTATGGGTGAATACATTTCATACATATCTTATTTGGCTGCTGTGTACCTGCGTCTGTCAAAAGAAGATGAAGATTTGCGGGAGAGCAAGGACAAGAAAGAAAGCAACAGCATCGCCAATCAAAAGGCATTGATATTAAAAGCAATAGAATCTATGCCAAATGTTACCCTTTATGACATTTATATAGATGATGGATTTACAGGACTTAATTTTGAACGTCCAAGTTTTCAGCGTATGTGCCAGGATATTTACGATGGTAAGGTGAATATGGTCATTGTTAAGGACTTGTCAAGGTTAGGACGTGATTACATTGATTCTGGACGCTATGTGAAAAAAATTTTCCCGTCCTATCATGTCCGGTTTGTATCTGTACTGGATCATTTTGACAGCCTGACAGCTACGCAAAGCGATGTAAATCTGCTGATTCCGGTCAAAAATTTTGTAAATGATAATTATAGCCGGGATATATCTGGCAAAGTGAGAAGTCATCAGGAGGTTATGCGTGAAAGCGGGCTGTATATCGGCGCTCATGTTGCATACGGCTATAAAAAACTGGAAACGGACAGGAATAAAATCATACCAGATGAATATGCGGCTGATATTGTACGCAAGATTTTCGACTGGAAGTTGAAAGGTATGAGTTCGGCGGCAATCGCTGAAAAACTCAATGAACTTGGTGTAGCAGCGCCTTCCGAGTACAAAAGACAACTTGGGGGAAATTACAAATGCGGTTTTCAGAAAAATGCAAAAGCAAAATGGTCGGCGGTATCTATTAACCGCATATTAAAGAACAAGATTTATATAGGTGTGCTTGAACAGGGAAAACGTGAAAAAGTCAATTATAAGCTGAATAAGGTTATAGAAAAGCCGGAAACAGAGTGGGCGGTAAAAGAAAATACCCATGAAGCGATTATCAGTAAGGCGGATTTTGAAAATGTGGCAAAACTCTTAAATCTTGACACCCGTAAATCTCCGGATGAAGAAACTTTGTTCATGCTGTCCGGTTTGATGTTCTGTGGGGAATGTGGCAGGAGTATGGTCAGACGTTGTAACCGTTATAAAGCGAAACAGAACATATACTATATATGTGCCACTTATAATAAAGGAAAAGGGTGCAGCCGCCACAGCATAAACCAGTCAGTGGTAGAAGATATACTGCTGGATGCAATCAAAAGGCATATTGAACACGTTGCCAAACTGGATGAATTTTTGACTTTAATGAAAGAGAATGAAGCCTGTTATGATGATGTGGTGGCGAATGACCGGGAAATCCTTGCTAAGTATCAAGAGCTGGAACAGTGTAAGAAGGTGGAAATGGCTTTGCACAGAGATCTGGCGGCAGGGATTATTTCCATAGATGAATATGAGCAGTTTAAAGAAAATTTTGCTCGTAAGTCCGCAGAGATAGAGGAAACAATCAGAAAATTGCAGGCGGAGATAGAAACAGTTTTTAAAGAAGGACTGTTTGCGAATGAATGGATTGATACATTTACGAAAAAAGGAAATATCACATCGTTAGATAGAAGTATCGTTCTGTCATTAGTGGAGAAAATTACTGTTTATGAAGAAAACAGAATTGAGATCACCTTTAAGTATCAGGATGAATACGAAACCTTATGTAAAATTACAAGTAGTATTGCCTGCAATCCTACTGGGCACATTCCGGCATCTATGAAGGGGGTGGGCATCAATGGCTAGGACAGCGGACAGGTATAGAAAGAACTATGTTAAAACAAAGAAAACTGACAAAGTATATCAGGTTGGAGATTATTTAAGGCTATCGGTGGACAGTGACTATACAGGGAGCGACTCCTTAGAAAATCAAAGAAAGCTGGCACAGGAATATATAAGTAGACGTCCTGACCTGAATATAGTAAGAGAATATGTTGATGATGGGAAAACAGGAACAGATTTTTCACGTCCGGCATTTAGCCGGATGATAGCAGATATGAAAGCAGGAATCATTGACTGTGTGATTGTCAAGGATTTATCCCGGTTTGGAAGGGAGTACATAGAAGCCGGCAATTATATTGAGAAGGTATTTCCGTTCTTAGGTGTGCGCTTTATATCCATTGTTGACAGGTATGATAGTGCTGATGCAGATTGCAGCAGAGAACTTTTGCTTATTTCTCTTAAAAACCTTATGCATGAGATGTATGCAAGGGATATTTCCAAGAAAGTAGGAAGCACCTTTCGGACGAAACAGGAAAAAGGGATGTTCTATCGCAGTGCTACGATTCCTTATGGATATAAGATGAATGGAAGTGGTACGAATTATATGATCTGTGAGCAGACAGCTCCGATTGTACGGGAGATATTTAAACAGTGCGGCGAGGGGATTTCTAATTATGCAATAAGCCGATGGCTGTATGATAACCATGTTTATACACCACAGCAATATGCTTTGACAGGCAGTGTATATAGGAAGCCGGAAGAAGAGCTGAAAATATGGCATTGTTCTACAATTAAGCGGCTTCTGGAAAACCCTGTTTATATCGGAAGGGTTATAAGACATCAATCAGAGCAGAGCTTTTTTGCGGGGAAAAAGGCAAGTCCAGTACCGGAACAGGAGCAGACTGTTATTGAGAATAACCATGAACCGATTATTGAAAAGTCGATGTTTGAGATTGTCCAGAAGATACTAAGTCAGACAAAGGATAAAAAAACCGAATCTGCCTGTGAACGCCAAACGGTTGTATTTGAGAGAAATATATTTCAAGGGAAGCTGTTCTGCGGCTCTTGTAAGGCAAATATGGTCAGGGTAGGCGCTTATCGCTCTGTCAATGGGGTAAAGGAGCAATACAAGATTTTTAAGTGCAGTACTCATAGAAATCACTGCGATTTATGTGATACAAGGTGGATTGCAGAGGACTTGCTGTGTGATATTCTGTATGGCACGATACGCAGGCATTTGAGTTTGATAAAAGGGATAAAGAAAAAGATAGAAAAAGATATTCGTTATTCCTTTGAAGAAAATCTGAAACAGACAGAATGGAAAAGACAAAAGATTGTGAGTACAAAGAACCTATTGGAGCAAGAGTATATGCAGAAATATTCAGATTATGCGGAAGGAAGTATCTCACAGGCGGCATTTCTGCAATATAAAAGTACCTATCATGAGAAAATAGAACTATGCGGGAAACAGGAGAATGTTTGTGCTAAAGAGGTAAAAGGGATAAAGAAGTGTCAGGCGGCTTTGCAAAAACTATTGTCGGACTGGCTTTGCTTTCAGAATACAAGGAAATTGACGGAAACAATGGTAGAAATCTGTGTTGACAGAATAGAGCTTTTTACTGATAACCGGGTGGAAATAAAGTTAAGGTATCAGGATTGCTTTTCGGTTCTTGATAGTTGGATGCAAAAGGAGGTGTGATTTTATGCTGTTTATGATTCTGGCACTGTATTTAAGGCTGTCAAAAGAAGATGGTGATATGGTTGATGAAAGCAATAGTATCACAAATCAAAGGCTCATTCTACGCAAGTTTGTGGAGCAAAAACCGGAATTTGCGGGTTTTGAGATAAAGGAATACATAGATGACGGATTCAGCGGTAAAAATTTTGAAAGACCGGGGGTTCAGGAACTATTGGAAGATGTAAAATCCGGTAAAGTGTCCATTATCATTGTGAAGGACTTCTCACGCTTTGGAAGAAACCATATTGAAGTCGGTAATTACATTGAAAAGATATTTCCATTATTGGATGTTCGATTTATCGCTGTCAATAACAGCTTTGACAGCAAAGACTATAAAGGAACGACACCAGATATGGATGTTGCGTTTGAGAATCTGATGTATGATTATTTTAGCGAAGAAAACTCTGTTAAAATTAAAAATGACCTGATGGGAAGGCGTAAGAGAGGAAAATACCTTGCTACATTTGCGGCGTTTGGTTATAAAAAATCGCCTACTGACCATAACCGTATAGTAATAGATGAGGAAGCGGCGGCTATTGTACGCATGATTTTTGAGAAGTATGCAGAATGTGGAATTAAGGCGGAGGTGGCGAGGTATTTAAACCAGAAAGATATTCCTACGCCACAAATCTATGCAGTGAAAAGCGGCAGCACCTACCAATGGAAATATCAGGGCGAAAAAAAGGTGTGGAATGGCTCTATCATAGGAAGAATTTTGAAAAATGAGATATATGTGGGAAATACAGTTTTTCACAAAAAGGAAACTATTGAGGTCGGTTCAAGAAGAACGAAATGCCTGTCGAAAGATGAATGGGAAGTCTGCGAAGGCACACATGAACCAATCATATCAAAGGAATTATTTGAATATGTGAACAGCATGGATGCCCGGACAAGCAGCATAAAAAGACTGGCAGATCGAGAAAATTTAGATAAGACGGTATATTGTGAGGGAGAAAAGAGAAAAAGGGGAAGTGCGGATTCGCCTGTTAAGGGATTGGTAAAGTGCGGTGGATGCAGACACAATATGCAGCGTCGAAGCAGATTAAATGCGTCTTATTATTGCAGATATTACTATGAAACGAAGCAGGAGGGATGTTGCCCGGAGAATGTCAAGGAAACGGAACTCATAGCAGTTGTTTTGTCAGCAATCAGGAATCAGGCAATGCTGGCAGGGGAAATGGGAAGGTTACAGGATTTATATAACAATCAGTTCCAGGAGCGTGTCAAGGCGGATCAGGAGCAAAAGGAGCAGCTTCAGGAACAGATTCAAAAACTTACAGATAGCAATTTTTCACTGTATGAAAGCTATGCAAAAGGTGAGATTGATGCTGACTGTTTTTTACAGAAAAAAGAAAATAACAATAAGCAGATAGAAATATATGAAGCAGAACTTAGGGCTTGCCATTCAAAAGAAACAGCAGTACCGGATGAAAAGTCTGATTTGTTAAACTTGTTAAAAGGAAAAGAAAATCTAACAGACCTTACAAAAGAGGTTGTCAGACAGCTTGTAGATGCGGTTTATGTATATGGCGGCAACCGGGTTGAGGTTGTCTTTAAGTTTCAGGACAAAAGCGTGCTAGGGTAAAGTTTTTGTAGGAAAACAGAATAGAAAGAAATAGGAAAGCACCTTTTTCTGTGTTAGGATTTGATTGGCGAAAAAATCCAAAGAAAGAGG
>CAJTGF010000129.1 GCA_910575585.1 Clostridiaceae bacterium
CTTCAAACGAAGCCCTCACATTGAACCTACTATCTTGCTAAAGATAGATTACAAACAAGCCCGCGCGGAACAAATGGGCTCCGCTTACGAGCGCACGGCGCACTCGTCAATCAGGCAGCGCACATGGACCGGGAGCCTGCCGCCGTACACATCGTCCGCTTTTTCACAGAGCAGATTAAACAGCTGGGTATAGCACATGGAAATCAGGAAGTTAAAGCTGTCATCGGTATCGCTCATAATGAGAAATAAGGCGGTTTTTTTGTCCCCCAGGGTGTCCAGTTCCAGCTCGTCATAGGCTGTGACCTCCCGCAGCTCGGCAATATCGAATACCGCCAGCCGCGCGCCGCAGGAAATCAGAATCGACTTCGCGGTTTTGCCTGTTGCTGCTTGTCAAGGACGTATTCATCATTTTTCATCACTTTTTCTTGGTCTGCCCTGTTTTCCATGTTGTAAATCATGGAGAATAACACGCTTTAGTTTTTCCTCCACGCTTTGGGTACTTGTAGCAGAGAAATGTACCTCGACTAAGTAGGTTGTCTTATCAATCTTCTTTTGCAAACAGGGCGTTAATCGCCCTGTGGTATTGGTCTGAATGTTGTCGCTCATGTTCCTCCTTTTGGGCGCAAAAAATGGCGCATGGTTTACAATTTACTGTTCCATGCGCCTTTACGCTGTTTTACTGATATTAAATTGTTTTGCTGATTACGCCAACTGCATAACCTCGGCTTCAATCTTTTTTAATTCTTCAAAAGATAATGTCGGAACACAATCCGCAATATCTTCCAGTGTCATCTTGCCTTTTTTTATCATTCTTTCTGCTGTTGCCCTGTCTGCTTCATAAGCAGCAGTATTTGCGGCATCTTTCAGATATGTCCTCATAATCTGCTCATCATCAAATAAACTCATCATTATCGTTACTACCTCCACTTCTCGGCTAATCAAATATTCTCTTAGGATGTTCCTATCTTTGCAAATACGGATTGTTTCTTTAACAGTCTGTTCTGTCATTCCATACAGCTTTCTCTGTTCATCAAAAACTTTACAGAAAATGATGTATTGATTGATAATGTCCTCTGTATCGCTCTCATAAATGACCTTTGCTCTTACCTCAATATCTATATCTGCTCCGTCAAAAAACTCTTGCGACAAAGATATTATATCGGGTTTTTTACCTTTATTTCCCGTATAGATAATATACAATTCAGGTTTAGGCATTTTGACTTTTGTACTCTTATATAGACTCTGAGATGTCCTCTCAAAATACTCATGGTAACTCTGTGCTAAATACAGCAGTATTCTGATTAAAATATTTACCGTCCAACTCGATTGCGCTTCCAACAACAAAAGCAATCTGTTGTTACCTGCCATTATGCCCAGATCATTATAGAGATTATCTGTCAAAACATTGTCGATCGTTACAATATCCAGCGTGTCCTCTGTTGCGTCTATATCCTCCGGGTGCAATGTTTTATACAGTTTCAACAAATTCTTTTTATCTTGGAAAAGGTCTAAAAACACACTGTTCTTTGCGGTACGCTTTGCCTTAACTTCCTGCGTCTGTTTTGTATCGTCCGACACCTTACCACCTCGGTTTCTAAAAATTTGTGGTACAAGATACGATATATCCTGTTCCTGTCACACTTCAATTATACAAAAAAACACCTGTCTTTACAATAAAATTCACATTAAATTTCTTCCTCCCTCCGCTTGGTCTTGCTTTGTTGTCTGTTATGCTGTCGGCTCTCGTTCTGAAGCTCCCTCTCAAGGTTCTTTTTATTGTAGCTGATTACCTCGGCATATGCTAATTCTGTGGCAGTCTTGCTCTGTTCCTTGTCGATACTGTCATACTCGGATTGCAAAGACTGTATCTCCACTTTCCACTGTTTCGGCGTTATCTTCTCGCCATTCTGTAAAAGGCTCTGCATACGCTCCTTTAATTCTGGGTACTTCGATAAGCTGTCCTTATGCTCTTTATCGTATTTCATTTTCGCAAATCCTTTGAGCGATTGGCTCTCCTTATAGGTGGCTTGGATTGGCGCATAGAGGGCATACATTTTTGACAGTTCCTTTAATCGGTTTAGTTTCTGCCCTTTTGAAAGATGTACCGTTTCCAACTGCTGGTATTTCTGTTCCCTGTCCGCTGTGAATTTCGCAAGGCTCTCAAAGCTGTCTATCTTCCTTGTCGTGATGAATTTCTCCGCATTGTCGGCTGACTGCAAGGCGGTTCTGTCGGATATTCTTCTCAGGTGCTTTCCGCTGACAATGGGCAAGTCAAGTCTGTCTTTGCGCTCCCTCACTTTTGCAATCATCTCCATGACTTCATTCTTCACGCTGACCGCCGTACTCTTAATCTGCGTACTTTTGTACGTTGCGTACTGTGCGCTGTGAAGTTCCTGCTTGGCAAGCATAAGCATTTCTTTCGCCTGTTCCAACAGCATATTGTTCTTGATGATTTCACGATTGATGTTGCCCCTCTCGGTCTGTATTCCTTTGCGCTCTAAAGCGTTGGCAACCGCCCCGATATGGATAGTCGGCTCTTGGTCAATTCCCTGTTCCTTAAAAGAACGGTGTTCCCAACGAACCGCAATCCCCAACTGCTCATTGGCGGCATTGATTGTGTCGGCTAAATCCTTGCGCCACATTTTGGCGTTTTCCCTGCTGTTCCAGTCGGTGCTGTCGGCGGTGTGGCATTTCCATTGTTTGCGGTTGCGCTTGTCAACTTTCTGCTGTCCTGTCTTTTTGTCAATGACGGGAATACGCTCCCCGTTTTCATCAAGGTCATATATTTTTTTCTGTTTCGCTCCCCATTCCCCGTTTTCAGTGATAGGGCGCATAGTGAGTAAAACATGGATATGGAGATTGCGCTGTCCTTTGTCGTTCTCGCTGTCATGGATTGCCCAATCTGCACACATTCCCTTGTCAACAAAATTCCTCTGCACATAATCCCTCACAACTTCCTCCGCAAGTTCATAACTCCATTCGTTGGGAAGTGACGCTTTCAGCATTCTCGCAAGCTGTGATTTCTGTCCTTTCTCTGACAGTTCAACAGCGTTCCATAAAGTGGCTCGGTCTGCATATTCTTTGGGCGCATTGGGTGGGAGAGTGATTTCGCTATGGACTAAATCTTCATGGTATTTGGGTCGATATGTCCGTCCGTCAAATTCACTGACAAGAATGCTCCTGCTGATATAGGACGCTTTCTCAACTGCCGACTGCCCCTTGCTCCGCCTGACTATGGAAAAACGTGTGCTTGCCTGTTTCGTGACATTACCCATACACAACACCTACATTCTGCCGATAAAGTAGAGGGGCGCATGGATAGACTTTGTGGGCAGATAAAAGCCGCACTTTGGCTTTTGTCTGAACGCAAAGTTCACTAAAGGGTAGCAAGCGCAGCTTGCGAAGGGGAATTGTCGTTTCCCCTTTTGGCTGCCGCAAGGCAGACAACGCCCTCCGCAGGAGTCCATGCAAGTGAAACTTGCTCCCCGAAGGGCGCACATACCACCTCTGGTGGTATATCTGTGCGCACCCCGTAAACGGGGTGAGTACGTTACCTCGGCTTTCCAGTTCCGTTGCCCTCATCATTCCGTACCGCCCTCGCTTTCATTTTCGGCATTAGCAACAGTGGATTGTGGGGGAGTGGTTTCTCGGCTTTCCGTTTTGATTTTAGATATAATCTGCTGACACTCCCTTGTCTGCAAGGCAACCGATAAAATACGGTTTAACTCGTCCTCGTCATAGCGGTAGCAGTCGGGGAAATACTTCACAATGATACCGCCCATGATGTACTTGTGGTGGTTTTCGGCTTTATGTTTCTTCTCGTTCTGCTTTTTCTTTTCATTGGCTACACGCTGTTTTGCCTGTTGCAATGCCTGTAATGCTTTTTCTAAATCTCTGCTGACTTCCTGTTTGTTCCCAATCATTTTCAATACCTCGTTCTTTCTGTGCTGTGTTGATAGTTTCTGAAAACAAAAAAGGTAGCGGATTGTCTGTTAAGATAATCGCTACCTAAAGGTAAACAATATTCAGTTTTTTATATCTTCCCTCCTGCCTTTAACTCTGTAAATTAAGCAGAAGAAAAACTTAGATTTCCCCTAAGCACTTAGTATATCGCCTTGGCAAATGGGAAGTTGTAACATCTACTTAATGGCAATATAAATATCCATAAATTTAACACCCCTATTATCGAAATACTCATGCTCATAGCAAGAAAGAATTGCCGAATCATGTTTTTCTTTGATTCCGTTTATCGCCATGTATGTCATTAAAGCCTTATAAGCGTTTGGAATAATTGCAAATTCCCCTTCGTCTGACACTTCTTCTAAAGTGATTGTAATATAGTTTTGTCTGCCCTGACTTACGATTTCCACATCAAGGTCGCCGGAATTCTGTCCCCCGTCAAGGATTAGTGCCGCCCCATAACCGCGCATATGGAATACATTTCTCTGCTCTTGGGATACATGTGGAAAATCCCACCCGATAATGTATGGATTTTCAATTTCCAAATGTTTTGCCCAGCCCTCAACATGTGAGATTGCGTCTTCTTCCGGTTCACGGCTTATTACTGCATAACTGATATAACGAAAAGGTTCGACGGTAATAATTCTGATATCGGAATATGCTTTATTGCTGTAATCCATATTTTCCCGCAACAGTTGATCAACGGAGCAATTAAATATTTCACAAAGGTCAACCAACTTTTCAATCTCCGGCAATATTGCACCAAGCTCCCACTTTGAAATGGTTTGTCGGCTTACATTCAGTTTTTCTGCTAATTTCTCCTGTGTCATGTTCGTTATCTTCCTTAAAATTTGTAAGTTTTTTCCTAAATTCATTCATTCTTCCTCCTTTTATTTAGTGAGAAAATTATCCCATATATAGTTTTTTATCTCCACCAATTTCAGCGTGCCTTTTGATTAGATTTCGCACCTCTAAATTGCGTTAAAATAGTTTTGCCTTTATGAAACAACATTATGAAAAAAACAACTTGGCGAATTGTTCAACGCCATTATCTTACCACAAATGCACACACAATTTCATTAAAATCTGCTTAAACTTCTTTTGCCTTATTCTTCTCAATCATCATCTGCCTTGCCCGTTCCTTCTGCTCGCTGCTGATCGCCCTCGGCTTGCGGTAGTTGACGTATGACTTCGGAAAGGAATAGGTCTTAGATACCTCGTCCTGCCCTGCCAGCTTGTAGGTGTCGGGGAAGTCGGCAACAAGCGTGTCAAGTCTCCGCATGACTGCTTTATCTCTTGTGTAGAGGGTGGCGGTCTGTTCTCCTGCATTATAATTGAGAATACTTTCCTGCTCATATCGTGAAAGCTTCATAATTCCATTCCTGCCTTTCCTGTTGAATATATCAGTTTGATCGATATGATTGATTTTGGGTGCTGTCTAAAGATTTTTCACCCGTGAATTATCAGGTATTCAGATTGTATGGTGCTATATGTGGGTGTTTCTCCACTTCGGGAAATATGCTTTCACTTCCTACGGCAATATACCACAGATCTTGTTCAAAATCGAAAAAAGCCACAACATCACTGTCATAGCCTTTTCCTGCAAAACCCATTTTACATTACAGCTTGTTTGCCCGCCCTTGGTATGTTCGGCACTCCTGCATGGAAGTATATGCCTTTCTCCCTGTCCTCGGCTCTGATCTGCTCCTTTTTGCTTTCTATCTGTGCCTTTTTCTTCGCTTTGGTGCGCTCCTCATACTCTTTCTGTTTCCCGCTGGCTTTCCGTTTCAGATAATTTTGGTGCAGTCTGTCTTTTCTTGCCTCTTTCTTCTGCATTTCCTCCAGTTCTTCGGGTGTCGGCTCTTTCTCCGCCATAGTCGGCGGTATGTATTCCCCTATAAAGTTAAAATAAATCTCTATCTTCTGTGTGGTGTCTGCGCTCCCTTTGCGGTCACGCTCATGCACAATAATCTTCTCCACAAACTCATTCAGCATTACCGTTGACATATCTTCTGCATTGCTGTATCTCTCAACTAACTTTAAGAAACGTGTGGCAGATTTGCGGTCATTTTCATACTGTACCTGTTCTGTCTTGTAACCGTCCAATTCGTTCTGCAACTGTTCCTGCTCGCTCTCGTATTGGTTATAGAGCATGGTATAACGCTTATCTGACAACTTTCCCAATGCGTTGTCCTCATAAATCTTTGCAATCAGAATTTCCAGTTCCCCGATACGCTTTTCACATACCGCCATGCGTTTCTTCTGTTCGGTAAAGTCTACGGTCTGCCTGTCCTCAATATGCGACTGTATTTCTTCCGCAAAACGCCCTTTATCAAGACTGGCATACTGGATAACCTCTTTTATGGTCTTTGCAACTATCTCCATGACGTGATCCGCTTTGATGCGGTGCGCCGACTTGCACAATGTCCCGACTGGCTGTTTCGCATAATTCCCGCATACATACATGGGAACACGCTTTCCGTTGTTTACCCTGTGGACATACATCTTGCCGCCGCAATCAGCACAATACATCAGTCCTGTGAGCGGGTGCGCTTCGCCCCAACCGTCGGGGTAGCGTCTTACCTGTCCTCTGATGCGCTGTATATTGTCAAAGGTTTCCTGGTCGATAATCGGCTCATGAGTGTCCTCAAAGATTAACCACTGGTTTTTATCTACATAATGGCTCTTTTTGTCCTTGAAATGTTTGCGTGTCTTGAAATTTACCGTATGCCCTAAGTATTCATGTTTCTGTAAGATATGCGCTATGGTGGAACTCGTCCATTTGTAGGGATATTTAATCTCCCTGTTCTGCCACAATCCCACGCCCAACTGCGCTTGGTGGTAGGCAGGAATTGGGATATGCTCGGCTGTGAATTGCGTTGCAATCTGATACGGACCGTAACCCTCCAAAGTCATTCGGAATATCCGTCTGACAATGGGTGCTGCTTCTTCATCAATCACCCATTGGTTTTTATCTTCGCTGTCTTTCAGATAACCGTATGGTGGACTGCTCGCAACGTGCTTTCCACTTTCTCCTTTTGCCTTAAAGGTGGACTTGATTTTCTTGCTGATGTCCTTTGCATAGTATTCGTTGATTACGTCACGGAACGGAAGGAAATCATCATCAAATCCCGAACCTGTGTCAACGCCCTCGTTGACCGCAATCCGCCTTACGTTTGCCCTGCGCAACTGCTCCCGTAACATTCCCATCTGCACATAGTTTCTTCCCAGTCGGCTCATGTCTTTCACAATGATAGTGCCGATATTGCCTTTTTCTACCTCCGCAAGCATGGCTTGCAATCCCTCACGCTCAAAGGTTGTGCCGGAGATTCCGTCATCAGTAAAATGGCATATGCCCGTAAAGCCGTTCTTTTCCGCAGAATCCTCAAGCATTGCCTTTTGGTTGGAAATGCTATTGCTCTCGCCCTGTAACTCGTCATCATGGCTCAGCCTCTCATATAGTGCTGTTAAATCATGACTCATAATCAATTCCCTCGTATAATAAGTGTATAGCCAGTAGAAATGATGGTTATGCACTTATTCTTTCTATAGATTTATAGATGATCTGAGACACCTGGGATAAACCCTTTC
>CAJTGF010000130.1 GCA_910575585.1 Clostridiaceae bacterium
GGTCGAGGGCTTGACCAGAGAATGGAAGCGCGAAGGCGGAAGATGGAGAAGAGAGTGGATGGAAGAGAAGATATAGTACAGTATGTGGTTTTGAGGGTATATAGATTCCCTTAGTTAAGGATTGGCCCGGTGGCTCAGCTGGTTAGAGCGCCGCCCTGTCACGGCGGAGGTCGTGGGTTCGAATCCCATCCGGGTCGTTTTACCAAGTAAGGTAAGTGTTATAAAGTGAATAAGGGGTCTTAGCTCAGCTGGGAGAGCATCTGCCTTACAAGCAGAGGGTCATAGGTTCGAGCCCTATAGGCCCCATTCTCTTCGAATAACATGTAATGCCGATGTGGCTCAATTGGCAGAGCAGCTGATTTGTAATCAGCAGGTTATCGGTTCGAGTCCGATCATCGGCTTGGTAATAATTTAATATATGGGGGAATTCCCGAGTGGCCAAAGGGGGCAGACTGTAAATCTGTTAGCTGTGCTTTCGGTGGTTCGAATCCACCTTCCCCCACTCGCAGTAATTGCATAAATTTGATTACTGCATCATATAATTTAATAATTGTCGCGGGGTGGAGCAGTCTGGAAGCTCGTCGGGCTCATAACCCGAAGGCCGCAGGTTCAAATCCTGCCCCCGCAATTTTGTGTGAAGTCTTAAGGACAAGCACAGATGTGCCTTGGTAGCTCAGTTGGTAGAGCAGAGGACTGAAAATCCTCGTGTCACTGGTTCGATTCCGGTCCAAGGCATACTTTTTACATCATTTGTGGTTTTGGGTGTGTAGCTCAGTCGGTAGAGCACTTGACTTTTAATCAAGTTGTCCCGGGTTCGAACCCCGGCACGCTCATTAGTTGAAAAGACCGAAAAGTCCTGATTTTATCGGGGTTTTGGTCTTTTTCTATTTAGCCGATTATTACCCAAAGTAGCCGGTTTTAAATGTCCATTTTGTGTCCTTGAAAAGTATAATGTCCATTTGATGTCCATGAAAAATCACAACGCAATAGCCTGATTTACTACCTTTTCCACATTTTCGCGCTCTTCCTGCACGTGATTATACACCTTTAATACAACTTCTTCAGTATCTCCCATAAGCTTCGCGATTTTCTTTATAGATATGGATGGAACCTGATAGCATAAATTAGTACAATAGTTATGACGAAAAGTGTGAGCGCTAATCCCATAAATTACCTGCAGTTTGTCGGTTCCTCCAGCAGCATGATTCATCTTCTTTTTTATTCGTAACCACATTTTATCATAGCTTGATTTTGTCATCAGGCTGCCATCTTTCATATGGATAAGATATGGTCCGTCCAGAGTTGGTATGTACTCTTGTAAAAATTCCGTGAGGAATGTTGGCATTGGAACCTGGCGGAAACCGTTGTGGCTTTTAGGTTCCTTTATAAACGGGGAATTATCTATGAATTCCACAGCACATTGAACATTCAGAATTCCCTTTTTTAAATCTACATGAAAATTTTTATTAAGAGATAGGACCTCTCCACGCCGTAGACCACAGCCATATATAATATATACAAAGCAGCGTTCCATTGAAGAGAAAGTAGCTTTTTTTATGGATTCCACCTCTTCTGGATGTAAGGCACGCTTTTCTTTGGCCTTATATCTTGGAAGATCAATCCCTTCACAAATGTCGCTATATGCTGTTGCAGGAAGAAGCTTATCTTTTATCCCTGCCTTAATGATTTGTCGAAAAGTCAATGAGATTTGTTGACAAGTACGTGGTTTTTCTCTTGCATTGTTGATAACTAACTGGAAGTGCATCCTCCTGATATCGGACAGCTTAACTTTGTCCAAGGCTATTAGGTGCTTTTCTATGATGTTGTCATACATTCTTGCGGTGTTCCCTTCCCGGATGTCCTTGTAGGTGGTTTTCCACTCCCTGGCGTAGGTGATGAACATCTTTTCGGTCTGCTGGACGACTTCGCCATTTTTCACCTTGGCCTTTAAATCATTGACTTTCTTCTCCAAGTCGGCGCTGGATTTCTTGGAACTTAGACAGACACGGTGTTTGGAGCCGTCCACGTTGTAGGTTCCATCCCATACCTTGGTACGGAAGAAACCGTCCTTTCCTCTGGTATATTTTGCTTTTGCCATAGCTTGTACCTCCTTTTTGGGTATAAAAATAACAGCCAGCGGATTTTCCGCTTGCATGGCTGTCCCGAAGATGGTACAATTATTTTGGGTAAGATGTGCCATCTTCGGTATATCTAAAGCCGTTCGATGTTGGTAGCATCGGGCGGTTTTTTAAATTGACAAATGCCCCGATTGGGGATATAATATGCTTAACAGGACAGCCGGAAGGTGAGTGCGGGTCACCCGTCCCGGCGAAGACTTATTAAAAATAGCTGTCATCTCGGCCAGGAGCAGGACGGCTATTTTTTATTTTTCAGATTCAGAATCCCGACGATTAAAAGACCAAAGGTCAGAATAACCATGAATTCCTCATATGTACTCATAATACTCACCCCTTTCCGCAAGACTCGGAACGGGTGAGAACACGTCCCCCGGCTGCCCAGGTAAGCATATTATATTGTCATGGTGCGAGTATTTGAGACTATCGAACTGTTTCCCTTTTGAAAATAGTTGCACAGGATACGCTATTTTTGCTCAATCTGCCTCTGCATATTCTGCTTTAATTTGTCCGCAGCGTTGCTTTTTTCCAGAGAACGAAGTTGGTAATAGGCAACGCTTCGCAGTTTTTTCAGTCTTTCCGGTGCAGAAACATTTTGGCGAATTAGGTCGGCATTCATACTTTCAAGATTGACAAGTACGATAAGTTGCTCCACGCTTGCGAAATCTCGCATATTAGATGGCCTTTTATTTCCTGTTTCTTCCCGCCACTGCTTTGCCGTCTTGCCAAATAACGCAATGTTCAAAAGATCTGCTTCATTGGCATAAGTATAACTCTGCTCTTGTTTGGTAAGCTCGGGTGTAATGAGAAATTCCTTTATGGCATCTGTGTGTATATGGTAGTTGATTTTAGAAAGTTCTCTTTTGGTATCCCATCCGATTTCTAACCGATTGGCTTCATCGGCTTTTAGTCTCTGATAATCTTTGATTACATAAAGCTTGAATTCCGGTGAAATCCAAGAAGCGAACTCAAAAGCAATATCCTTGTGGGCAAAGGTTCCGCCGCCTCTGCCAGATTTTGAAATAAGGCCAATGGCTTTTGTTTTTTCAATCCAACGTTGAGGTGTAAGGGTAAAGGCGTTAGAGCCAGATTCATTTTTAAAGGTGTCGAATTCGACCCCTTTAAAATTTGGATTGTTTAATTGTTCCCACAATCCCAAGAATTCAATAGTTGAACGTAAACGGAGCCAGTTTTTCACAACATCTTTTGGTTCATAGGGGTTCTTGCGTCGTGCTAAATCGGTAAGACAGAGATAGTCTTCATTAAATTCTGTATTTGCAATAACTTCGATATCAGTTCCATTTGCATTTATTTTCATAGTTTCCTCTCTTTCTCTGTATTATTAAAGCACTACAACAGTTTAACCCTTTTCAATATAAAAGCCACATCTTCACTCCTCTGCTTTCCCCAGCACCATGATCCTGTCCCCATCAGCTGTAAGAGGCGGGTAGTTTGTGTTTGAGTTTTATTTAGTGTTACATTGCTTTTTCTATATCATCAGCGTTTTCTCTGCTGAAATCATCATTCATGATATGCGTTAGCGCATGTTGATAAGCGAGCATCTGTCTTTCATGATTTAGGCGAGAATTAATAAAAATAGAGTAACTGCCATCCTCATTAAAAACTACCTGTTCATCAATACGACAGTCCATATCTAAAAAGTAGACACCAATAGCTTCTGTTAGCAATGGATTATTCAAAAAATCACCCCTTAAACATTTTCCTGATCCTTAAGGCTTTTCATGAAATCAATATGGGCCTTAAGGCGTTCGGGAGGTATATCTCTGGCTACATGGAAGAGGGAGCGTAACTCTGGCTTTTCAAAGACCTCCTGAGCAATCTCACGGGTTTCGTCGTTGAGGTAGTATGGGGGATTGTCAGCGTCAGATTTTTCATCAATCAAATCGGTTTTTCCAACTCCAAAATAATCAGCAAGTCTCTGCACCTTTCCCATTCTTGGTAAAGCTATACCCTGACACCAAGTATTGAAGGTTTGTGGAGAAACATCTATAGCATCTGCTACTTCCTTCTGGGTTTTGTTAAATAGTGAAAGGTATCTATTTAAATTTTTGGAAAATATTCTTTTTTGTTCTTCATCAGCCATATTTATACACCTCCATAGGTAATACCCTTATATGTATAATACAACATAATTTTATTCAGGTCAACCAAAAATCAAAAAAAACTTGATTTTAGTATTGACATCAAATTAAATTTGATTTATAATGTTTGTAAAGTAAGGAGGTGATTGTCATTGGCTGAGTTCAAAATCAGTCTGGCAGCGGCGAGGGTGAATGCTGGATTAACTCAAGATGATGTAGCAAGGGTGCTTAAAGTTGGAAAACAGACTATTGTTAGTTGGAAAAAGGGGAAATCCGAGCCGAAAATGTCCCAAAGCAGACAGTTGAGTGAACTCTACAAAATGCCGTTGGACTATATTTTTTTACCTGAAAAATCAAATTAAATTTGATAATGAGAGGAGGTGGTTCAGACGACGATGGCAACACAGCACATTGATAACAGAATATAGGAGGTGAGGTAATGAAAAAATTAAAAAAGAAAGTGGGGAGCATAGCGGAAAAATATGCTGATTTGGTGGAAAAGCGTATTGATAATACAGAAGAATTGACAGGGGAGAACTTAAGGGACATTTATAGCGGAATCCAGATGTTGGGACATATTGTAATGACATTTGAGAGACTTAGCCGCATGGAAAATGGGAATGATCCCGTAGATGAATCATTCCCAGGAATGGAAGATTAACAGCATTCCCATTCACTCAAATCAGTTGGTACATCAGGGACTTGGCCATCGAGTTTGTCCCAATCATAACAACCTGTGCAGTGCATGTAAACATTGTCAGCCTCGGCATGTGGTGAATGGCTGGATTCCCAAACGGTATTGTCGTAGATAAATCCATAACTGCCATTATTCAAACGCTTGATAAATAATGGCCCTATTGGACTTTCATATTTCCACATGATTATTATTTCCTTTCTTTTGTACTCGGCTCTGGCGGGAGCCTGTAAGTACAGTATAAAAGAGAAAGGCAGATGTGACAAGCGGATTATCAGAGGGGTGAGAAGCCATGCGTAAAAGCTATGCAGTTGTATACCAGAATCAAAGGTCCGGTAAGGTCGGAATGGATGTATTTACAGGAAGTTCACCAGTAGAAGTGGAAGAACGCTTTTCTGACCGTTATTGGTATAAAAGATATAAAATATTGAATGTAATAGAGATACCGGAAATAGATAAAGGGAAAGGGGATGGGAGATCTGATTCTAAGAGGATGTAAAACCATTGCGGAGTATGCTTTCCGTAGATGGATGCGTGAGCAGGGGTTTGCGGAGAAATATTTCTCTCTGGAAATGGAAGGGAATACCGGAATTTTGAAAGACAACAACGGTGATACATTGACCTTGGTTTACGATGCTACAGAAAAATGTGTGTATGTAAAGGAGCGAGAGTATGTACAGATTTAAAAGCGGGATAATCCTCAAAAAACAAGGTGGTGGTTGCCCCAGGAGAAAACGACAGCCACAGCGACTTGCTGGAGTCTCTGGGGATTGAGGACAGCTACATCAACGCAACAAAGGTATTTGTCCGGGCAGAATTGGTGCCGGAAGATAATGAGTGGTGGGTAAGTCCGGATGAGTATCCGGATAAATGGAATTTTGTGGTCGATCAGGACATTACCCCGGATTGGTTTAACAGGGCCGAATTTGAAAAGGTATTCCGGGAGACTGTATATGCATGGTGGAAAGAGCATGTACTGATAGATCAGAAGATTAATGAACTGAATAGCGGATTTTACCGTCTGAAGCGGTGCGAAGTTAAGAAGCTGTGTAATGATGTGAAGGTTCTGCTTGACAGCTCCCAGGTTGGCAAGATGTATGGCAGCTCCCAGGTCGGCAAGATGTTGGGCAGCTCCACAGCAAGGGATTTTAAAAATTATCCCCTGGTAAAAATTTTAATTTCGGAAGAGAGGGAGTTTGAGATGGTAGTACACAAAACAGAGGTGAGAGATGAATAAAGTGAATGAGACGATCAAAGTGCTTTGCGACTGGATTCAGACGCAGTTGGCCGATGGCAAGTGTGATGCCAGTCATCAGGTTTCTGAAATGGTGAAGGCGCTGGCAGAGCTGGTATTTGCCAATGCAGCACAGAGCAGTTTTACCGCTTGCCATACCGTTGTCAAAGATAAAGCCGACAACACGCTGAAGCCGACTTATGACAGTGCGGAAAAGAGTGTGCTGGTGGAGAAGTAGGAGGGACACGTGCATGGAATACCCGAAACCAATTATGAAGATATCCGAACTTAAAAAGATGGGTTTTCCAGAGGAATATTTGATGTATGCCTATAGGAGTCGGAGTCAGAGGTTTGCCAGCAAACTGAATCCGACAAAGAAAAACAGCCCTATCATTTTCGATACGGCAGGATTTGAAGCGTGGCGGATTAAAGACATCAAGGCGCAGGTGACAGCGATGCCAAGGGGAGGGTGAAGAGTGAGAGCATACAAATATATCCCCTTCCCGGAACTGCGCCAGCAGTACAGACGCCGCCAGAGGCTCCTAAGGGCGTTCATTGACATTACCATAGCCGTAACCATTTCGGCGTCATACGGCATTATGGAGGGGCTTATGCTGGCAGGGCTGTGGATCACATTTTAAGGAGGCGGATAAGGTGCTGACGAAAGAGCAGCGTCTGGAGATCGAGAATTGTGTGTTGAAGCGGGTAATAGACCAGGTGAGGAGAGCCGCTGACAAGCTGGATGAAGAGGCGTCAGGAGATGGGATTAAGGGCATAGCCGCTATCAACCTTAAGGAGCGATTGAAAAACGCGATTGATTATGGTGACCGTCTGGAAAGGGAGTTTGTTTGGGCGGAATATCTCCTGAATTTTTCTCCTGACATGGACTGGGCGGAGTATTTGAGGGAGGGGTTTCCTGGTGACATCATGAAAAGAGAATCCCTAGTAACAGCCAGAAGTCAGGAAAACTAGTAACATGCGTATCCAGAGTAATTTTTTAACATGCCTGGGAAAGGGAGGTGATGGCTGTG
>CAJTGF010000131.1 GCA_910575585.1 Clostridiaceae bacterium
CTGAGACAAGGAATTCCCGATACCCCGCTTTTACAGATGCGTAAGCAGATGTAAAAGGCAAGTACTGTGAGCGGCGACGTAGGAGCCGAGCACAGTACTTGAGGGCTTGCCCCGGGGAGGTTCATTTTGTTATATGGAAATATTGCCTTGAAAATATAGAAAAACTTGGATTATTCTTACCAATACTGTATAATAGTAGTATCAGATGAGACAGAAAAATTGATTTCTATACTGAAAGGAGAATAGATGAATGGAGGTTTTAGAACAGATGAATGAGCAGGAAATGAAACGGGTTGCTATTGAAAAATATGTAAATATCCAGCGTATTAAAAAGCATGGGCAGGAAGAAATAGAGTACCAAGAGAAAATAGCTAGGGCCGAATTACAGATGTTGGGAATCTCAACAGAGGATTTGGAAATCAGTAAATAGCAATAAAGTAGGAAAAGAAAATGAAAGAGAGGTATGATCTAATGAGTGCATTTCCTATAGAGGATATGAGTAACACTTTCATAGAGCATTCTTTTGTGATCAATAATTTTGTTGTCATGGTAGGAAAACAGATAAAAGATTCTTTGTGCCGCGTACTAGGTGATAGTGTGCAATATCAATGGCATGAGAATGATAATAAGATTGTTATGCCGGATATTTCTATCATTTGCAATACCAGAGACAGAAAAAACGTTTCTTTGACCGGAATTCCAAGAATGGTTATGGAAGTCTTATCTAACGCGACAGAAGATTATGACCGCGGCGAGAAGATGGAAATATATCAGAAAGTCGGTGTATCTGAATATTGGATCGTGGACTGGCGAAAGAAGCAGGTGGAAATATACTTGAATGATGGCCGTGAGGATGGGACAACTTATTTTTATATATACAAGACTGTGACAGAAGAAAATAAAAAAGAATTACAGCTTGTTATGTTCCCTAATCTAAAGACAGATTTTGATGAATTGTTTGATATTTGATAGTGGGGGATTTTATCAGAACATGTGTTTACCGTGACGAGGCCCAAAATAACAGTTGACATTTCACTCAAATATGCTAAAATGTACCATATGGTTTCAAAACCAAAGGCTATGAAGGCGTCAGTAGAGACTTATTTTCTGTCAGAGAGAAGGAATCACCGGCTGCGAGTTCCTTTCAGTTCAGATAAGTCGTCGAATTTCCCGCCGGAGCTGCGTGGCTGAACCGGTATCCGGAAGAGATCATCCGGATAGATGTAAGTAGGCCGCGACGTTTGATGTACGTTACGCATGAAAGTGTCCGTGTCGTTTGACGCGGGAATCAGGGTGGTACCGCGGTGAATTTCGTCCCTTCGCTTGTCGAAGGGACTTTTTTATTTCTAGGAAAAAGGAGCAAACACCATGAAAGAGCAGTTGGAAAAGATTAAAGAGGAGGCTGTGAAGCAGATCGAGGCTTCCGACGCCCTGGACCGGTTAAATGAGATCCGGGTGGCGTATCTTGGTAAAAAGGGGGAACTAACCAGCGTTTTAAAGGGCATGAAAAACGTGGCTCCCGAGGAGCGGCCCAAGGTGGGGCAGATGGTCAATGAGGCCAGAGCGATGATCGAGGCCAAGTTAGAGGAGACAAAGCAGATTTTGGCTAGGAGGGCCAGGGAGGCTCAGATGAAGGCGGAAGTCATTGACGTGACCCTGCCTGCCAAAAAAGCCAATGTAGGCCATCGCCATCCGAATACCATAGCTTTAGAGGAGATGGAGCGAATCTTCACAGGAATGGGCTACGAGGTGGTGGAAGGGCCGGAGATTGAATATGATGAGTACAATTTTACCAAGCTGAACATTCCGGAGGGCCATCCGGCCAAGGATGAGCAGGACACGTTCTACATCAACAAGGAGATCGTTCTGCGGACCCAGACATCCCCGGTTCAGGCCCGGACCATGGAGAAAGGCAAGCTTCCCATCCGCATGATCTCCCCGGGAAGAGTGTTTCGATCCGATGAAGTGGACGCTACCCATTCTCCGTCTTTCCATCAGGTAGAGGGGCTGGTGATTGATAAAAATATTACATTTGCGGATCTGAAGGGAACTTTGGCGGAGTTTGCCAGGGAGCTTTTCGGGGAGGAGACCAAGGTGAAATTCCGTCCCCACCATTTCCCGTTTACAGAGCCCAGCGCGGAGATGGATGTAAGCTGCTTTAAGTGCGGCGGGAAAGGCTGCCGGTTCTGCAAAGGGACTGGCTGGATCGAGATCCTGGGCTGCGGCATGGTCCATCCCCACGTGTTGGAAATGTGCGGCATCGACCCGGAAGGGTACACGGGTTTCGCCTTCGGCGTAGGATTAGAGAGGATCGCGCTGCTGAAATATGAGATTGACGATATGCGTCTGCTTTACGAAAACGATATTCGGTTCCTGAAACAGTTTTGATTGGCAATAAGACAGGCGGAGCCTTTGGAGCCCGCATCTATGGAAGCAGTGAGACACGGCAGGGAGTTTACGCCTGACCTGGCAGCAGGATGCGGCAGGAAACCTGCCATGGCAGCGGGACCAGACAAAGCCTGCGCCTGTCGCAGCAGAAAACAGCAGCAAAAATAAGAGAAGGAGTAATGTAATTATGAATACAGCACTATCATGGATTAAAGCATACGTTCCGGACCTGGACGCGACTCCCCAGGAGTACACGGATGCCATGACTCTGTCAGGCACCAAGGTGGAGGGATATGAATGTCTGGACAAGAACCTGGAGAAGATCGTCGTGGGACAGATCTTAAAGATCGAGCGTCATCCCGACGCCGATAAACTGATCATCTGCCAGGTGGATATTGGCTTGGAAACGATCCAGATCGTCACCGGGGCGCCAAATGTGAAAGAGGGGGACAAGGTTCCCGTGGTTTTAGACGGCGGCAAAGTGGCCGGAGGCCATGACGGCGGGCCACTTCCGGAAGACGGAATCAAGATTAAGAAAGGAAAGCTTAGGGGGATCGAATCCAACGGCATGATGTGTTCCATTGAGGAGCTGGGTTCTTCCAGGGATATGTATCCTTTAGCGCCGGAAAGCGGGATTTATATTTTGCCTAAGGATACCCCTGTTGGGGCGGACGCGGTGGAGGTTCTGGGGCTTCACGACACGGTGTTTGAGTACGAGATCACATCCAACCGGGTGGACTGCTACAGCGTGGTGGGCATTGCCAGGGAGGCGGCGGCCACATTTAACAAAACATTTGTTCCTCCTGTAGTGGCTCCCACAGGCAATCAGGAGGATATCCACGATTATTTGAAGGTGTCTGTGGAAGACGAGAAGCTGTGTCCCCGCTACTGCGCCCGCATGGTCAAAAACATCCGGCTGGCTCCGTCGCCGGAATGGATGCAGAGGCGTCTGGCTGCCAGCGGCATCCGCCCCATCAACAATCTGGTGGATATCACCAACTATGTGATGGAAGAGTACGGCCAGCCCATGCATGCCTATGACTACGACCTGATCGCAGGGCAGGAGATCATTGTGAAACGGGCCAAGGACGGGGATACTTTCCAGACCCTGGACGGACAGGTGAGAAACCTGGACCACACGGTTCTGATGATCAACGACGGGGAGAAGGAGGTCGGCATTGCGGGCATCATGGGCGGAGAAAATTCCAAGATCACGGACGATGTGAAGACCATGGTGTTTGAGGCAGCCTGCTTTGACGGGCCGAACATCCGCCTGTCAGCAAAAAAGATCGGCCTTCGGACCGACGCGTCAGGCAAATTTGAGAAGGGACTTGACCCGAACAACGCTCAGGCTGCCATTGACAGGGCCTGCCAGCTGGTGGAGGAGCTGGGAGCCGGGGAAGTGGTAGGCGGCATGATCGACATTTATCCCCAAAAGCGTCAGGAGAGGCGGATCGCCTTTGACCCGGATAAGATCAACCGTCTTTTAGGGACAGATATTGACAAAAAAGATATGGTGGAGTATTTCTCCAGGTTGGAGTTAAAACTGGATGAGGAGACTGGGGAGGTGATCGCGCCTACGTTCCGACAGGATCTGGAACGGCCGGCGGATATTGCCGAGGAGGTGGCCAGGTTCTTTGGGTATGACAATATCCCCACCACCCTGCCTTCCGGGGAGGCTACCACCGGCGGCCTGACCTACAAGCTGAGAGTTGAGCAGACGGCCAGGGAGATCGCGGAATTTAGCGGATTTAACGAGAGCATGACCTACTCCTTTGAGAGCCCCAAGGTGTTTGACCGGCTGTTGATCCCGGAGGATTCTCCCCTGCGCCAGGCCATTGAGATCTCCAATCCTCTGGGGGAGGATTTCAGCGTTATGCGGACCACGCCGCTTCACGGGATGCTTACTTCCCTTTCGACCAACTACAACCGGAGGAACAAGAACGCGCGGCTGTACGAGTTGGCCAATATTTATCTGCCCAAGGAATTGCCCCTTCGCAAGCTGCCGGATGAGCGGATGCAGTTTGTGCTGGGCGCTTACGGGGACGTGGATTTCTTTGACATGAAGGGCGTTGTAGAGGAATTTTTCGACAAAGTGGGCATGAACAAAAAGGCTCACTATGACCCTATGGCAGGGAAACCATGGCTCCACCCAGGACGCCAGGCCAATGTGATTTACGACGGAAAGGTGGTAGGATATCTGGGGGAGGTTCATCCGGATGTGGCGGACAATTATAAGATCGGGGAGAAGACTTATATCGCCGTTCTGGATATGCCGGAGGTGCTTGGGTGTACCACCTATGACAGGAAATACGAGGGCCTTGCCAAGTATCCGGCCGTGACCAGGGACATCAGCATGGTGGTCCCCAAATCCGTCATGGTGGGGCAGATCGAGGATGTGATCGAACAGCGAGGCGGAAAGATCCTGGAGAGTTATGAATTGTTCGATATTTATGAGGGGGCCCAGATTTTGGCCGGGCATAAGTCTGTGGCCTACTCCATTACCTTCCGGGCGAAGGATCGGACGCTGGAGGATAAGGAAGTGAATAAAGTGATGGAGAAGATCCTCCATGGCCTTCGGGAGATGGGGATTGAGCTTCGGGCTTAGAGAATCAAAAAAGTGCCGCTTATGATCGTTTAAGCGGCACTTTTTATTGAAACTATCTTCTTATCCAATTAGTGCTTTTTCCCTTCAAACGCAAATCCATACTTTCGGATCCGCTCTTCTTCAATCCCCTTACTGATCAAAGCCATCTCATATCTTACTCGGCGGATTCCGAGGCGGATCAGGCTGTCGGTTTAAAAAGCATGGGCAGGAAGAAGTCGAGTATCAGGAGAAGATAACAAAGGCAGAATTGCAAATGCTTGGAATCTCAACAGAGGATTTGGAGATCAATAAATAGCTATTAAGAAAGTAACATAAGTCCTGAATGGAATATAGTCCGCAAACTCTGTCAAAGGAGGGGAAATTGACCATGGGACTTAAATATGAGACAAAAAGTGTCGCTTAACTGATTGTTAAGCGACACTTTTTATTTATACCTATACAAAAAGCTAAATTTCTATAACGGTTTTGATTATATCATTAATATTTGGAAGTGTCAATAGAATAAATTAACTGTCTTATCTTTGTAATTGTGTTTATTTTCTATTAAAATGGTTGATTATCTCAAAAAAGCCTTGATTTACGGGCATACAAGCAGGATTTCAAGCTGAATTTACTACCAATTTACTACTTTTGAGGGAAAGAGCCTTGATATGCCGCCCGGAACCCTGCCAGCCCAGCCACCAGCACACAGCATTGAGAAAGAATAAATGAAAACTGAATACGACGCAAACGCGGCGTTTCTCTATCCCTAACCGGGAGAACAGGAACGCCGCTTTTTTTATGCCCTCATGTTACGCAGTAGGGGCAAAAAGAGCCTTGCTATATGCGGCTTTGCGGGCGCACTTTTGCCGGGGACAGGGATTTATACCTAACCCCGGCAAAATGGCGTTCTATCGCGTAACAAATCCACAACCAAAGGAGTGATGAAGCTATGGCAGTTTTCCGAGTGGAACGCAACAAGGGCTATACCGTTATGAGCAACCACCATTTACGCAACAAGGAGCTAACCTTAAAGGCAAAGGGGCTTTTGTCGCAAATGCTTTCCCTTCCCGAAGATTGGGACTACACCCTTGCGGGGCTGTCACAGATCAACCGGGAAAAGATAGACGCTATCCGGGAAGCCATAAAGGAGCTGGAACGCGCCGGGTATATCGTCCGATCACGGGAGCGCGACGAGAAAGGACGCTTGCGGGGAGCCGATTATGTAATCTATGAGCAGCCGCATACAGAACCTACGCCGGATTTACCTACATTGGAAAATCCAACATTGGATAATCCAATGCAGGAAAAACCAATGTTGGAAAAACCTACGTTGGAAAATCCAATGCAATTAAATAAAGATATACAAAGAACTGACTTACCAACAAAAGAAAAAAGAAATACGGATTTACAAAGTACCCATTCCATTCCTATCCTTTCCCCTAACCCCTCTCCTTTGGAGCAGGAAGCGGCTACGCCGCCGGAACGGAAACGAAAGGAAGCGGAAGCACAGACCGCTTTTGAGATTTACCGGGAGATCATCAAGGAAAATATCGACTATGACATTCTCATACAGGATATGAAGTTTGACGGGGACAGGCTGAATGAAATTGTAGACCTCATGCTGGAAACCGTCTGTACCTGGAGAAAGACGATCCGCATTGCCGGGGACGACTACCCCGCCGAGCTGGTAAAAGCAAAGTTTATGAAGCTGGACGCTGAACATATCCGCTTTGTGCTGGACTGCATGAAAGAGAACACAACCAAAATCCGCAACATCAAGCAGTATTTACGGGCGGTGCTTTTCAATGCCCCGTCCACAATCGGCAACTATTACACGTCCCTTGTGGCTCACGATATGGCAAGCGGCGCACTTGCGCCACAGGAGCCGCACGACCCCTATTCATTCAAACCGGGCGAAAGCCTGTAACCACCCACAACCACAAAAGGAGGATTTTATTATGGCACAGAAAATGACGGGAGCATTGGTATTTGACGAGCGCACAGACCGCTACGACATTCGCTTTGACCTTGCCAGCTATTACGGCGGGCTGCATTGCGGGGACTGTTTCGACGTGTTCACACGCGGCAAGTGGAAGCCGACCCGCATTGAAATGAATATGGCGCAGGAATGGTACTTGGTGGGTATCAGAGCCGACGACTTAAACGGGCTGCGGGTGCGTATCTGACCGCCGCCCCATAGACTAC
>CAJTGF010000132.1 GCA_910575585.1 Clostridiaceae bacterium
GAGCAGAAAATGTCTTTTATCTGCCGCTGGCTTGGTATGGCCTGAGGTGGAGCATCGAGGTTTCTTATTATGAAGGGAAAACCTTCTGGTCGTTGGAGGAATACCGGATCCGCAGTAAGGAAGGGATCGAACGGCTGGTGAATCCGATCAGCCTGTCCTATAGTGCCATGACTCTGCTTCCTTATAGTGATGAAAGCTTTTCTGAATATCAGTCCGCCAGCGCCCAGGAAACCAAATACGAAATTGGTCAGCAAATTCAGTCAGATATAATTTTATGCAGTTTCGGGAGATTTCTCGAAACTATTAAAAATTGTTCTGCCTTAATAAAGGTCGTAGAAGACTACATTTTATCAGGTTTTAGGAAATTTCAAAAGTTGTAAACTGGTGATTCACATTACTATATCCCGTTTTAATCTGCTCTGTTTTAGTCCCGCCAGTTGAGGTTTTCAATTCCACCGTGCTTGTCGTCACATTACCTTCCTTTGCAGTATTTGTGTAGCCCTTCCCATAATCGCTGTAATTGTTTGTGATCTCCATTGACATAATAATCATCCTCCTTCAAAAAATCTTACCTGCGGTCTCTCTGTCATTCAGGGCCGCCCATGCCCCCTTGCGGTAAGTCCGGGCATGATCTTCCTTCATTAACCAAGCAGCGTATCTCCGCCTGCCTACTTCTTTTCTGCTCCGCCTTTTTAACGGCTTGGATAAATAATTTCTGTTGATGTGAATGCATCATCAGCCGAAACATTGATATGTCCATTGCTGTCAATGGCATATTCATTACCATAAACAGAAAATGTAGCCCCCTCTTTATAGCCGATTTCTATCCAGTTTATATTGTTCAAATTTTTTATCTCTGCGTCAACGTTTATGGCTTTACCGGATTCCTGCAGTATATAAGTATGTTTTCCGGCTCCCGCGTCTATGGAAAAGAAGCCCGGAGTAATTCCGACTTTCTCGCAGGTTGATAAAACCTCCTCTCTGCTGTATCCCCACAGATTTTTTCCCTATGCCAGATATGTCAGAATATTCCCTGCTTTTCGCATCTCCCACTTATAATTTGTCCCTTTTTGGTTTGTATTCTCTGCCAGTAACGACTCCGAAGCTGCCCATCCAATTTTTCCATTATTGACAGTCCACATGTATCTACTACCGCTGGATGTTGTCCATCGGAACTGCGGTTGTGCCGGAAACAGTTTTTACACCTGTACCAGTAGCATTTATGGTATATTCCCCGGTTTCGAACCTTTCTTCTGCTGACATAATATTATCCTCCATGTTTGATTTATTTTTGAGTTTCATTGTATACAAAGCCATTTACTTACCTTCCCCCACCTCCCCCTGCTGCAGCATGACTGTCACATGGAACAAATCCCCTTTCACTTTTATGTTTACACCGCCAAAATACCTCTCTGCCACATCACGCACATTTTCCAATCCAATTCCATGCTCTGTGATAATCCCCGGCAAAGTACTCTGTTTCGTTGTAGGCGGAGCCAAATCTCTGCCCGACTGCACAGGTACAGCCCCATCAAAGCTGTTCTCGACTTCCAGCAATAAAAACTGTTTTTTCCGTTTCAGAGTAAGGCGTATGAACCCATCCCCCGGTTCCAGCTTCTCGCAGGCTTCTATGGCATTATCCAGAAGGTTGTTCAGGATAATCCCTAAATCGAATACCGGGATTTCCCCTCCATACCGGAAATCTGCCTCAAACCGGATTCCTGCCTTTTCCGCCCTGCGGCATTTGTCATTGATGATGACATCCGTAACCGCATTTCCCGTCACATACTTATATTCCAGTTCCTGCATGGTTTCATCCATCCGCCGTACATAGTCCTCTATCTCCCCATACTGCCCGGCTCCTGCCAATCCTTTGATGTTCGCCATATGGTTCTTCATCTCATGGCGCACCTTTCGGATGCTTCCATAGAAATTTTCCGCTTCCTCCAGACGCTTCTTCATGGCCTTCACCTGCTGTTCCTCCACAAAATGTTTCTGCCTCTCGGCAAGCAGGATGCGGTATCTCTGCCAGAAATATATCAGCGCCGCCTCCCCTACGAAAATAAGCACCGCTATCATTGGAACTTTCCAAAGCAAATCCGGCTTTTCATCAAAAAGTATAAAAACACCCTCATCGGCCTTTACAATCAGCAGCCCATTTACTACCCATGCAATCATACTTCCCACAAAGTTCAATACGGAAAGCAGGAGGACATCCTGCCATGCCGTTAAATCTGCCCTTTCGATGATTTTGCACAGGATAAGCGTCATTGCCACGAATAATACCGAATAAGCAAATACCAGGCAGGACATCCCGACTGCCACGCAACGGTTCACTTCCTGCAGGTAATTATCCTGCATAATACCCAGACTCTTCATCATTACACTTATTATTTTTTCATAAATACTGCTCGCCATCAAATAGCCAAGACAATGGAGGTTATAAAAAGCGAGCATCACAAATGCTGCTTTTCCAATCTGCTTTTTATAACATATCCTGGCATAACCCATTATTGCGAAAGCTGAAACGCCATACCGCACCCAGGCGGCACACGGAAAGAATCCAATCCCTATGTTGGCAAGAATAAACAGCGCTGCCGCAATGCCATCCATTTTTCCTTTTCTCTCCCTGAAAGCCGCCGCCCACAAAACAAGGAACATTATAGTCTGTATAACAATCTTCCAAATATCCAATATACTGTTTATCATTTCAAACGCTGGCTGGCTCATAGGCTTTCCTCCGAAATATAATCCATGTATGCCTGCATAAAGCCGTCATATTTATACCTTGAAAGAAGCAGCTTATCCCCGTTCGCCATCCTTACCTCCGTCTTATCGTAACCCTCCACATGGAAAAGGTTGATAAGGTATCCCCGGTGGATGCGGTAGAACTGCCCCGCCGCCCGTCCGAACACCTCTGCAAATTTCTGTTCGTCCACGGGCTTTACCAGATACTGGAACGCCCCTACGTCAAATGCGTCATACACATATTTTTCATACCCTGTTACAAAAATGATGATAGGCTGTTTCCGCGCCTCCATGCCCCGGATATGCCTTGCCAGCCCCATGCCGTCCATGCCTGCGCCGGAGCCGCCCATCTCTATGTCCGGAAATATAATGTCATGCTCCTTACCGTCCGAGAGGTACGCATCGGCAGAGGCATATTCCGTGATGCCGCATTCCCCGCCCTGCTTTTTGATGAGCGAAACAAGGTAAGACCTTATATTTTTTTCATCATCACACACCGCAATTTTTATCGTTTCTGCCACCTCCAGTCCTCAACTAACTTATCGGAAAAATAAGGGCGATTTCTAACGTCTACTTCGTGAATGGTTAATCTGGCTACGTGAATCGCAGATTTTTTATTTTTAAACGCCTAAACCAGCCCTAAAGTTTTTCGCCATTCGTCCGATATAGGGGCGGCGCAAACGCAAACCGCCGTGTAAGCATATTACCTCTGTTTCCCCCGCTTTCCAAGCAATTTCCCTTATCAGTCCACCCGATCTGCCTGCGGAAAAGGCAGACCGCCGCATATGGCGGATGATGGCCATCGTGCGGCGGTTTGTCTTTTGTAGTATTTTCTCTCATTTACTTCTGCGTCACATTCATATTCCAAATATGTCAGAAATCCGTCTATAGGCTCAATTCCTTTTTCAATCCATGTAAAGCCCAAATAAAACTGATACTTCCCATAAGTATAAAAAGCATGAACACAAATACCGTGCTATTTGTGTTGACAGTTCCATAAAGTATCAGATCACGCAATACGTTAATCATATGGGTGAATGGATTGATGTTAATTGCAATCTTTAATATGCCGCTGATACCGTCTGCCGGAAATAATGCTGTACTAAGAAAAAATACAGGTAATACAATCGCGTTCATTACTGTTTCATATATTACCTCGTTTGGCAGAATTAGACTTATTCCATAAGCAAGTCCCGCCATAAAAAATGCTGTCAGAAACACCAGTATCAAAATCAGAAAAATTCCTGTTATACCACTGGCAAGCCTTACATGAAAAAGCAGACTAATACACCCCATTATTCCCACTTCAAGGAAAGTACATAATACCGCTTCAAGAAGCTGTCCTAAAACAATAGAGCTTCGTTTAATAGGTGCAATCAATACCCTATAAAAGCTACCGTCCGACTTCATCATATAATTCATAATTCCGCCGCTGCTGCAAGTAGAAAAACTAACTAAAACCACTAATCCGGGAAGAATAAATGCGGTATAGTTTTCTATTCCTGTATTTTTCATAGTCTGCCCAGCAACAGCACTGTAAAGCACAAGCCACAAGATAGGCTGTAAAATTGTAATTACAATGGTAAATGAGTTATGAAAACGCCATTTTACATTTCGGTACAAAATTGTGAATACACTCATATACATTCCCCCTGTCTGCTCTGTGTCAGCCGTAAAAAAACATCTTCTAAAGTTGGCTGTGCAATTTCTATTCCTTGAAAGGGAATATGACGTTCTGCCAAAAACGATATTATATACTCCATATTTGATTGCGCATTAGGTGAATGGATGATGACTGTCGAATTTTGCACAATCATATTTTCTTGCTGGAAAAAGTTCTTTAATATCTCCATGTATTCTTTTGCGTCCTCAATATTATGGAATTGTAGCCGTATCGTGTTTTCCCGAAGTAAAGAGCGTAATTCAGCTGGTGTCCCCTGCTTTACAGCTTTTCCATCCTTCATAATACAGACGTTATTACTTAAACTATCTGCTTCTTCAAGATAGTGTGTTGTGAGAAAAATAGTGGTTTCAAAATCACTACGGATTTGTTTCATCATTTCCCACATAGAAATACGGGATTGAATATCCATGCCAACAGTTGGCTCGTCCAAAAAGAGGATTTTAGGATTTGACATCATGTTAAGGGCAATATCAAGGCGGCGTTTTACGCCCCCGGAATAAGATGATACAGGATATTTCCGATACCGTTCCAATCCAAAATCCGTAATGAGTTTTTCCGTTCTCTTTTTGGCTTCTGCTTTCGGGATTTTATATAAGCGGCTTTGGAACAGCATATTTTCTTCTAATGACAAATGGGTGTCGATTGATGTTTGCTGTGCAACACAAGCGATCTGTGAACGTACCCACGCAGCATCCGTATAAATGTTTCTTCCCAGCATAGTTACTTTGCCGGAAGTAGGACGTATATAAGTTGTCAATATGCGGATTAAGGTGGATTTCCCCGCTCCATTCTCCCCTAATAGTGAAAAAATTTCCCCGGCTTTAACCGAAAGGGATAAGCCCGAAAGTGCCTGTACGCCATTTTTATACTGCTTTATAATATTTTCTGTTTCAATAGCATACATAATCTATTCCCCCTTAATCGGGAATTGAATTTCTGTGATATATTTGTCCGGGTTTCCTTTCAGAAACATTCCGGGAGCCTTTATAAATACTTCCCGAAATGGCGGTGTCAGTATCAGTCCGTTATCTGCTGCATACTTATCAATGGCAGCATACGCCAAGGGAAGTGTTTCATAGGAGCCAATATGAGTAACGCATACCGCTTTTATGCGGGGCATTTCTTTTACTTCAATGCCGTTTCCGGCAGGATTTTCCACGGTGGGTACGCACAATTCCATTTCTCCCTGTTTTGTTTCCGGGTTCATGGCTAAATAGCTGAAAAATGGCGCACCATTCACTTTTCCGCGAATTGATTTGAAAACATTGGGAAATATCTTGTTTGCTTCGGTAGCAATGCCTTTATACTTCATGTAAGCAACACGAACAGGCTCAATTTCCCGTATCTCAATTTGATATTGCATAATTATTTCTCCTTTTCTTTTTTTATTGCTATCCACACTTCGGAATGTCCGTAAATCGGTTTCTCATGGATAATAGGGTACACTTCAATGTCCGGCAGTCCGGCATATTCATAGCCGGAAAATGGAAGCCATTCTGTATAAAACCGCTTGAAAACATCCTGCACATTTTCTTTGAAATGCCCGTCATTTTCAAAAGCTACCCATGTTGAAGCTGGAATTTCATACTGATACATTCCTGTGGGAGTTTCTTTGCTTGTGGCAACGGCTATATAATAGAAAATGTTGTCCGGGTCATGGTAGACACTTATGCCTAAAATTCCTTTGGGATTTTCATTTGATAACAGGCATATATTTGAAAACTGTTCTTTTTCAAGAGTGTCTTTCCAAAAATCCGGGACTATACGCTGATTTTCTTCCATATCCTCGGTCAGAGATGTACGAATACCAACAATTCTAATAGCTTCTGTTTCTGCAATGCGATAGGGCATAGCACTTCCTCCTGTGACTTTTACGGAAAATTTAATTGGTAGATAAGCATTTAACGTACTTCCTTTGCTTTTTGCAGCAGCAGGCGTTATCCCATGAACACTTTGAAATGCTCTGTTAAAAGATGTTGGAGAAGTATAGCCATATTTGAGGGCAACGTCTAACACCTTTTTGTCTGTCCGCTGTAATTCAAAAGCAGCCTGTGACATTCTGCGTTTGCGTATGTACTCTGAAAGAGAAACACCAGCCACATAGGAAAACAAACGCTGAAAGTAATAGGTTGAACAACACGCAATGCGGGCTGCTTCCTCATAAGATATTTCTTTGTCAAGATTATCTTCTATGTACTCTATGGCGTTGCTTAGATTTTTCAACCATTCCATTTTTTTACCTCCTGCAAATCAGTCTAAATCAAAAAACAAATATATTCCTCGCTTTTCATGCGCTCTTTTGTAAACTTTACCTTAATGAACCTCCCCGGGGCAAGCCCTCAAGTACTGTGCTCGGCTCCTACGTCGCCGCTCACAGTACTTGCCTTTTACATCTGCTTACGCATCTGTAAAAGCGGGGTATCGGGAATTCCTTGTCTCAG
>CAJTGF010000133.1 GCA_910575585.1 Clostridiaceae bacterium
TTTGGGCTCATCGGAATGTCTGGCATATCTGAACCCGAACGGCACACAGCCTCCCTTCCCTCCCGGGCTCCGCCACAATCCCCGCCCATTGCTCACTCAACAATACAGCAATTCCATTAGTTTACCATTTTGCGCAAGATATCGTTCTTAAGGTTCTAATCCCCCATGTCAGACAACATACCGCTCCAGATAATAATTCAGCTCTGCCCCAATAAGAAGGATGCAGATGCAGATATACAGCCACAGCATCAGGACCACCACGGCAGTCAAGCTTCCATACATATAGGAATAATTGCTGAAATTATTAAAATAGATGGAAAACAAGCCGGAGAACACGATCCACCCCAGTGTGGAAAACATGGCTCCGGGAAGCTGGCTTTTGAGACTGTGACGGCGGACAGGGACTACGGTGTAGAGGCCGGCGAACACAGTGACCAAAACTACCAGAGCCAAAAAGGACCTAAGGCTGATGGCATAGCGCATAAACCCCGAAATTACGGGAAAGATCTGGAGCAGCAGCCTCTGGAGGCTGGTACCCAAAACCAGCAGCAGCAAACTGGCGATGCAGGCAACCACAAAAAGGATGGTGTAGCCGGAGCAGATGAGCCGCCGCATAATGTAGCCTCTTGGCTGGGGGCTTTCATAGACCCGGTTTAATCCCCGCTCAATCCCCAACATGCCCCGGGAGGCGGACCAGATGGCCACGATGGCGCTTATGGACAGCACGGTACCCGGTGATTTCATGTACAGCTCATCGACAATGCCCACCACCAGGGCGTCCAGCATATCCGGCATAATGGACACCAGAAGCCCCAGAAGATCCGACTTATTGACTGCCGGAATGAACTGGATCAGGGTAAGAAGGAGCATAATAAAAGGAAAAAAAGATATTACAATAAAAAATGAGGCTTGGGCGGCATACACCGTCACCTCATCTTTTTTATATTTGTCGAAGATCCGTTTGCCCTGTATCAGAAGAGAGATCATGATCCTGCGCCTTTCTATTTCTATTAACGTTCTGTTCTATGTATATTAGCATGACTTGTGGAAAATGGCAAGGCAGGGAATGGGAGGAGATTTAATTTTATAGACTTTATCCCGGCATTGTGGTATACTCCATCACAAACAGACTGCGCAGCAGAATGGGTACCTTGTCTTATGCCTTATCGGCATAGGCAGGGTCATATCAGGTATCAAATGAAAAAAATATGGAGACAATATGGAATATATTCCTGCAAAGACCATTGTGACGAAGACAAAGAGCAGCGCATGGTTCGGTATTGATTATAATATGAATATCTATAAAGGCTGCTGCCATGGCTGCATCTATTGTGACAGCCGTTCAGAGTGCTACCAGATCCAGGATTTTGACAGAGTCCGGGCCAAGGAGAACGCGCTTTTGATCATCCGCGACGATCTGCGCCGAAAGGTGCGAAAAGGCGTGGTGGGAACAGGCGCCATGAGCGACCCGTACAATCCTTTCGAAAAGGAGCTGCTTTTGACAAGGCATGGGCTGGAACTTGCGGACGCCTTTGGATTCGGTGTTTCCGTGGCTACAAAGAGCACGCTGCTGCTGAGGGATACGGATGTTTTGGAGGGGATAAAAGAACATTCCCCGGTGCTGTGCAAGGTGACCGTGACGACCACGGACCAGGAACTGGCAAAGAAGATAGAGCCCAATGCGCCGTCCCCAAGGGAGCGGCTTGACATGGTGGCTGCCTTAAATGACCGGGGGATCTTTGCCGGGATCCTGATGATGCCGGTGCTTCCTTTTCTGGAGGACAGCGAGGAAAATGTGCTGGCGGTAGTAAGGGAGGCTCACCAGGCGGGGGCCAGATTCATCTACTGCGCCATGGGCATGACTATGAGGGGCAATCAAAGAGAGTGGTACTATGACCGGCTAAGGGAACTATTTGGGGATCAGGATCTGGTGGGGAGATATATGAAGACCTATGGGAACCGGTATGAATGCCCAAGCCCCAGGGCCAAAAAGCTGTGGGAGAAATTCACACAGGAATGCGGCAGGCACGGCATCTTATATAAAATGAAAGATATCATCCACGCATATAAAAGCAAATATGAGGTTACGCAGATCAGTCTGTTTGACATCTAAGAACAGCCATCCGGCAGATGGGCAGATGGGCAGATGGGCAAAATTCATCTCACAAAATCAGGCACAAAGAGACTCCGAGCGTACATTTAGTAAGAATGGAGGAAATATGGAAGGAAAACTGACGAAACTGGAAAAGTACTGGATTCTTTACGATGTGGGCAACTCAGCCTTTGTGCTCTTAGTGTCCACCATCCTGCCGATCTATTTTAATTACCTGTCCGGGCTTGGCGGGGTGTCGGAGGTGGACTCTCTGGCCTACTGGGGCTATGGGGCGTCGGTGTCTACCTTGCTGGTGGCTTTTCTGGGGCCAGTCTTGGGGACTGTGGCAGATACCAAAGGGTACAAAAAGCCGATCTTTACGGTGTGCATGGCAGTGGGGGTCATAGGGTGCGCGGCTTTGGCCCTGCCCGTATCCTGGGCGGTGTTTCTGGCAGTGTTTGTTGTGGCAAAAGTAGGATACTCCGCCAGCCTGATCTTCTATGACGCCATGCTGTCTGATGTAACGTCGCCTAAGCGGATGGATCAGATCTCCTCCCAGGGATATGCCTGGGGGTATATCGGCAGCTGCGTGCCTTTTATTATCAGCCTTGGGTTTGTGCTGGGCAATGAGGCCATAGGGATCACCATGCCACAGGCCATGGCTATTGCGTTTTTTCTGAACGCAGGGTGGTGGTTTGCCATGACCGTTCCCCTTCTTCGGACATACCGGCAGAACCATGGGGTGGCAAAGCGGGAACATGTGGTAAAGGAGAGTTTTGGAAGGCTTTTTCGCATTCTGCAGGATATTAGGAAAGAGCGGAAGACCTTTCTGTTTTTGGTGGCGTTTTTCTTTTACATTGACGGGGTGTATACCATTATCGAGATGGCCACGGCATACGGAAGCGCTATCGGTCTGGATACCCAGGGCCTTTTGCTGGCGCTTTTGGTGACCCAGATCGTGGCATTTCCATGCGCGCTTTTGTTTGGGAAGGCGGCTAAAAAGTACAAAAATACTACCTTGATCAGGGTCTGCATCGTGTGCTATTTCTGCATCGCCCTGTTTGCCGTCCAGCTGGATAAACAATGGGAATTTTGGTTTTTGGCGGTCTGCGTGGGAATGTTTCAGGGAGGGATACAGGCGCTGTCCAGATCCTACTTCGCGTCCATTATCCCGCCGGAAAAGTCCGGAGAGTTATTTGGGATCTTTGATATCTGCGGCAAGGGAGCGTCCTTTATGGGGACGGCCCTGGTGGGCATGATGACCCAGCTGACGCAAAATCCCAGCATCGGCGTTGGGATGCTGGCAGTGCTGTTTGCAGTGGGGTTTGCGGTGTTTGGGGCGGCGGTAAAAGAATCATAGAGGCATAAAGCCTTTGGAAAATAGTCGGGAAGGGGCGGATAAAATGAAAAACAGACGGAAAACAGATTTGATACCAGCCGTGGCGCTGGCGGGAGCAGCGGTCCTATGGGAATTGGCGGTTCGGATTTTTCAGATCCCCGGGTATGTGCTGCCTTCCCCGATCCAGGTAGCAAGGGTTTTGATCCAGGAGCGGGCCGTGCTGGCAGGCCATGGGCTTGTTACGGTTGGGGAGGCCCTGGCGGGCATGGGGATCTCTCTGGCGCTGGCGGTGGCTCTGGGAATAGCCATGGACTGCTTTCCGCTGATGCGCAGGGGGATCTATCCCATTTTGGTGGTGACGCAGACGGTACCCATGATCGTCATGGCCCCTATTCTGATTATCTATATGGGCTTTGGCATAGGGCCCAAGATCCTGACGGTGGTTTTGATGTGCTTCTTCCCGGTGGCGGTCAGCTTTTGTGACGGCCTGGGCCAGGTGGATGAAGAGTATGTGAACCTGGTGCGGTCCTACGGGGCGGGCAGATGGAAAGCCTACCGCCTGGTAAAGATCCCGGCCTCGATTCCCGCCCTGCTTTCCGGCCTTAAAGTGGCGGCTACATACAGCATAAGCGGCGCCGTGGTGGGGGAGTGGATCGGCGCGCAGAAGGGCCTTGGGTATTATCTGATCCGAGTTAAAAACGGGTATTTGCTTGACAAGGTATTTGCCTGCGTGGCAGTGATCATTTTCTTAAGCCTGTGCATGAACGGGCTTATGAGACTTTATCAGCATATGGCGCTGCCGTACCTTAAGAAAAACACACTCTAAAGTACATATGGAGGCTGTGGGACAATGATGAAGCTGAAGGTAGAAAATCTGACATTTTCATATGAAGGAAGGAAGATCCTGGACCAGGTGGGTTTTTGCGTGAAGGACGGGGAGTTTGTAAGCCTGTTAGGACCGTCGGGAAGCGGAAAGTCCACCATCTTAAAGATCCTGACCGGGGTTTTGGCGCCTCAGGAAGGCCGCGTCGCGGCGGACGGAAAGGAGATCCGGGGCGTGAATCAGGTATTTGCCTATATGCCCCAAAACGATCTTCTGTTTCCCTGGAAGACAGTCCTTGAGAATGTGTGCCTTTACGGATATGTTCACGGGAATCTGGAGGAAGCCAGGCGGGAGGCCAGAGAGAATTTCCCGGTGTTTGGTCTGGCGGGATATGAGGACAAGTATCCCTCCCAGCTGTCGGGAGGCATGCGGCAGAGGGCGGCATTTTTAAGGACTGCCCTGTGCCGCGCGGACATCCTTCTGCTGGACGAACCGTTTGGCGCTTTGGATGTGATCACCAGGGGGGAGATGCAGGACTGGCTGGTAAAAATGCGCAAAAGGCTTAACAGGACGGTGATCTTGGTGACCCATGACATGGACGAGGCTATCTACTTATCGGACCGGATCCTGATTCTCAACGGCTCCCCGGCGAAAATTGGGGGAGAGATCGTCATAGAGGAAAAGGACCGGGGGAGAGAGTGGCTTTATGACCAGGGCAGGCTGCGCAGAACGATCCACCAATACATTACCGGCGGGATCAGTCCAGACAACAGTAAGGAGAGGGAAGATGGATAGGCGGATTGTCTTAACCGATGCCCACACCCATATGGGGACAGAGGCGGAGATGGGAAAGCGAAAAGAGCAGGAGATCGTGAGCCTGGTATGCGCTTCCACGCCCCGGGAGGCAAAGGCGGTATTTGCCCAAAAAGGGAGATTTCTGATCCCTACCTGCGGCGTTCATCCCTGGGATGCCCACAGGCAGCAGCTTAAGGATCTGGAAGGATGGATGGAAAAATGCCCGGTGATCGGGGAGATCGGCATGGACAGCGTGTGGTGTCAGGTACCCCTTGCTGTGCAGGAGGAGGTGTTTCTAAGGCAGCTGGATCTGGCCATGGAGCAGAAGAAACCGGTGATCCTGCACACCAAAGGTCAGGAGAAAGCCATAGCTGCCATGATCAGGCAGTATCCCAACCGCTATCTGGTCCACTGGTACTCCTGCCGGGAGTATCTGGAGGAGTATTTGGATCAGGACTGCTATTTTTCCGTGGGACCGGATGTAGGGTGGAATCAGGCGGTAATGGACGTGGTGAAGAAAGTTCCTGTCAGCCGTCTTCTTGTGGAAACCGACGGGCTTCAGGCAGTGCGATGGGCTTATGAGGAGGGATATCGGTTATTGGGGGTGAAAGCGCCTAAAAACATCGATGTCCGGACTGCGCTGACGGCAACCTTGGAAAGCGCGGCTCAGATCCTGGGCATACGGCCCTGGGAGGCGGGACTGCAGTTTAAGGAAAATCTTGTGTCCGGATTTTTGAAAGATTGTTTAAATCTGTGAAAAAAAAGACTCTATAGAAAAAAGACCCTATAAATAGGGAGGGCCGGCAGACGGGGGACATCTGCCGGCTAGAGTATGAAAAAGTTTTGAAAAAGGTGTATCACCTGTTTACAAGACATAGTATATCCTGCAAATGTGAATAATGTTTGTTGGAAATGTAAATTTTTTATGAATTTACATTTTTAAAGAAATTTTTTTCGAAAGACAGAGAACAGGCATGAAAAACGGATCGGTGACCGCGGCTGCGCCGGTATCAGCGGTCCAAATTTTTCTGATCCTGGCGGTTGGTAAGACGGATAACGCCGCATCCGATCTTTTCCCCGGAATTGCCGGCCGGTTGGGACTGAAGGTCATCGGGCATTTGGTGGATGACCACGGTTTTGCCCAGGATTTCCGGGATGATGAAACGCTTGTCGTAGAAAGAGATCCAGGCATAGCCCTGGTTGGAGAACAGGGGCAGCAGATCTCCCATGTGCTGGGGGTGCGGGGCGCCGGTGGGATTTAAGTGGCCGCCTGTGTGCTGGAAGTTATCCGAGCAGTCGCCGCCTTCATGGATGTGCATGCCGTAGAAGGTGGAGCTTCCCGGCTGGGCTTTGCCCGGCAGGCCGAACAGCTCGGCTTCCACCAGAGTGCCGCCGTAGGGGGTGTTGTAGAATTTGACCAGGCCGCTTAAGGTGGGGACCGCGCTTCCCCCTGTGACCCAAGCCAGGGCCTGAGGCTCGCCGTCCTCTAAAAGATCTGTAAAGACTTCCCCGGGAGTGGATTGTCTGTTTGCCATAGATGAATGTCTCCTTTTTATAAATTTGCGTAGTTCTTTCTTATCATATGTGTCCCACAGGCAGTTGGTGTATAGTAACCGTTCAAGGGTCAATGGCCTTAACTTAAGTGCTGAGAACGATTTCTTGCGCAAAATAGAAAAAAATGAACCTCCCCGGGGCAAGCCCTCAAGTACTGTGCTCGGCTCCTACGTCGCCGCTCACAGTACTTGCCTTTTACATCTGCTTACGCATCTGTAAAAGCGGGGTATCGGGAATTCCTTGTCTCAG
>CAJTGF010000134.1 GCA_910575585.1 Clostridiaceae bacterium
GAGCCGTGTTCCGGCGGACACCCAGAATGGCATTTACAGCAGGATGTGATTCCGCTGCTGTCAGAAAGCTGGGATATGATACTTGCATTTCCTCCCTGTACCCATCTGGCTGTATCGGGCGCGAGATACTTTGAGGAGAAGAGAAAGGACGGACGGCAGCAGCAAGCGGTAGATTTTTTCATGCGGTTTGTAAATGTGGATTGTGAGAGGGTGGCGATTGAGAACCCGATAGGGATCATGTCAACCAGGTATCGAAAGCCGGATCAGATCATACAGCCGTATGAGTTCGGGCATCCAGAGCGAAAAAGCACCTGCCTGTGGCTGAAGGGACTGCCTAAATTGATCCCAACAGATATCGTTGAGCCGGAATTGCATGTCTGTGGGAACGGTGTTATTGACAGCAAATGGCATTACCATACATACAATCTTCCGCCTAAAGAAAGGGCGAAGATGCGGAGTAAGACCTTTCCGGGCATTGCCAAGGCTATGGCGGAGCAGTGGGCGGGGAAGTGAGTTAAAAATTTATGGAGGGATAGGCTAATGACACAAACAGGCAAGATAATAGTTGGCTTTATCATTGGCTATTACAAAGAAAATCAGTTTTATCCCAATTATGATGAGATTGCGGAGGCGATAAATCGGACAAAATCAACCGTGCATACTCACATGAGAAGGCTGGAGGATGAGGGCGTTATTATTCGAAAGGCGGACCATTCATCACAATACAGGTTGATAAATATGGGTTTTATCTGTAAAAATGAGGGAGGATGATCGATACGACAGAAAAAATAAGGACCCCGGCACAGCAGCTGGAGGAGTTCCTAAGCTTTATTGACCAGTGTTATACGGATCACCAATATGCCTATGAGGCGGTCAACGAGGAGGACAAGCGGCTCCAGGATCTTGTACATGAGATTGAGTTTGCCTCGGACAAAGCGGAGAGGAACCGGGTGGCCACAAAGCTGCAGAACAGCCGGAAAGAGCGCAGACGGAACAAAGATATTGTGAAGCTGAACGAGCAGGTGGTAAAGTTCTTTGACGAGAAGGGCCATCGGGATACCCTGAATAAAATGCGTCAGCTCCTGGGGCGTCAGAGAAAGGAGGAGGAGTATCTGTTCGGGGAGAGGGTGTACAAGCCGAGGGTAAAATAATCAGGTGGAGGGAGGAGATTCATATGGAGCGTCAAACAGCGGAAGAGATTGCGGTGGGAGCAGCGATAGAGGCACTAAACCGGTATGAGAAGCAGGCACAGAAGAATAAGCGGGTTAAAATATTCCAGAACACCAAGAAGCTGATGGAGAATTATAATCGTATCTGTCAAAGCGTAGAGGAGGGGATCTCTGATATATCAGAGGTGGAGACGGAGGAAGATATCAGCGAATACACGGAAGAGGAGATCCTTATTAACAGCATATTGAAAAGCAAGTTGCGGAGCATTGTCATGATTGCCCATATTGATAAATGCTTGAAACTGTTGGAGAATGAGCAGATACGGAAGAATACCCATGAGAAATATTTGGCGTTTACGTACTTCTATCTGGACGGGATGACCCATGAGAGCATAGCGGAGGTGTTGGGCTGCGCGGAAAAAACGTCACGACGGTGGATAACGGAATTAACGTCTATACTTGGTGTTTATCTGTTCGGCTCTGACGCGCTTATGCTGGATTAGGAGAGTGACAGAAACATGTCCAAAACGTGTCCTTGCAATGTCCGTTTAAATGATTTATAATGATATCGTGCATAATTGGATACAGAAAAAATGCATGATTCTCCCTCTTTACATATACAGCCATCAGGTGTTACAGCCTGGTGGCTGATTTAGGTAGTATACCATTAATAGATCTGGATTTGGACTGCCCATCCAGATATTCCAAGAAAGGAAAGACACAAATTGGCTGCGAGAGAATGGCTTCCGCCATCACAAAAGGAATTGGAGGAAATTATGATAGCAAACAGACCAACAACATATGACGGACAATGGTACGAATCAGGCGAAGAGATATGGGACTTGGGAAGCTTTGTCGCCGTAAAAGTCAAAGGAAATCAGCGCAGTTATGAGGGGTTTTCAAAAGACGTTGACAAGCTGCCTCATTACGTTGAATCTGGAAGCTCTGCCCTGTGCCTTGACACGGGAGATTACTACAAATACCACAAGCCAACGGATACCTGGTATAAGTTATAGGAGGATGCATGGAAGCAGAAGATGTGTTAGTATTAAGTAGAAAATACACAGAACGGCTCATACAAGGGGCTGGAGATCAAGCGATAGTCCAAAACGTAACTAAGATCGCTAATATTTCCACTAACGGCACAATTCATAACATTACTCCGATTCCAACGACAGGGAGGCGAGTCGTTATGCCTGCTACTGGTTGGCTTAACATTTTAGGGGCTCCGTCAAGTTATATTTCGGTGAGAAACGAAACAAGTGGAGAGTATCAAAATATAAGTAACCAAGCGAGAGAAGCATTAACCACGATAACTATGGCGGTAACTAAAGGGGATTCCTTATATTTTGATGAAGTTACGGGAGGGATTAGAGAAATCAAAGTTTTAGAAGTCCCTCCTGTAGATGGAACTCAATATATAAAAGCAAAAGATATTTTGTTTGAGGGAGTGATTAACAGCGCCGGAAACAAAGTAATGAATGGAAATGCCGATGATTATGACGATATAATGATTAATGTCGTTGGCGAATTTAATAATGATAGATATGTTAATGATACATTTTTTGGGAAATCTTTCTCATATTCTAGGGGGAATGATAATTATTTAAACGGAATATTACACGGCAACAGCATTGAGGTAATTGAGTTCGCTAATCAAATTTCTAGCGTAACAATGTTTTTAGAAGTTTACGGTATCAAATACGCCAGGGTTGATGAATACGTCCAGCCTACGATATATAAAGATGAAGAGACCATTCTTGAATATTTAGTCACCGGCTTAAATTCATCAATCGAAACAAAGAGTATGGCCGAATATGATAAAATCTTTGCTTATGTAACAACGCTTACTACTAATGGCCGCGAAGTTTATTGTGAAGATTTAGAGTTTTTTAAAGATAAGCCGACGAAATCCATTATAACTTTTACGTCTTCAAGATGCATGTTTGATATCGTTTACAAAGATGATACGCATATTGCTATTGAAGATTATCATGCGAATATTTCTGGCATAAAAGGCTATAGACTTATTATGAAAGGCATTAAGTTTTCAAAACAAGAAGACTTTCTAAAAACTGTGGCTTTTAAAGAAAGAAAGGTTCTTTTATTTCACCCTGAAGACTTATCATTAAATGAAACACTGGTACTCGATGATAGTCTTAGGAATTTTGATAAAGTGATAGTTGAGATGACCTATTCCAGTGGAGGTGAAATAGTAGGATCTTTATGCAGCAATGAGCTGCCGCCTGGTGAATCGGTATATCTAAGTTGGACAAATGATTATCATATTAAACTAAAAAGAATCAATGATGAAACGTTACAGGTAGAAGTATTAAGTCTAAATGTTCATTTTGGGTTGCGCATTACGGGTTATAAATTCGCGCCGCAAGAAGTAAATATTAACTTAGGATTAAAAGCAAAAGATGTGCTTTACTATGGCGCTTTATCAAAAACCATTAATCTTAACGCGAAGTTATCAGACTATGATGAAGTGATCGCGGAAAGTATCTATACGAACGACGCTGGCGATACGGGTACTTTATGTTCTACGATTGTGCAGACGGGAGACAGAATTATAAATTACTTAGATGCTATACAAGGGTCTTCTCATAATATCAGATTCACAGCAACAGATGACGGAGTTATCACTTTAACTTCTGTTCCATCGGGTAATAGAAAACTTAGATTTACTGGCTATAAATTTATAGAACCCTATACAGCTTTGGTAGAAGACAAAACAGAAATCGCAAAAATTCCAGCAGCGGAAATTGTAGAAAATAAAACTTTCACAATTCCAAATCCTGTAGCCTATTATGACGAAATCATTGCGCAGCTCGTAATTCCAACTCCTAATGGTAAATATGTTGTTGAAACAGTGCCTTATTTTCCAGAAGGGTTAAGTGAGGGTTTGCTTGTAATTTCAAAGTCATATACTTATGGCAATCAAGATTGTAGGAGAGTTGATATTCGTTTTACTGGTGCTGAAATCGAGTTGTTTAATATCAACATCGCACCGGATCGAGACGATTGTGATCTTATTCTTTATGGAGTTAAGCATACGAGTGTTGACGACATTACCACAAAACTTGTAATCGATAAATCCGTTGATACGCTTTTAGAGAGAACAGAAATATCAGGGGTTATGGAATACGAATTACAAAAGACAGTAGAGCCTTATGGCATGATTATAGCCGCTTTGTATGGGGAATGGGCTTCTTCTGGTCTCGCAAAGGTTAGTGAAATCTCTTTAGATGTTGGGGTCCCAAGTGCCTTAATCTACAATTATGACAGCGATAACCGGGCGTCTGTAAATGTCAAAGTAGAGGGTTCAAAAGCAACTGTTTCCAGTTTTCTTAAGGGGGCAGGGATTGATCGGCTGTATCTGAAAATTACTAATCATAAGTTCTAGGATCAAGATGTATCAACAGAATAAATTGGAGTGACCGTTATGGGAATAGACTATGTTGACAGCGTGGTTATTTATAACCGCTGCATAAACCAGACAATGGACGGTGCATAACAGTATTTCGGTACACCTTACTCACAGACGGAAGGATGATGAAAAAGATTGAGACATCAACAGCAGTGCCATACAAAGATAAGCAGGAGGTAAACGAATTGACAGATAGATTGAGATATAACGGTTCAGGGTGTCGGGATGCGGTTGCTGAGAGGGCGATCCGGCAGGCTGACCATGCACCCCATGAAATACAGGAACTTGTGGACGTGATAAAAAAGATAGCCGGCGCCTATGGATATGATATAGCCGGCCGGATTGCATTTCAGGACAGAAAAACAAAGATTGTTTACAAGTGAGGAATAAAAATGCTGAAAACGGTTTGTATATGTGATCGATGTGGAAAAGAGTTTGAGACGAAGCTGGCCAAAAGGATTGTTTTTGAGTTCACTTTACCATCCAAAGAGGCATCTAGCTCAAAGCTTATTGAAATGATAGCCAAGACCTTTAAAAATCCGCCGCAGGATTTTTGCCCGGAGTGCGTGGCGGAAATCAGGAAATTTATGGATTCAAAGAGAAATGGAGCGGACAAGGAGGAGTTAGCAGATGAACCAGGATGAAAGGATTGCCGAATATACAAAACTTATGCAGGAGGCGCTGATGAAGACCGGCATTACCTATGCAGTCGAAGCGGGAAGCCGTCTGATCTTATTCGATACACAGACCAATGAGCCAATAGAACTTGAAATAACGGTCGGTACCGAAGTGACAAAGAAAAACGGCCAGACTTCCGTTGTCACCTTTGACCGTTCCAATGTGTAGGAAGGTAAAAATGGGAAGAGTTAAGGGTAAGAAGAAAAACAAGAGTCCCGAGTATGTCATTCTGTGCAGGGAGCCGAATCAGCAGGAAGGAAAAAACGAGGTGACCGTCATTGAATCCGGTGTGACTCCCCATCTAATGGATGTTTTGATTAAATTGCATATGCGTGACCCGGATAAACGATATTTCCTGGCACTGAAAAAGGATTATCAGGTATTCGGTTCTTTATTCCGAAAGCAGGTTGAAACAATGACCATAAGGAATAATAAGCGCATTGTTGAATTAGGGGTTGACCTGGAGTGAATGGGGCATAGATGTTGAAAGAAAGAAAAACAGCATAAAAGTTGATTTTAGTGTCGCCAGATGGCAGCGCTTTTTACACGGCGAAAAGGAGGTGTCTTTCATGAACACGGTGGAGCCAATCCGGGACATGGATATTGTGCTGGATGTGGCGGACTATCTCAAATCCAAGAATGAACGAGATTACGTTCTCTTTATGTTCGGCATTTATACAGGGCTTCGAATCTCCGATATTTTAAAATTTCGTGTCAGGGACGTAAGAGACAGGGATGCCGTGTACATACGGGAGAAAAAGACGGGCAAGGAAAAACGCTTCCCCATAAATGCAGAGCTTAAGCCAATCATAGAGGAATATATCCATGGAAAGAGGGATTTCGAGTATCTCTTTAAATCCCCCCATTTTCCCAATAAGGCCATCAGCCGCCAGCAGGCATATAACATTCTGGCTGATGCCGGCAAGACGTTCGGTATCAGCAGCATGGGAACTCATACCCTGCGGAAGACATTCGGGTATCACATGTATCAGCAGACCCATGACGCGGTGACCATTAAGGAAATTCTAAATCATTCAGACATATCCGTGACGCTGCGGTATATAGGTATCAACCAGGATAATAAGGACAAGGCAATCAAAGGTTTGTCCTTCAAGAAAAAGGGCCGGTGACAGGTCTTTTTTTCTTGCCCGTTTTCAGGCGGATAATCGGAATCGCTTTTGCCTTATATCCATCGGTTGACACATTAAGTCCATGACAAATGATGTGTGCAGATTTTATCCGCGCTTTAATGAAAGAAAACAGCCAGGGAACAGTTGACAGAATCTTAAGATATGTCAAGTATAAAGTATGCAGTGTACTAATACGAATAATACACAAATAAACAAAGCCAGGCGAGGAAAGGAACAAAGGCATGGGTATCATGCCGCCATATGTGAAAAAAGTTTTCCATCAAACAGAAAAAGGACGAAAAAAAATAGGTTCTTCTGACGCCCTAAAAAATGGTGCGGGTCTGCGA
>CAJTGF010000135.1 GCA_910575585.1 Clostridiaceae bacterium
ATCTTATTGACAGGGGTGCTGTGCATCCTGAGCCTTGCGGTATGTGCCTGTGGAAAGACGGAGGAAGCATCAGATACCCAGGAACCACAGGTGGTTCAGGGCGAGCCGATCCCGGAGGATGATACAGAGGACGATGCTTCTGCTCCGGAACCGGAAGCGGATGCAGAAGGAACCGACACCGGGAATGAACCGGAGTCACCGGAATCATCACCGGAACCGCAATCCGGTGAAAGCGGCAGCCAGGGAACAGACAGCACACAGAAAGAACAGCCGGAAGCACAAAGTCAAAGTACGTCTGGCACATCTGCAGAATGGGTGGACAGTACTCCCAGTCTGGAAGGGGATATCAAAGAACTGAAGGATGGGCAGCTTACCGTGGTAGAGGCCATTACAGAAAAATCAGATAATGGAGGTGATATCGTAGTATCTCCTGGCAGCGGGGATGATTCTGAGTATAACAAGATTGCGGTTACATACGATGAAAATACCCTGTTTGCTATAAAAACAATCTACGATGGAGGGGCCAGATTTGAAATGTCAGCAGCAACAGCGGCGGACCTGGCATCCGGCCAGTTCATTCAGGTATGGGGAAGTTCTTCCGGCAGCGGACTGAAAGCAACCCAGATTTGTATTGTAAAAGTGGCCTGAACCATTGCCTGCCCTCTTTTGATAAGGAGAAAACCCTTGTCAGAAGAGGGCAGTTTTTCTTAAATAAAACCTTTATTTCCTGCATTTCTTTCATAAAAAAGACATGTCTTAAAAAATTTTGCAAAAAGGTCACCTTTCGTCTTCCGATTGCGTGTCATAAGTATAACAGCATCCAGCCAAAGGATACCCGGAAAGATTTTCGGGCACGGATGTGGAACAGGAAGGAGATGGAAAGATATGGACCTGGAAGCGGCAGTAAGGAAACACAGCGAGATGCTGTACCGGATCTGCATTGTGATACCCGGCAGTGAACAGGATACTCAGGATGCCATTCAGGAGACCTTCTGCAAATATCTGGAGAAAAAACCGAAATTTGTGGACGGCGAGCATGAAAAGGCATGGCTGATCAAGGTGGCGACTAATCACTGCAGGGACATACAGCGGTTCAGATTCCGGCACCCGAAGGTGCCCATTGAGGAGCTTGCAGGCACACTGGTATCCCGGCAGGAGGATAGGGAGGCGGTGCGGGAGCTCCTCCAGATGCCCCCAAAGCAGAGGGCCGTGATGGTACTCCACTATGTAGAAGGATACCAGGTAAAGGAGATTGCCGGTATCCTGGGAATTACGGAGCATGCGGTCAAAAAGAGGCTGCAGCGTGGAAGGGAGCAGTTTCGGACTACCTGGAAGGAGGAATATTGCAGATGAGTGAGATGAATGGCGGACAGCTGAGACATGCTTTAAAACAGGTACACATGAAAGAAAATATGCAGGAGGAAATTATCATGAATGTAAGAACACAGATGGCAGACGGAACCTACAGACGGAACAGCTTTAAGAGGATGGCAATGTCGGCGGCAGCCTTCATGCTGGTCTTCGGTGCGGTGTCCATTCCTTCCTATGCGGCAATCAGCAACCTGGTGCGGGCAAGGATGGAGGCGATTCCCAGGGCAGAGGTGGAGGCAACGGAGGACATGATCCAGAGCCAACAGATCCATGCAGACCAGTTCAGCAGGGAATATACAAGGGAGGAAAGGAAACGGATGGATGCCCTCCGACAGGAGTACGAGAATGGCATGTTCCCGGAGAACACGCTGACCCTGGTGGAGAATGAAAGCCAGGTGCCGGACGGGGATACACTGGCCTATACGAAGGATACTGGCTGCTTCTACCTGCCTGACCGGGAACTGACAGACGAGGAGCTTCTGCAGATACTGGACTTTAACGCAGCCAGGGACTATGCCCTTGACCAGTCACCGGAAGTGCAGAAGGCAAGAGAGGAAGCAAAAGCAGAGGCCGAAGAAAGAGCAGCGCAGGCCGGGGAGGAATAATCGCTGCCAGTTTACAGAAAAATCGGGAATAAGGCCAGTGTTGCCTGAGAGCAGGCTGGCCGGAACAGGGCATCAGGGCTGTAAGCCATGGTGCCCTAAAAAGGCGAAATGGAACATATCAGTACATATGGAGGAAGAAGGGAACATGAAAATGCAAAAATGCAGGCTGTTGGGTATGCTGCTGTTGGCAGGCGCCTTATGTCTTACTGGTTGTAGCGGCAGTCCAGACCCAACAGCAGATGTTATGGAAGGAGAGGTACCGCAGCCGGTGATGCAGGAAGATTCAGCAGATTCTGCTTATCGTGCGGATGATGACACTGTCCCGGAGGAAAGCAGCCAAAGTTCCGCATTGCCCCCATTATCCACAGAAGCACGGACCATAGATTATAAGGGGAGTGTGTCCGTAGACTGGCTTACGGCGTCTTCGGATGCCATTTATTTATTGAGCAGGGAGCGGGACGGGGGATCCGGAATCCTGAAAATGAAGCCAGGGGAGGCTGACGGGGAGGTTCTGCAGGTGACGGCGCCGGATGGAATGGTGTTTTCCGTCATGACCACGGACGAACAGGGGAACCTGTATGTGGTGGCAGAGGACAGGGATATTGAAGCAGTGATGAGGGATGATGAGGTTGTCTGCCCTACAGAACACTGTGAAGTATGGAGGGTCAGCCCGTCTGGTGAGGTGGCGGCAAAACTGGACATTTCCGAATATGTAAAACAGGAAGTTTTTTCACCCCGTATGATTGCAGTGGCAGGAAACGGGGATATCTACCTTTCCACACAGAACGATGGAACAGCAGTGCTGGCCTTTGATGCGGAAGGGAACTTCCTGAATAAGATCAGTTATGATTACAAGGTTTATACGCTGCGCACCGCCATGGGAAGAGGACGGGACGGAAAGGTATACGCCGTACTTTGGGACAGTATTGCAAATGATGGCACTTCCGTGATCGTTGAATTGGACGGGCGCAATGGTAGTATAGGGGATGTCACTTCTTTTCTTCTCCACAGTGACGGCAGCTTCTATAACTGTGTATGTCCGGGGAGGGACTGTGACCTTGTAATTTTCGGCGGACAGGGAATCCTTGGCTATGACCTGGGGAGTGCCAGTATCAAATGGAAGGTTTCCGCAGGCGAGCTGCCTTTCAGCACAGAGGGATATTTCCCGATGGCAACACTGCCCGATGGAAGGGTACTGTTTCTGGATAGAAATTACAAATGGGATGAGGATGATCCCACGAATATGTGGGTGGTAGCAGAAGGAACAAAATTCCATTATGTTCCTGCGGCGCGGCAGTAGGGCAGTATCTTACGGCCGCCGGAAAATAATTTAATATATCATCAGTATGCCAGGTAAGCATGTCAGGAACCAGTGGGCGGTGGTTCGTGGCATGCTTGGTTGGCAGTTTTTGTAATTTATATATTGTCAATACCCCAAAGGAACAAAATGCAGGAGTAAGTATGGTGCAAAAGAGAAGACAGCCAGCCTGGAAGACAGAGAATCAGAGAAAAAGAAGCAAGAAGATTGCCAGAAAGAAGCGTAGGGTCATAGCCTATACCGTCCGGGGAATCATGGCGGCTGTTCTGGCAGTTATGATTCTGCTGATGATCTGTGGCTGTTTGTATATCCGGGATTTTTTCCGCAGGAATGAGAATGAGAGTAGCACCCAAAAGGCGGATGTTGTTCGGGAAACAATATCCGGTGTAGAGGAAGATGAATTGGACGCAGACCTTTCGGGGGAAGAAAACCATATGGTTGTCCTGGATGCCGGACACGGCGGGGAAGATGGGGGAACAGTGGAACAGGCGGCAACGGAGAAGGAGATCAACCTTGCTGTTGTCCTGAAATTAAAGGAACTGCTGGAGGAACAGGGCATCCGGGTGGTACTTACCAGGGATAAAGATATTTTTATGAAACTTGAGGAACGGGTACAGATTGCAAATGGGGAAAAGGCAGATCTTTTTATAAGCATTCACTGCAATTATTATGAAAAAGACAGTTCGATATATGGTCTGGAATGTTATTACTGCAAGAGCGGGGAGGAAGGGAAACATTATGCGGAAAAGATTATGAAAACAATAGAAGAGAGCAAAAATATTGTTTCAAGGAATGTAAAACCTGCCGATTACTATATTTTGAAGAATACAACAGTTCCTGCTGTATTGGTAGAAATAGGTTATCTTTCCAATTATAATGAAAGAAATCAGCTGATGTCAGAAGAATATCAGGAGAAGCTTGCCGGAGAACTTGTGAAGGGGATTGTGAAAGGGATGGAGGAAAAGACAGGATAGTAGGTTCTGTTTCAGGGCTTCCCATAATCGGCCAATCGGAGTATAATAAAAGGAGCCGATAGTTCTGACGGTGAAGCGCAGTTTTACTGTGGCTTTTCTAATATAGACAGGTTTATAAAGGAGGATACCGATGGGGACATTTGAAAACAGGAAAACAAAGTATATACCAGTTGTGTTTTTCATCATTTTATTTTTGGCTGTGGCAGGCGTTCTGTTTGCTGTGTTTCTTTACAAAAATGATAAGGGTGGAAATATCCTTGTTGGGGCAAGCCCAGATACAAGTGCTTTCCAACTATATTATTATGACGGGGAAACGGTTATGGTCAGGACTCTGTATGACAGCAGTACGGAGAAGGAAGTGATTAAAAGGATCAATGATATTCCCCTCCAGGCGGCAGAGGAACAGGCCCTCTCCCAGATGGAGACTCCCTTCTTTGGAATCTGGATCAGCAGCGGGGAAGGGTATGACATTTCCGTGACGGCATCCGGCGGGGTCTGGCTTAGGAATGACGGGGCGGTTTATTATGGGGATACGGACCTCTCCTTTCTATGGAGAGAGATGGAAGGCAGTGATGAGGATACCTGGAATGTCCTTAACTTTCCCAATGCCGGGCATTTGTCCGTATATCACAGCTGTTTCCTGCTGAAAGCGGATGAGCTGCCTGCAGAGGGTACAGAGGGGATGTCTATGACTGTCCAGGACATCGGGACAAGTGAGATTACGGTATTGATTGCCAATAACAGCGGGGAAGAATTCACTTACGGGGAATACTTTTCCCTCCAGAAACAGATAGATGGCCAGTGGTACACAATGCCTGTCAGGGCGGATAATGTTGGCTTTCAGGATATTGCCCATATCCTTCCGGACGGGGAGAGTGCCAGCGAGACATATAATCTGGATATTTATGGCACGCTGGAGCCGGGGATGTACAGGCTTGTGGTGGAAACACTGAGCGCCGAGTTTCTGGTGGGGCATGGGAGGATGGCAGGAACAGAAGGGGAAGAAAAATAGATTTCAAGTACTGGGAGGACCTTAATGAACAAGAAATTTTTTGAACTGCCATTGGAAAAGCAGGAACGGATTATAAAAGCAGCATACATGGTGTTTGCCCATGACAATTACAAAAACGCATCCATGTCCAGGATTGCGGATGACGGCGGCATATCAAAGTCCCTGCTGTTCCATTATTTTCAAAATAAAAAAGATCTGTATTTATACCTCTGGAAGAATATCAACAGGATATCAAATGAAATAGAGCTGAAGTATTATTACAAAGAAACGTCAGACTTCTTTGAGGCGATGACCCAGAAGGTTCTGGCAAGATGTGAGTTTATGAGAACGGCTCCCGATGAATATTTATTCTCATTACGGGCCCTTTTTGCGGAAAACCCGGAAATCAGGGAGGCAACCGGGAAGTCGTATGATAAAACATATGAGGATGCGGCGGACAGGATGCTGGGGGATCTGGACCTTTCCGTATTTCGGCCAGGCGTTGACGTAAGGATGCTGTTAGAGGAGATTGACAGCTATCTGATGCGCTGTGTCTGGCAAATGTTTTCCGCTGGGAAGTTGGACCCGGACGGCCTGGAAAAGGATTTTTTGAAAAGGGTCGGGCAATGGAGAACAGCATATTTGAAGTAAACTGTGCTGTCCAGTGGGGGAAATGGAGGAACCATGGAAGGAGATTCAAGAAAGTTTATAACAGCTTTAAAGGACAATGACCTTGCTGCTGTCAGAGAAGTGCCAAAAGCAGACCTGCACAACCATTTTGTCCTTGGGGGGAGCAGGACATATATATATGAGCAGAAGCAGATTCTCATTGAGCCGATCAAAAAGCCCCTGGCTTCCATGTGGGAAATGGATGGCTGGAACAGCAGATATATTGGTGAGAGATTCTCTGGCAGCAACATGCGCAAATTTCTTATAGAGGCAACTTTTGTCCAGGCAAAGCATGACGGCATTGCGATCTTGGAGATAGGGGAAGATGTCTGGGGGTTAAATGAGTTTTTCCATAATGACATTGTGGAACTGATAGAGACATTCCAGGAAATCAACGAGCGGATTGCGCCGGAGGTTTGCCTGCGGCTCCAGATCGGATTATCCAGGCATTGCCCTGTGGACTATCTGGAGGGCTGCCTGAAACATTTCTGGGGGCGCCCGGAATTCTACTCCATTGACTTGTATGGGGATGAACTGGCACAGCCGATTGAAAATTTTATCCCCATATACAGGAGAGCAAAAGAAGAGGGGCTTTGCCTAAAAGCCCACATTGGTGAGTGGGGAACAGCAGAGGACGTTGTTC
>CAJTGF010000136.1 GCA_910575585.1 Clostridiaceae bacterium
TGTATAGTGGGGAGCCGTATACATCGAGAGGTGTACGTGCGGTTCCGGGGCGAGGGTTCGGAAACCTGCTGTCGTGAGACAGTAAGGCGCCGGATTCTTAGCCTACAATATCGGGCAGATACCGAAGTTTGAAAAGCTCATAGCCACCATAAGGAGCCGGGAAATATCCGCTTCCATCATCTTGCAGTCACAGAGCCAGCTAAAAGCAAGCTACAAGGACAACGCCGAGACGATCACGGGGAACTGCGACACGACCCTTTTCTTGGGCGGCAAGGAGAAAACGACGCTTAAAGAAATGTCGGAACTTTTAGGAAAGGAAACCATAGACAGCTTCAACACGTCCGAAACGCGGGGGCGGGAGCTTTCCCACGGGCTGAACTATCAGAAATTAGGGAAAGAGCTTATGACGCAGGACGAGATCGCGGTCATGGACGGGGGCAAGTGCATTTTACAGGTGCGCGGTGTGCGCCCGTTCTTTTCGGACAAATTCGATATAACGAAGCACCCGAAATACAAGTACCTTTCCGACGCAGACCCGAAAAACGCCTTTGACATGGAAAAGCACATCAAACGCCGCCCCGCCATTGTGAAGCCGGACGAGGAATTTGACTACTACGAGATTGACGGGGAGGGCTTACAGGAGGACACAGACCATGAATGAACACCCCGGAACTGACAGGCGGCGGTTCACCCTGCTTGTCAACCCCAAAATCCGGGAGGAACAGCGGCGGCAAGCCGCCCTGCGGAAATTTATCAAGGATTGCGAACGGCTTTACGAGAAGAACCGGGCGCATTTACAGGAGGACGCAAGAAATGAATAAGCGTATCAGAAAGAAACAGGAGAAGCAGCGGAAGCAGCTTGAAATGAAGTGGCTGCTGGATATGGCAGTCGCCATTGACACAGCAATACAGGAGTATTGGCAGTGGCGGGAGGAAATGGAACGCCGTTATGTGGAGCTTTACGCGGAGGAAATAGCCCGCCGCATGGGGCTTATCCCGAAACAGTGACAGGGCGTAAAAGATTTGCGCCGTGGAAATGTGGATAACAGGCCATGGAGCTATGGAAAACGCCATTCACAGCACATGGAAAAGCCAAAGTGCGGCTTTCCCACGTCCTGCAAACAGCGTTTCCCACAGCCCCAAAAGAGCAGCCAGTTACCCACATTCCCACACCGCCGACTGCTACGGAAAAAGACCCTTTCCTACCTGTCATTCATAAAAAAATTTTTTAAGGAGCTGATCGGAAATCAAAAACGTAAACACGGGCTACATGGTACGCGCCCCTACCGGGGAACGCACCGCCCAAACCCTTACAACTGAATACCGCCGCGTCGCAGGACTTACGCGACGTGGGGACACCGCCTTTATCACAGGGCGGTTTTTTTATGCGGTGGCGACCATACGCTGACCGCCTTTTGTCCGCTTGCCGGACAGCCGCAGACGCGGCAGAAAGGATATATTCATGGCATTTTTCAATAGCGCAGTAGACGTTTTGCAGACCCTTGTTGTGGCACTTGGAGCCGGACTTGGCATTTGGGGCGTTATCAATCTCATGGAGGGTTACGGCAACGACAATCCGGGCGCGAATGCTCATGTACGGTAAAGAAGTAAGCAACCGAAAACAAGAGATAGACCGCCAGCACCACACTATTCCGAACCAAAGACCAAAAGACAAGCACCGTGGAAATGTGTATAACTTGCTATTCCGTCATGGAAAAGTCCGTTCACAGAACATGGAAAAGCTAAAGCACAGCTTTCCCACATTCTGCAAACGGACTTTCCCACAACTCCATAAGATAGCAAGTTATGCACATTACGCACAGTGCCGACTACTACGGAATCCCTCTCATTCATACCTTTATTCAGATATAGCAACATAAATGGATAGACAAAATATTATTACAATGATTTCATGGTATTTTGTACAAGTTTATCTGTAAAAGCAGTCACTTCACTAATTGGTTCTTCCATTCCGCTTTCTATCCATTGGCTTAAAATACCGCTGCAACCTTGTGCGATAAAATAAAAAAGCCATTTCTTTTCAGATGGTTTCAGTTGTTGGAACTGTTTATTATCATTTATTGTGACAAATTTTCGATAGCAGGACGAAAAAATATGAGTAGGAAAATGTGGATCGCCATTTTCGGAAAAAAGTGTCCTGTATAATTCGCTTTCGGCTTTTATGCTAACTAAGATAAAGCTGATTGTTTCCTTGAAATCTTTGTGTATAGACTGACTTACATTTTCTTCCAACTCATTCAAAAATTCCTGCTCTATCTTATCAAGCAAGTCGAATGGGTCACAGTAATATTTATAAAAAGTTGCTCTGTTAATTTCCGATAATTCACAGATTTCTTTTACTGTAACTTTTGCCAATGGTTTCTCTGCAAGGAGTTTGGCAAAGCTGTTTTTAATTACCATTTTTGTGTAACGCACACGGGCATCGGTTCTCATGTCATACCTCCCTCAATTTCACGATTTTTGGTACATATTAAACAAATTATAAGTTTGTGTTGAAAAAGTTTCTTTTCATGCAAGATTGGTGATTGAACAGTTTTCACAGCGTTATTATACTATAATTACGAAAGTAAAACAACACTTATATAGTTTTCTTTCACTGTGATTAAGAAAGGAGATGATATGAATGCAAACCTCGCTCAGCATATGGCTTGTATTAAAAATTATGTTTTTTTCGACTATTGGTACAGTTGGACTGTTGCTTCCAATTTTAGCAATTCCAATAGCAATACTTTTAATCTTTCGCAACATTAAAAAATAATAGAACAGAATGATTATGAGTTTTTTATTACAGCAGATACAGCAATTAGGAATGGTTGTTATTGTCATGATATGTGCTACTGCTGGTACAGTAGGAATTTTGAAAATAATTAAAAAAATTATACCGAGTAATGCTTTTCCGCAAGACCCGATTTCTAAAAAATTGAATGAAAAAGACAAGAAGTGATTAGGCAGAAGCGGGGGAATTTTATATGCAAAGGAATACGATAAGAGATACACTGCGGGAAGAAATTGTTTGTAAATCTATTCAAATTTTGCGTTCTCATGGAAAAAGCGAAAAGGAAATCAGAGAAATGATGTTGAAAAATTTTTCCATTGAAGAAAAAACACTGGACATCACTGACATGAGGTTTACGAAGGTATCCTCGGAGAACACCCCTGCCCCGGTGACAAGGCGGCTTGCGTCATCGATCAGGGCGATCACATATACCCTGCGTTTCCTGCCGTCTGCTGTCCTGAGGTACGGCCCGACGCTGGAATCCCCGCACCAGACTTCGTTCACATGGGGGCGTTCATAGCGCCGCATATCCTGGACGGGCGTACTTCCTGCTTCCAGGGCGAGCCGGTTCACATACCGGTACAGTGGACTCGGAGACTTCGCCGCCTTTTATGCTGCCGTCCTCCTTTAACTGCCGGAAAATGGCGGCTGCACCCATGCGGGGATAGCGTCCTTTCAGATATGAGATTTTTTCTTTCAGGTCATCGTCCAGCTTTCTGGATCTGCCGCAGTCGTTCCTCCCGGCAGGAAGCAGGGCGTCAAATCCCCCTTTCTGGTAGCTGAAATACCATTTATAGAGTGTTTTGGGTGCATAATTCCTGACCTCCCCGTCCGGATGCAGCAGTCCTTTTTGTGATGTTTTCTCCAGATAGTCCGCCAGATTCCGGTACCCTTCCGGCAGGCCGGGGATGAGCGGCGCGATGGCCGAATAGCGCATCAGCGCGATGGCATGTCTGTATTCCTGTTCCATTGATCTGAAGCTCCTTTGGTAAAAAAGTAATGTTACCTCTTGAAGTTACCATGATTATTATGTAAAGTTAAGAGGAAGAAAAATGCCCTTACAAAAAACTTGCAAGAGCATACTTTACATAATATTTCTATTTACATAAAGGGAAGCATATACAGGGGAGGAAGAAATCCGCTTTTTCCCCAACGAGCATTTTTTAGACCAGCAGGACGAAGCAGACAAGGAACGGATTACGGATACGAATTTTACGGTTTTTGGAAAAATACCAAAGAAATACCATGTAGAGTGCGAAAGCAGTCTGCCGGACGGAAGAATCACCATAAGGCTTTTTGAGTATGATGCGCAGATAGCGCTTGATGAGGGTAAGGTTACGGAGGAAACGCTGACAGTGACATTTCCCAATACTGCTGTTCTGTATCTTCGGACTTACCAAAAAACACCGGATAAAATGAAATATGTGATTGTTACACCGGGCGGAACAGTTCAGTATGATGTGCCGATTATGAAAGTACAGGCGTATTCGCTGGACGATATTTTTGAAAAGGGGCTGCTGATGCTGATTCCGTTTTATATTTTTTCACATGAGAAAGGCTTTCCGGAGTATAATAGTAATGAGCAGAAACTGGCAGAATTGAAGGCGGAGTATCAGAAAATTTTAGAAAGGCTTGATGAACTGGAACAGCAGGGAGTGATCGGGGCGTTTGACAAACGCACAATCATAGAGCTTTCCGGCGATGTGGTTAAAGAGATTGCACAGAAATACGAGAATGTGCAGAAAGGCGTAGGTGATATGATGAGCGGAGCATTGATTGAAACAAGTGCAAGGACTATTTTAAATCAAGGAATAAAGCAAGGCATTAGTGAAACAAAAAAGCAGACAGCACTTAGGATGCTGAAAATGGGAAAGCTGACAATCGAGGAAATTGCAGAATGTTCTGAACTCAGCGTGGCAGAGGTAGAACAGCTTGCAGGACTTCAAACGGTGTAAAGCGATAATGTGGAAAATTTAATATTGCAGCCATTAAGCAGGGAATAACTGATGATTCAGATTAGTTTCCCTGTTTTTTTGCGCCATTTTTCAGAAACTTGTGGATATGGCAATGCAAATAAGTTCATATCCTTGTACAGCGTCAGGGCAATTACAGAAATAAGGAAAGGATTAAGATTATGGATAATGTGACAGGTAATTGCACCGGTACAAAAGCAGGCATTACAGTAAAAACTGTCTTTGACGGAAAACAGAGCGGACAGCAGGCATTTATGAAGCTGATACAAAGACAATATCGTATCAGTGGGACAGATATGCAAAATACTGATATTGATAGATCGGCATATAGTATTGATAAAACGCAATATACAGACTATACTAAAGACAGTGAAGCAAATGTTGGCGGTACAACTGTTGGTTTTGCGGAAAACGGAGGACAGCATGATGGATTCTAATTTCGCAGCATTACAACAGCTTCACAGCAGTTTACGCGTTGCCATATATTGCAGGCTCTCAAAAGACGATAACCTTGACGGGGGAAAGCGCAAGCATACACAACCAGCGTGATATGCTGGAAACATGGTGTCAGGAGCATGGTTTTACCGTTGCGGGCGTGTATGCTGAAATGTAAACCGCTTATTTGATACAAAGGGCATGAACAGAATATCGGGAAAACCACTGAAAACAAGGGGTTCTGGCACATTGGGTGCTGCCGGAATCCCTTGTTTGCTTTTTGGGGCTGTGCCAGGGCAGCATGGGAATCCGTGCCAGTCGGTGGAGGGGCGGTCAAAAGTGACCGCCCCTCAAAGGCGTTTGAACGCAGTGGTCAAATGGAGCGACCGCCCCCCGTGGTCATTTTGACCGCCCTGCCTGTCCAATTTGAACACGGTGGTCACTCTGTAAAAAATGTGAAGATATTTGTCGGAACACGGTCTTACTGGCTTGCGTACCATAATTTGATACAATGCACCCAAGCATGAGTTTGGGTGCAAATTTCAACGATAGGATTTGGAAGGCTGAAATAAGGGCATTTTCCACTGAACAATATCTAACAGCCGCCCAGGCGGCAATTCAAAAATAATGCCATAGGAATTTGGGTACTCGTAGGCAAAAGTATTGAAGAACGGCTTAAAATCAAGGGTTTTAAGGATTGGTGGGGTTCATCACGGTGGGTGGTGGCCCCATTTTTTCGTGTTTTTAGATGCCGCTGATAGGATGGCGATAGGGGCAGAATTATACTATCACGCAAAAGTCGATACTCGCAGGCAAAACCCATATACAAACACGGAAACAGGATGGGAGTTTTCGTGTTTGTATATGAGTAAAGCGGTAAAAACTTAATGGATAAATGACAATTATGAAAAAGGGCTGTTCAATGCCCTTTTTTTTATTTTAGCGTCAAATAGCTAAAAAGGAGATTGCATCAAAATTTTTAATGAGAGCGGGTATAATTCCCCGCCCCTTGGGGCGTAACAAACTTTTCAGATAACTAGAAGGTGATATAATATAAGCGGAAAGGAGATGTGTAGATGAGTGAACATA
>CAJTGF010000137.1 GCA_910575585.1 Clostridiaceae bacterium
CCCTGTCTTCGTCTGTTAATGTTATATTGCCGTATTTTTTATTTCTGCCCATGGTTGTGTACTCCTGAATAATATTGATACAACCATTATACTATACGTCAATTATACACACAAGCATTTTAAGGACAGACTACTAGGAAAAAGGAAATAAAACATGCCGCGCTCAACTTGCCGGGTTCAACGACGACGGCCTGCTGGTGCAGGTATGCAGAGGATTTCAAGCAGATCAGTTGGAGCAAATGGATGTAAAAGTGTATCTGAAAAAGGGAAATTTCTCTGCGTTTAACTGGAAACGGGAACTTCCCAAAGCCGACTATGTGTTCCTGGCCGTCAGCGCGGTCCACCTGCTGACAGCTGCGGAGCGGGAATTTGTGGAAAAACAGCTTATTACATCCGTTGGGACAAAGCGGTTTGCGCTGATCCTCACAGATACGGATAAGCTCAATTGCCTCCAGGATCTAAAAGAAGCGGAGGACCGTCTGGCCGGGTATCTGGATCTGCTGGAACGGCAGGAATACTCTCGGCAGTGACGGCCACGGCGGCTTTTGCCAAGGATCGGGGGACCAGGACAGGTCACGGTTACAGGCACTGGAAACAGGATTATATTGGATGGATCTGGTCAGGCGGTCAGTGGTATTACTGTGATCCAAGAGAGGGCAGTGGTCAGGGCGCCATGATGACAAGCACCTATACTCCCGATGGGTATTGGGTGAACTCCGACGGGGTGTGGAATCCTTAAGATTGTAAAGTAGTGTGTAAGGGGAGGGAAAATATGCGGAAAATGAACGATAATATTATGGCTGTTTGCTGCTTTGTCTTTCTTGTCATGGTGGCTGGCTGTTCTTTTAGGGACAGCCAGATTGAGAGTATGGTGGAAGATAGGAAGACAGAGTGGCAGGAGACACAGGAATCAGAGACAAAGGAAACGGAATCAGAGGATGGAGATAGCTTGTATCAAGAGGGATTAGCCTATGAAAATGGAGAGGGAGTGAAAAAGGATGAGGCACGCGCGTTTGAGCTTTATCAACAGGCTGCCAGGCTGGGCAGCACAGACGCCATGTACCGTTTGTCTATATGCTACACAAACGGTACGGGTGTGGACGCAGACGTTATGACCGGCGTGCAATGGGTCGAGAAAGCGGCGCAATTAGGTCATATGGATGCCATGAGGGTGTTGGGGGTCTGCTTTGCGGAAGGTGTGGGGGTAGAGAAAAACCAAGATACAGCCGAGGAGTGGTTTCGCAGGGCGGCGGATCTGGGGAATGTGGCCGCTATGAAACAGTTAGGAGAGCGATGCCTGTATGGGACTGGTACAAAGCAGGATAAGTCTGTCGCTGTACAATGGTACCAGCAGGCAGCAGATTTGGGTGATCCAGAGGCGATGGGGGTACTGGGGGTTCTTTATGAATCTGGACAGGGGGTGGAGAAGGATGAAAGCGCGGCAGCCAGGTGGTATGAACAGGCAGCCGGATTAGGTCTTGCGGATGCTATGAATTTGCTGGGGAAACTGTATGAGGAAGGCCGGGGCGTGGAAAAGGACGAAGCCGAGGCTGCGGAATGGTATCGTAAGGCGGCGGACGAGGGGCATAAGGGAGCTATGTACCAACTGGGCGTGTGTTATATGAATGGTCGGGGGGTAGACACAGACTATGAGACAGGCGTGGAGTGGTTTCAAAAAGCAGTGGACAAAGGCAGTGTGCCGGCCATGGCCACGCTGGCCGTAGCTTATGAAACAGGGCGCGGCGTGGAACAAGATTTGGAGCAGGCGGGTCTGTGGTTTAATTCATACGGGTTGAAGTATTATAATGGAGATGGAGTGCCAATAAACGACCAAAACGCATATGTTTCTTTTCAAAAGGCCGCACAGTATGGTAATGTGTCCGGCATGTACAATTTGGGGCTGTGCTATAAGTTTGGACGCGGCGTGGAGCAGAGCGATACGCTTGCGGTCAGGTGGTATAGACAAGCGGCGGATCAGGGACATACAGATGCCATGTATATGCTGGGCTCTGCGTATCTGACTGGAGAGGGCGTAACGAAAGATCATGGCGCTGGCCTGCAGCTGCTTGGACAGGCAGCTGAGAATGAAAATATAGCGGCGATGCTGCTACTGGGATATCTTTATACCACCAACGGCATTGTAGAGAATAACCCCGCAATGTCCGCCCAGTGGTACCAAAAGGCAGCCCAACAGGGCAACGTGAAGGCCATGCGGGAGATGGCTTTCAATTATAGATATGGGTTTGGCGTGGAAAAGGATGAGGCCGAGGCAGGATACTGGCTGAAAAAGGCGGCAGAAACGGGAGATCCAGAAGCTATGGTGGATTTGGGAGTGGCATATTATTTGGGTAACTACGGATTTAAGAAAAATGAGGCCGAGGCATTTTACTGGTATCGTGAAGCGGAGAAAAAAGGCAGCATAAAGGCTCAGGCAAAGTTGGGAACATGTTATAAGTTTGGCTGGGGTGTAGAGATAAACTACGATATTGCTATGAAATGGTATCTCACCGCGGCAGGCAATGGCTCTGGTGAGGGAATGTATGAGTTGGGGGAATGGTACCGGTTCGGTGGTCATGGAGTGGAAAAGGATCTTGAAAAAGCGCGTCAATGGTATGAGAAATGCGTTGCGGCCGGCGAAGATTATGTCAGCAATGCCCAAGACGCGCTGGAGAGGATGGACGGGAAGGACTGATAAGATTCAGCCAACAGGCAGCGCTATGCAATAGTTTGCCTTTGGCCATTTTAACTATGCGATACGGCGTTATGGCCTTTGTCAAAGCCATAACGCCGCCACTTACAGCTTCCTTGCCAGCCCTTTCATATAAGCCAGCGCCAGCTGCTTCTCCTGGGAGGGAAGGGAGGTAAAAAGAGAAAGACAGTCTGCTTGATCTTTGGTAAGTCCCGTCTGACTGCGATCCGGCTCAAAGAAATCCGTGACAGAGATGCCAAAACCCTGGCACAGCTTTTGGAGTGTGGGAAGGGACGGCATATTTTGTTTATTGACCATCGTATTTAAGGTGGAGTAAGTAATGCCGGAAGCTTTAGCCAGCTGGTAGTAAGACCAGCCCCGCTCATCACATAGTTGCTGAATACGCTCTAAAGGATTGATTTCGTTCATGAGTCATCTCCGCTATCTGTGAAAAGTTTGTTGTCAAGTAAAAAATTGATTTTATCATATCTGAAATATAAAGTGCCGCCTAGATACTTTAAAACGTTCCGATGCGGTGCTTATATTGATCAAAAATAACATTTTTCATACAATGTATTTTCGATATATAGCAGTGAAACAATCCAACCGTAACCAGTCCCCCATCCAGCCAGAAACAAGTTACAGCTTTTTATCCCCTCCCGGATAAAATGGAAGAAAAAACGGAGAGGAGACCACTATGAGAAGAAAAGGACAGGTAATGAAGCTGTGGCAACAAGCCCTTAAAGGAGACGGGGCGACATTTAGGAAGCAGGGAATCTTGTTTTTAAAGGGAGGAGCGGGCAGGCGGAATAAAAAGGCGGCCAGGCTGTGCCTGCAAACGGCCATGGAGGCAGGAGATGAAAAAGGATATCTGCTGTATCACCGTCTGTTTTCCAGGGGAAAGAAAGTGATCGATGACATTTCATATATTCAGATGTATCAGGAATACCAGTCATCAAAAGAGAAGGGAGAGAGAAAAAGGCTGCTGCAATACTTGGCATTGGGAACAAAAGAACAAAAACGTCTTGCCCGTAAGAGGCAAATACACCGTAAAAATCCCTTTTCAAACCTCCGAAAACATAGTATAATGGGTCGTACAGGCTACATAAAACTTGAAGGGAGAAGAGAAGAAATGCTGCACAAAACATTAAAACCATTTCCTAAAGATTTCCTTTGGGGAGCAAGCACATCGGCGTACCAGGTAGAGGGGGCTAATCTGGAAGACGGCAAGGGGCCGTCCTGTCAGGACGTGAAGAAAGTGCCGGAGGGGACTTCCGATCTTACGGTGTGCGCAGACCAGTATCACAGATATAAAGAGGACATTGCGCTGATGGCGGAGATGGGATTCAAGACCTACCGTTTTTCCATCGCCTGGTCTAGGATCCTTCCCGAGGGGACAGGGGAAGTAAACCCCAAGGGGGTTCAGTACTACAATAACGTGATCGACGAGTGTTTAAAATATGGCATGGAGCCACTTGTCACCATGTTCCACTTCGATATGCCGGCGGCATTGGACAAGCGGGGCTCCTGGTCCAACCGGGAATCCGTTGACTGGTTCTTGAACTTCGCGAAAGTGATGTTTGAAAATTACGGCGACAGGGTAAAATACTGGCTGACCATCAACGAGCAGAATATGCTGACCCTGGTAGGTCCGCTTATCGGAACCCTGACCATTCCCGAGGGCTGCACCAATGTATTAAAAGAGACGTATCAGCAGAACCATCATATGCTGGTAGCGCAGGCAAAAGCCATGGCTCTGTGCCACGAGATGCTGCCAGGGGCAAAGATCGGTCCTGCGCCCAATATTTCTTTAGTATATCCGGCAAGCTGCAAGCCGGAGGACAGCCTGGCTGCTCAGAACTGCAATGCTATCCGTAACTGGCTGTACCTGGATATGGCCGTATACGGCGTATACAATAACCTGGTATGGGCATACCTGGAGGAGAACGACGCTACGCCGGAGTTCGCGCCGGGAGATGCGGAAGCGCTTAAGAACGGCCATCCCGACTTTATCGGATTTAACTATTACAGCACAGGCACCGTGGAGGCAAGCGACGGCACCGAGGTCATGGATCCGGGCGCGGACCAGCAGACATCCAGGGGAGAGGCGGGTCTCTACAAAGGTTTCCGCAATCCCAACCTGGCAACCACAGAGTTCGGATGGGAGATCGATCCCATAGGATTCCGGGCTACTATCCGCGAGATGTACTCCAGATACCATCTGCCTATGATCGTTACAGAGAACGGCCTGGGCGCTTACGATAAGCTGACAGAGGACGGAAAAGTCCATGATCCATACCGGATCGAGTATCTGCGCAAACACATTGAGCAGGTACGCCTGGCTATCTCTGACGGATGTGAGATGATGGGATACTGCCCATGGTCAGCCATTGATCTGATCTCCACCCATGAGGGTATGGTAAAACGTTACGGTTTTATCTATGTGGACAGAGACGAGTTCGACTTAAAGACTCTGAATCGCTATCGCAAGGATTCTTTCTTCTGGTATAAGAAAGTGATCGAAAGCAACGGAGAAGATCTGGCTTAAGAATAAGCGGACAGCGGCATCCATTTCGGTGCGGCTGTCCTTATTTTATGCCATGGCGTCACAAAGGAATTGCCATGAATATGAGGTAAAAAAGGGAAAAATAGAAAAAAATGGAAAAATTTAAAAAAGTTGTTGACTTTTGTAAATAGATTTGCTATTATAAGACTCGCCCCGTGAGAGCGGGGCACACAAAAGAAAAACGGATGAAAAATTTCAAAAAGAAATTTAGAAGAGTTGTTGACAAAACAAAAGAGATGTGGTAATATAAGCAAGCTGCTTTTGAGAAAACAACAGCAACGGACCTTGAAAATCAAAGATTGAACAGTATGTAAGACCCTGAAAATTCCAAATAAAAAAGGCTCGGCTTGGAGCCTTGGATTTGAGAAAATTCAGAACGAATGCGAAAGCAGACGAACCAAACAACAGTAGAACGGTAAAAGGATTAGCCAAGAGTTGATCTTGATACCGGATCAAATAACCATTGATAGGTTCCGGTCAGAGATGGCCGGCGGCAGATCTTAACATGAGAGTTTGATCCTGGCTCAGGATGAACGCTGGCGGCGTGCTTAACACATGCAAGTCGAGCGAAGCGTATTTGCGGAAGTTTTCGGATGGAAGCGGATGCGACTTAGCGGCGGACGGGTGAGTAACGCGTGGGTAACCTGCCTCATACAGGGGGATAACAGTTAGAAATGACTGCTAATACCGCATAAGCGCACAGGACCGCATGGTCCGGTGTGAAAAACTCCGG
>CAJTGF010000138.1 GCA_910575585.1 Clostridiaceae bacterium
CCCTGTCTTCGTCTGTTAATGTTATATTGCCGTATTTTTTATTTCTGCCCATGGTTGTGTACTCCTGAATAATATTGATACAACCATTATACTATACGTCAATTATACACACAAGCATTTTAAGGACAGACTACTAGGAAACACACCTTTCGTTTTCGTTACTTTTCGGTACTGGCGGTTCAGACCCTCAATGATGTTTGTCGTGTACATGATCTTTCGGATCTCCTCTGAAAACTGAAAGAAGGAACTCACATCTTCCCAATTGTTCTCCCAGTTACTGATTGCGTATGGATACTTTTTCCCCCATTTCTTTTTTAAGCCCTCCAGTTCAGAATACGCCACCGCTTCGTTTGGGGCGTTATAGACTGCTTTGAAATCATTGGAAAATTTCTTCAGGTCACGGTAGTTGACATACTTAAAGGAGTTGCGCAGCATATGGATTACGCATCTGTGGATCTGGGCCTGGGGATAGACTGCGCTGATTGCTTCCTTAAAACCAGCCAGTCCATCGACACAAAAGAACAAAACATCCTTTAATCCGCGGTTTTTCAGGTCATTTAACATCCCCAGCCAGAACTTGCTGCTCTCATTGGCTCCCACCGTAATGCTAAGAATCTCTTTATACCCTTCTGTCGTGACGCCCAAAACCACATAAGCCGCCCGGCTCAAAATTTTCCCTTCTTCCCTTACCTTATAATGGATACAATCCATAAAGACAAAAGGATAAATGGGAGACAGGGGGCGGGACTGCCACTCCCTGACCTGGGGCAGGATCCGATCCGTAATCTTGCTGACCATCTCTGCGGACAGTTCGATTCCGTAAAGATCCTTTAGCTGGTCATGGATATCTCTGGTACTCATCCCTCTTGCATACAGGGAGATGACCTTTTCCTCAATTCCGGAAATATCACGCTGGTATTTGGGGATAAGCTTTGGTTCGAATTCGCCGTTGCGGTCTCTGGGTACATCCACCTGAAATTCCCCATACTGGCTTTTGAGGGTTTTGGGGGAATGTCCGTTGCGTTTATTGTTTGTGGTCAAATCTCCTTTGTGTTTTTTTTCATAACCAAGCGCGGCATCCAATTCCGCCTCCATAAGTTCCTGGAGGATATCCTTAAAACTTTCTTTGAGAAGAGAATAGACATCCGCGACGCTGGAAATGTTATTTTCTGAAATAATCTGTCGAATTTGCTCCTTAGCTACTGCCATAAAAATACTCCTTTTCGATAAGAATTGTCATATCTGAATTCTTACCCAAAAGGAGCCATTTTTTTCCTAAGACACAAACTATTTTACACTACCCATCTGGTATCTGTCAGGTGCGGCTTTTTTGTAGGCCAAGGGCCTGTTTATCGATGAGATATGCTTTATTGTTCTTTTATTTTGTCAATATCGGTGAGATTTATGCCCATAACATTGAGTACTGCTTTTAAAAAAAGATATTCATCTTTTAATTCAGCATATGTTTTGATGGCATTTTCTTCTTTGGCAAGTAGCATGTATCTTTGGACTTTTTTGAATTGCTCGGCTGTATCCTTTACGATCTCTGCATTGCTTGGCATAGTTTCACCTGCTTTCTTAGTTAGTTTTTTCTTACATTATCATCATAACAGATTATGGAAATGGTGTAAAGGGTTTGTCTCCCTTAATATAATGAAACACAAAGTCTTTTACTTTTAATATATTTTTGGATTGAGAAATATGGATCTATCAGAAAATTAGGACTAAAGCGGTCCTTTCAGTATGAAGTATATGTTAAGAAACATAAAAACAATTGGGCAGGAAAGATGGAGATATGGGAGGAATTAGGGATAAAACTAAAGGTGATGGAAAAGGCAGCGAAAATCAAAAATAATAGAAATCCTTACTTACGAATTTTTTGAGAAGAACCTGCTGTTTCTGATCCAATTTTATATCTTTTCATATGAAAGCCGTTTTGTGGAATATAATAGGGATAAAGGGATGCTTACATTGCCTTGCAGCACAAATATTACGGAGGAAGAACATGAGAAGGTTGCCAAGGCTGTGAACGAACCGCAAATATCGTAAAGGATGAAAAAGGACCTCCCGTATGTTGGGATTTCTATAAAAAAGTTCGCAAGAAAGAGGAAATTTCATCAGGATTCCTGGGAATTTCCTCTTTTTATGGATTGACCCATGGACTCATGCCACGCTTTTGGGATGGTGGCCAACGCCTTTTGGCTGAAAGAGGGCGAGAGCTCCCGGTATTATGTGAAACACAGCCATGATGTCATACCATCATAGCTCTCGGGATATTTGACTGATCAATAGGCATTATTTTTACAGGGCCTTTGCAAATGGACAGCGTTTGCCAATACATTGATTATTTTGGGTCCTGTATCTGCAGACGATGTCTGGCCGTTCCATGTAAATTTGGAAGTGGTCTGCCGCAAAGTCAATGGCGGCAAGGATGGAAAGGTAGGAGTCTCTTTTGCAGCATCGGGGGCCGCCTATGGTTCCGATCTGTTCCAGGGCCTTTGCGGTCATTTGATTCGAAAGGCCGAAAGGCTCAACGGTAAGGGGCGTGGACTTGGAAACGATGGATACAAACATGCCAGCGCTTATTCCTGCGCCGCAGGCGCCCCAGAACCCGCAGGCCCCGCCGGGAACGCTTTTTCCTCTTCGCATCATTTCCATTAGCGCCTGGGGCAGGTCGATGGGGCCTCCGGCATTTTTGTATGCTGTCAGCAGGGCGGAACCTACCATGACATGGTGTTCCGGCCCATGCATGTGGCAGAAGGGCTGATCCATCATCTTCATTATGATGGCAACGGGATTTTTGGAGGATTCCCTTAGACACAGCTCCACAATGGCGTCCATTCCGCTGGTATGACATTCATTGCATACGTAATGGCCATGGATGCATCTGCTCTTGCTGGCTTCTTTTTTACGGCAAAGGGCGCATTCCATCATTTCATCTGTTTCCAGATATTCAAGGGGGGCCTTGCATACCATACACTCTTCTTTCATGGTGTTTTTGTCTCCCGGATCGTGATTTTTTATGGAGATTATATCACAGGGCGGGGATTGTGGGAATAGCAAAATGGAGACTTTGTGTACCTGAACCGTAATCAGAGGCGGAAAATAGTCGATATTACCAGTAAGAGCATGGATAACAACCCCAATGAAAAGCGAGATGGAGGGTGTATTATCCGCGCCGGCCAAAGGGTTGGACACTAAAAAGCTTAGAGGAGGTATGGGATATGCTCATAGTACGAGATTTCAGCAACATGTTCCAGCGGATGTCGGGAATGCCTGTGAATAGCAGAGGCGGACAGGATATGTTAAAAAGGGCGGGTATTGATACAAACAGCAGGCAGTACCAGGCGGTTATGCAGAGCATGTCGGAACATGGCGGCGTAGGGTACACCAATGTTCAGGCTATCAAAAACAGGATGAGCCGCTATGACAAGGACGGCGACTACATCAGCCCGTTTTCGGGACTGGCCGGTCTGGTGGTGACGGACAAAAACAGGGGAGAGAAGAACCGGATCATTGATATACCAGAGAGCAGCAGGGATGCCATGTTCGAATTGACCAAGAGAGAATTTATCCGGGAAAATGGCATCGGTAATGGAGATACCACAAACCGGTACGATGTTTATTTGGATCTGTATCGGAAAATGGATAAACAGGACCGGCTTGCGGCAGGACATACACTGGAACAGTACGAACGCGCGTACACGCAGGCATTTGTTGACGCGGTGAAAGCAATTGACCCGAAGTGGAGACCGGGGGACTCTATCCCGGCCGGGGCGCTGGACGGGATCACAAGGGAATCCATTGACAATTCGTTTGTGAAGCCGGGTGGCTCGCTTGATCTTATGATCTGATGGGAGGACATTGCTTGGAAAGAGCAAAATAGGGAGGGAACATCCAATGTATGAATTGGTGCAGGGCAGTGAGAAATACTGGTATATAAATTGTCCGGCAAAGATCGGTGTCTATGCGGCGGCACATAGTAACGCATTTGCCGCAAGAAACACAATGGCCGGCAGCAAACATTTTTCTGGCATGGTGATGCCTATACAGCCGCAATAATTTATACTTTTTCTTTTGTGCCAATCGTTTAAACACTTGGCTTTCGGTCACAGGGTTTTTGATTTACCAAATTACGAATAAGCGTCTGCACCATGAGATTTGTTTAAGCGATGCCAGAAAAGTCGCTCCGGACAAACGGAAAACGGTAATCCCGGCATCCGATTATGATACCTGCATGCTCTATTCCGTGATGGGGAATAGATTACGAAGGAAAAGATGAATCATTAGAAGCTTTTCAAACCGGTAGTGGGAGATGACCATTACCGGCTTTTTTCTTAAAATCTGCTTGAAATCTGGTCGATATCGTGCCATATTATTAAATAAGAAATATCTGTGTAACAAACGGTTAATCCAGCAGCTAAAGCCGCTGCTTTCGCTGCTGGACGGGTAATGAGTACCCGGAGGATGCCAGGCCGCCCCTGGAGATGATGGATATTTCGGGGATGGAACGTGAGCTGCGGAGGCCGATGCTGCTGGTGAGAGCCAGGGTGAAGAAGGAAACATTAAGTAATATCTCTTTACTTTTCTACGTTCATTGTTTAAAATGGAGTTAATGAATTTTATGATTGGCCCGTCAAAAGGTATATCTGGCAAATATTGTGCGAATTGTATAGGAATTGTATCCGATTTTTCATCTCCAGCGACTTGGATTACAGAGCAATTAATGTACAATTCGAAAACAATTAACACATTTTATGTTTTGAATGCTTTTTGACACTTGAATCATTTTGTTGTGGAGAAGGGAAAATAATTAAATTGCTGTTTAGTTGAGTGAGCAAAGGCGGGGGTTGTCGTGAGGCCAGGCAGAGGAGAGCTGTCCCGTCCGGGTTCAGATATGCCGAACATTCCGATGAGCCCAAAGCGGAAATCACTCGGGGTGAGGCCCTCCTGCTTTCCTGGTCTCATCTCCATGGCATAGATTCACCCGGACGGGACAGCTCTCCTCTGCCTGGCAAAACCAGAATTCGCTGGCTAAGGTTTGCTCACTTAAGGTGGTTTCGGTAGGGGACGCTGCCTCAGCTTTGCAGCGAAAAAATAGCTTCTTTTTACGGCCACAGGTATATTGTTGAGTAAGGTTAAGGCGGGGTTGCTGTGAACCTGATAGGATCTGCCGCCTTGCTATTGAAAGCAATAGCAAGATTCCGTTCTTCCGTGGATTCGAGTATTCGAGTTTTTATGTTCCTATACACGCATGAATACGCCATGTCTTGCTTTATAAAATACGGAAAATCCTAAAAAGACCGTGTTTTCCGGTGTTTTTCCTCGTGTTATTAAAATATAAAGTTGGTCGGTAACTATATTAGCTGCCATATTTCAACCATAGGAAAAGATTATGTTTACGGCATTCGCGGACTCAAACAACATCATTTTTAACTAACATCCAAAACATAATAGGCAGGATCTGTTCCGATAAATCCTACGCACAAACCTTTCTGTCGACAAAACAGATATCGTTCCGCCACAACGTTGAAACAGCGTCCCCTATCAAAAACACCTTAAGCGAGCAAATCCCGGCCAGCCAATATCTGCTTTTGCCAGGGAGGGAAGGCAGGCTGTGTGCCGGCAGGGTGAATCTATGCCATGGAGATGAGACCCAATGTCATTTAGATAAGCAAGGTCTCTCAGAAGAACTCTGCCATAAATTAGCTATGTGTTGGAATGATATGGGGATTCTGTCTGCTGTCAGAAGTTCTATATACTGATATTTCATATA
>CAJTGF010000139.1 GCA_910575585.1 Clostridiaceae bacterium
ACCGCCTAATAATGATATCTTAAGCGATTCCATAAGATTTTTCAAGGCATAGTACCCGCTATGTCCAATGTTTATGTCCATTTTTCTCAAATTTCTTTTCCTGCACGATATTCAGTTGTCAATTTTCAGTTAGAATCACATTCATTGAGATTCCGAGAAGTTATATATTTTCATTCAGTATAGCAAAAAGAGGGAGGGCATCACAGTACGCCATCTTTTGAGGCACTTACAGTATTTCACTATAACGGAAATAGTGATGCTCAAAATAACTTCCCATTAGAAATACAAGCCATCAGCATATCCTTGAAACTTATAGTCGCACTTTCTTTATCTTTTTCGTCCCAGATATATTTTTCTGTGAAATCTAAGCGCATCCTATGAATGATTTTTGAAAATTGTGGATCCAGATAAATAATATTCTGTATTTTGTCAGTATTATCATTTTTTATTTGAATTTCCAATTTATCCATAAAATCATCAACAAATTTATTCATTAACTCTTGGTTATCTTTTATCCCTTTTGCAAAATCAAAAACATCCTTAAAAAATTCTTTTCTTAATTTTTTGTCTGATATGATCTCTTTTTCTTGTTGATTAGTAATAGCAAAAGGATTGTATTTATATGAAGAAGAGTTATACATTTCTTCCAGATATATTCGGAAATTGCTCTTATTATCTATCATATCAATTTTTGAAAGATTATCCCCTGTTCCTAGATAGCTTTCCTCTACATTTCTTAAAGCTGCATCGATGGCTTCTTCCGATATATGAAATTTTTGTGCTATTTTCATTCCCTGGTGACCAACGACAAATGCATATGCTTCATGAAAACGCTGATTCCATTGATAACGAAATAGTGTCGATTTTCCGAGTCTTTTATTATTACAAATATTTTTTACATTTGCCTGTATTGTTTTCCAGTGAATACCTTCCGTATGGACAGATGCTTTCTTGAAGATATCTAAGATAAAGATTTGAATATCTTTCTTTATATTTTCGCTCTTTTCTTTAAAAATATTTATATCAACAATTTGAAGGCTGCTATATTCCTTCATTATAATAGAAGCCATTAACTTTCTGATATATGTTACATTGTTTTTGTAAAAGGCATATTCCCTTTGTACTAAATCATTGTTTCCACAATAAGGAATTAGATTATTTTTTAAGACTAGATACATGTTCTTTTTGGATATTTCATCTTTATCCCCCATAAGGTCTTTTCTTCCACGTTCCGATAAAATATAGCGAATCGCTTTAGGCGTTTTTTCATAATTACCATTTTTCCAACAAATTGCCCCTAACTCATCGGGCTTTTTATAAAATATATCTATACCAGTAAATATACAATATATCGGTGCCTGAGGAATTACTGTTCGCACACAGGGAAGGATAATACGTAGTTCATCAGGTTTTCCAGAGTCTAATTTTTTTATGTAAAGAACATTTATATCCTTAAATTCAATTCTTAAATTCTCTGATGCAAAATATATATGATGATAAAGGGCTGATTCCATGCTTGCGGTTCCTTGTATATGGTCCAGACCATATGTATCTATCATCCTTAATTTGTTGATCTTTAATTCTAAAAAAAGCATTGCGTAGTTATTGGCAACCATATCTTCTACTTTGACAGAATGGATAATTCCTGTAAGTGAATAACCCTCGTATACTTGGAGACATAAGCGAAGCTGATTTTTTTCTTGCTCATTTATTTTTGGCAAACTAAATAATTTCTCAAATCTGTTTTCTTTGATTCCATATTCTTCTTCGATGGCGTTCTTTATTTGTGAATGTACCTGTTTATAAATACTTTGGGTTAGCTTCCAAATATTTATTGTGTGACTTTCAGATAAATCTTCTTCTGGGGAATTGGAAAATAACTGACATTCCAGGATTTTCCACCAATTTTCTTTTTTGTCATTTAATGTCTTTAAAAATCCAAATTCCTTTATATTAAAAAAACCTTCTACATATAATAATTCTTCAATGTATTCAGACTTGATATCATTCAAAATGGAACTGATTTTTTTACGAAATTGAGGGAAATTATTTCCATACCTTAATACCACGTTGTTTTCTTTTAAGTACATTGCACATTGTTTCTGATATTCGTAGAAATTTATTTTTTCATTAAGGTAATCTCTCAAAATCACTTCGAATGCTGTGATTAATTCTGGCTCGTCTTCAACAATGTCTTTTAATAGGTGTGTAATTATGTTTTCTACCAGCTTCTGTGATTCCTCTTTTGAAAGATATTGTTTTTCATAACTTTCCTGATAACTCTGCCTTATATCTATCAGTCTTTTTCTGTCACATAGACATTTTACTAATTGGACAGGAATATGTCTTCCCAATTGTTCGATCAGTTGCTCATAGGTGCGAATAAGGATCTGGGAAGGTATCATTTTATGCGTCTCTTTCATTTCCATACATGTTTCTATATCCTGTATCAGCTGTTTCATTTCCGAACTTTTGATTTGAAGACTTGTTATGAGGTGATAACAATTCTTCATAAAAGTCAGTTCGTCTTTTTCGATGTCCTGACTTATTTCAAAAACTTTCCGAATTATTCTAATTGCCGGAAAAGCTCCCTGCAATTCCGACATTTTTTTGCAAAATTGATCTTGATTCATAAAATCAACAATAACTCTTGGTTTATCACAAAAAATACTATATTCATAAACAACAGCTGTCCGGGTTGTTTGGCCGTCGTTAGTAGAAAGAAGACAATTCCCATGATAAGAAAAATCTTTAGCAAAAGAGGATTTTCCTGCACCACTTCCTCCGATTAAAAAAAAGGTAGGATTATTAGTATAATTGTTAATTTCAGACTCCATTCCATGAATCCATTGAATCTGATAGGCTGTTTCACTTGTTTTTTGGTAAATAATACATCCATAATCCCTTAAACATTCAAATATATATTCCATCCTTAAATAATACACCAATTTAAAAGGGTTCTGCCCACTCCCCATAACAGAAACAGATTGATTCATTCCAAGCAGCATTATATTTCCTTGGGATTCTACATATACAGGGCTTCCTGACATACCATCTAGAAGATCTTTATCTTGAAGGTTATTGTACCAATGATAGTCATCAGTTATCTGAAATATACCAATCCTCTTATTTTCAGGAAAGGTGCTTTTAGCAACTCCCTGAAACTGGAGCTTCTGATTTATTTCATCATCCAACAAAACTCCGGGATATCCCTCGGTATACAATATAGATCGGTCTGTCAAGGTCCCTTGAAAAACATTGATTTCCAAATCGATTGTGATTAAATCTTTTATTATAACTAAGAGTGCTGCCACATCTTCATTTTTATCATATTTCCATTTTGGACAAAAGGCCCGAATACCTAAAATATCTTTCTCATCAATCTTGCCTCCCAGATTATCATAGAGTTGTAATTTTAATAGATTTCTTATATCTTCTTTAAGTTCATTATCTCCGATGTCTTTCAGTACATGTCTATTAGTCAGTACTATATAGTAATTGGCATGCTCCATTCTATCTTTTTGTTCATACTTACACGGATAAAGAATACCGGTTCCGGTATTGCATATTGTTGTTAATAAAACCACCTGGTTTTTAAGCATCTTTATAGTCCTCCATTACATCAATCTCTTCTGTATTTTTTATCGTTTCACTACAGTGTTCATATTCTGCCATATCAACTTTTGTATATATAGTAAGTTTATTTCCAAGTATTTGATATAAATTTGTTAACAACGACTGTGCAGGATGTATTTTACTCCACTTTTTTTCACCTGTTACAATGAAACGTTGGCAGTTAAAGTTTTTGGCATATTGAGGTAGTTGTCTATTATTTAAATCTGCGCCATGGTGCGGGATTTTAATAATGTCAATATTTTTTACACTAACTTTAGGAAAAATATCCTCAACATAAGCGTCGCCTGTAAAAAAAACGCATTTTCCCATAAACTCAATTAAAAAGGCAATGGAATTTCTGTTTATAAGCTTGGAATCTGATGATGTCAGATTTCCCGTTGCCTTTCGTTTTATATAATCCTCCTGTACCTGCTCTATATCTTTGGAATCTGTAGGGTGAATAAAGGTTAGGATAGGACGATTCTTATATAATTGATAGTTAGCGGGATCGAAACTGTCTCGTCTTGTCTGAGACAAAAGAATTAAATAACCTTGTGTACATTTGCTATAGTCTATTTTACACGTATTTATGATCTTTCTGGTATTTAATAACAATTCTAAATGCTCAGCCTGCTTGTAATTAATAGTGGAACGAACAATACTATTATATATGAATACGGTTTTGTTTAATTTCTGGAATATTTCATCCTCTGATGGTAGAGATAGTAATTTTAGAATACCGCCAATATGGTCATCGTCAATGTGAGTAATTACTATATAATCTATCTTCTTGTATTCCTTTATGGATTCTTTCATATGCTCAAATGACAGATTCCCTTGATTCTCTTTGTGTCCATCTACTATAATTACGCATTCATCTGTTTCTCCTGCCATATGTATAATAAAACAATCTCCTAATCCATTTCCAATATTCTTAATAATAAATTTACTCATTTGTTTACCTCAGTGTTATATTTTTTAAATTTATGACTATTTTGGTTATAAATGATGGTTATAACAGACAGGGAACAACAGTGCTTATCGATACTTTGTATTCATTTATATGAACTTTAGATATAGATCCTGGCTGAATATAATAGAAGCTTTTTCAGTAAATGCCTCGTCAGATGTTGTCAGGGATCCGAGCAAGATAGAGATAGGGGTTAAAAGAATGGATCCGGAAATAATTTGAAGAATTTAAGTTTTTGTTGCATTTACTGTTGCTCTCCGTTCTGCAATGTCTACATACTGGCTCAAGTGGATCATTTTCATTTGACCAGAAGTAAATTATATAGGAACCCCCAATTTGAGATATTTAAGATACCTTCCTCTTTAGAAAACTCAATCATTAAGTGTTGCATATGGATACATCATATTATCGCCCTCTCTTTCCATAAATCTATTATTTCATTTGAAATTTTTAGTTGTAGTTCTTAATATTTCCCTTTTATGACTATTGTAAACGCTATCCCACTACAAAGCAATAAGAAAAGCAAAATAAATTCATACGGCGGCGATCTTTCCCTTGCTGGAAGGATACTTCTCATTAAAGAGTTCATTGCCCAAATAGGGCTTATCAAGCTTTTGAGGTATTTTGCCTTGAGGCAAAGCTAAACCGCTAACCTGGCATTTTCTACAGTCATATGTTATTGTATTAACACCAGTTTACAACTTTTTGATATTTAAAAAATAAAATACAAACTCAGCCTCTTTGCGGTATAATTTAAGCAACCAAACCAAAATCCACACGAAAAGAGATGAGTTTGTATCTACCGCTTATTATACCTTAAAGATTCCATTTTTAACAGACTGTTTTT
>CAJTGF010000140.1 GCA_910575585.1 Clostridiaceae bacterium
ACCGCCTAATAATGATATCTTAAGCGATTCCATAAGATTTTTCAAGGCATAGTACCCGCTATGTCCAATGTTTATGTCCATTTTTCTCAAATTTCTTTTCCTGCACGATATTCAGTTGTCAATTTTCAGTTAGAATCACATTCATTGAGATTCCGAGAAGTTATTTGATACTCTGAAAACAGACCGCAGCCGAATTACTATGAACACATTTTATCAGAAATTTTTATTCCTGCCAGTCCTATAGTTATAAGGCACGGTCAGTCAATAGCCACTTTTTTATCAGAAATCTATTGCGGCAATTCCCTTGTATTTCAACGGTTTCACTCTGCATTTCTGATAAAACGGGATTTCTGATTACCGCTACTTGCTACCACTATGTTTACGTGCCTCAAACATCAAACGGTTTGTATATCTTGAATCTGCTGCGGTCTGCTTCAATGACCCCTTGCCGACGCAGTTTTCCGATTTCCGCCGACAAACCACTGCGCTCTACTTCCAGATAATCCGCCAACTCCTGGCGATCATATGGTATTTCAAATTCCAGACTGCCAAATTGTTTAGCTTGAAGCATCAGATACGCCATCAGCTTTTCATGTGTCGTGCGCTTGGATGTGACCTCGATTTTTTGGTGAAACATCAAATTCTTTGCCGCAACAATTTGAAGAAGATTATAAATCATCTGTTGATGGAATTGACAAGCATTACTGCATGAATGACAAATTTTCAAACAGTCAATCAGCATAACCTCCGCAGCCTCCGATGCCAGCACAGAAACCGGGACTGCCTCCACTCCTGCACAAGCAAAGGATTCCCCAAATAATTCACCAGGAACAAGGTTGGCAATCATGCTTCGATTACCAAAGAAATCCGTCCGTACAATTTGAAAACTGCCCGTTAGGACAATTCCCACATATTTTGCTGGTTCACCCTCGTTCATCACGGCTTCTCCTTTTTCAAAGGAAGATACCCTGGCGTTGAGGCAACGTAGAGCCTTAGTCAGTTCCCAATGCGCCATATCCCGAAACAGCGGACACATGCACAATACTTCAAAATATTTTTCCATAGATTTGTTCCCTTTGTTGAAATTTCAACATACAAAACACGTAAATCATACTATACTGATTCCAAGATGTCAACAGGGATTCAAAGAATACAGTTGACCGGAAAGGAAAATTTTATGGTTCGCAAAATAATTCATATCGATGAAGAAAAGTGTAACGGATGCGGAGCCTGTGCCGCCGCCTGTCATGAGGGCGCTATTGAGATGGTAGACGGTAAGGCGAGGCTCACTCGTGAGGACTACTGCGATGGTCTGGGTGACTGCCTGCCCGCCTGCCCCACGGAGGCAATCAGCTTTGAGACGCGGGAAGCGCCCGCCTATGACCATGCGGCTGTGACGGCCGCTAAACAGAAGAGTGCGCCTCTGCCCTGCGGCTGTCCCGGAACAAATGCAAAGACGATTCACCGGGATCCTTGCGTTGCCCCTGCCGCACAGACGCCTGCCGCCAGCCAGCTGACCCAATGGCCAGTACAAATTAAGCTGGTGCCGGTGAACGCCCCATACCTTAACGGTGCCAAGCTACTCATCGCTGCAGATTGTACCGCCTATGCCTATGGCAATTTCCACGATGCGTTTATCCGTAGCCATGTGACGCTCATCGGCTGCCCCAAGCTGGACGAGGGGGACTATGCTGAAAAGCTGACGCAAATCATTTCTGGAAATGACATCAAGAGCGTAACCATAGTACGAATGGAAGTTCCATGTTGCGGCGGAATCGAAAACGCGGTCAAACAGGCCTTACAGGAGAGCGGGAAGTTCATTCCGTGGAATGTGGTGACTATTTCTACGGACGGAAGAATTTTAGAATAATAATAGGAGGAAACAGTGATGGAACAGAAAATGTTTTGCTTCCAGTGTGAACAGACAGCGGGATGCAAAGGCTGTACTGGAAATTCTGGCGTATGCGGCAAGCAGGCCGGTATTGCTGAAATGCAGGATCAGCTTACCGGGAAATTGATTGGCCTTGCAAGGACCATAGACGGAAATGGGCATCTGATTAGCCATGCCGCCAATCAGGTTGTGCGGGAAGGGTTGTTTGCGACAATTACGAATGTGAATTTTGACAAGGAGGCCCTTTCTGCTCTGCTCCGGCGTGTGGATGAGGTAAAGCGGCAGATTGTTCCTCTCTGCTATGAGTGTACCTCAGCCTGCGGGAAGAACGATGACTATGACATGGAGCATCTGTGGACTGCTGGGGAGGATATTCGCTCTCTGAAGTCGCTGATTCTGTTTGGCATCCGGGGTATGGCCGCCTATGCGTATCACGCTGCTGTCCTGGGCTATACGGACCCGGAAGTAGACCGCTTTTTTTATAAGGCCCTCTTTGCTGTCGGTATGGAGGACTGGGGGATGGATGAACTTCTTCCTATTGTCCTGGAAGTCGGGGCGGTTAACCTGAAATGTATGGAACTGCTGGATAAGGCTAATACGGAAACCTATGGCAATCCCGTTCCAACAGAAGTAAGTTTGACTGTAGAGAAAGGACCGTTTATTATCATTTCCGGTCATGACCTCTTTGATTTGAAACAACTCTTGGAGCAGACCAAGGACAAGGGCATCAACATTTATACCCACGGTGAAATGCTCCCGGCTCACGGTTATCCGGAACTAAAAAAGTACCCCCATCTCAAAGGGAATTTCGGCACTGCCTGGCAGAATCAGCAAAAGGAATTTGCTTCTATCCCCGCTCCGGTCCTTTTTACAACAAACTGCCTCATGCCGCCGAAAACAAGCTATGCGGACCGGGTATTTACGACGGAAGCCGTCGCATATCCGGGGCTGGCCCACATTGGGCCGGAAAAGGACTTCTCGCCGGTAATCCAAAAAGCCTTGGAGCTGGGCGGCTACCCCACAGCCATGCAGTTTACTGGTATCAATGGCGGAAGAACCGTCACAACCGGCTTTGGGCGTCACGCGGTCTTGTCCGTTGCGGACAAAGTGGTCAAAGCAGTCAAAAGCGGAGTGGTCAAACATTTCTTCCTGGTTGGCGGCTGCGATGGAGCAAAGCCGGGACGCAGCTACTATACTGAGTTTGTAAAGCAGACACCTCCTGACAGTATCGTACTTACTCTTGCCTGTGGCAAGTACCGGTTCAATGACCTGGACCTTGGCACCGTTTCCGGACTTCCCCGCCTGATGGATATGGGACAGTGCAATGACGCATACAGTGCCATCCAGGTGGCTGTAGCCCTGGCAGAGGCTTTTGCATGTGGTGTAAACGATCTGCCGCTGTCAATGGTTCTCTCCTGGTATGAGCAGAAGGCTGTGTGTATCCTGCTGACGCTTTTGCACCTGGGAATCCAAAATATCCGCTTGGGGCCTACACTTCCGGCGTTCCTGTCGCCCAACGTGTTGCAGTATCTGGCGGAGCATTATCACATTGCCCCGATCACAACCCCGGAGAGTGATTTGGAGGTACTGCTGAAATAATGCTGATTATAACCGCCGCCCCTCTATATGAGTGGCGGCGGTTGCCTTTGAAGGAATAAAAAAGTAAAAGGTAAAAACTAAATCTTACATTTCCCCTTGACAACATCTTTAGAAGGACAGCCGCCCCTCAACGTCAAGCCCTGCGGTTGGCTCATCAAGAAAAAGGATATCCGGATTTCGTGTCAGGGCAAGTGCCAGATGGAGCCTCCGCTTCTGGCCAGTCGATAATTGGTAATACTGCTTCCGGGCAAAATCATGGATGCCAAGAACGTCAAGCATTGCACGGTCAAGCGAAGCTTTATTCCATTTCGCAAAAAGCTTAACAGCCTCCAGCGGCTTTATATGCCCAGGCAAAGAAGACGATTGCAGTTGGATACCCACTTTGCCGGTTATAGCGATGGTTCCACTGTCATATTTTCTTAGACCCTCGATACATTCCAGGGACGTCGTTTTACCCGCGCCATTTACGCCAAGCAGGGCAAAAATCTCCCCCTGCTGTACACAGAAACCTAAGCCATTCAGTACAACGTGGGTCCCGTAACTTTTCTTTAAGTTTTTGATTTTTATAGCCTCGTTCATTCTTCATCCTCCTGAAACAAGTCAACGCCTGACCTGGACAAGTAACTCTCAAGTGCCTGCCCGATATAATCTTTGGCGAGTTTTTGCTTCTCTTTCCATTTGGGGGCCATGCCCTCAAACTGTCCTAATTCAATGAGTTTCGGAAGCATACTCATATCCCCGCCGGTGAAGTCCGTTATCATATCCCAATAGGCTTTTGCAAAGCTCTGCCCCTCATCACTGTCAGCATGGACACCTGCATTTTGAAGCCTTATTGCTTCATTCTGAAGCTGCATGAAAGTATCCATAAATACTTTCCCGCTGTCCTTATCAAAACGGCTGCGGATATGGTCAAGGGTCTGGTCATCAAAGTGTTTGATGAGCCAGTAGAAGTCATTTTTCATCTGCAGGTTCACAATGATGTCGGCGTACTTTTTGAAATTGACCGACTGCATTTGAAGGACTTCTTCCCGCAGCCCCTCCAGCTCCCTCAATGATTCGGACAGGCTTTCTATTTTTTGCCGGACAGCTGCGGTTTGCTCTGCCAGGACAGCTGCGATTTCTGCCGGTGTATCAAGGGGAATCAGCCGGTTCTTTATATCATCCAGGGAGAACCCCAGATGTTTGAGCGATAAGATCTGATGTAGTTTTACCATATCTTTATCTGTGTATAGCCTGCGGCCTCCTTCGCTCATGGCAGACGTGGAAAGTAACCCTTCCCTGTCATAATGCTGTAATGTCCGTACAGTAACATCCATCTTTTTTGCGGCTTCGCCAACAGTCATATAGCCTTGTGGTATCGCTTTATTTTTGTCCATGTCTCACCTCCTGCTCGTAGTATATCTCATTACGTTACGTCACAAGCAAGTGTTTTAGAGATTTTTATCGCATATGCGTCTTCAGAAAAATATGCCCGGATCTTGTTCATACTTCCTATTACATTTCCCTCAGCCCATTTAACCGGATTTGATCCAGTTCCTCTGCATTCAGGCACCCAGCTTCAAATAGTTTTAGATATTCTTTTGACACGTCACTGTCAAAAATCAACACATCATCCGAATTTATGGTCACGTCTAACCCGCCCCTGTATAATCTCCGGATGGGGTGGTGCGCCATCTCCTTTATTCGCCCCAGCAAAAGGTTGCTGCTGGGCGTTAGGTTAAGGCGTATTCCCCTGTCTTTTAGGAACTGTATGGCCTCCTCCGATTCCGCCGCCGCGATACCATGCTGCACTTCATCAAGCCGCAATGCCTCCACGCCGCGAACAACGTCCTCTGCTGTTCCCCACTCACCAATGTGGGCTTTTAGGCAAAGCCCCTCTTCTTTTGCTCTCCTGTATATGGGGATAAAATTTTCAATCGGCTGTGCCAGTTC
>CAJTGF010000141.1 GCA_910575585.1 Clostridiaceae bacterium
TCATACACAGAATAACTCTTCTGGTGGTTTGTATCTTTCTTAAGTGTAGGAACTTAAAGATACCACAAATCCATACGGAAGGGTTATTTTTTTACAAAAAACTTTTTACTCACAAGTATAATTCTGGTTTAGAAGAATTATTACTTATGTCTATTTTACTCATAATTGCCATATATAAAATTACTGGTATTCCTAATACTTCTAAATTTAATCCAATTTTCTTTCTATTTTCTAAAACTTTATCTGTTATCCTTTTGTAGAATTCTTCCACCTTACCTATTTTAAATCTATTGAGTTGAATGACATTAGCGAAATATTCTGATTTAATATAAGTTGGTCTTGATGTTATTATGCATTTAAAATTATCAAAGTCTTTTAATCTTACTAAAAACTTATTTATAATATTTTGTACATCATCTAATACTTTTATTTCATCATATCCATCCAAAATCAAAATTTTGTTCTCTAAATCCTCCTTTTCACATTTAAGTGTATTATAAATTGCATTGAGTAATCCTTCCTTTAATTCACTTCTTTCCCAATCACGAAATCTTAAAATAATAACTCTTTCATCATCCCTATATTCATTTGCAATCTTTGCAATTAAACTTGTTTTTCCTATTCCTGGAACACCAGTAATAAGCATATTTGATGACTTATCATAATTAATATATTTTCCTATTATTGCGACCAAATTTTTTGTAATTAGACGACTTATACTTGATATCTTACATTTTAGATCAAAATCAGGCACAACAAATGTCTCAGCTAATGTTTTTGGATTTTCCTCACTATGGAGAAACAAATTACTATTCCAAGTCTTAATATATTCACTCTTTTTATTATTTTTAAACTTTTTCACTTCATTTAATTCTAAATTTTTATTTTGAGGTTCTCCCTCCATTTGGTCAAATCGTTTCATTACCTCTTGATGATAAACTTGTCCTTGCTGTTGTAAACTTTTCAAAGCACTATTAGTATCATCAGCAGTATTATTAATCTGAATTAGAAATTTCTTTACAAAATCCTTATCTTCCAGTGATATATTTATTAATTCTTTCACTACATTAAATAATGCTGACCTGATTGGTATTTCATATTCAATATGAATATCATTAATCTTATGATATTCTTTTAATAAATGATTACTTAATTTATCGCAATTATAATTACACTGTATAAGTAAATCATCTGTGATTTCTATTTCTGAAAATAAACTTTTCACTTCAGCTACAATATAACCAATTTCATCTTCTGGAATACCTATTGATAACATATAATTTCTTGAAAGAATATTATCTATCTCTGACTTTTTCTTATCAATATATTGTTTAACCTTATCTACACCAACATCAGTTCCATTATCTATAAAATCATCTGCTATATCTTTAATCACTTCATTATTTATTTTCCCATTCGCTACATATTTCAGAATTATGGAAACTACCTTTGCTACTCCCATTTTTTATTCTCCTGTATTCTTTATCAATACATTAATTATATCATTTTATTTATTTTACTTCAATAAATAATCTAAAATTCATTAACCTCATCATATAAAAAAGGTAGGACAATATTTATCATCCCACCTTCTTATTTACTATTTACTAAATTTTTTTAATCTATCTCCACAGAGACTTCTTCTAAAAAGTCAAGCATTGATTCTAAACCCAAACCACTCTCTGCTAATATCTGCAGTGCATCTTTTATCTCATTCATACTCACATACCCCTCTGGCATCCAATCATTATATGCTATATCTTCATAGTCAGAAATAATCGCAAGAGTTTCAATTTCATTATCATTTACCTTTATCTTAAATAATTCCTTATCTATATCTATCATCCAGTCTTTTAAGATCTTTGTTTCATCTTTCCAGAATCCAAATAAACTCTCACAATCTTTTACTATCCTTTTCCTTTTTGTATCCTCTGCTTTATTGTGAAAATTTAAACCTAGATGTTTATAAATTTCTATAAATCTAATTTTTGAGTACCTTTTAGTGCCTTTATTAGATATAAACACCAGTTTACAACTTTTGAAATTTCCTAAAACCTGATAAAATGTAGTCTTCCACGGCCTTTATCAAGGCAGAACAATTTTTAATAGTTTCGAGAAATCTCCCGAAACTGCATAAAATTATATCTGACTGAATTTGCTGACCAATTTCGTACCGGGTTTCCTGGGCACTGGCTGACTGATATCCGGAAAAGGTTTCATCACTGTAAGGAAGCAGGGTCATGGCACTGTAGGATAGGCTGATCAGATTCACCAGCCGTTCGATCCCTTCCTTACTGCGGATCCGGTATTCTTCCAACGACCAGAAGGTTTTCCCTTCATAATAGGAAACCTCAATGTTCCACCTCAGACCATACCAGGCCAATGGCAGGTAAAACACATTTTCTGCTCCATAAGAACGGATTGTTTTGTCAGCGCTGTTTTCCCAGTCAAAGGAAACTGTTCTCGGATTAGCCGCGCATAAAAACAGACGGCGGCTTCCTTTTCCGTTTTTGGGTGCAGTAACCAAGGCATATACCACTTTATCTTTCCAGAGATTGGTGATAACCGGCATCATGCCAATCAGCCAGTCACCACTTTCCGGTTCGCCAAGAACGATATCGTCTAGCTGAATCCGGTTTCCACGCTTTCTGGGGCGGCCCTTTTTCCCGGTTTTAGCGGGCGGGAGCCCGTAAAGAGCCGTATCCACCCGAGCATTACAGACCATTTCCAGGTTATCAAACTGTTCCACAAGAGCGACTACTTCCGCTTTTGGATACCAACTGTCACACAGCAGGATTACTTGACGCTCGGGGCCAATGGCTTTCATGGCCTGAGCCGCCAGTTCGGCGGCCAAAGCGAGCTTACTCTTTTCTTTATCCCAGAGTCGATAGCCCACCGGGACAGAAAGATAGAGGATTTTCCCATCCTGGTATACCGGAAAGGAGAGCAGGAGACTGACCATACAGTGTCCATTGAGGTAGTTGGAGCCATTATGGGCGGCATGGTCATAGAGTTTGGAACAAAGTTCAAAATGCTTACCGGATTTTTCGATCATGGTATCATCAATAGAAAGAAAAATTGGCTGCTCTGCCAAAGTGCCAGGAACAGTCCGGACAGCTTTCGATACGGTAACGTCATTCCAGGCGGAGTGATCATAGGTATCCGTTTTGAGTGTATAATAAAACGCGTTAAGCGAGGTATGGGACAGTTTGGAAATCACATGGCTGTGGGCAAATCGTACGGAGCGGAAAATATCCAGAGTCAAAATGGAGATAACCAACAGGAACAGGTTTCTGGCGGTTGGTCTGGAGGCAGCGGCAAAATAATCCTGAAAATATAAAAACAGTCTGTTAAAAACGGAATCTTTAAGGTATAATAAGCGGTAGATACAAACTCATCTCTTTTCGTATGGATTTTTGTTTAGTCGCTTAAATTATACCGCAAAGAGATCGAGTTTGTATTTTATTTTTCAAAAGTTAAAAAGTTCTTGTGAGTAAAAAGTTTACACTACTAAGAAGCCAGGGAATCCCAATAGATTCCTGACGTATCCTGTTGCTCTCGAATTATTTGTGTTATACGCAATTCTGGCTGTTTTTCCATAAACAGGAAAAAATATTTCCTCAAGTGAACCATGAGGGCCGCTTCGGATACTCTCCCTCTGGAGGGAGCCCTCTGATAACGCAGCTGTTCCGAAGACAGCTCCCCGACCGAACAGACAGAAACACTTTGGAGTATCCCCATAGCGATACATGATATCATCATACGCATCTCCGTTGCCCGGACTGCTTTTAGGATATTTTTACGGCTCCGTTCGTTTTCCACCTGCTCCAGCGGGCCAGGTTCCCCCGCCTTTTGGTAATAACTTAGTTTTGGCATGTGCTTGGACCAGAAATGATAGCAGAATGCCCCTGTCTGCTGCTTCAGCTCCCGGAACGTGCATTCAATTCGGAAACGATAACTGTACAGACGGATGATGGAAAGCGGTTCCAGCCCCAGGCAGGTGCCTGCCAGGATGCTCTGGACCCCGTTTATTTCTACCAGAACAAAACGTAATTCCTGGTACAGCCTCTGCCCCCAGAGCAGGTCAACGCTGTAATACCGTATGATTTCCTGTTTCCCATAGAGTTCCATCCGCGTTTCCACAAACTGCTCTTTGCAGGTCTCGAACAGTTCTTTGAGATGGACAGCCTCCCCTTTTTTAGGGGGGCGTCCCCTCCCGGGTCTTTTCGGAGCGGGCTTTTCAAAAGCCGTACAGGATTTTTTTGCTTTGGTGACAATCTCCAGACGGACACGGCCGCTGCGGTTAAGGGCATTCAGCGCCCCCAGAGCAGGAACCGTAAGGAAATACCGGTCCAATAAAAGAATGCAGTCCCCGAAGGTCTGGGCAGCGCGGTAAGCGTCCCCAATCATCTTGAGCACATGGGACGCATGAGAAACAGAAGCCCCTTTCCAGCTGTGAGCAGCCTGGAGACCGTCGTGAAGGCGGATGCTTAAAGGAATACAGGCCCAGTTACCCGGATTTCCGGCCAGAATGCCAAGGCCGCCAAACATATGTCCGTGGATATAGTCTGGTTTCGCGGAATTTTCGGATTCCTGAAAAAGTTTCTTAACTCCAGGCATGCGCCGTCCTTCCTTTGACTGTTTGACACCATCCCCTACGAGGATATGAAAGTTCCCTTCTTTATAGAGAGGGAAGGAGCCATCCACAACACAGAACCAGCGGCGGCGGATGGCATCGAGAGACCAGGAAGAGGCTCTGAAAAAGTGGATCATGGAAAGATAGCAGTCTGGAGAGAGAGCCAGGTCCCGGATGACGGAGGTAACCCCAAGTTTATCGGAACGGAGCATAAATCCTATGGTAATGGTAACAAACCAACGGAAGGAAGCCTTGCGCGAGAAACAGGATTCAAACTGGCATAACACTTTATCAATAAAATTCAGCATAATGGTATGGTAAACCACCGAAAAGTATGGTAAACTCATACACAGAATAACTCTTCTGGTGGTTTGTATCTTTCTTAAGTGTAGGAACTTAAAGATACCACAAATCCATACGGAAGGGTTATTTTTTTACAAAAAACTTTTTACTCACAAGTATN
>CAJTGF010000142.1 GCA_910575585.1 Clostridiaceae bacterium
CTCAATTATACCAAACCAGACGGTTTCATGCTATCTTATTGCCAGTTTTTATTGTATTTTCAAGGTGCATAGGCACTTATTCAAGTGCGAAGTTTGAGTTATATTAGCAGTAAAGTAATCCATGATAGATTTCCCGTCACATTGTGGGAACACGGTTTCGCACATTATTTGGAACTGAAAATACCCCTATGCAAATTAATTGCGCAGGGGTATCTCTTCCTGAAAAGATCAGAATGGAAGTTCCTCTTCCTCTGTCAGTGGTTCAGGATATTTATAACGCAGGTACGCATACAGCAGATCTCTCTCTTTCAGAAAATCTATGAGAGTGAGGATCTCACAGCCCAGAAAGGTCTGTGCATCCCGGAGGTACTTTTTTGTCTCCTCAAAAGAGCCATGGTCAGAGCGTCTGTCTGTATAAAAGTTAAACAGCTCCCTGTCCGAAGGCTCCCGTAAATCGAGAGATTCCCTGACGGTGACCCACCGTGCCGTCCGATGCCATTCGATGAAGTCAAAAAAGGTACCATCTTCATGGATGGCCTGTTCCGGATTCTCATAGGGGCTGTTTCCAGCTTCCACCCAGGAACGCAGTTCCCCAAATTCCAGCCAGTCAAGTGTCCCGGCATAGGCATCCTCCACCGCCTTAAGTTCCCGCTGCAGGGCTTTCCTTTTTATCTTATCCATAATTATCCGGCTTGCGGAAGGAGGGCTGCCCGCCCAGGGATTCCACGAGGCTGCGGTAGAAATCCGAAACGGTGAGCGTGGAGAGGCAGGAATAGACCACCTTGTAGAGGGAAGGGTTCAGTGCTGCCGCCCAGTTTCTCACGGCAGTGGTCTTGCCCCGCCCGTGAGCAGGCCAAAGCCCTTTGTCTTAGCCAGGTAGGAAAGGCGGAAGAGAGCTTTCCGGTACTGGGCCGTCTCCACCAGGATCTCTTTGGAATTGTTCTCCTGCTTGTTCAAGAGCCTTACCGGGAGCAGGGTACCGCCCGCCTCTGCCACATAGACCTCTTCCATGCCCGGAGAGCAGCGCAGCCGTATCCTCTGCCTGGCAAAGCGCATATCCACCTCATACTCTACGTTCCCGATGGTGACCACACTGTCTGCGGATACCCTGCGCTCCAGTTCCAGGAGGAAATCCGTCTTAAGCCTTCCTTCCGGGAGACGGCGTACCTTTTCCGGCTCGGAGAAGAAACGTTCCTGAGGGGTGCTCCCCTTAAGGGAGGAATGGGCGGAAAGGTTGTAGCCGCGGACGTAGGCGCACAGGCTTCCGGAAAGGGCCTCCAGGGAATGGAAATCCCGCATATCCAGGGAGGCCATCCACTGGTCCTTCATGGTCCGGAACCACCTCTCTACCTTGGCCTTGGCTGTCGGGGTATAGGGTTTGCAGTAATTGATGGTGGTTCCGATGCGGGCGGCCAGCAGTTCCATCTGTTTGTTCTTATAGGCGCTGCCGTTATCGAAATTGAACATCCTGGGCACGCCGTACTTTGCCACAGCGCCTTTCATCACTGACATGAGGTTTACGAAGGTATCCTCGAAGAACACCCCTGCCCCGGTGACAAGGCGGCTTGCGTCATCGATCAGGGCGATCACATATACCCTGCGTTTCCTGCCGTCTGCTGTCCTGAGGTACGGCCCGACACTGGAATCCCCGCACCAGACTTCGTTCACATGGGGCGTTCATAGCGCCGCATATCCTGGACGGGCGTACTTCCTGCTTCCAGGGCGAGCCGGTTCACATACCGGTACAGTGGACTCGGAGACTTCGCCGCCTTTTATGCTGCTGTCCTCCTTTAACTGCCAGAAAATGGCGGCTGCACCCATGCGGGGATAGCGTCCTTTCAGATATGAGATTTTTTCTTTCAGGTCATCGTCCAGCTTTCTGGATCTGCCGCAGTCGTTCCTCCCGGCAGGAAGCAGGGCGTCAAATCCCCCTTTCTGGTAGCTGAAATACCATTTGTAGAGTGTTTTGGGTGCATAATTCCTGACCTCCCCGTCCGGATGCAGCAGTCCTTTTTGTGATGTTTTCTCCAGATAGTCCGCCAGATTCCGGTACCCTTCCGGTAGGCCGGGGATGAGCGGAGCGATGGCCGAATAGCGCATCAGCGCGATGGCATGTCTGTATTCCTGTTCCATTGATCTGAAACCTCCCTATTAAGTCAAGTCTTTTTTATAGTTAAAAATGAGTTTCTACTTGATATTAGACGTTTAAACGTCTAATATTGGATAAAAGATGGAGGGATACAAATGGAATATATATCGGTAAGAGAAGCATCTTTAAAATGGGGAATTTCGGAACGGAGAATACAACGCTTATGTTTAGAGGAAAGGGTAGCCGGAGCAATTAGGTTTAGCAGGGTTTGGATGATACCAAAAGATGCAGAGAAACCAGCGGATGCCCGCATAAGAGAAGAGAGGATGAAAAGACATAGAATATTGTGAATTTTAGAAAAGAGTAAAAATGGTATGGATATATTATATGTAAAGAAGCCAACGAATGGGTAGGTGGGAAAAAGAAAGGAGCAGGATTATGAGTAATATATTATTGCTGGAAGATGATTTAAGCCTGATTAACGGGCTTTCCTTCGCACTCCGCAAGCAAGGCTATGGATTGGATGTGGCAAGGACTATATAAGAAGTGGATACTGTCTGGGCAGAGGGGAAGTATGACTTGTTAATCTTAGATGTTTCACTTCCTGACGGTTCCGGTTTTGAAATATGCGAAAAAGTCCGCCAGATTTCAAAAGTACCTATTATTTTTCTGACAGCATCAGATGAAGAAGTCAATATTATTATGGGGCTGGATATGGGTGGTGATGACTATATTACAAAGCCTTTTAAATTGGGAGTGCTGTTATCCCGGATCAATGCGCTGTTAAGACGTGCAGGTGATTTTAGCCAGACAGAAACAGAAATTCATTCTAATGGTTTAAAGGCGATTTTGACACAGGGAAAGGTTTATAAAAATGGAGAGCTTTTGGATTTGACGGCAGGAGAGTATAAGCTGCTGTGCCTGTTTATGCAAAATCCGGGTACAGTGCTTTCTAAAGAGCAAATTTTAGAAAAGCTGTGGGATCAAGAAGGAAATTATATAGATAACAATACGTTGAATGTCTATATTCGCAGACTGCGGACAAAAGTTGAGAACAACCCCAGCGATCCGCAAATGATTTTGACTGTAAGACGTATGGGATATAAATGGAATATTATTTGATGGGGTATTTTTATGAGGATATTTACAAATAAAAATATTAAGGCACTATTTATCGGAATGTCCCTGTTTTTATTTTGCAATACGATCCTGTCACAGGTTATATTGTGGAAATTTCACGGAAATTGCCAGCTTGCACTCTTTATTCTTTCTCTGCTTGTGGGATGTGGGATTTTGTTTCTCTGCTTATGCTACTTTCATAAGCAGCATAAAATCATGGAAACAGCAGTGGCAGAAATAGATGATTACCTTATAGGAGATACGGATGCCCGCATTGAATGTGATGATGAGGGTGAAATGTACAGGCTTTTCCATTCGGTTAATACGTTGGTGTCGGTATTGAACGCACATATAGAGAACGAGTTTCGGACAAAGGAATTTACCATTTTGTCAGAGAAGGAACTTGACCGTATTGAAAGCCTGATACAAAACCTGCTGAAAATTACCAGATTAGATGCAGGAACGATTATACTTGAGAAAAATTTTGAGAATGTGTCTGACATGATGCATGATATTGAATGGACAGAGAAGAAATTTACGAGATGGTGATCCGGGAGATGACAGAAACGGCAGTGCGGGAGCGCAATGAGCAGTCACCGGAGGAGCAGGAGCTACAGGAGAAGGTGGCCAGGCTGAGCAAGGAGATGCAGGAGAAGATCAAAGACCTGCCGGAGGATGTGAAGAAGGCCATCACGGATTATGTGGAGGCGACACTGCTGGCGGCGGATCACGACTGCCTGTATCTGTATGAACAGAGAGCGAAGGACTGCGTGGTGCTGCTGAAGAAGCTGGGTGTGCTGTAGAAATTTTAACAGCAATTTTTACAGAGAAAGAAAAACTACAGAGTGGCTGGCAGGCTGCTCTGTAGCTGTCTGTGCGGGATCATTTTTTATCTTTTGGAGAGAGCCGGTCATACTGGATCTGTACGGTTCCGGTGTCGGTGTTTATCTTTTCTTTTTTCAGAAGAGTATAAACGGCCTGACCTTTTGTGTAATCTCTGTCCTCTTTTGGAAAAAAAGAGCGACAGAAAAAATTCCCGGCCTCGTCTTTTTTGTCGAGAAAGATATACACATCGGTATATTTATGAGGTGTAGAAAGCAGGTACTCTGCTTCGATAAGGGAAAGGGCCTGAAGCTTTCGGTTATAGCGGAAAACCAGGTCATTTTTATCGATAAGCGTCTCAAGCTTTTGAAAAGGTTCCAGCCGATTCTGGATGTTGCAGAAGTAGCGGCTCTTTTTGATATCCTCCAAAGTGATCTGACCGGAAAGGATCTGGGAAAATACTTTTTCACGACTGGCTCTGGAGAGACGCAGGTCGTGCAGCTTATGCAGTCCCACAAGATGATGAAATTCTACAGCCTCAAAGCTGACCGTCAGATCCACGGACTTTCCTTTTCGCCCGATGATGATATGGTATTTTACAGGGAGCAGATCTTCAAATGCTTTCGCACAGGTCAGTAGTCCATCCATAAGGGATTCTCCGTAAAAGAAAACCGCCCTGACGATACAGGACGGTCTCTGAGCATTTTCTTTCGGCTGCTGCCTACTCCGGCTTGAGGTTTCGCTGCACAACCCCTCTCGAAGGCTCCGCATAACAAGGCTGTCCGGTACGCTGTTATGCTTCATCGCCTGGACAGACACACGCCGTTGCCTGTCTGGTACTATTATTATACGGAGAGAAAAGAAATATGTCAATGAAAATTTGTAAACTGGTCTAAAAGAAATACACCAGTTTACAACTTTTGAAATTTCCTAAAACCCGATAAAATGTAGTCTTCTACGACCTTTATTAAGGTAGAACAATTTTTAATAGTTTCGAGAAAATTCCCGAAACTGCACAAAATTATG
>CAJTGF010000143.1 GCA_910575585.1 Clostridiaceae bacterium
CTGCACCAGCATCCTCTCGGCTGTTTCATCAATCCCGGCTTTTAAGTAATCAAGCAGGCTTGTCAGGGTACTCATGGTGATAGGCGCGGCCCGCAGCTGCATGTCCACTCTTTCCACATCCCGGTCCGTGTAACTCTCGCCGTTGATCTCGATAACCTCCGCCTTTTTCATCCCAACAATGTACTGTAACGCGTCTCTTGTTAAATCCATAATTTTCCTCCTTATGCCTGCTTTGCGGCTCTAAAATCCACTACGTTTTCAGTTTCTTTGATTTCTCCGGTAGACGTATCCACCACCTTGCCGTCAATCAACAGTTCTGACGGCATCTGGGGACTTGCGGTAAATGACATCTGCCCACGGACCTGGCTTCCGTATTCCTGGGCATATGGCTTCCCAGTCTCCAGATCCATTCCAATGGCCATCCGTGTGGCAATCGGTTTTACAGGAGCTGTCTTGGTGTCTACGGAGACATTTACCGTAGCATCGTCCCTGTCCTCGTTCTGCTCGAACGTAATCCGGATGGTGATTGCCCGCTTGTTCTTCCATGGGGTGTTGGGATCCTGCAGGTTGCTGATCACCTTTTCCATGGCCTGCTCAAATTTTTCCTGCACAGCGCCGCTTGCCAGTTCTCTCAAATTTACGTTTTCCATAATTCTCCTTTCTTTCTGATAACTTTATTTATCCAAAGGTTATGTCGTGACACATTAACCATGGAGGCTTAATCTTCCAAATACCGGTTTACCTGCTCCGAATAATCAGTTGTACGCTCCGATCTGCCCCATTCGTCCCAGAAATCAATGGTCCGGGACTGCGGACGCTCCTTTGCCAGCTCCACATGGATTTTAAGAGGAATCGGGGCGGCGTCCCCGACCACCAGAACATCACCAGGAGAAAACATTGCGGTACTGTCGATGATGCTCTCATTTCCTCCTGACAAAACGCCTTTAAGCATGGACTTATCATTCTCGTTATTGAGTTTACCAACAACAAAGTTTGCGCACTGGGCCATGATGGTCTTATTCAGCTCTGACGGCCTCTGGGAGGCCACAAGCAGCGCGATTCCAAACTTACGGCCTTCCTTTGCTATGTTCTCAAAAACCTCCACCATGCGCCGTTCAGAGGCCGACAACTGGAAGTTATTCGGTATGTATACGTGAGCTTCATCACACACCAGGGTAATGGGCTTAAAATCTGGGCTGGTAGTGCGCTGGATGTCAAATACCAGCTTTGTAATTGCCCCGATGATCGGGATTGCCACATCATGGGGTATCTCTGACAGGTCAATATTTTTTACGGGCTTATCGCCGCCCATGAGACGGTTTATAAGGCTGCTTAAGCAATCCTGGGAGTGTTTACCAAACAGGAATGAGTATCTTGCATCATGCCTCCTGGCCCTCATGAGGTTGACCACGTTGGTGAGTTTTCCATAAAACTCACCGTTTTTGATTTTGGGTTCCCCGTTTTTAAAATACCCATCAAGGATGGTTTCGTTGTCCAGCCTGTCCATTTCTTCCATAATGCTGTCATAGGAAAAATTGAATGCCTTTCCTTCATTTCCTCCTGGGCAGCACATCTTGTAACACTTTCGCAGTGCGGACATAACCACGGTTGCGGATTCCTCTTTAATCTTTAAGATGTTTGATGCCATATCCTGAAACCCGAACAACCACACCGGAAACGGGAAATCATCCCCGATCTTAATATTGTCCGCATAGGAAAGTCTGCTGTACTCACCATGGATGTCAAACAGAATGATGTTGGCTCCTGGCAGCTGTGATGTTTCCTCCAGGATTTTGGCAAGGGTCTCTGACTTTCCGGATCCGGTGTTGCCAACAATACAGGAGTGACGCTGGAAAAGCTTGTTTCCGTCCAGATACGCAAGGCATCTGCTGTTTACATACTGTCCTATGCCAATCTTCCCTTGGCAGCTGTCCTCCAGCATAAGAGCAAACATGCGGGAGTCAAACATTGTTATCTCAACATCTGTAGTCGGATAATGGTCTATAGCTTTCACAAACTTACCATTCACCACGCTTCCGATAATGCTGCACTCAACCACTTTCATGCTTACTGGGTCAAGGATGTAATCATCCTCTTCAATCCCGGACTCAACATCCATATCCGTTAGAGAGTCAACCGATACCACCAGCTCCACCTCGCTGTCAGATACAGACAGGAGGTCATTGATACGGATGTTGCTAAACTCTGTGTCGTTGGTTTTTAACTGGATATGGTCGGTAAAAATTTTAATTAGTTTCATTTATCCCTCCAATAATTCGTTATAATTTCTTATCCTCGCCTGCTTCACGTTCTTACAGTAGTCGCACACTCCGCAGTATTCCGGCTCCACAATCCCGCGTTTCACATCTGCAAAGTGTTCAATGTTCGCCCCAATTTCTCGCAAGGCCATATCAAGTGTTGCCTGCGGTATCTGGAAGATGTCAAGGTTCGGAACTCGTTCCTTTGTGGCAACTGTCAGGTAAAATGGAAGCTGCCCATATCCACAAATTTCTGCGCCTTTCTGATATACGGCGCCCTGCAGGTCATATCTCCAGAGAGGAAGATTTCGGAAATTCTGCACTACTTTTAGATCAGTGATACAGATACCTTCTGAAAAGCTGTCCATTTTTATTTTCCAAGGTACACCGAACATCTCAAACGTGAGAATCTTCTGTTTCTCACCGGACAGGAACTGCATAAAGAGTGGATCAGCCTTAATCCTTCCGATTATCTCATCGGCCTTGCGGAACTCTGCTTTTAACTCACTTTTCCGGGTAAATATGGCCGGGTTCTCACGCTTGAAGGCGTCCAGGGTTCCCTCTGCCCATGCGTCCACAAAACTCCCCACCAGCATGGCCCTTGTGGGAGGGGGATTATACTCCCCCCGAATCCTTGCAAGGGCGGCGGCTTCACATTTCATGAAGTCCTTGTACTGCGAGACCGAAAACCAGATTTTGTTAGCCCCCCGTCCATAGTAATTATTCTGATTCAGTTTCATAGCTTCTCCTTATTCAAACGGCCCGTCCTGCGGGATTCCCTCTTCTGGCACAAAGGACGTTTGCTCCTGCGGTGCCTCCTTTGGTTCTGCGTCAGGTCGTTTCGCTCGATGCTTTCCCTTTCCTGCAGCTTTCTCTTCATAAGGATTTTTAATCTCCGGGTCTGGATCCACACCAAGGTCAAAGTAATCTTCCCGTTTTGACATGCCGTCCTTAAGTGATGTAAACACCTTTCTTAACCTAATGCAGTCATTCATGGAAAAGGCCTTTGACTTGCACCCTATGTACTTCTCAATCGCTTCCAGAGGAACGTTAAATTCCCTCTGAAACACCACTGCCATCTCCCGGACGATATCCGCAACAGGCCTCTTCTCTCCATTAGCCAGGGTCTCATGGCACTGCCGTATGGCTGATTCGATTACATCGCCGGGAATCACTCCAAGGATGCAGGCCCGCATCCGTCTGGCTCCATAATTTGCTACCTGTTCATAGATGTCACGGGGTTTCGTGAGGGGAATATTTCCTTTCTTTGTCTCACGGATATGGGGAACGCTGAAAATCTTGGTCTGCCGGGTGTTGGTCTCCAAATCCCAGGCATAGGCCATAACCTGACTTTCTCCGCTTTTCTGTTCCAGCTCCACAATACCAAAATCAATGTTGCCCCAGTTCTGCGCCATAACCTCTGCCAAACGGATGGACGGCCCAGTGATCTTCTGATCTCCTCGGGGATACTCATACTCCGCCTTCTCTGCCAAACTCTTTCTTTGGCAAGCCTGGATGATTCGGCTGTAGCTCTCCTCAGGGTTTCTAGGGAACTTTTTCGCCATGACGATCTGCCCCTGAACCTCCTGCATCTGGCGGCTTGTCACCATCTCTGCCGTAGTGCTGCGTGTTGCCGGCATGTTATTGCCGTAAATATTCTCAACTTCTGCCATTCTAATTCTCCTCCGCTCTCTCATAATTGATGTATCTTCTACTCTTACCATTTACCGTCTTCCCAACGGTGATACTCACCGTATACCCGGCCTTAACCAGCAGTCGGGCGATGTCAAGCTGTTCTTCTTTTGTGATCGCCAGCACAATGATCTCTATCCTCTGCAATCTGATCCTCCCAAACCCAATTCCCGGAGTAATACCATTCCACAAACGCCTCCCGGAATTCTTTCTGTTCTTCCAAAGTACCTTTTGTGCATCGAAACAGGGCATACTCATACGCCTCCTCTTCCAGCACGAACTTCCCGGCCTCCGGTCCGATGCCTGCATAGCCTCCCATAGCCTACTCCAACTCTTCAATAAGCTGTTTGATCTCTTTCTTCGCAGCTTTTGGAAGCTCTCCGTAATAAGCCTCATACCACCTCAAAAACCTACCCTTTAGCGTTATCTTCCCTCCATAAGGTGCCTGAACAAGCTCCTCAAATCTTCGGCTGGACTCATCCTTTAACAGTTCGGCCACCTGTGCGGGTACGACCACCGGATTTCCTCCATACGCTTTTACCTTCGCGATCTCTTCCTGGCTGCTGACCGGAACCGAAAACGGCTTTGGGTTCTGCCGGTCAAACGACTCCGCAAGCATCTTTTGTACCACTTTTACATCTCCCAGATACGTGTTAAACTTTAAATGATAGACATCATCTTTTCCGGACTCCACCATCCTGGTTACCACTTCGATTGGGATTCCACCATTCACCATCCCTTCCGCTATCATCTTTGAAGTAATATCCTCAACATTCCAGGTATCACATGTCTTCCTGTCACGCTCCAGGTTTATGTATCTCGGCTTAAAATTGTATCCATACTGTAAGTCGCTGTTGCAGTCTACAAACAGACCGTTCACAAACACCTGGCCCGCAAGATTCTCATCCGTAAGGATCTCCCCGTACTGTGTG
>CAJTGF010000144.1 GCA_910575585.1 Clostridiaceae bacterium
TCATTGAAAGGGTGCAGGGCTCATACAAATATTTCGCCACAGCCTATGGCAAAGAAATCATTGCCGCAGGACTTACCGTCAAAAACCTTGTGCTTATACCAGCATTGGCATAGGTATTTTTCTTACGCAAAAATTTTGCCATTTTGCGTCAAAAATCATTGATAAGTGGCCTAATCTCCTAATCTGCTAATCTGCTAATCTGCTAATCTGCCAATCTGCCAATCTGCCAATCTGCCAATCTCCTGCTCCGCTGACCTGGCGTTTGCCGCGCCTGTGTTCATCTATGTAACTATACAACGAATAATATCCAAGTGTCAATCAATTACTGGATCCCCTGACCTGCCTATTTACCTCCCGCCCCGCCCATGCTATACTCTATCATAGTGAAACAAAACTACATTGACCTATTTAAGGAGGATCCTACCATGAATATCCAAAAAGACATAGACCAGCTGACCCGCCTGATCTTAGGCAGCGTTTCCACGTACCACTGCATCCTCACTGCCTCCCAGATGTTAGAAGAAGCCGGCTTCACCCGCCTTAACCTGACAGATGCCTGGGATCTGGAGCCAAAACACGGCTATTATCTGCCTGTCTTCGACTCCTCCCTTATAGCCTTCACCACCGGTTCCCAGCGATCCGCCCAAGCTCCCGCGCTCCGCATGGAAGCCGCCCACACTGACTGGCCCTGCCTGAAATTAAAGCCCTCTCCCGAAGTCTCCACCGGCCGCTACGGCAAGCTGAACGTGGAAGTCTACGGCGGCCCCATTTTAAGCACCTGGCTGGACCGCCCTCTGTCCCTTGCCGGAAAAGTCTGCGTCGCGGGAGACACCCCCTTTTCCCCAAAAGTCCGCATCATAGACATCCAGCGCCCCGTAGCCCTTATCCCCAATCTGGCCATCCATATGAACCGGGAGGTGAACAACGGCGTAGCCTTAAATCCTCAAAAAGACATGCTTCCGCTGCTGACCGTCTTTACAGACCAGGGGGACAAGGAGCACTTCCTTACCCAACTGCTGGCCCGCCATGCAGGATGCGCGCCGGAAGAGATCCTGGACTATGACATCTGCCTTTACAATCTGGACTCCTGCGCTGCCTTAGGTCTTGAAGGAGAATTCTTCTCCGCCCCCCGTATTGACAACCTGACCTCGGTTCACGCCTGTCTGGCAGGGATCACGGCAGGCTTTCGCCAAAACGGCATCAATCTGATCGCCCTTTACGACAATGAAGAGGTGGGGAGCCGCACCAAGCAGGGAGCCTTTTCCGCTGTCACCGACCGGATCCTGGAAAAGATCTATCTGTCCCTGGGGTACTCCAGGCAGCAGTATTTAAACGCGGTCCTGGACGGATTCCTTCTGTCCATGGACGTGGCCCATGCCATGCACCCCAATCACACGGAAAAATGCGACATCAAAAACCAGCTCCACCCAGGCGACGGCGTTGCCATCAAAATGGCTGCCGCCCAGTCCTACGCCACCGATGCCTCCTGCATCAGTGTCATTGAGGATATCTGCCGCCGCAGCCATATTCCGTACAAAAAATTTTCCAACCGCTCCGACATAAAAGGCGGGGCAACCCTGGGAGCCATCTCCTCCGCCCTCCTGTCCATGAAAACCGTGGACATCGGAGTCCCCATTCTGGCCATGCATTCGGCCCGGGAGCTGATGGGGACCAAAGACCAGTCTGCCCTAGTAGCCCTGGCTTCCGAATTCTTCCTGGTATAGCTGGAAAAAACTGGACGTCAGCACCTGGTCTCCGCCCTCAAACGTAACCTCTGACCACGCCTCATCCGAGATGGCAACGCTGTGGTCAGCGGCAAACTTCTCATAGATCTGCTGAAAGGCCCAGTTCTTGCGCTCCTTATAGATCTGGGTCTTTCTCTCCCTGGTGGCATCCATCTCGTAATCATTGACGCACTGGATCACATAAAACATCCCGTCCGCCTCCACCACCGGGCTGATCTCCCCTGCCGCCAGGGCAAAAGCCGCTTCCTCCAAAGCCTCCGATACCTGCCCCCGCCAAAGCTTTTTCTCCTGGGGGCTTGCCCCTGTCACGTCCCTGGCAACTGCGGAAAAATCGCTGCCCTCCTGCGCCATGCGCTCATGCACCGCCTCCGCCTTTAGCCTGTCCCCGGTCTCCACCTGCTTGATGGTGATAACCTTGGCCTCGCTGTCGCTGACCTCCAGATCCAGGCCATCGGTCAGAACCTCCACCACCTTGCCTGCCATATGGTAGTCCTCATACAGCGTCACCACGTCCGCCTCGGAGATCCCCAGATACTCGATCTCCTTTCTGGTCAGAGACGAATAATAATTCCTGGCCACCCGTCGGACCCGGTCCGCCTCCCCGCTGCTGATGGTAATCTGACTTTCCTGGGCCAGCAGGGTCATTGTCTTCATATTTTCCAAGAAAACCCGCACCTGATCCAGAAGATACTGTTCAAACGTATCCCCGTTCTCCATGACCGCGTCCCAGATCTTGTCGGTATAGACCTGCTCATACCGGTTCCTCTCTGTCACGGCAATGACCATCATCTGCGATCTGGTGTAAGCCTCCGGCTCCTGGGCTTCCTCCTCCACCACAGTCTCCTTGGAGCAGCCGCCCAGCAGCGCCGCCAGCGTCAAGGCCAAGATCCCCCATGCCCTCCATCTGTTCTTCCTTTTCATCCAAAGGGTCCCTTTCCTACAAAAGCTGCCTCAGTATTTTCAAAACGCCGTTGTTCACATTGCTGTCAGCCTGAAATCTGGCCGCTTTTTTTACCTCTTCCCTGGCATTGGCCACGGCAAAGCTGTAGTACGATCGTTCCAGCATCTCAATGTCATTTAGCTGATCCCCAAATGCCATGGTCTCCTGGGGCTTGATCTCCAAGTTGTCCTGAAGCACCTTTATGGCATGGCCCTTGCACACCCCGGGAGCCATGGCGTCCATCCACATATCCCCGGAGATGGTCATCTTCAGCCGATCCCCAAACTGCTCCATAAGCCCCTTGGTCGCTTCCTGGATGCCGCAAGGTTTGTACGCCGACACTTTGATGATCTCATCCGTAATAAGCGTAACATCCTCCACCTGCTTTACCTGAAACCGGTAGCCGTTGACGATCCAGTCCACAAACTTCCGGTCCCTGGTGTCCACATAGACCACATCCGGCCCTCCCACCATCACCTCCAGCTGCGGAACCTGACGGATCTGGCGGATCAGCTCCATGGCAGTATCCCGGCGGATGGGATTCAGAAACAGATTTCTGCCGTGGCATCCCACATAAGCCCCGTTGTCCGACAAATAAAACACTTTCTCCTTTATGGGCTCAAACACAGCCTCAATGCTGGCCCACTGGCGTCCGCTGGCCGCCGCGAACTGGATCCCTTTTTTGCGCAGCCCCAAGATCACGTCAAAAAACTCCGGGTTCAGCTTATGTTCCCCGTCCCGGACCAGCGTTCCGTCAATATCGCTTGCAATTAATTTGATCACCTTATGCTCCCTCCGTCTCTTCCATCAGCCTTTTTTTCTCCTGCCACACTCTTCCCACAGGCAGGCCCACCACATTGGTGTAATCCCCGCGGATCCCCCGGATATAAGCCGCGAACCTTCCCTGGATCCCGTAGGCTCCCGCCTTGTCCATAGGTTCCCCGCTGCGGATATAATCCCGGATCTCCTCCTGGGTCATGGGATACACAAAAACCTCTGTCTTCTCGGCAAATGTGATCCCTCTGCTGCCTGATCCCTCCTTAAGAATCAGGGTCACCCCTGTATATACCTGGTGGCTCTGTCCCTGGAGAAGTCCAAGCATCCGCTCTGCGTCGTGACAGTCCTTTGGCTTTCCCAGGATCTGTCCCTTTACAGCCACCACCGTATCCGCCCCTATAATCAGCGTTCCCTTATCTGCCCGGGCCGCCGCGTCCTCCGCCTTTCGGGCAGACAGCTCCATCACCGCCGCCTCCGGGTCCGGGGATGTGATAGTCTCATCTACGGCGCTGGGCATGATCTTTGGTTCTATGCCGATCTGGCTTAACAGCTCCCTCCGTCTCGGGGAGCCGGAAGCCAGTATGATGGTTACATCCTCCATATTCAGGTCCTCATTTCCATTCTTGTCCTTATTTTCGATGCCTCTTTCACAAATCCCATTTTACGATATCTCATTGGAATATTCAATCATTTCCAGCCCTTCTCTCCAAAATCCCCAGAGAGTGCAGAGGGAAAAGCGGAGGCGTAGTGGGGCTACGTTGAGCATTTTCCCTCTGTGCCATCGGGAAAGCAGACTGGTGAAACGGAAGGTTATTTAAAACGGGTTATACTAGTAGTCTGTCCTTGAAATATTTGTGTAAATATTATCATATGTACTTGAGCTCTGGATCAATGTCAGCCTCTGCGATATCTTCTGCGGTAATCTCATCGGTCTTGTACGTCCAATGATAAACTACTGGCGCCTCATTGATCTCATC
>CAJTGF010000145.1 GCA_910575585.1 Clostridiaceae bacterium
TATAGTGGGGAGCCGTATACATCGAGAGGTGTACGTGCGGTTCCGGGGCGAGGGTTCGGAAACCTGCTGTCGTGAGACAGTAAGGCGCCGGATTCTTAGCCTACAACAAAATCGAAGAACAGTGTATCGTGTGCCATTGCACCGACCAGTGTAAACAATTTTTGTGTTGCAAGATCGCTTTCGAGAAACAGCGGATAGAAGCTGCGGTCCAAACTGTTCACACGGGCAGAAACCGTGCTGAATATTTGACTGGCTCGGAGGGGAGTAGGAGCCGAGAAAATATTTTTCCGCTGATTCAGGTCTTTCACATCCTCCATGCTGTTCCCTTCGTCCAGGAGAGTAACAACCTTACGGAACTCGCTGAACCAGAAGCACACCTTGACCGCACCAGCACTGTACTCTTTTCTCTCCATAAGGCAATGCCTCCTTTCAGCTTTTGCTCTGTTCTGTTGTCTGTGGATCCGGCTGCTGATCCGGCAATATCTCCATAATGTCTTCAATGCGGCAGTCCATTTTCAGGCATATGCGCTCCAACACATCTACATTTGTGTTTTCGCCCTTCTCCAATTTGCTTAGGGTCGAATAGCTGATGCCGACATACTCCCGGAAATCTTTCTTTTTCATATCCCTATCGATGAGAATTTTGAATAACTTTTTATAAGACACTGCCATTACCGTTGCTCCTCTCTGGCTTTCATTCCGCAAGCCAAATAAAACCCAAATACAGTATAACACTGGAGGACGAGAAAAGCGAGAAAAGTTTTGTGAACACCTCGATTCTTTTGCCGAGGACAAACAGGCAATCTTAGAGCCACCATGAGCAGATAATCGACAGGGACACATGGGAGCGTGTGCAGGAGCTACACAAGCAGCGCAAACACCCTAACCGCTATGATGAAGTGGGCTTGTTCTCCGGCATACTCTTTTGTGCGGATTGTGGCCTACGCCGCAAAGCACGAAGCCCGGTTTATGAAGCTGTTGACCGAGCAGACCGAGGACGGGAGCAAACGCCGCAACGCCGCAAAGAATCAAGTAATCAGGGTTGGCTTTTATCTGGTGTCTTATACATGGTATCTCCTGACTTTTATAAAATTTTGCAAGAAAACAAAGAGATTATATCTTTATTCCATGCAATTATTATAGCAAAGAATGCTAAAAAATTCAGTATTTATCAATACTTTAAGTTGTTCAGCAGACACTATTAAAAAAGAGGCTGTTTTGCCAGTCCTAAAGACCATGACAAAACAGCCTTGCCTCTCATCTATTATGCCGCGTAACAGGCCACTCTTGCAAGCAGTTCCCCGCACTCTTCCGTGTGGGCCACAATCTCCACAACTCTTCTGCTGGCCACAGCCATAACGCCTACAAGGGATTTTGCGTCCACCACAACGCTGCCGCATCTCACATCAATATCATAATTGTATCCGCTGGCAGTCTTAACAAAATCAACAATATCTTTCGCCTGTTCAAATTTAACTCTGATGGATCTCATAGTTTTTCCTCTCCTCATTCTTATGATCTTTAAACATTTCCGCTTCCATTGTATCTGGGAAGACATTCCAGATATAGTATTACCCCTGCTGCAGCTTTCCATACATCTTAAATACAAAAGTTATTATAATCGATTTTTAGATTATATAAATGGAAAAAACACACCATTTTATTGGCAAAAACAGTCTTTTTCTCCTATAATGGGAATCAGGGCTGTCAACACTTAGGCCATCGTTTAACATCCGGACAAAATCACGCCGAAATGTAATTGTCCTGCGGCCAAAAATGCTATATAATGGAACTTGAAATCTATGGTACCACAGGAGGAAAAGGATATGGTATTTGAGCCAGACAACAGGCTGAAACAGAAAATGATGAAAAACGGCAGTGTGCTCCAGTTCATGTACAGCGCGTCCGGAGCCGGAAAAGGGCTGGCTGCCATGGGAGGCATGCTGATTGTAATCGGCGCAGCGCTGGCTGCCGCCCTAGCGAACACCGTAGGAACGCAAGGGGCCGTTAAACTTGCGGCGGCCATGGCAGTCCCAGGGATCTTGCTCCTTATACTGGGGATCTTTATGCAGCAGAAAAAAGAACGCGGCTGGGCAGAGGCCCATATTAAAGCCTGCGGGCTGACCCAGCAGGACCTGCGCCAGATCGATCAGGAATTTCAAAAGCCGGGCACCATCCTTCTTGCCATGGACAAAGGCAAGGATACCAACAGCCTGAAACGGATGGGCTTCATCACCGACCATTATGTCCGGTTCCCGGCCATCGGTCCCTGCGTGTTCCGGCTGGAGGATGTTGTGGCGTGTTTCTATACGAAAAAATATCTCTGTCAGGACGGAGGCTATGACACGGCTTTGGTTGCATACTTTGTGGACGGGGACACGGGGATCCTTCACAGGAACCCGCCGGAGAAGGCCAGCATAGCCATTGTAAAAGCCATCGGAGAGCGTAACCCGCGGATCATAACAGATCACTTTTTTACCTATGAGGGAGAAGCGTATGACGCCGTAAAGGAGCCGGAGAAAGTCGTTCAGCTCCACAAGCGGGTATATGGAAAGATGTAGCCAGCTATTTCAAAGAAACGCAAAGGAGAATGCGCCATGACGGAATTAAGATGCCCTTCCTGCAATGGAAAACTGGAGATTGACCAAAAGAACCCAAACATAGAGATCTGCAAACAGTGCAAGAAAGCCTTTACATTTCAGAAGATCCATTCCGAGACCACCGGTGAGGCAAAACTTATCCTTACCCCTGTGCCGGACAGGATCCCATACCAGCCTACCCAGAAGAAAGAACCGAAAAAGAGCGGCTGGGAGCCTTATGGCTGGAAAAGAGGCGTGGCTCTGGTGATCCTGTTTTTTGTGCTCATGGGAATGATGTATGGGCGTAAGATCTACGATCGATACCAGATGGATCATGGAGGGGTTACCACGGAGGCACAAAAAGAGCAGCCCTGATGAAAAATACTCATAAAAATAGAACCGGGAGTGCGCTAACGCATTCCCGGTTCTATTTTGAATACACTCAATTTTTTAACGCAAATTTTTGATTTCCTCATAGGTCAATCCGGTATCTTCCACAATTTCATCAACTGGTCTATTCCTTTTAAGTAGTTTTCTGGCAATTTCAATATCCCTTTCCTTCCTGGCATTGTATAATGCCTGTGCCTCGTCATGCCTTGCTTTCGCACGGAGCCTCTCTTTCTCACGGAATTCTGACGAAGCGGTGATCGTATAATAAGCATTGATCGCCTGACTCATAACTGGCACCTCCATCTCTTTAATCTTCTCTAATTCCTCTTCCGTTTCCGCCTTGAACAGTGAAAGCCACAACAGTAACATATCATCCTCATCCACATCATCTGGCAGTTTGGGAAGCTCAAAGAAACGAAATCCCAAGCAAGTCTGCAACCAGTTTCTTCAAAAGTTCTGGATACTGCACAAATAGCATTTTGAACAGTGTATCTGTCTTAAATGTATATTCAAGTTTCCTCATGGCATCATCTCCCTTAACTCATATAACTTCCCCTATAAATAATATACCATATCGCAGTCGCTGGCTGCAATCAAATTAAAAAAGAATCACCCTATTCGTCGATACATTGTTCTATAACCTAACCCGGATAAACCGGAATTTTAAATTCGTTATGTTGCTGTATTGTTGAGTGAGCAATGGGCGGGGATTGTCGTGAGGCCAGGCAGAGGAGAGCTGTCCCGTCCGGGTTCAGATATGCCGAACATTCCGATGAGCCCAAAGCGGAAAACACTCGGGGTGAGGCCCTCCTGCTTTCCTGGTCTCATCTCCATGGCATAGATTCACCCTGCCGGGACAGCTCTCCTCTGCCTGGCAAAACCAGAATTCGCTGGCTAAGGTTTGCTCACTTAAGGTGGTTTCGGTAGGGGACGCTG
>CAJTGF010000146.1 GCA_910575585.1 Clostridiaceae bacterium
CCCTGTCTTCGTCTGTTAATGTTATATTGCCGTATTTTTTATTTCTGCCCATGGTTGTGTACTCCTGAATAATATTGATACAACCATTATACTATACGTCAATTATACACACAAGCATTTTAAGGACAGACTACTAGTCTGCCCACCACCTTCCCCATGCAGACGATATTGTCATATTCCGCTATTTTGATATTAGGGGAATCCGGGTTGCGTGAAATCAGTTCCGTTTCCCCGTATTCTTTAATATACGCCTTCCCATTGACCACGAAGATTCCGACATCCCCGTGCCGCATTTCAACCCGCTGGGAGACCATCACGTTATCGCCGTCATGGTAATCCGGCTCCATGGAATCTCCGGCCACTTTAATTACGTAATCTACGATTTCATTTTCAGGCGTGGCGGGGACACATATCTTTTCCGACGATTCATTTCCAAGGATAAAGATTCCGTTTCCCGCTGAAGCACTATGGAAGTATTCCGTCAGCCGGACGTCAGCGACGGGCCTGGGCTGTATTTCTATAATCGTGGCGGTGGGGCTTCCAAGCGGGGGTTGGATTTCCTGTAGCTGTTTTACTCGCCCAGTTTCTCTAACCATTGCCATGTCTATGGTTTCCCTACCATAATCATCAAGATTGCGGTACGGTTTTACCAGCTTTTCAAATTCTTCTGGGCTTGCTTCATTCTTATATAATTCCCTTGTTTCATCTTGAAATAGATAATTAGCATCACAATGTAGAATATCAAACAAATCATACAAAAGAGTTGCTCTAGGGGAATTAACGTCTGTTTCCCAACTACCAACTGCGCTTTGACTTACCCCAAGCATTTTTGCAAGCTGTGGTTGAGTGATATTAAGTTCATTTCTCTTATCTCTTAGTCTACTTCCAAAACTCATATTAGCCCCTCCTTTATTGAAATATTACTATGAAAAAATGGTAAAGTCAATAACAAAATCAGAAAAACTGATAAAAACTATTGACAAACCAGAAAAACAGGTTTATTATAACAATATACCAGAAAAACTGATAAATGAACTCCCTTTTCGGAATTGTGTACCCAGTGAATAAGAGCCAATAAATATGCAGAAAGAAGGGGTTATTCCCCTTCTTCTTGCTCCTTTTTTAGGGCTTCCAGTCCTAAACGAATAAGTTCTACAGTAGCTTCTGACCGTGTTTGAAAACGATGTTCAAATCGGAAGTCCTCAATTCTTTGAAATAACTCATTGTCTACAGAAACAGTATATCTGGGCTTGTCAGTAGCCATTTGCATCACCTCACTTGCGATTATACACCAGTGAACCAGAGATGTAAAGAACCAATTTTTGAAAAAAGACTATTGACAGTGAACCAGTGAACCACTATAATAAATAAAAGAGGTTCAGTGAACCACCGAACCAAAGGAGGTGAATACATGGCTACAGATTTAAAGAGGTTCACAATTTCTGTAACACCAAGTATGGAAGCAGAACTGGATTCAGCAAAGAAAGAACGCTATTACAGAGGAACCAAGAATGACATGATTCGGGATTTAATTAGTCGTGGGCTGGCTTCTCTGAAAGAAGAATCCAAGACAGTATCCGGGCAACTTGTATGAACATACACAGAAAGAGAGGTAAATATACAGTGGGAACACTTTTCCGAAAAGGGAGTAAATGAAAGGAGGAAACCATATTGACTATAGCAGAAGCAAATACTCCTGTGGCAACTGGGATTAAGGTGATTATTGCGAAAAAAGGGTTTAAAAACCTTCACGTGGCCGAAAAAGCCGGATTTACCCCACAGAAATTAAGCGATATGTTTAATGGTCGGCGTTTAATAAAGGCTTGCGACATCCCGAGATTTGCTCATGTTCTGGGAGTTAAAACAGATGATATTTATGCCGCAGGAAAGGAAGGGGGTGATTAGGACGGCGGTACAGCACATTGACAATAGAATATGGGAGGAAAGTAAATGTGGGTGTCAAGAAGAAAATGGGAACTTCTAATATCAAATGTAAACGCCTTAAATGACCAAGTAGAAAGGATGGAAAATTTTCTTGGCTTTCCAGGTTATGACGGGTTAAATTTTTATTGGAAAAAACCAGAACCAGATGGTCTCATAGTCGCCACCCGGCTACTGGAACGAGCGGCGGCTATATTAAAAGTGATTAGTTCTGAAGAAAGGAACCTATAAAAGTGTCCACATTGGGTAAAGAATTGTATACACAAGAATAAAGCTTTTGAAGACTCTGAACGTATTGCTTCCTTACATCGTTATCATACCAACTTACCAAATCAGAAAGGTCGTATGTGGGACCAGAATTGGGAATAACATAAAGACTATAATCAGAACTGTCGTAGGTTGGTTTTCCCAACAATACGGTACCTTTTGAGGTTGTGGCAGTATAAGAATAGGAAGTGTTGGGGAAAGGTATGTAAATATTGGATTTTTCTGCGACTTTCCACTTTATGGTATTGGATTGGGTATCTTCAAGAAGTTTTGTTACAAATGCAATTACAGTCTTTCTATCCATTAATTATACCTCCGTTTTGGAAAAGCGTGCGCACAAATAGTCGAGCTTGCTTAAAAGTTGTTTCCTTAATTTTTCTGAGAACTCTTCATTCAAGAGATTGATGGTTTGTTTCACAATTTTTTTATCACGAGATGAAAGTATGTGCTGAAAGGAAATATCACATTGATATAATTCTAAGCGTATTCCACTAATCGTTTTTACGGAAAGCGGTTCGTTGTTCTGAAGACAAGAACGCAACTCTGTTAGTCGATCCACTATTTTGGTTTGTTGATTTCGATAATCAATTTTTTGGGACACTATCTCGTTTCTCAATCTCTCAGAACGAACCAATAGGATAATAGTGAGTATGAAGCTTAAAATTCCAACAATATCGGCTAAAGTACCTAACATTTAAAATCCTCATTATGTACAAAAGTGGAAATTACTCATTTATTGTACTGTATTAATACTGAAAAATCAATACATTTATACTAAGAAATTAAAAAGATGGGGTGTTTAGGGGGGAACAATAGAAGCATAGCTTGGAAAAAATATCTGGAAGAAGGGGGGATTTCGCAAGCATACATTAGCGAAAAAGCACAGGTTAGTTAGACGGGATTTAATCTTGTGCTGAATGGAAAGCAGAAATTTACTTTAACAGAGTATGCGGTAATTTGTTACGCGTTCGAAGTAGACACTAATTTCTTCCTCAAGCCCAGATTACCAGATGGAAAGGAGGTGAGGTGAGCGATAATGAAGCACATTGACAATAAAATAGGGAGGAGGTGAAAAGAAATGACTATAAGGGAGCGGCTTCCATATTTGCAGGACTACTATTCCCAAAAGATTATGGAACTATTTGCAGAGGAACTTCCAGAAGAATTAAAGCCACCCATCGATATGGGGTTGAAAGCTGGAATTTCATATGAAGAAGCTGAAAAAATTCTTGAATATACGGTATCCCAGCTTAGAAAGAAACCCGTGCTCTTTATTCCTTAGAGTAGAAAACGCTATAATGGTTAGAATTCTCTTCTAATTTGGATTCAAAAATTTCCAAGGAAGATAAAGCAGATAATAGATCCCTGGTCGCATTTGATGGAAGTGCTTGTCCGCAATTAGGACAGCATATTTCAGAGGGATGTGCAGAACCAGCTTTTATTTCAAAAGAGGCTTTGCAGGTACAGGTGATTTTTACTAACATTTAAAATTCTCCTTTCTTCTGTACTCGGCTCTGGCGGGAGCCTGTATGGAAAGTATAGCACAGATAGAGGAAAATTGCCAGACAGGAAAGAGGTGGGGTAAGACA
>CAJTGF010000147.1 GCA_910575585.1 Clostridiaceae bacterium
CTGAGACAAGGAATTCCCGATACCCCGCTTTTACAGATGCGTAAGCAGATGTAAAAGGCAAGTACTGTGAGCGGCGACGTAGGAGCCGAGCACAGTACTTGAGGGCTTGCCCCGGGGAGGTTCATTGCCAGCGATATGAAGGAAAATTCAGGTGTAGCGGCAAGTGTCGGTTCTTTCTTTAATGGAGTGATTGGTCATGGAATTCTGGGAACGGTTGACGGAATTGCTACTGCTGTGATGAATCCATATGGCACTATTGAAGGAATCAATAATATCGTGGGGGATCCAGGGACAGCGTTTTCAGCACTGAAAAAAGAAGTTGGGAGGGTCTGGGATGAAGAGGTTATAAACGGGAGCTGGGAGGATCGCAGCCGTGTGGCGGGGGCGGTAACATTTGAGGTTGTAACAACGGTAGGCGGGGCAGTAAAGGCCGGGAAAGCGGCAAAAGCAGCAAAAGCCGGAGATAAGGCGGCAGATTTGGGGACAGCAGCAAAAGCCGCAGGAGTGATGGATGATGCGACTGGGGTGGCAGCGAAAGCTGCAGGAGTGATGGATGATGTGACTGGGGTGGCAGCGAAAGCCGCAGGAGCGATGGATGATGCAGTCGGGGTGGCAGCGAAAACCGCAGATATAATGGGTGATGCGGCGGTGACAGCTCAGACAGCAAAAAGGGCTGGTAAATTAGGTAGTGTGATAGATCGAGCATTGACTTCAAACCTAGCGAAAAAAGCGGCGAACAAAGCAGACGATTTTGTAAGAGAAATTCGTAAGTTGTTAAATCCGCCAGAGTTAAAGCCTGCATTGGCGAGTGGTGCATTGGATGATGCTGGTGAGGTGGGGTTTTTCACTAAACATTATAATAATAGGGTGGAAAAAAATACACCTTTACTGAGCAATAGCGGCGTAAATATACAGAAGGCTGAGATTGTTGGGGATGCTGTGGATGGAGCTGGGGATCTTGGAGGGATTGTTAAGAAAGGGGGAAGTGGTGCTTGGAATAATAGCAGTTTTCGGAAGAATGCAGATCCATTTCGTGAAGTTATGGGGCCAGGAGTGGATTCTCATCCAGAACAGTGGAATGCTTTATTGAAAGAGATGAAAGATAATGGTGTTGAGATTGTATATAGAGAAGGTGCTATGGCGTATTCACCGGCTAAGGGAGTAGCAGGACAACTTGTTGTAGATTCAAATTCCTCGTATAGCGCATTGCTACATGAGTATACACATTATTTAGACGATGTTGCTGCAGGGTTTCCAGGTATGGAATATCATTTCCAAACCATTAATAGGGTAAAAATGGAACTTCATGCATATATGCAGGAAATTAAATTGGCAGATTTATTAGGTTATAAAGATGTAGCTAATCAGTTATTTGAAAACTATAGAGCAGAAAGAGAACTATTAGCTGGTCATTTAAAATGAGGAGTTTGAGATGAGTATAATTGATAGATTAAAAAACAATGAATTTAGCGGAGAGGAGTTATTAAAATGCTTAGACAGTCCAAATCCAATCGTTTTATATGAAGCCATAAATTGTATTGTTAATAATCATATTACTGACAAAATAATTATAGAAAAATTATTTCAGTTAACAGAATTACTAAATGATCAATATAAGATGTTAGGATATTATAAATTAGGACATGTTGCAATGGGGGCACTACTAAAGCTTGGCTTTGATGAAAAAGTAGTATTTAATGGTGATTTAGATAGTTTTGAGAAAGAGACGGCTATAAAATTTTATCGAAGTGCTTGGTAAATATAAAGATTTGGAAAAGTCATTAATTCGTCCGGCTTTGCCGGGCGATGCAGACTGTAGACAAAGTAACTTTGTGGGTGGTTTGTTTAACGCCAGCGATATGAAGGAAAATTCAGGTGTAGCGGCAAGTGTTGGTTCTTTTTTATGGAGTGCTTGGCCACGGAGTTCTGGGAAACGATTGACGGAGTCGCTACCGCTGTGACGAATCCATACAGTACTATTGAAGGAATCAATAATATTGTGGGGGATCCGGGGACAGCGTTTTCAGCACTTAAAAAAGAAGTTGGGAGGATCTGGGATGAAGAGATTATAAATGGAAGCTGGGAGGATCGCAGCTGTGTGGCTGGGACGGTAACATTTGAGGTTGTAACAACGGTAGGCGGGGCAGTAAAGGCTGGGAAAGCGGCAAAAGTTGGAGATAAGGTGGCGGATTGAGGGACAGCAGCAAAAGTCGCAGGAGTGATGGATGATGCGACTGGGGTGGCAGCGAAAGCCGCAGGAGCGATGGATGATGCGGTCGGAGCGGCAGCGAAAGCCGCAGGAGCGATGGATGATGCGGTCGGGGTGGCAGCGAAAACCGCAGATATAATGGGTGACGCGGCTGTGACAGCTCAGACAGCGAAAAAGACTGGTAAATTAGGTAGTGCGATAGATCGTGCATTGACTTCAAATTTAGCGAAAAAAGCGGCGAACAAAGCAGACGATTTTGTGAGAGAAATTCGTAATTTGTTAAATCCGCCAGAGTTAAAGCCTGCATTAGCGAGCGGTGCATGGGATGATGCAGGTGAGGTAGGTTTTTTTACTAAACATTATAATAATCGAGTGGAAAAAAATACGCCTTTACTGAGCAATAGCGGCGTAAATATACAGAAGGCTGAGATTGTTGGGGATGCTGTGGATGGAACTGGGGATCTTGGGGAGATTGTTAAGGGGGGAAGTGGGGCTTTAGATAATGTAGACGATGTACGATATCGAGTTGGTGAGCCTATTTCTCCAATTGAAAAGACGTTAGATCACTACTTGAATCCCGAAGGATATGCATATGAAGTTGCAGAAAAGTATGGTATAAATTTGAAGGGATCAGGACAAAAAATAACAATAAAATACAATCCTGAACTGGCTAGTGCTGGTAAGTCAAGAAAATTAACCCCAACAGTAATTGAAGTGGGTCCACAAGCTTTTGTAAGCGAAGAGGAATTAGCCAATACAATAGCTCATGAATTAAATCATGCAAGGGATTGGTTAAAAGGAGGTAATGCACCAGATTGGCCAACACAAACACACCATGGCGCATACTCAGCAGGAGATGCATTAGCAGAATATATAAGAGGAGAGAGATAAATGTGGAGAGATGATAATGATGATATAGAAAAGTTATGGCGCCAGTTTATAATTAAATCAAATAGATTTCCTTGCGTTTGCCCTATTTGCGGAAAAATAAGTGCTCATGTTTATTTACACAGATTTAAAGAGAATAAAGGATCAGCGTGGATGTGGTGTAGCGAGTGCAAAAATTGTTCACATGGTACTATGATTATTCCAACATGGTGGTGTGATGATAATTTTATTGATTTGTCTAAGACTGCTTCACATCCAGACTATCTAGAAAGCAAGAAGGAATCTATAGATAACTATGTAAATGGAATTTTAGACAATATATAGAAGCTTACAAGAATTGCTGGACGGATTGGAACAGTAATATTGAAAGAGGTGGTATAACGGTATGGATTCTATAGTAAAGTTAATTATAGATGATTATATTGTGAATATAAATGATGCAGGCCATAAATTACTAGATGGAATAAATATTCAAGAAGGATTAAATTTAAAAACTCAAACTTCGCACTTGAATAAGTGCCTATGCACCTTGAAAATACAATAAAAACTGGCAATAAGATAGCATGAAACCGTCTGGTTTGGTATAATTGAG
>CAJTGF010000148.1 GCA_910575585.1 Clostridiaceae bacterium
CCGCCTCCCGAAGCCGTCCCCAGTGTTGCCGTGGCAGTAATCGTATAGGTCTTGATCGTAAACCTGGCCTGCAGGGTCCTGTTACTGGTCGCGGCGAATGTATAATTGACGGATGATGACACCAGCGTATTCCCTTCATACCATCCGGCAAAGTTGTGGCTGGATGACGGGGACGCTGTCACCGTGATGCTTGTCCCGGGCCAAATGTATAGCCGCTGTTGACGGATGCCGTCACGGTCACCGGACGTCTTTTTATATATTTACCCCCCCGAGCGCCGAACCGCCTGTCTGGGCAGACACGCTGACCATCACATAGGGGACTCTGCTATGTTTCATAAACCCGATTCCCATAAACATTATCCTTTCTTCCATATCTTAGTCTCTCTGACACATCATCTGACTTTAGTAATTTAGCGTATACACCAGCGGCGCGAAACAGACGATTTTCGGATTATAACTATCGCCGGCTCCCGGATAGTCTTTCAATGTCAGTCTCAAATATTCCCCCTCAATAATAGCGCGAAACTTATGCGCTGTTGCTGCCGGCGTCCGATTCCACAACACTAATGAATTATCAGTTGGTATTGTAATGCTTTCTGGTCCAAAATCAGGATTGCGTATATAATATCCACCCATAGCATCAGGGTTCGCTGGATATTGTGTTTTACAATAAGTAGTACCATGTATTGTAATGCTATTTGGCGCATAACCATTTATGAGTGGTATGTAGAAATGAACCCCTTCATTTGGTATCGGACCATATAAGGGAACACAAAATTCCCCCTGGCCCGAAACGCCTCCGGACGGGCGGACCGCTATAAACTTAGCCGTTAATGAAATGTTTCCAGTTACCGTAAAAGTATAAGCGCTGCTGCCGGAAACCTTCGTGCCGCCGATATACCATCCATCAAAATTGTGATACGCTGCCGGAGCCGCCGTTACCGTGATAGAACTTCCCGCGTTCACCGTGTTCCCTCCGGAAGCTGTCCCGCCATCCGCCGCGCTGACCGAAACCGTGTACTGAATGATCCTAAACCTGGCCTGCAGGGTCACATTCCTTGTTAGGGTAAAGGTATAAGAAGCTGATGAGGACACCTTTGTGTTTCCCTCATACCACCCGTCAAATGTATAATAGGTACTGGGGCTTGCTGTTACTGTAACCGAACTTCCGACGTTGGCAGTCTTGCTCCCGAACGCGGTTCCGCCGGCTCCCGCGCTGACGGAAACCGTATACTGGGCGATAAACCTGGCCTCTAATCTTATATCGTCTGTTAAAACAAAGGTATAGGTCGCGGCTGTTGATACCAAAATGTTTCCATTATACCAACCGGAAAATATATAGGAGCTGCCTGGCACTGCTACGACAGTGACCGGCCGGCCTTTCACAAACCTTCCGCCGCCGCTGGCTGTCCCTCCTGTCTGGGCAGAAACGTTGATCATGGCATAGCTGACCATTCCGCCTCTTTTAAATCCGATCCCCATGATCCGCCTCCTTATCTCCTTACCATGCCCTTAACCGCTACCGCAATATTGACCCCTGGCTTTTCCTCCAGCGCGTAAAAGACGATTGCCCCATCCTCTGTCACGGAATAGTTGATATTCACATACCCCTCCCATGCCGCGATATTCTGGGCGTTGGTGGCTCCCTGCGCAGGGATAAACGTGATGTCCACGTTATCTTTGGCGCTGACCCCCGCAACCGCCACACGATTGGCAAAGGGCGCCGCGTTACTCCACCCGGACGCGGGAATCGTAATGTTTACAGGCTCGGTAAGGCTGCTAAGCATACTCATAAATAATTCTTTCAAATCCTTCAAACTGCTTTTCAGCCAATTTATCTCCCCTAATGCGTCCGTCCTCTCCCAACACTCCTCATCCCATTCCCCCGAAGTATCCTTAATGCATTTATACAAAATCCCCTGATGCATCCGGTAATCTCCCACACAATAAGACAATTCCGGGTCTGGATCATACTCCTGCGCAGTTCCGGAACTGTTTTTCAGCTCTTCAAACTCCTTCCGGGTCTTCTCGTTTTCCCTGGCAAGCTCCTCCTTCACATCCCTAAGTTCCCTCTCAAATTCCGCCCTCGTAATCAACCCTTCCGGATTAATATAGGTGACCACCTTCGCCGCCTCCTCAATGGCCACCTCCAGCGTAAACATCAAAAATTTCTGCGCCTGGCCTCCCTCCGCATAGATATACTGGGGATCATCCTGCAGGTCCAGATAGGCATACAGAATATCTCCCACATCCGGATCCTCCGCGTAAATCCCAATCTCTGACATAATGAACCCGCTTTCGATGCCCTGGGAGCCAAGCTGCATGGTAATCTTGGCCACGTCTCCGTCCGCCTTGCATTTGGCGATCACCGCATCCATCTTATAGCGGTTTAGCCTGACCATGTTGGCCGGGTCATAGCCGGCCGGAAGTCCCCCTGTCCCCACTTCTATCCTGGTAAACTTCAACATGGTTTCCGATGCCAGCACCTTAACCAGCAGCTGTATCCCCTTTTTTGTTATCACAGTTCCCGTCATGCTCTCACCTCATCTTTTTTATGGTAGTAAGCCTCTACATACCTGAAATTTATCCCTCTCGCAAATATGGTGGTTTTCCCCTCCACATTTCGCACAAAGGGATCCGGCCATTCGATGTCCGACTTTTTCGGATAACAGGCTTTTACAAACCTGAAATTACCGTCCTTTACAGACAGGGTTATCGCTCTCTCCAGGTTTTTCACATACGGCTCCGGCTTTATCTCCATTTCCACAAGCATCTCTTTCTTCACGGAAAGATAAAGCCTGGTCTTCTTATACTTCCTTATCCATACGCCGTCCAGGCGGGCCGCGGCCCTTTTATACAGGTTGATTTTATAAATCATGGCCTCCATATCCACCTGCAGATTTGTTTTCCCTGGATCTACAAGCACTCTGAAATGGTATGGATCGCCCCCATACTCCTGCCACTCTTCGATGGAGGTATTCTCGTTATTAAAGATAATATTGATAATCTCTTCCAGCGCTCCCCGGGTACCCAGCTTAATATGCCAGTACAGATAATTTTGTATCAAATTCCGCTTTACCTCGGCAGGCAGAGTCCCGTCGTAAAAAAGAACCCGGTTCTCCACCGCCAGAGCGTCCAGGTAGCGCTCCTCCACCTTTTCCAGGTCAGCCCACATATAAGCCCGCTCCATACGCTCTATAAACTTCTTTTTCTGTCTGTCAAAGGCGTAAGCCAGAGCGATCCGCTCCGGTGTCCTCATTTCAGCCGGAAACGCCTTTGCCGACTCATAATCCGCCAGCTTAATCATTTTCCATTCCCCCATACACAAACTCAACCGCACGCTCCATGGCGACAGAGGTTTCCGGGATAACGGTAAAGGCAGGCGATTGGATAGCCACCCGTTTTCCTCCGGCTGCCCGGACAAATTCGGTCAGAGCATCAGGATTGATGTCCCGCCCTATTTTCGTCTTTTGCCAGTTCAGATATGTATTTTTTGCCTCCTCTATGGACTCCCGGATAGCATCCGCATTGCCCATGTCGCTTTTAGACAGATAGTAAGTGGCTTTTAAGTCATACTCCACCACATCCGGAGCGGAGACAAAATTCCGGTCTGTCAGGGGTATGATTGGATTTTCCCTCAGATAGGCCAGGCATCCGTCACAAAACGCCTTGTCCGGCAA
>CAJTGF010000149.1 GCA_910575585.1 Clostridiaceae bacterium
TATGTTCACTCATCTACACATCTCCTTTCCGCTTATATTATATCACCTTCTAGTTATCTGAAAAGTTTGTTACGCCCCAAGGGGCGGGGAATTATACCCGCTCTCATTAAACGCGACTTTGTCCATCAGCATATCCTAAAAAAGAAAAGCCGATAATTCCCATATTTATGCGGATTATCGGCTTTTTTATCATTCAAGTGTCGAAGATGGGATGGTATATCTTAGCATATTTGAATGAAATGTCAACTGTTATTTTGGGCCTCGTCTCCCTTGAGAAATAAAAAGGTTCGATTACGGCCTGCATCTCTTAAGGTTCAATAACATCTGCGCTGCCTCCGCCCGGGTTAACATCGCCGGCAGCTGGTCATTGATCGTTGTATCAAAATATCTTTCGTAAATCTTGATCAGATCGCTGGTGGCTGTACTCTCCGGATCTATCCCGGCATCAATCACTCCGCTTGTCACTGCCCAACTCATACCGTTCTCATACCAGGTCGCTCCGCCTTGTGTATCCAAGCCTTCGATCTGTGCTAAGGCTGTCACCAGTGTAGCGCATGTCATGGGCGCAGCCGGATTAAAAGTTGTCTCCGTCACACCATGGAATAAATTCCTGGCCGTCACGTAATTAACTGCTTCCTTATACCAGGCGTCTGCCGCCACATCCGCAAACGCTCTGCTGAGATCTACAAGTTTCACGGTATCACCGTCAGACACCGGCACCACCATTCCGCCTTCGATCAAAGTGGAATCTTCTATGATCTGAGTTGACCCGTCTGCCTTTACCAGAACCGCTACCGTGCCTGCGCCCGAAGCAGTCACCGGAACCAATACTTTCACCGGCTTTGTAACGGCTGCATCCGGGTTTACGATGTCCCGGGGCTTCTTACCTATTTTAACCGTTATCAGCGCCGCCTTTGCTATGTCGTTGGTCACCTGTATGGGGGCTATGTGCAAAGCCGCCGCTTTCTCACCTCGCTGCGCCGTTTCCACGGTCTGCTTCGCCAAGTCAACTTCCAACTTCATGGCCCCTGCAGCATCCGTGGTGGTCACAACTACGGTTCCATCCGACCATCTGGCAGTCTCAACCTTTTCCCCTGCTGCATTTGTCGTGGTGTTTGTCGAAACTGGCTTATCAGAGCTTCCGCTTGTGCTGTTTGGGGACTTCCCTGAACTGCTTTTGTAAGCGCCGTCTCCCGAAGAACTGTCTCCGGAGCTGCTTCCCGAAGAACTGCCGGATCCGCCTGAACTGCCGCTGGAATTGCTTCCGGATGTGTTGCCGCTGTTTCCAGTATCTCCCGGTTTCTGGCTATTGTCCGGATTACTGGGTTCCTCCGGCTTAACCGGCTCACTTGGATCCGTTGGATCGGTTGACATCACTGAATCACAGATATCGCAGCGTCCGTTGCCGTCATTGTCCACATGGTTGCAGGTCACAAACTCTCCTGGATCGCCGTCAATGTCCGCAAAGGGATCATCAAAAGGTACGTTGTAATTCACAGTCACCGTGTTTGTCATACCAGCATAAGTCAATGCCGCCTTGCCGCCACTTGTCTGCCATTCGCTTTCAGTTCCGCCAAAGTCTATCGTCTTCAACCCACATCCCGCAAACGGCGAACCACTATCTCCCATTCCATCAACTTTTACTCCCGCAGGAATATACAGATATGGTAATGCATGACAACTTCCAAACATACCCGAGCTTATCTTATCCGCTTTTTCCGGCAAAGTTACATCTAACAATTCCCAGCATTCGAGAAACAAATTATCTTCCAATGTTACTGCCTGCTTGCTCTTCGCAAATCTCACCCGTTTTAAACTTTTACACTCCTTGAATGCGCCAGCCCCCACAAAATTGATGGTGGATGGAAAATCCAGATACGCAATTCCGCAAGTTTGGAATGCGCTAACACCAATACGCTCCACGCCTTCATGGAATGTTGCTGACTTCAGATTTTGACAAGCGTAGAACGCTTCATCTCCAACTCCTTTTACACTTCCTGGCACCGTCACTGACATCAGACCCGAATTTTTAAACGCCGCCTCCCCGATGCTCGTAACGGTCTCTGGAATCTGTACGCTCATTATCGAACTTTTGTTGTAAAAAGCATAGCTGCCTATACTTGTCACGCCATCCTTAATGATTACTTGATTAATGCTGGCAGCAAACGGCTCCCAAGTCGGACTATCCGTGCTGGTATGATCTGGCATCGCGCCATTTCCGGAGATCGTCAATGTCCCTCCTTTGGTCAGCGTCCAGCTTAAACTGCCTTCTGTTCCGCTCTGAACCACCTCATCCACGTCCAGATCTTCCGAATATCCTGCCGGGTAACGGGTCACAATAAAATTCGCGTTCATAACTTCCGCCTTACTCAGCACCCGTCCCCAATGCACGCTCTTATTGTAATTCCCCTCAGCAACCGTCACTCCGAAAGGATTGACCTCAAGAATGATAACAAAGTGGCTGTTATTCACCCGCAGAATGTCTCCCACCTTCACGTCTTCATACTTGAACCCTCCATTGTTAATGGTCCTTGCGGGAATATCTCCAAAAGCCGCGTCACTCAACTCAAAGACAAATGCCGCGCAGCCAACTCCCAGGCTCGCTCCGTTTACTTTCCCTCCCCGAAAGCGATAGTACGGTGAAGATCCCTCGCTCCCATAAGGCTGAAAATTCGTCCAGGGCATCCCTTCATGATACACATCTTTCATGCCGATCATCGCATTATAAGCTTCCTCATACGTCGGACAAGCACCAGATGCCCTTGCAATCTCAAAAAACTGAGCGGATAAATCATCCCCTTCTTCGGCTTCCATCAAAATCAGCTCCCCATCAGACCAAACCCATACCAATTCCTTTGGTGTTTCCTCCTCAAGGGTTTTATCTTCGGCAATGTCACCAGGTTCCTCCTCAAGGTCGTCAGGAATCCCTTCCTCTTCAAGTGCCTCATCCTCAAAGATCTCCTCAAAACCGCCAGGAATCCCCTCGTCTTCAAGCTCCTCATCTTCAAAGACCTCCTCAAAGTCGTCAGAGATCTCCTCGTCCTCAACTTCCGGCTTCTGAGCATTGGAAGGCGTGGAAACTTCTGTTCCCTTCTCTATGCTGTCCTCGTCATAAATCCCTGCGCCATTCACCTCTCCCTCTCTCTGGTCTTCTTTACTGAGTGACTTTTCCGACTCTCTGAGCTTCTCCAAAGCCATTTGATCAGGCAATTCAGCCGCAATAATCGGACATACGTTCGAAAACGTCACCGCAATCACCAGCATCATCACCAACATCCAGTTTCTTCGTTTCCTTCGTTCCATCTCCATAGAACCTCCTGTTAATGTGATCAGGCAACTCATAACAGAGTCGTCAACTTCTGCCCTCTTTGATGGGCAGTTGTCTTGTATTCCGGACAAAGAGTCCTGAATACATTTTTTATTGTACCATATCATACTTGTTTACTTCAACCAGAGATTTACCAAAAATTGTCTGTGGCGGCGAGGAATAGTTACTGTTTTTGCTTCAGATCTTTCATGTTCCTCTCCCCTACCTATCTATGCTAAAATTGACATACTCAAACTTCGCACATAGATTTTGCCTATGCACCCTGAAAATTCAATACCTGGCTGTTATTCAGTTGTCGAAAGTCTGCTGTTATGCTGCTTGAAGCTGCGCTTTCAG
>CAJTGF010000150.1 GCA_910575585.1 Clostridiaceae bacterium
CTTCAAACGAAGCCCTCACATTGAACCTACTATCTTGCTAAAGATAGATTACAAACAAGCCCGCGCGGAACAAATGGGCTCCGCTTACGAGCGCACGGCGAACTCGTCAAACAGGCAGGTCACATGGACGGGGAGCCTGCCATGGTAAACCTTCAAGGCCCGGTCGCAGAGGACGTTAAACATCTGGGAGTACATCATGGCCGAGAGGAAGTTAAAGGTGGGATCAGTGTCCGACACCACCGCAAAGAGAGCGGTCTTTTCGTCCCCCAGCTTCTCAAGCCCCAGTTCGTCATAAGCCATCATTTCCCGGACGGCGGCGATGTCAAATGGGGCAAGCCTGGCCCCGCAGGAAATTAAAATACTTTTCAGGGTCTTGCCAGTGACGTTTTGTAAAGGACTTTTTAATCAAATTCATAGAAAATTTACATTTCAGGGCAAAAAATAAGGCCGGGAACCTGTTTTTAGATTCCCGGCCTACGGTTTTGTTTTATGCTGTCCGCTCTGCTTTCAGTTTTTTTACTTCGTCAAGAGGAAGTCCTGCATATTCCGCAATTTTTTCAAGTGTCAATATTCCATCTGTCAGCATTCTTTTAGCAGTATTTATTGCCCCTTCTTTTATGCCCTCTTGTAAAGATTCTTTTCTCATATCCTCCATGACTTTGCACATGATTAAAATGCCCTCCTTACTTTCCTTGAAAAAACGAACTCTGTCTGCCAGTGTCGTATAATACATATCTGCCGCATTCGTACATGAAAAATCATGCATGAGTTTTCCGATTGGTGTATCTCCACGATAAGCGCCGTTTACATACAGTATATGTGAACCGTCCTCAAATCTTTCTCCGGTTCCTAAAAAGCAGCGCTCAACCGGATAGAGCGGCAGCCCTTTTCCTATCACATCATTTTCCGTGATAAACACTACCCATGTTTCTGGAAGATTGTCAAAATCATCACCTTTCTTCAAAAGAGTTGCGTCCATCATACTGGAATTATACCTTGCTCTTTTTCTCCCGGCTCCTTTATCGGCTCGTTGGATTTCAACATTTATTTTAGCACCGGTACTGTCAGTAGCAAGAATATCAAACCTTACTGAACGATTCAACAAATTCTCCACAAATACCTGGGTGCGAACGTCCAGCACTTTTAAATCCGGCTTTTCCAGTACAATCTGCAATACCAGTTCTATGCTTGCCGTATCTCCCTCAAAACACTTTGTGAGGAAGTCATCATCAAGCAGGCGAAAGCCTCTTAGCCTCTGTAAATCTTCCTGATGTTTCTGGTCTATCTGTTCCGTCACTGTCAATCTTCCCACCTGCTTTCCCTTTCGTTTTCGTATCTCCATACTACCATAAACCTCCTGATTTTACAAGCCGGGAGCCAGCGTATTTCTGAATCCCGGCTTCTTGCCGTTATCGTTTTTTCACATCTGCTGTATCTCATTTTTCAGCATACGCTTGATTTTGTCGCTCATGGTTTCCTTGCTGGTCTTGCTGAAATGAACCCTCACAATGTAGGTAGTCCGGCCAATCTTCTTCACCAGTGCGGGAGCGTCCTTAGCCGGTGCTGTGGTGGTAGTGTTCTCTGTAATTTTCTCGCTGCCCATAAATTCTCCTTTTCATGCAATCAGGTTTTGTTATTCCTTACTTACAATCTCCTTCGCCGCCGCTTTGGTCGCCCTGGCTCCTTCCTCCCGGAAATTCTTTCCGGAAAAGAGAACCGGCGCACACCGTTCCAGTATGCGGTCATAAACCCTTGCGTGGGCAATGTCTGGCGGGTTCTTGATTTCTTCCAGTTTCAGGTTTGTCGTGACAATCAGCGGCTTCTTACTCCGATATCGGCTGTCAATAACGGTGAACATCTGCTCCATGGCATACTCGGTACTGCGCTCCACGCCTAAATCGTCAATGACAAGCAGGCTGTAATCGTCCAGGCTGGCGATAAAGGCTGCCCTGTCCTCGGCAAACACGCCGGTCAGCCGGTTCAGAATAGACGGGAAATTTGTCATCAACACCGGCACGTCACGGTCAAGCAGAGCATTGGCGATACAGCCGGCAAAAAAGGATTTCCCGGTTCCCACATCACCAAAGAGCAGAAGGCCGGTATTGTCACGGTATGCCTCCTTCCAATGCTCCACATAGGCGTGCGCTTTCTCCATGATAGGATTCTGGCCATTATCGTTGGAGAAAGTGTAATCATAAAGGTATCGGTCTTGAAGTCCCTGCGCCTTCCGGCGTTTGACACGCTCCATGCGTTCCCTCTGTTCCTCCATGGCTTTCCGTTCCTCCTGCGCCTTCTGCTGGCAGGAGCAGAGGCAGCGGGGCATGAAATAGCCGGAGCCTCCGAACCTGGGCACAACAGTCTGGCGGCTGCCACGGCATTTCTTACAGTGGATAAGCCCGTCAGCCGGTTCTATGTATTCGTCCCCGGCAAGCTCCATATCCCCGGCGGCCCGATCAATGGCCGCCCGGACTTCTGCGGTAATCTCAATCATATGGTTTCTCCTTCCTCTACGCTGTAATCCCGGTTCCGGGCAGGCGGTTCCTCCTTCTTTTTGTCGGCGTTCGCCCAGCGCCGGATTGTGGCCGCATGGTTTTTATATCCTTTTCCGCTGGATTCCATGTACTCGGACAGCCGCTCAATGTACTGTTCCCAGAGAGAGGGAAGTTCCGTCTGGAGTTCTGCCAGTTCCGCAGAAGATAGAAACACATTCCGGTATCTCCCATAGGCGTGTGCCATATCCCCCTCTCTATTCTCTATACTCTTATCTCTAATCTCTTTATCTCTATACTCTAATATAGGCGGACATTTGTCCACCCGGCCATTGGACGGACAAATGTCCGCTTCCCCGGACGGGAGCAGGTTCTGGCGTTTCAGCCTCATGCGCTCCTTTTTCTTCCGCTCCCCCTCGCTGGACGACTGGCCAATCAGCAGCTGGATGTCGCTCATGTAATAGGCTCCGTCCGTCAGTATCTCCACAAGGCCAAACTCCTGGAATATCTTCAAAGCCCGCTCCACCGTGCCTACCTGATGCCGGGTAAAGGTGGCTATGGTCTGCACGGTATGGGGCAGGTAGTCATTCAGCAGGAGTACGCCGCTGCTTTTCAGCGACATCAAATACATCTTGAGCAGGAGATTGGAGTACAGAAGGCCGTCCTGCATACTCTCCAGGATGACCATGGTTTCGCTGTTATAAAAATTCTCTTTCAGCTTGAGGTAATAAAATCGTCGGTTCTCTGTCATTTAGTTGCTCCTTTTGTTCTGAATAGCTTTTTTAAGCCTCTGTACGCATTTTAAGGGGGCTTTGGGGGTGTCAATGATAAAAAGTATTGCCTCCCCTCCGACACGCTCCGAAAGTGCCTGATTTACAAGGTTTTTTCCGCTTCTAAAGCGTGACATAAGCGCCTTTGTTTCCGT
>CAJTGF010000151.1 GCA_910575585.1 Clostridiaceae bacterium
AATTAGCAGAATGATTAGCAGACCTTGTTTTTCCCGCAAGGGGGTTCTAATCCATTTCGGACTTCCCCTACAGGCGGCAGGTCGAAAATAAGGTTATGAAAGGAGGGCATGTTGGAATCCCTGAAGGAACAAAAATGCCGCAACCCTTGAAGTTACGGCATTTCAGCGTCCCCGAGAAGATTTGAACTTCCGACCCCACGCTTAGGAGGCGTGTGCTCTATCCAGCTGAGCTACGAGGACTTGAACGATATGAAGTTTATGAAAAGAGCTTTTTTACCTCCACGGACTTTGATGACCGGGATATTAGGAGGAAAACTTATACCTTGTCCTACGGTTACCTTACACATCTTTTCATGCTCTTTTATGTCTAAAGTGTCCTCGTAGAACCCATCTTATTGTGCTTTTTTATTGCATATTGCACAATTTTATCTACTACTATCCATTTTCATCAAATTAGCAAAAAATTAGCAGAAGCCGTTTTTAGGAACGTCGATTAGCAAAAAATTAGCAGAATCACCGTTTGATTTCTATGCTGATTCATGCAAATCAATTCAATTTTTAAAGTCTATATTTTGTTGCGGATGTGTACTCAGGCGGAAAGCCCTGAGCCGCATCGGATAGTCTCATTCTATCACAGCCCACACCGGCCGACAACAAAAACGGATTCTTTTATTCCAAAACAGGCTTCTCTAATTTATGGAGGGTTCTATGTCAGAATATCAATTAGAGATCAAACAGGTTGTGGACTATCCACGCTGCCGGATTTACCGGCAATTTATTCAGAACTTAATGGCAGACCGGAGCATTCGCACAGGCGGGGGTTCCGATCTTTTTTATTATACGGTACTTTGCAACTATGCGAACTTCCGTACTTCTTACCTCCGCATAGATGGTATCGGCTATACGGTATATCCCGGTGAGTGGATCTGCACCGTGAAAGAACTGTCCGCATGGTTCCGTACCCGTTTCCAGTGCCAGGCAGTTTCCATCCTGGACGAACTGCAGAAACGCCACCTTATCTCCTATCTTTTTCTGGACCGTGGAAAGGTGGTCAAATACAAAATCCGTGACTGGAAAAAACATAATACCGTATTGGACTACAACTGCCCCTGTCAAAAAGATACGGGCTTTTTCTTTATGCCGACTGTGGTTGCAACGGAACTGGTCAGCGCCGGCCGCTGTTCGGAAATGGATATCCTGCTGGATCTGTGGATGTCCGCTGTCTACAATGACAGCCAGGTGCAGGGTTCGGAGATCGGTCCGGTTGTCTATCTCCGCAACGGCACCGGCTCTCCTCTGGTAGCCTACAGTGAGATGGCTGTCCGCTGGGGCATCTCCAAAGCCACAACAGGGCGTGTGCTGAAAAAATTCGCTGATATGGACTATATCTCCTTAATGTCTTTCCCCGGAAGGACAGGCAGCGTGATCTATCTGCACAGCTATCTTTCCACCATGTTCCAGATATCAGATGTCCTCGTTGACAAAGAAGAGGTTGCCATGGTCTTGAAAATCAATGTCACCCTGCCGAAGGAAACAGAACCACAGGCAGATTCCGCTGTCACAGAGCACGAGGTATGCGTTTCAGAGGAATTGTCCAGCGTTTCAAAATCTAACATGGAAGCAGTCATTACAAAAATGGCGCAAGTCCTTGATGCACAGGGGATTTCCTGTTTCCGGTGCCCCAAATCCGTATATAAGTTATATCCTTTATCAGACGCCTGCAGGGAAGAGTATATATCCCACATAAAGAAGGGGGCTGTACGGTTCGGAATGACTGTATCCTGCGGGGATGATAAGCCGGTCTACACCTTTGAGCTGACGCTCTTTCCTACCGAAAAAGACAGGGAAGGAGGTGCCAAGGCATGAAAAAGAATCAGGAAGAAATGAACATTGCCGATAACCCGCTGTACCATGATACCTGGAAGCTGCTGAAAAAATACAGGGATGTGGTGTGGAGCCTGGAGCTGTCTGTCCAGCAGGTACGTAGTCGGTTTGAGATCGAATATGGAAGTTCCATTGAGGATTTTCTGGAATCTGTCTATGTGGCAGGGATAGATCTGTCAGACCGCAGCATCGAACACCATGCCAAATGTATCGAACGGAGCCACCGGATGCTGAAACTACTGGACACTTCCATTGACCTGCTCCGTACCAAACATAAGAATGGGGAGAATTATTTCTGGCTGCTGTATTACTCTTTCCTTTCCCCACAGCAGCTGCGAAACGTGGAAGAGATCATAGAGAAGCTGCGCCCCCATATCCGGGATATCAGTTTCCGCACCTATTACCGTAGAAGGCGGGAGGCTATTGACGCACTCAGTTCTATTCTGTGGGGGTATACGTCCAAAGACAGCATTGACATTCTGGAGAAGTTCTTTCCAGATGATAAGGATGTGGGGGAATAAAAATAAACAGCTATATGATATTTACAGGCAATCAGGCCGGATTGGAGGAAATATATGATAACATTGACTGAGGATGAAAAAAGAATGGTATTCCAGCTGGAGGGCTGCCACAGGTATGATGCGATACAGGAAATTGCTATATTCTGCCGGTATACCCGTGACCATGATAAGAAGAATATTGCTGAAAATCTGTTAAAGAAACTCCGTGAACTTTCAGAGGATGACTGCAAGAAGCTGATCTGTGATATTCAGAGAAATTATCACCTTCCTCGGAAAGCAAGAACCATTGGGGAGATGATTGCTGTGGCTCGGCAGGAGTCCAGCGCTCAGAAACTGGAAGGTCATGACATCATGGCATTGGAACGCTTTGACCCAGAGGTGACGCATATGGTTGTGTTTGATGTGATTTCGGGGGAATCTCCCATAGGAGATAAAGGTAAACGGATGAGGCTGTTTCTGACAGAGGCCGGATATCAAAAGGCGTTGGAAAATCAGAACAAACATTTTATTCAGATTTTGAACCACGCAAAGGTGGAACAAGGTCATTTGCGATATGACTATCTGGATAAGAATTTATAAAAATATAATCCTGCACAAAAGCTGACTTGAAAAAGTAAATTCCAGTGCAGGACTAAATTCCACCCTATTTTAATAGTTGGCGATTTTATCAAATTTTTTTAGGCAAATTGATAGGAATTCGTTTATAACTCAAACTTCGCACATAGATTTTGCCTATGCACCCTGAAAATTCAATACCTGGCTGTTATTCAGTTGTCAAAAGTCTGCTGTTATGCTGCTTGAAGCTGCGCTTTCAG
>CAJTGF010000152.1 GCA_910575585.1 Clostridiaceae bacterium
ACCGCCTAATAATGATATCTTAAGCGATTCCATAAGATTTTTCAAGGCATAGTACCCGCTATGTCCAATGTTTATGTCCATTTTTCTCAAATTTCTTTTCCTGCACGATATTCAGTTGTCAATTTTCAGTTGGAATCTCATTCATTGAGATTCCGAGAAGTTATGTGATTTTCGTTATTGCTTAGTTCAATTCTATCACATCAGGACACATTTGTGTATAAAAAATTAAAATAAATACTTGACGTTCACAAAAGTGTACCGTATAATAAAAACATAAAGGTCACATATGTGTACCTAAGGTAAAAAAGGAAAGGACAGGACTATATGGAGAATGGAAAGAAAATGTATGTAACGGCAGATGAAGCGGCTGAAATACTTGGTGTATCAACGGGTTATGCCTACAAGATTATCCGGGGGCTGAATGAGGAACTGAAAGCAAAGGGATATCGGACAATATGCGGTAAAGTCCCGACAAAATACTTTGAAGAAAAATTCTACGGTCTGACCGTAGCCATGTAGGAAAGGAGAGATTTTATGTCAGCGACAAGGGACGGAAAGATGTGGCGTTGCCAGTTCTATTATGAGGACTGGCAAGGCGTAAGCCACAAAAAGAACAAGAGGGGATTTAAGACAAAAGCGGAAGCGGAACAGTGGGAACGTGACTTTCTGCAACAGCAACAGAGGAATTTAGACATCAATTTTGAAAACTTCGTACAAATCTATTATGAGGATATGGAACACCGTCTGCGTGAAAACACCATGCGTACAAAGAAATTCATTATTTGACAGAAAATTATTCCGTATTTCAAGAAAAAGAACATGAATGAGATTAAGGCTTCCGACATTCGGGCGTGGCAAAATGCACTAATGAAAAAGGAATATTCAGAAACGTATCTGAAAACGGTCAATAATCAGTTGTCGGCAATCTTCAATTATGCGGTTCGGTATTATGACTTGAAAGACAATCCTTGCAGGAAAGCCGGGAGTATTGGAAAAAGCCATGCTGGGGAAAAGGAGTTTTGGACGAAACAGGAATTTAAGCAGTTTCTTGTGACTGTGGAGAACAAGCCGGAAACAAAAATGGCGTTTCTGCTCCTTTACTGGACGGGAATGAGGATTGGAGAATTACTTGCTCTTACCTACAATGATATTGATTTAGAGAAGCGCACCATTTCCGTAAACAAGTCTTATCAGCGGATAGAGGGCAGGGATGTTATCACACCGCCTAAAACGCCAAAGAGCAAACGTATCATAACGATACCGCCGTTTCTGACAGAGGAATTAAAAGAGTATACTTCGCACTTATACGGAATTATGGCAGACGAAAGAATGTTCCGTTTTACAAAATCCTATATGGAGCATGAGATTATCAGAGGTATCAAGGCTTCGGGAGTGAAAAGAATACGCTTGCACGATATTCGTCACTCCCACGCTTCGTTACTTGTGGAAATGGGTTTTACGCCATTAGCGATTGCGGAACGGTTGGGGCATGAGAAAATTGAAACAACATTAAATACTTATTCACATTTATATCCCAATAAGCAGGGAGAACTTGCAGATAAATTGGAGATGGAGAACAGCAGGGAGGAAGAAGAATGAGCGGAGTGCATAAATACCCGACAATCAGCTTTCGCATTTCCCCTAGAGAGAGGGAGGAAATCGAAGCAAGGATTTTAGCAAGCGGACTTTCAAAGAAAGATTATTTTGTCCGTTCCTGTATTTATAACCGGGTGTGCGTGGTCGGTAAAAAAGAACTGGTTTATCAGTTAGTAGAGGAACTAAAGATAATGCAGACAAATATCCGGGAAGTGACGGAACAGTTTGAAAAGGCAGATGTTGATTTAACGCCGGAGGGACTGGAAGATATGCGGAATGACTGTCTTGATATGCTGAAAGCTATCCTGTGGGTATTGGACGGAGCAAAATATCTGTGGCAGGGAAACGCCAACGGAGAAGAAAAAAGCCCCGACAGCGGCAACTGTTAGGGCTGTGATAACTGGAAAACCTCTGTTATCAGTATCCACCATACAAGTATAGCAGAGGTTTCTTCCAGTGACAACGATTTTTCAGAAATGGAGGGCATTATGGAAGAAACAAAAACAGAATTACAGTTAATTAAATTGTCAGAAATACAGTCGCAGGAAGTTTCTTGGCTGTGGTTTCCCTTTATCCCATATGGCAAGCTGACTATTGTTCAAGGCGATCCGGGCGATGGAAAGACAACATTTATACTGAATATAGCGGCGAAGTTGTCTAAGGGAGAAAGTTTAGACGGAGGAATGAACTTTACAGAGCCATTGAATGTCATCTATCAGAGTGCAGAGGACGGTCTTGCCGATACGGTGAAGCCTCGGTTAGAACAGGCAAAGGCAGACTGTGAGAAAATCTCGGTCATTGACGAAAAGATAAAATCTCTTTCCATGATAGATGAACGCTTGGAAGAAGCTGTTATAAAGACAGGCGCAAAGCTGTTGATTTTAGACCCGATACAAGCCTATTTGGGCGGCGGTATGGATATGAACAGAGCAAACGAAGCAAGGGATATGACGAAGAAATTAGCGGCACTGGCAGAGAAATACCAGTGTGCAATTGTCCTTGTCGGGCATATGAACAAGGCGGCAGGAAATAAAGCGGCATACCGGGGAATGGGTTCGATTGATTTCTTTGCAGTCGCAAGAAGCGTTCTCTTAGTCGGCAGGGTTGAGGGAGAAGAAAATATAAGGGCTGTGGTGCAGATTAAGAACAACCTTGCGGCGTTCGGACACCCGAAAGCATTTGCATTGTCGGAGGACGGTTTTCAGTGGTTGGGGGATTATGAGATTACGGCAGATGAAGTATTAGGCGGTATCGCTCCAAAAGCAAATAAAATGGAGCAGGCGAAGCGTCTGCTTAGGCCACTTATCAATGATTTTTGACGCAAAATGGCAAAATTTTTGCGTAAGAAAAATACCTATGCCAATGCTGGTATAAGCACAAGGTTTTTGACGGTAAGTCCTGCGGCAATGATTTCTTTGCCATAGGCTGTGGCGAAATATTTGTATGAGCCCTGCACCCTTTCAATGA
>CAJTGF010000153.1 GCA_910575585.1 Clostridiaceae bacterium
GTCTCTTTGTGCCTGATTTTGTGAGATGATTTTTTGTCAGATGTGCATAAATTTATGAGGCGTACGTGGAACGTACGTTGATTAAATTTATGTGCATATGGCGGAAAATCATCCACAAAGGCAGGTGCAGGAGAGATTCCGAGAGTACATAAATTTGCAAAGGAGGATATTATGCCACTTAATATAGCAGAAACCTTTGAATTATTGTTCGACAAAAATAATAATGTTGCATACAAGGCATTACAGGAATTGCAAAAAGAAAGCATAGAAACAGATCGGGTTTATCCTTATATGGATAGATTAAGCAATATGCTCGACCGTGATAATTCTTATATTCGTACAAGAGGACTTACATTGATTGCCTATAATGCAAAATGGGATAAAGATTATAAAATTGATGAAATCATTGATAACTATTTAAAGCACATAACAGATATTAAACCCATTACAGCAAGACAATGTATTAAGCTGTTGCCGATTATTGCAAAGGATAAACCAGAATTGAGGAATGATATTCTTTCCGCACTTCATCAAGCTAATATCTGTATTTATGATGATAGTATGCAACCATTAGTTTATAAGGACATCCAAAAAGCATTGAAAGAGATAGAAAAATTATAAAATGCAAATTCCAATTTATAAAGCCAATTCCCAAAATTTCCCGAAAGTATGGACAGATAAACATTCATTATTGTTGCATTTAGAGACATTGGGAACATGAGAGCGAATTGGGAAATATCCATAGCCCATAATTACTAAAATCCCCTAAAAACAAGAAAAAAGTCCACCTGTTTGCACTGTATATAGCAGGTGGGCTTTTTTTCTTTGTTATAGAAACGATTCTCTTAATGACATTGATTTCTATGGTCCTTAAGAGGCGCAGACCGGATTTGAACCGGTGAATCAGGGTGTTGCAGACCCACGCCTTACCACTTGGCTACTGCGCCGTATTTAACTATAGGCTTAATGACCCCAACGAGATTCGAACTCGTGTTACCGCCGTGAAAGGGCGATGTCTTAACCGCTTGACCATGGGGCCCTCTTTCTTCTCGCACCGCCGGCTTCCTTTGCCTTCCTCTCGTGCCTAACTCCCTGAGTTGGACTCGAACCAACGACACTGCGGTTAACAGCCGCATGCTCTACCGACTGAGCTATCAAGGATCATTGCTTTTTTCTTATCTCCACATACCCTCAAAACCACATACTGTACTATATCTTCTCTTCCATCCACTCTCTTCTCCATCTTCCGCCTTCGCGCTTCCATTCTCTGGTCAAGCCCTCGACCGATTAGTATCAGTCAGCTCCATGTGTCGCCACACTTCCACCTCTGACCTATCTACCTCGTTCTCTTCAAGGGGTCTTACTTCTTTCGAATGGGATATCTCTTCTTGAGGGGGGCTTCACGCTTAGATGCCTTCAGCGTTTATCCCCTCCCGGCTTGGCTACTCTGCCATAGGTTTGATGCCTAACAGATCCACCAGCGGCCAGTCCGTCCCGGTCCTCTCGTACTAAGGACGGCTCCTCTCAAATATCCTGCGCCCGCGCCGGATAGGGACCGAACTGTCTCACGACGTTCTGAACCCAGCTCGCGTACCGCTTTAATGGGCGAACAGCCCAACCCTTGGGACCTGCTTCAGCCCCAGGATGCGATGAGCCGACATCGAGGTGCCAAACCACTCCGTCGATGTGAACTCTTGGGAGTGATAAGCCTGTTATCCCCAGGGTAGCTTTTATCCGTTGAGCGATGGCAATCCCACTTTATACCACCGGATCACTAAGTCCTACTTTCGTACCTGCTCCACCCGTCGGTGTCACAGTCAAGCTCCCTTCTGCCTTTGCGCTCTCCGAATGGTTTCCATCCATTCTGAGGGAACCTTTGAGCGCCTCCGATACTCTTTCGGAGGCGACCGCCCCAGTCAAACTCCCCGTCTGCCATTGTCCCTCGGCCGGATTACGGCCGCTGGTTAGAAGCCCAGCACCACAAGGGTGGTATCCCAACATCGGCTCCATGAAAACTGGCGTCCTCACTTCTCTGCCTCCCACCTATCCTGTACATGCAATGCCGGACCCCAGTGACAAACTGGAGTAAAGCTCCATGGGGTCTTTCCGTCCTGGCGCGGGTTGCCAGCATCTTCACTGGCACTTCAATTTCACCGGGTGCATTGTTGAGACAGCGCTCAAATCATTACGCCTTTCGTGCGGGTCGGAACTTACCCGACAAGGAATTTCGCTACCTTAGGACCGTTATAGTTACGGCCGCCGTTTACTGGGGCTTCAATTCAATGCTTCGGTTGCCCTCACATCTCCTCTTAACCTTCCAGCACCGGGCAGGCGTCAGCCCATATACCTCACCTTTCGGTTTCGCATAGACCTGGGTTTTTGCTAAACAGTTGCTTGAGCCTATTCTCTGCGGCCTGCTCTCGCAGGCACCCCTTCTCCCGAAGTTACGGGGTCATTTTGCCGAGTTCCTTAACAATGCTTCTCCCGCCGGCCTTAGGATTCTCTCCTCATCCACCTGTGTCGGTTTACGGTACGGGTACATGCAGCGCAATAGCGGCTTTTCTCGGCGGCTGGAATCGTGTGCTTCGCTACTTTTCTTCGCTGCGCCTCACGCCTTTGACTTGATGGGCGGTTTTGCCGGCCCACCGTCTCCTGCGCTTGCCCCGGTCTTCTCATTCCCGGGACACACTATCCTTCCGCGTCCCCACAGTTCTGACTGCATGCAGTACAGGAATCTCCACCTGTTGTCCATCGGCTACGCGTTTCCGCCTCGCCTTAGGCCCCGACTTCCCCAGGGCAGATCAGCTTTACCCTGGAAACCTTGGATATTCGGCCTGGAGGATTCCCACCTCCATCTCGCTACTCATTCCGGCATTCTCTCTTCTTAACGCTCCACAGCCCCTTCCGGTACCGCTTCAACGCACTAAGAATGCTCCTCTACCACTTGCGCGTCCGCGCAAATCCTAAGCTTCGGTGTCGTGTTTCAGCCCCGGACATTTTCGGCGCAGGACCTCTCGACTAGTGAGCTATTACGCACTCTTTGAATGTGTGGCTGCTTCT
>CAJTGF010000154.1 GCA_910575585.1 Clostridiaceae bacterium
CCCTGGCTTTTTGCTCATGTGAGATAAAGAAGTAAAAGAAGTGTAAAAAATTTTGCCGTTCCCTGTCCGGCTGACTGCCGGACGGGTCGGGCTTTAGTCGGGCAGTTCTACCTTGCCGACAAAAGAGTAATAGATTTCGATTTCCTGTCTGCGGAGCTTCCCCCGGCGTTTCCCGTCAAGGGCTTCCGATTCGTGGATTACGATTTTCTCCACAAACTCCCGTAACAGGGTAGGGGTAAGTTCCTCAAAGCTGGTGTACTTGCGTACCACTTTCATAAACTTTTCAGCGTTTGCCGTGGCTTCCAGCGTTTTAGAAAGTTCGCTCTGCAAAGCGGCGGCTATCTCTTTCAGTTCCTTTTGCTCGGCTTCGTAGTCTGCCGAAAGCTCCGTGAAACGCTCGTCCGATATGCGCCCGGTCACGCTGTCCTCATACAGCCGCTTGAAGATAGCGGAGAGTTCCGCAATCCGTTTTTCTGCCGCTTCCAGTTCTTTCTTTTTTGCGGCGTTGCGGCGTTTGCTCCCGTCCTCGGTCTGCTCGGTCAACAGCTTCATAAACCGGGCTTCGTGCTTGGCGGCGTAGCTGGTGACTTTCCGTAGGTTCTCGGTCACTCCGGCGGTTAAAAGGTCGGTGCGGATAAAGTGCGCCGTACAGTCTGCCGTGCGCTTCTTGTAGCTGCCGCATATGTAGCAGTCCTGCCGCCGTTTGTCCGTCTGATACCTCTGCTGGTACATGACGCTGCCGCAGTCGGCACAAAAGAGCAAGCCGGAGAACAAGCCCACTTCATCATAGCGGTTAGGGCGTTTGCGCTGCTTGCGTAGCTCCTGCACACGCTCCCATGTGTCCTTGTCGATTATCTGCTCGTGGTGGTTCTCGAAGATTGCCTGTTTGTCCTCGCTGTTGTAGATAATCTTGCTGCACTTGTAGGATTGTGTGGTGGTCTTGAAGTTCACAAGGCAGCCCGTGTATTCCCGGTTTTCAAGGATATGTACCACGGTGTTCGCCGCCCACTTGCACTCATAGCCGGGGTGGTAGCGGCGTGTGCTTCCCGTCCGGCGGTATTCCAGCGTTCCCGGCGTGGGGATTTCCTGCTCCGTGAGCATACGGGCTATCTTGGTCGGTCCGTTCCCGGCAAGGCAAAGGCTGTAAATCTGCTTCACCACGGGGGCGGCTTCTTCGTCAATGATGAAATTTTCGTCCTCGTCCATGAGGTAGCCGTACACGGGCTTGCTTGTGACAGGCTTCCCACTCATGCCTTTTGAGCGTTTTACCGCCCGGATTTTCTTGCTCGTATCCCTCACCAGCCATTCGTTAAAAATGTTACGCAAGGCCGCAAAATCGTTGTCGCCCTGTGCGCTGTCAACGCCGTCATTGATAGCAATGAAGCGGACGCCGTTCTGTGGGAAAATCATTTCCGTGTACATTCCCACTTGTAAGTAATTTCGCCCTAACCTTGACATATCCTTTACGATAACCGTTCCCACAAGCCCCGCTTCAATGTCGGCAAGCATGGACTGGAAGCCGGGTCTTTGGAAATTTGCCCCGGAGAATCCGTCGTCCGTGTACCATTTGAGGTTGGAAAAGCCGTTCTGTCTGGCGTAGGCTTCAAGGATTCGCTTCTGGTTGCTTATGGAGTTGGATTCACCTTGAAGCGTGTCCTCGTGCGACAATCTCGGATATAGGGCGGTAATCAGTTTTTGGGTGGTCTGTCTTGTCATGGTTTCCTCCATTTCCGACAGCCAGCCCCACTATTCCGTAGGTTTATTATACCATAGGGCGGGGCTTGCTGTACAGTCCTTTTTGCTACTTTATGTCGAAAAATATGACGTTTTTTTAACAAGGTTTATCACAATAAATGCGTGGTGGAAAATTGGGGCTTCATGTGCTATACTTTACTAAAATCAAAAACCAATTTACAGACAGAGAGGGTCAACATGGACGAAAAAAACAATGTAACAGAGCAGTTAAAGGAACTTATTACCATACACGGTTTTAACAAAAACACGCTTTCCCAATATTTGGGATTACCGCTGGACAGCATAGAGGATTTGTCGAATGGAAACATTGACTTTCTGCCGGACGATTGCTCATATCGGTTTAGGCTGTTTAACAAAATCTCGTTCCTTTATGCAAGCGCAACAGAGGACAAGGATTTGAAATTAACCGCATTTTTACAAGTGCTTCTTTCACATCATGGCTTGTCTAAGAAAACGGTTGCTGCTATGGCTGGTGTGGAAACAAAAGACATTGAAAGACTTTTATCAAACCCGCCCAAAAAAGTATCTGAGGAAATCAAATTCAAAATAGCAGTTACCGTTATGTCATTGCGCTTTTTCTTGAAAGATTGTGAACCACAATTATAAATCCCCTGTTCCAGCGGTCACGCTCCCTGGCATGACCGCTTTCTCATGCCCGGTTTATGCGGTAAAAGGCGGCTTGTGCCCGGCTGCGCTTTCTGCTTCCAGCACTTTCATCATCTTGTCGGTGGCGGTGGCGGTAGTGCCTTGTTTGAAATAGCCGGAAACCACAAGGACGGTGTTCCCCCGGCGTACTTCTGTCACGCAATCCGGGCGGCGGGCGGTGGTGGCGGTGCTTCTCTTGGGCGTGTCGGTCATAGGCAAATCTCCTTTCCGTTCAGCAGCTTTTTAAGGTGTTCCATTTTCTCCCGTGCTTTGGCTTTTCTGAAATTCTCCCCGGTAATGCGGACGGGGGTACACATTTCCGTAAGGCGGTCATATATCCGGGCGTGGGCGGTGTCCTCCGGGTTCTGCAATTCTTCCAGTGTCAAATTTGTTGTGACAATCAGCGGCTTGCCGCTGCGGTATCGGCTGTC
>CAJTGF010000155.1 GCA_910575585.1 Clostridiaceae bacterium
CTCCCGGGCTCCGCGACAACCCCCGCCCTTTGCTCACTCAACTAAACAGCAATTCTATTATTTTGCCATTTTGCGCAAGAAATCGTTCTTAAGGGTCTAAAACAAAGGTGTCTTTTTTGTTAAACGCCATGTTTTAAAAGACAGATTCCGGCAGGAATCGGAAGATGGCGGTTTGGATGGCAAGCGCCGCCTTGGGGACTTTGTGGGGCGTGCCGATTAAAACCAATGACTTTATTTTGTCTGGTAATTCCAAAGCATATTCCAGGGCTAACATACCGCCTATTGAAATCCCGCACAAATGGATCTGGCCCTGGGTCTTACTGCAGTATTCTGCAAATAAAATCTTTTTCATCGTAAAGGTTCCTTTCAAATCCGTGTGTGTTTACGGATCTATTATACAGGAATGGGTTGGGGATGGAAAGGCTTACAGGGGAAAAACTTGACCGTCAATGGTAAAAATGATATCATGATTTGAGGATCTTTGAGGGGTAAGGAGTTTTGGATGCTGTACGATAAAGATATCAGGGAACCGCTGTTTGAGTTTCTGGAGGAGCGGTACGGGAAGGTCAGGATACTGGAGGAGAAGCAGATGGGCCGGTCCAGGGCGGATGCGGTCATGGTGACAGAAGATGCCCTGACAGGCATTGAGATCAAAAGCGACGCCGATACCTATGCCAGATTAAAGCGGCAGGTCAGGGATTATGACCGGTTTTTTGATCGTAATCTTGTGGTGGTCGGGTCCACCCACGGAAGCCATATCGGGGAACATGTGCCGGATTGGTGGGGGATCATCACGGTGGAGCAGTGGGGCCGGGAGATCGATTTTTATGTGTTGCGGGAGGCTGCCCAAAACCCGTCGGTGGACTGGAAGGGAAAGCTGGGCCTTTTGTGGAGGCCGGAGCTGGTCCGCATCCAGGAGATAAACGGGATGCCAAAGTACAGGGATAAGGGAAAGCGGTTTGTTATTGACAAGATACTGGAGCGGGTCCAAAAGGAGATCCTGGCACGGCAGATCAGCGAGGAATTGTTTGAGCGGGATTACACAAAGATCGAGGATGTGATACGGGAGTACCGGCGCGGGAGGAGATAACGGGCCTGCGGGATGAAGGTTTGGGCTGAATGTTTTTAAGAGAGGAGCAAGTGACAGCCATGACAAAAGAAGAGCTGACTTTGGAGATTATCAGACGTTTGAAGAAAGAATACCCCATTGCGGACTGCACCCTGGACTATGACCAGGCGTGGAAGCTTTTGGTGAGCGTGCGGCTGGCAGCCCAGTGTACCGACGCCAGGGTCAATGTGGTGGTGGAGGATCTGTATAAGAAGTACCCGGATGTGGACGCTTTGGCGGACGCGCCGGTGGAGGAGATCGAGAAGATCGTAAAGCCCTGCGGCCTGGGACACAGCAAGGCCCGGGATATCAGCGGATGCATGAAGATCCTGCGGGATCAGTACGGGGGGAAGGTGCCGGATAATTTTGATGCCCTCTTGAAGCTGCCGGGGGTAGGCAGGAAAAGCGCCAACCTTATTATGGGGGACGTGTTCGGCCAGCCGGCCATTGTGACGGATACCCACTGTATCCGGCTGGTGAACCGGATGGGGCTGGTGGATAACGTGAAAGATCCCAAGAAGGTGGAGATGGCTCTGTGGAAGCTGGTGCCTCCTAAGGAGGGGAGCGATTTCTGCCACCGGCTGGTGTATCACGGAAGGGATGTGTGTACGGCGCGGACAAAGCCGTACTGCCATACGTGCTGTCTTCGTGATATCTGTGAGAAAAACGGGGTGGAGGGAGCGTAAAGGAGATCCCCTTTGGGCTGATCCCTGACCCGGATAAACCGGAACTTTAAATTCGTTATGTTGCTGTATTGTTGAGTGAGCAATGGGCGGATTTAGTCGTGGGCCCGGGAGGGAAGGCAGGCTGTGTGCCGTTCGGGTTCAGATATGCCAGACATTCCGATGAGCCCTTAAAACGGAAATCAGTCGGGTATCATCCCTCCTGCTTTCCTGGTCTCATCTCCATGGCATAGATTCACCCGCCCGGCACACAGCCTGCCTTCCCTCCCGGGCAAAAGCAGAATTCGCTGGCCGGGATTTGCTCACTTAAGGTGGTTTCGATAGGGAACGCTGTTTCGACTCTGTAGTGAAAAGATAACTGCTTTGTCTGCAGTGATAGGTTGTGCATAGTTATTTATGGGAACGAATCCTACTTCTCTATTTTTGGTGTGAGTCAATGACTGTCTTGGCTGCCATATTTTTAATTGCCCATATAAAACAAGCGTTTATTGGTGTATACCCAAAGGGCATGCCAGAATGGAGAGTTCTTCGGAGTGGAACACGATCTGTCAGGGTATCTATACATAAAAATCCGAACATACCACTTTGCGGAACAACGGAATCCTCAACAATATATTTGGGGCCATAAAAAACAGCTACTTTTTCGCTGCAGAGTTGAGGCTGCGTCCCCTACCGGAAACACCTTAAGTGAGCAAACCTTAGCCAGCGAATTCTGGTTTTGCCAGTCAGAGAAGGAGAGATGTCCCGGCAGGGTGAATATATGCCATGGAGATGAGACCCAATGTCATTTAGATAAGCAAGGTCTCTCAGAAGAACTCTGCCATAAATTAGCTATGTGTTGGAATGATATGGGGATTCTGTCTGCTGTCAGAAGTTCTATATACTGATATTTCATATA
>CAJTGF010000156.1 GCA_910575585.1 Clostridiaceae bacterium
ATTATACACTATTTTTTATATTTTGTAAATAGTTTTATATAATATTTATTATATTTTATAAATTATTTTTTATATTATTGGATCTCCTGTTTCTTTATCCACGAAAGAAATTCTCAAATCAGCACCAAGAGCCTCCGCTACCTTTTCGAGTTCGGAAATTTTGAAAGTATTCCGCTTATATTTATTGTTCATATTCTGCGGCGTTTGCCCTGTTCTCCGGGCAAGTTCCGCTTCTGATATATTCCCTCTTTTCACGCAACACAGCTTGATATATTCTCTCACGTCCATACCATACCTCCTTTATGAAAGTATAAACTATATTTTATATTTAGTCAATTAATAAATTTATTTTATATAAAATTATTTATAAAAAAGTGTTGACAACATATAAAAAATAGTGTATATTAAACTTATCAAAAGAATGGAGGATATGAAAATGCAGATACTTAAAGGAACAAAGAGAGAAATAACTTTAATGCAGTGGAACGAACAACTCGAAAAGGTAAAGAAACGGCTTGAAGATAGCAAAGAATGTTATCGCCGTTTCGGAGATGAGGATAGTAAACAGTGGATTGTTGAAGATGAAATGAAAGTTGCTGAAATTGAGCAGAAAATCAGAAATGTCATTGCTTACATAGACGCACACAATATTCAGTAACCACACCACCCACCCGGCGGGGGTTACGCCGGGAGAAAGAAAGCAAAATGTATTATACAGATTGCGAAACTCTATATTACAACAAAAGAAAACCTCAAAGACAGAGAACTTATTACAAAAACCTTGATGATTTGTTTAAAAGTGAAGGACGCTTTGAGTATATTGGAAAGAAAATGTTTCCGTCTTGGCTGGGAATCAAAAACATAACTGTCTCTAAGGAAAAATAAATCCCGTCCCTGCCGGGTAATGCAAGGAGAAAGTGAGAAGGATATGCAAAAATTATATTGTGAGTATTGTGGCAGACTACTCTCTGAAGGCTGCGAATGTCATATCATAGCCGCCCAGGAATATGAAGAATTTTTATCAAATTATGCATGCAATCCACTGGTTAATTATGGCTGGAATCAACAGGATGTAATTGATATGTACCAGAGGGAACGGTAAAAAGGGCGGCAGGATAACACCTGCCGTCTGTTTTGCATCCCCCGTATCCCGGCCATCTTTCTATTCTGCCATCCCCGGCCACTGCAATGCCCCGTCCTTATCAGGCACTAACACCACCGGATCTGTAGCCATCCGGCCCTCCTGATCCAGGTAGTACCAGCTTCCATCATCTTCCAGAAGACCTCTAACCATAGCCCCGTCCTCTCCCAGATAATACCAGGCGCCATTATACTTGTACCAGGTGTCCGTGACCATATGGCCGGCCCCGTCAAACCAGTACCAGTGACCTTCGTGTTCATACCAGGCGTTCTTCACATAGTCGCCGGTGTCTCCTAGGTAAAATCTTTCGCCGCCGTTCTCGTGGATCCAGCCGGATTTCTTCGACTTTTTCAGGCCATAAAATTCCGCTATGACCTCCACTTCTGCCCTGGCCAGCTCCTCCAGGTTCCTGTCATTCAATAGCCAGGCCGTGGCTGCCGGATTCGTGTGGAAAGAATGTTCCAGAATCACCCCCGGCGTCCCCACTGCCGTGGCTCCACGCACTACCCCATAATAATCTCCATGGCTCCCGAACCGGTGTTCAATTCTGGCCTTCTGGCGGGTTCCCATAATCCTTTCCACACATTCGGCCAGAGCCAGCCCGATCCCGTCTGCACTACCATTAATAGCGCAATACGATACTGGATAGTCAACTGTTTCCTTCTCGGAAGCGTTTGAATGATCAGAGATAAACAGGTCACATCCAGCCGACGCCGCTCCCCGGTCATACAGGCCCCGGTCCTTTTCCTGCTTTGCCCGGGTCAGCACTACCTCAATACCATACTCCTCCAGAAATCTTTTCTGTAACAGATGTAGCTTCCACACCATGTCTGATTCATAATACCGATTGTCTACCGGGCTTCTGTTGTATTTGCCATAATGGCCAGCGTCCAAACATATCCTCATGATCGTATTCTCCTTTTTCGTTTTGATATCAAAGGCCAGGATCACTCCCGGCCACAAATCTCATGAATCCATAATCATTTCTTATCCTTGTATCCGGTGCGCTCCCAGATCTCTTTTACCCTCTCCCAGCCGTCCATGGACACCAGCGCCACCACGAACGCCGCTATCATACAGGCAAATACCATATACCATCGAATCGGCTGCTTAAGCCATGCCATCATAGCCACAAAGGATACCGGACACAGGATCAGTGACAGCACGATCACCACTGCTGATGTAGGCAACTTATCAAGCCCCGGCCAGGACTTGATCACCTGGGTCACCACCGATACGATAAAAGCCATCACTCCAATGGCGATCAACAGATACGACAAATACTGCATGATTTCATTTACGTTCATATTCTCCTCTTTTCTCCGGTTGTCCCGGTCTTGATATTGTTTATTTATGCGCTTCCTGGTTCATGTGTTTCTCGATCTTGTCTATAGCCTCCGTCACC
>CAJTGF010000157.1 GCA_910575585.1 Clostridiaceae bacterium
AACTGGGGATGGGACTCTCACAGGGAATCCTATTTCTTCGGTTACCACCTCTACATGTATGTGGCTTCCGATTCCTTCCGCGATCTCCCTGTGTTTCCGCTTTTAGAGCGGGCCTCCCAGCATGACATGCTTTCCTTCCTGCATTCCTTTTTCACTATGAAAGCATATCTTCCGAAATTCCGCATTGAAAAGCTCCTTCTGGATTCCGCACACGACGCTTACCCTGTTTATGAATACTGCAGACGGAAACATATCACACCGTTTATCGACCTCAATCCCGGACATACCGGGCATTTTACCTATAAGGACGATTTCACAATCGATGACGATGGGGTCCCTGTCTGTAAAATGGGCTTACGTATGCATAAGGATGGATATGAAGCTGCCAAACACCGGGCAAAATACCGGTGCCCGAAATCAAACCGGAAACGCGGCTGCTTTTGTGAACACCCTTGTTCACCGGCAAAATATGGAAGAACCGTACACATCTTTACCGATGACAATCCAAGGTTATTTAACATACCGCCAAGGGACTCTAAAGCATGGGAAAAGGAATATGACAGAAGAACTTCTGTGGAGCGCTCCAACAAGCGGGAGAAAGAGGACTATAAATTAGAAGACGGCAGGCACCGCTCGACGAAGATGTGGTACTGCCGCCTCTACGGCATCATGATGCTGCAGCATCTTGATGCCTGGGAAATGCCATCGACTGAGGCATTTCAAGAATCATTATTAGGCCACTTATCAATGATTTTTGACGCAAAATGGCAAAATTTTTGCGTAAGAAAAATACCTATGCCAATGCTGGTATAAGCACAAGGTTTTTGACGGTAAGTCCTGCGGCAATGATTTCTTTGCCATAGGCTGTGGCGAAATATTTGTATGAGCCCTGCACCCTTTCAATGATCCCATGGAGACGGAGACGTTTAAATATCCTGGACATGGCTGACGGACTGATATTTTCAAAATGCTGGCGGATATCCTTTCCCTGCATCCCGAAAGTCATGTACTCGCCCCGGCTGATCACTTCCAGCACATGCAGGTCACGCTCCGCAAAGAAATTCAGTCCGCGGTAAGAGCGCCCCTTGTCCACAACGGAATCGGTAACCTTTGTAAGGTTTTCCTTCCCGCCGCTGTGGTCATCGAAAGATGAGATGAATTCCAGGTACCGGTAGTTTGCAGCTTTCATAATCGTGAACAGCTGGTAAAGGCTGTAAATGCTTTTTTTCAATGGAGCCTTTTGTTCCGATGAACTGCCGTCCCTATGTTCCACTTTCCGTTTTACCCTGAAAGTGCTGATATCGTTGCTGGTGCTTTCTATCCGTAAGACGCAGCCAAACTTATCATACATTTTGATTGATACATCACCCATATGGTGTTTGATCCTCGTTCCGAGAATACGCACGTTATAGTTGGTGCCGACTTCCTTCTTACAGTTATAGGTAATACGCTGTCCCAGGAAGGTGGCGATGTTGTCCGGCTTTACCGTAAAGATTGCGGTCCGGATAATCTCGTCATAAAGGGGGCCGAGGTCGCCCGGCTGTTTGAACATGACGTCTGTTGCACACTCAATCTGCTGGATCGTCCATGTGTAGCTGAGGCCGAGTGTTTCAGGAACCGGACAATAGCGTTTTGCAAAAGCATCCAGAACCTTATGGAGGTCTTCCGGATTGATCCTGTCTGAGAGTTTCTGGGCGGTTTCCACATCCGAGATTTCCAGGAAAGCATTATCATGCATGCGGTAAGTAATGCCCTTCTTCTGCAGTTTATGGGCGAGCAGGTTATGGCCGTTCATATAGAACTGCAGGCGGAAAGGCGCCCAGGTAGGGACACGAAGGTAACAGAGCCCCAGTTCTTTGTCAATGAAATAGAAATAATAGTGGAGACATTTGCTCTGGTCAAACTTAAGGAATGTCTTTCCCGTGGTCTTGTCATGCCAGGGTTTGTAAGTATTGCACTGTTCCATGGCGGAAAAGATGTGGATCAGCCCTTCGGTCTTTGCGGTTTCCTGAATGATTTCCTGAATCCGGACATCCTTGCGGAAAGCCCGAAGCTTACGAATGAATTCGATTTCAATGCCGTTTTCATCTGCGATGCGCTGGGCGTTTGCGCGGATTTGTTCCGTAAGAGGCTGGGAGAAATTTGAAAAATCAAAAATACGGATGTTGTTGGCATTCAGATAGCCTGTCATGCCTTCGGCATGGCTCCATCCGGGGATATACCCCTGGATGATCATGCGGTCATAACAGGTGATCGTACCATAAATTTTGTCAGCGTATTTATCCGTAAGTAACATGAACACATCCTCCAACGTTTTTCTTTATTGTACTTGAAATGTGGAGGAATTGCAAAATCTTTTCCGGTTTATCCGGGTTAGGATTCACCGCCTAATAATGATATCTTAAGCGATTCCATAAGATTTTTCAAGGCATAGTACCCGCTATGTCCAATGTTTATGTCCATTTTTCTCAAATTTCTTTTCCTGCACGATATTCAGTTGTCAATTTTCAGTT
>CAJTGF010000158.1 GCA_910575585.1 Clostridiaceae bacterium
CCTGAACCACCTGTGGTTCCTGGGTATCTGATGCTTCCTCCGTCTTTCCACAGGCACATACCGCAAGGCTCAGGATGCACAGCACCCCTGTCAATAAGATCATTTTTCCTGTTTTCTTTTTCATGTTGCTCTCCTCTCATATAAAATTCCATCCACAGCTTATCCAGTATTCCTGCGGATTTTTTATCCATTGTATCAAAGTAGTCTCTAAAAAGCCTCTAAAACATCTTAAAAAAGAATGAACTTAATTTATTATTGCTCCATTGACTGATTTTGAGAAGATGTTTGTTTTCAGCCCTTCCCAAAATCGGTCAATGGCAGTAAAATAGACAGAAGAGGATAAAATCAGAAACCATGGTACAGGGACGTGGTCATTACTCCAATTTTGAAAGGGAAAAATTTTCAAACGTTCCTGTCATGGTAAAAGATTTTATCAAAAGCCAGCCGGATCTTTGGAAGGGTAAAAAAATACTTTGCGTTGCCACTATGGGATTGTTCAGCGGAGACGGCGCAGGCTGCTCGGCACGGCTGCTCAAAAAGTATGGCGCCAAAATCGTCGGCGGTTTCCATATCCGTATGCCTGATTCTGTCTGTGATGTAAAACTGCTGAAAAAATCCTTTCAGGAGAACCGGGAAATCATCCGGAAAGCAGACAGAAAGATTGAGAAATGCGCAGAGGAAATCAGGAAAGGCAGGTATCCCAAAAACGGCCTGCATCTTTATAGCCGAATCGCCGGATTACTCTGCCAGCGTTTGTGGTACTACAGCAAAACCAAAAGTTACTCAGATCAATTAAAAATCAGTAATGCCTGTACGGGCTGCGGGCTTTGTATCTGGCTCTGCCCGACAGACAACCTTACCCTGAAAAATGGAAAAGCGGCTGCCGGAAAACACTGTACGATGTGTTACCGGTGCATCAGTTCCTGTCCGGCAAGGGCAATTACATTACTGGGGCACACAGTCATTGAGCAGTGCCGCTATGATAAATATATCCAAACCGCGAAAAAGAAAGAGCCTTTAAAATGAAATGAAACATAAAGGGAAGGGAGTAACAAATCAATGAAAATCGAAACATGTGAAAAAGAATCCTTTGTTGTCATCGGAAAAGAAGGGGCGACAACGGACGGAGCCGGCTTTATTCAGAAGTTATGGGATGAGGCGAATTCCCATTTTGGAGAAATCGCACATCTGGCAAAGAAAGATGAAGATGGGAACATCAGCGGAATATGGGGCGCAATGTCTGACTTTTCCCGTTCCTTCCAGCCCTGGGAGGGCTTTCAGAAAGGACTTTACCTTGCAGGGGTAGAGTGTAATGAGGATGCAGAGGCTCCCGATGGCTGGACAAAGTGGGTGATACCCGGCTATGAGTATATTTATGTGGAACGTGAAAATGATAATACCTTTTCAGAAGTAATCCAATATATGAAGGGCAATGGTATTGCTTTGGCGGGCGCAGTCCATGATTTTACCTGTCCACAGACTGGGAAGGGATATATGTTTTTTCCGATAAGAAAATTATAAAAACAAAAATTGGCAGGGGTGGTCAAAATGGCAAACGAGGATAAAAAAGATTTTAACACAATGCTTCATGACAGCAAGGATATGCCAAAATTCCAAATAATTACAGATGTAAAGAGCATCGAAAAATACGGCGGAGACAGAATGTATTTCGCTCCACCTGTTGATTATGACAAAGTAATGCGGCTTGTGCCTTTTGGAAAATTACTTACAATAGGAACAATAAGAGATTACTTCGCAAAGAAAAATGGAGCGGATTTCACAGAACCAATTACTGCAGGGATATTTGTATCAATCGTGGCATGGGCGAGTTATCAAAGAACAGATAATCAAACGCCTTATTGGAGAACTCTTAAAACGAATGGGGAGCTAAACCCCAAATATCCAGGTGGAATTGAATCTCAAAAAGAAATACTTGAAAAAGAGGGTCATACCATAATTCAAAAGGGTAGGTCAAATATAAAGTATTATGTCAAAGATTACGAACAGGCATTGTTTATATTATGACAAAGAGAAATATATGCATTGGGAACGCTTTTCCGAAAAGGAATGTCCCCTCCCATGATTCAACAGGAGCATAGTATTGCTTTGGTTGATGCCGTCCATGATTTTACCTGTCCAAAGACCGGGAAAGGGTATATATTTTTCCCATAAGGAAGCTGTAAAAAAGAGAATTTGAGGAGGAAAACAGAATGAAATCTATCTGCGGAATTGATTGTACGAACTGTGAATTATGCAGCACTTGTAACGGATGTGCAGCAACAGAAGGGCAGCCTTTTGGGGCGGAATGCCTTGTTGCACAGTGCTGTAAAAAAGGGAAAACATCGTTAAGCGAATTAAAAGAAAAGCTGATTGTGGCCTTCAATACGCTGCAGATTCCAGATATGGAAGAAGTAACAGAGCTGAATGCGCTGAAAGGTTCCTTTGCGAACATTGAATATACCCTTCCAAACGGCCAGACCGTAAAGTTTTGGGATGAT
>CAJTGF010000159.1 GCA_910575585.1 Clostridiaceae bacterium
GATGAGATCAATGAGGCGCCAGTAGTTTATCATTGGACGTACAAGACCGATGAGATTACCGCAGAAGATATCGCAGAGGCTGACATTGATCCAGAGCTCAAGTACATATGATAATATTTACACAAATATTTCAAGGACAGACTACTAGAGAAAGTTATACAAGTTCCATTTGAAATACCTGCGCCTAGTATACCAAGTATTCACGATGCACTCTTTTCGAAACTAAATACTATATTGGGTGATATTTCAGAAGATAGGCTGGATAAGGCAACATGGGCAGAACTATTTCAGTTTGGTCTCAAACAATATATTAAATCTATCCGTGATGTAATACGTTATACAAATGTCTTTTCCCTGAAATATGAACTTCTAAAAAATGAAACGGATATTGTTGATTTGCTTGGAATCACTTGTTTACAAGTATTTGAGTCAGCCATTTATTCCAAACTTCCAAATTTAAAAGACATACTGTGCGGCGCAACTAGCAGTTACTCATATGAGAGTCAAAAGGCTGAGGAGGAAAAGATACAGAAAGCTATTCACGTACTTATTGTAGATGGGGAGGTGACGGTAAATATCGAGGCAACAAAAAATATACTTGGCATTTTGTTCCCAAAAACACGGAGTACAACAGGGATTTCCTATAGTATGGGAAGAAATTATATGCATAGAGATTTCTTAATAAACAATAATATTGCAGTGTCTGCATGTTTTGATAGATATTTTTCATTATCATTGGAAAATGAGGCCATACCTACGGGCATTATAAAAAGATTGATCTATGAAGCGGATGAAATAGAATTTTGTGATGGAATAAGACAGATATATGATGAAGGAAAAATTGTCCGTTTTCTTGAAGCAATTGAGGCATATGCAAATAAGAATGCTTCTGTAAACATTTCAGCAGAACGTGCATCGCTAATATTAATGTCGCTTTCTCGATATTGGGGATTCTTTAATGTAGAGGATAAAGACTTTTTTTCTATCCCATTTGAGTGGAGATTTCTCTTTTGTGTTGAACCCCTATTAAAATCTATGGATGAATCCGCTCGATATTCTTCTCTCCGAGCTGTTTTTGAAGATAGTGAGGTGCATCCATCTACTTTGGCATTGCTGTTAAATGACTTTGAAACGCAACTTGGGAGGTTTAGCGATGAAGCCTCGGTTAAAGATAAACCGATAATTACATTAGAAAAAGTTTTAGAACTGGAAGAAATTTTTAAATGGCGTGCATTAGAAACATTAGAATCAGAAACAGCACTGGAAAAGTATAATGGCTTAAATTTTTTATGGATATTAGAGCAAATAGATCCTGAACTTACTGCAAGTAAGAAGAAGGCAATTATTACGGACGAAATATCCTTAGTTAAGGTTTTGAGTTATTGCACTTTACATGGAATGGTATCAGGACGAACAACTTCAAAAACGTGGCAGGTAGACCTAAAAACTATTGAAGAATTTATTGATGTAGATGAAGCTTATCGCCGCATTCAAACATTTGTAACAACAAATAATTTCTTGTCACTTCCAGAAGATGAACAGATGGATATTGCAGCTTTTCTGCTTACTATGGAGAAAAAGCCAGAAAATGAAATAATAAAAAATCGTATAGTTAAAGAATCTATTCAAAAAGAACTGCATAAGTTGGTTAGTAACATTCATTGTATTGCGGAGCAAGACCCAAATTCTCCAATAGAACAGCATGAAAAATATCCAGCCAGAAACTGAACCTTTCTCATGACTTCAGCGGATAATTATTCTGGACTTTTGGGCAGGCCGTTTCTTACTGTTAGTCTGCACTAATAAATTATATTGGCTTTCATAACAAGGGAATGATGCTTATTAGAGGGTGTAGGGATGTAAACGGCTGGCTGCAGATTGATAAAACAAGACATTTTCAGGAGACGTATGCGTTTGGTAATCAGTTTTACCCTGACTGACAGATTTCCTTTTGCTATTATGCTTTATAATAATGATAGTTAAAACTCTTTTACTTACATACTCAAACTTCGCACATAGATTTTGCCTATGCACCTTGAAAATTCAATACCTGGTTGTTATTCAGTTGTCAAAAGTCTGCTGTTATGCTGCTTGAAGCTGCGCTTTCAGTAAACCAGGTAATGTATTCATAAATGTATCAACGAGTTCGTCGATTTTATCGTCGGACAGCTCTGTATTGTTGTTAAGTATGGTTCGGAACATTTGAAGCAGCATTCGAAATGCCTGTATCCATGTGATGTCAGACATTTCATCAGAGAAATATAGAAAAAGTTCTCCCAGCGAACGGTTATC
>CAJTGF010000160.1 GCA_910575585.1 Clostridiaceae bacterium
TACAGGGAGGAAATGCAAGTATCATATCCCAGCTTTCTGACAGCAGCGGAATCACATCCTGCTGTAAATGCCATTCTGGGTGTCCGCCGGAACACGGCTCGATATCACAAGAATAAGCCTCATGTCCCAGCTTTCGGAGTTCCTTTGTCACCGCCTGGGATTCCTCACAGGCTACCAGTATCCTCATATGCGCCTCCATCCAAATCATAAAGTTCTGACATCTCCATCTGCACTCCAGGAACATCATTCCATCCTATGCCAATATAATCCAACACTCTCCCCCATCCATATCTTTCTCCTGTCTCCGAATCCATGCATACGTCATGCATCCAATACTTCCATGCTTTTGGGTTTTCCTCACGAAGCCGGTCAAACCTGTGGGGGCGTTTTTCTAGATGTATCCCAAAACCACAGATATCACATCCAGTTCTTTGTGCCTTCGTTGTGTAAAGTGTTCCATCAAATTTTCTTTTTATTTCTCCATACGCGTCAGGTATAAGCACCTTCAAATCAATAGCCAACTGCAGGATGTCCTGCCGCATAAATGGAGCAAACGGAGCGCTCCTTATAACTTCCTTTCCGTAATAATTGCATCCATTTTTCATCAGGGCAAATTCTCTCTGACCTCCTTCTGATGCCATTAATCCCAGATATGGAAAACTATTATGTTCCCTTGCCCAGTTGTCACAAGGATCTTCTTTCATGTATTTACAGCATTCTGACGATACTTTAAAATTTGCGCATTTGCAACAAATATCGGGCCTGTGGCTCTGATAATTCCCTCCGAATTTTGCTATCCACTTATCGGGAAGCTTGATCTTTTCGGAATGCTGCCATTTCCCCTGTTCTCCCATATCCCCCGTCATAATTGCATGAATGAAAGTTTGCTTCTCGCTGTCCGAATTCTGAAGGAGACTAATCTTTCTTGCTTTTGCTTTGCTGATCACGGGAAACCCGTATTCCTGGATGATTCTGTGTTTTGATATGTCTGGATAGATAGGTATGACGCCCAGTTGCTTATGGATTTTCCTGATGCTTTTATGCTCCAATACAGTTGCCCCTATAGCTGGAATATCCTCTTCTGAGTATCCAAGTCCCCTGATAAAATATAACAGAGTAATACTATCCAGACCACCTACAGAGATATGCACACGTTTATCCCTGGTGTTTACAATTTCGTCATAAAATTCATGCACTCTCTGCTCTGCCCGTTTTACTTTGACCTCATATGGAAGTCTTTGCATAGCCACAAATCTTTTAATATAATCCTTATCTGCTTTCATTTTTCAAGAAGTCTGTGTACACGTCACCCCGGCCGGAGGCTTGACTCCTTTCTGTCGGGCTTCAGCCCTTAACTAATTTCTTTCCTTCATAAAATCCAGTTCTCATGCAGTAATCAGCCCATGTCTCTTTGCGATAGCTTCCGCCATATATATACCTCTGTTGGAACTCCAGTTGCTGGGCACTCGGTTTGATTCCTAACCGCTCATTACGTTCTGCCTGTGCGTATAAATTAATTGCCTTATAGACTTTTAGTGCCTCCACCCTTTCTTCCGCGTCTTCTATGTCTGCCGTTACTAACAGATACACAAAAATACGGTAAGGGCGTACACCATATCTTCCCAGTAGTTCCACGGCGCGTTTGATTGGCTCTATCTGACTTTTCTGATCACATGAGAACCGAATAAACCGAATCCACTGCAGCCGCGAAAGGATTTCGGCAATCCGGGCATCCACCAGGCGGGCATCCATCCCCTGGTTCAGATCGACCTTGTATCCGCTTCCAATCAGACTCTCCAACTGCTGGATGCCATACTCACAAGCTAGGATGTTATTGTCCATTAAGACCAGCTTATCCGTGTCCGACCTAACCAGATCCCGCCAGCCACGGTATGGGTGTATGTTCCCCTCTTTCTTTGGAACGATGCACCAGCGACATTTATTGGGGCAGCCCCGGGTAAGGTATCCTATAGCATAGTCACAGTCGGGATAAATAGAGTAGTCTGGAAACATATCATCTATTTCTTTTGGCAATTCTTGATTCATTGGGATATCTCTATATCCAGTCCCTCCGCGGATAGCATCCTCTGGGAGATATGGGTCAGTTGGCGTAAAATCAAATACCTTACTGCTGTAGACTTGGTCATATTTATACAAAGGGTTCCACCACTCAACCATATCCTCCTGGGCTTTATGCCATGCTGAAATCTTCATAAGGGCAAGGTTGGGGAAAGTCTTAGT
>CAJTGF010000161.1:0-1730 GCA_910575585.1 Clostridiaceae bacterium
TCCACTCCTTTCGCCCCTTCTTCCCAAACAGGAAGGTAAACAGACGGTCCTTGTGTTCCCTGTTGATCTCCACCATTTCCGGCATCACCCCTTTCCTGACTACCAATCTCTATACCAATATTATATCGAAACGACATCGAAAAAACAATACATTTTTCAGTGGGGATGATTCTATACAGCTAAAAAGCCCCGATATCCACGGGGCTCCAAACAAGGATCATATTCCTGTAATTTCTTTTGCTGCTTTAAGAAAAGCGGCTTCGGACATGCCGGCCTTTATAGCGGCTCTCTGCAAAGTAATATCACCATCTCTGTACAAATCATACAGGGCTGTGATATTACCCTCCCTGCGGCCTTCCTCACGCCCCTCCCTGCGGCCCTCCTCACGACCCTCTTCACGGATCATCTGCATGGCATCCGCTTCGTTATATTCCATAATACATAAACCCTCCACCTCCGCCCTGAGTCCCCTCAAAAACTCCCGGATCTCAAAATTCTCCGGCATATCATGGATCGTGCAATCAGTCGCCTGCTCAATCTCCATGCATCGCTGATCCTTCCAAACCTGATCCATGTAATCCGTTAAAAATAAGAGCGTGGATGGAATCTAATCTGATCCCTCACACGCTCTTTTTCTCACCATCCGCCCTGTCTTCCCCGCCTTGGCGCTACAATGCCGAATAGCCGAAAGCGTTCACAAGGGCATCCAGTTTCTGTTTCTGTCTGCACAGAGGACAGTCACGGTAATCATAGGACTCGTAATCCGGCAGATCTTTCTTTCCGAACACCGCCTTAATGGGAACCCCGTCCACCTCGTCCACAGCGCCGAAGATAGCCGAAACGCCGGTCATGATACCGTTATAGTACAGAATGCTCTCGATAACCTTATTAACCGTCAGACCTGTGGTAGCTGAGGATACCAGCACCAGCACATGCTTATCCTCGATCATATGCACCAGATTGTCACGGAAAATGATCTGGCTGTTGTTATTGAACTCAGGGCGCACCACATAAATACTCTTATGGCGGTTCATGGACATAAAACCGCCCTTTGCCAGCTCATCGGACAAAAACGCGCCGATCACTTCCATGCCTTCCATACATACAATGGTGTCCACCACCGTGTCAAAGAGATACAGGCCCGCCATCACCTTGGCGATAGCCTTTGCCTCGCTGGTCCTGCTCTTAAGCATGGTCAGATCCAGGTAATAGTTGATGTGGGCATGGTTGGTGGCAAAATGGCCCGGGATCACTCTCATCTGGGCCGTGGTCCCAACGGTTCCTATCTTTCTTATTCTGGTTTTCATAATAGAAAATCCCCCTTGTTCATTGATGCGCACTCCCGCCCGGCCTTCACTGCCCCTGCCTGACAATGGGACCTTGGAAAATACGCTCTGCAGGTTCTGCTTGCTCCCCTTGCCCATATTATACTAGATTTCCCAGGATCACACAACCTTTTTAGACCCTTAAGAACGATTTCTTGCGCAAAATGGCAAAATAATGGAATTGCTGTATTGTTGAGTGAGCAATGGGCGGGGATTGTGGCGGAGCCCGGGAGGGAAGGCAGGCTGTGTGCCGTTCGGGTTCAGATATGCCAGACATTCCGATGAGCCCAAAACGGGAACCAGGAGGGGTTAGGCCCTCCTGGTTCCCTGGTCTCATCTCCATGGCATAGATTCACCCGCCCGGCACACAGCCTGCCTTCCCTCCCGGGCAAAAGCAGAATTCGC
>CAJTGF010000162.1 GCA_910575585.1 Clostridiaceae bacterium
GATGTGCCAAAGTGTCGGGAACCGTCTGGACAGCTTTCGATACTGTAACATCATTCCAGGCGGAGTGATCATAGGCATCTGTTTTGAGTGTATAGTAAAACGCGTTAAGCGAGGTATCGGACAGTCTGGAAATCACATGGCTGTGGGCAAAGCGCACGGAGCGGAAAGTATCCAGAGTCAAAATGGAGATAACCAACAGGAACAGGTTTCTGGCGGTAGGTCTGGAAGCAGTGGAAAAATAATCCTGAAAATAGAAAAACAGTCTATTAAAAATGGAATCTTTAAGGTATAATAAGCGGTAGATACAAACTCATCTCTTTTCGTGTGGATTTTAGTTTAAGCGCTTAAATTATACCGCAAAGAGGCTGAGTTTGTATTTTTATTTTTCAAAAATCAAAAAGTTGTAAACTGGTGTCTGATAATATTAGAAATGAAATAAATAAATTGACAAATGCAGAAATATGTAATACCGATTTGGGGGACTTGGCAGAGTATTATGTTGCAAAGTATCAAATTGAAGAAATCCAGATATTTACGGAAAACATAACGAAAGAGCTTACCGAAACAAAAATACAAAGATATAATCAGTTTTATCGCCCCGGATATAGTGAATTTGGTTCTCAGTATCATATGATAGATGGCTATAAAATTACTTTTACAATTCCTTTTGATGGCGATAAAGATTTATTGGATTTAAGACCGTCAACTTTTTATATGCAAAGTTTTCCGGTTGACAGAGTAATAGCACCAACTGATGATGATTATGGGAAAATTATATTTTCTCTGGAGTATGCAAAGAGTGAATTGCAAAGAAGCGAGAATAGTAATGAGATTGTTCAAAAAGGGTTTCAGCGGGAAATAGATACATATTTTAAGACAATAGAAACGATAAATAAAGAAGTGCGGAATTATAATAATGGCTTGCGGAATATTGTAGAAAAGTATTTGGAAGCAAGATTGCAAAAGGCAAATGATTATTTACAAATGAGGGAGAGGTTAGAGCTTCCATTAAAAATAAATGCTAATGCTCCTAATACAAAACCTATTGTTCTAAAAAAGGCAAAGAAGAAAAAAGAAGTATCTTTTCCAAATAGAAAAGAGTCTGAAAAAAATTATGAGATTTCCGATGCACATTACGAGAATATAAAAAGTATTATTTCTTTAGCATGTATATCAATGGAAAAGACGGCTCGTACTTTCAATAAACTATTGGAAGAAGAATTGAGAGATGTTATTTTATCGAATCTGAACAGTCATTATCAAGGTACAGCTTCAGGGGAAACTTTTAATAAAGTGGGAAAAACTGACATATATATTCCATTTGAGAATAAGGCAGCATATATAGCTGAATGTAAAGTATGGCATGGGAGTAAAAAATTCGTTGAAGCAATAGATCAACTGTGTGGATACACTACATGGCGAGAAACAAAAACATCACTGATAATATTCAATAAGGAAAATAAAGACTTTAGCTCATTAGTTGATAACATAGATACAGTTTTAAAAACATTGGAGAGGTGTAAAAGCATTATTCGGCTTGAACATAATCAGTGGCAAGGGATTTTTTCTAAAGAATTAACATCAAAAGATACGCTGACTATCAATGTAATGATATATGATTTGTATATTACTTGTGAGTAAAAAGTTTTTTGTAAAAAAATAACCCTTCCGTATGGATTTGTGGTATCTTTAAGTTCCTACACTTAAGAAAGATACAAACCACCAGAAGAGTTATTCTGTGTATGAGTTTACCATACTTTTCGGTGGTTTACCATACCATTATGCTGAATTTTATTGATAAAGTGTTATGCCAGTTTGAATCCTGTTTCTCGCGCAAGGCTTCCTTCCGTTGGTTTGTTACCATTACCATAGGATTTATGCTCCGTTCCGATAAACTTGGGGTTACCTCCGTCATCCGGGACCTGGCTCTCTCTCCAGACCGCTATCTTTCCATGATCCACTTTTTCAGAGCCTCTTCCTGGTCTCTCGATGCCATCCGCCGCCGCTGGTTCTGTGTTGTGGATGGCTCCTTCCCTCTCTATAAAGAAGGGAACTTTCATATCCTCGTAGG
>CAJTGF010000163.1 GCA_910575585.1 Clostridiaceae bacterium
CATTTACGTTCATATTCTCCTCTTTTCTCCGGTTGTCCCGGTCTTGATATTGTTTATTTATGCGCTTCCTGGTTCATGTGTTTCTCGATCTTGTCTATAGCCTCCGTCACCATCCCATTCTGCCCCATCTCCTTTAAGCCCTTAAGGCACGCCAGCACTCCATAGGTCAGCAGGCACATCTCCTCTTTCATGGCCCGGATGTCCTCATCCTGCTTGTTCTGGCGCTGGTACCAGCTGTGAACCGCAGACAACCCGCCTAACAGGGTTGCCACAGCTCCCAGGAAAGCCGCCGCTGTTATGACCGTCTGGGCATTTATGTACATCTCCATCACCTTCCTAAAATTCAAGATTATGCGATACAAGTTATAGCTCAATGATCTGCCGCTAAAGCGGCGCCCTGTATATATTCCTCCATAAAGCGCCAAGCCGCGCATCTTCCTTCTTGTTGTTTACCCGATTTTTACTGCGCCATATACCGTTTTTGAGGTGCCAGATAAGTAATGCAGATCGCAAGTGTTGTCTCTCCATTGAAATTCAACTCTAACCGTACCGAAACTGAACGCAAAGGAAAAATAAGTACCATTATTTCCTCTTCCGGTAAACGTATGTGATTTCACGATCTCATTTTCAATCTTTATGAAGATAGCAATATTAACATCCATCAAAGATTCACTATGGTGCCAGGAATGAACCCCTGTGCTTAATCCTGGGTGGATCTGATAAAAAGTTAATCCTGCCCATTCCGGAGCCGTCATTTTAGCAGTAAGGGATATGTCCCCCATCGGCATAAATGTATAAGGATTGCTTGTGCTGACTAAGGCGCTTCCATTATACCAGCCATTCCATGTGTAGCCTGCGGGAACACTTGCGGATACTGTCACGCTTCCATCAGCATTCCTGATCATCGTACCTCCGGATACGGCAACACTGTAAAACTCAAATCTGGCAGTGAGCGTAACATCTGAGGCAGGCGTAAAGGTATAAGGGTTGCTGCCGGATACTTTTGCATTCCCATCATACCACCCGTCAAATTTATAACCACTATTAGCTGCAGCTGTAATGGTAACCTGCTGCCCTTTCTCAACTGTCTTCCCTCCACTGACAGTCCCTCCGGACTGGGCGGTAACAGTAACCGTAACCGTGGGGATAAATCTCGCCTCCAATGTGATGTTCCCCAACACGGTAAATGTGTAAATTAAACTGCCAGACAGCAGTACTCCTCCACAATACCATCCTGCGAAAATGTATCCACTGTTGACCGCCGCGGTCACCGTTGCGGTTTTCTTTTTTATAAACTTACCCCCCCAGATACCGAACCGCCTGCCTGGGCGGTAACGGTGACGGTGGCATAGGGCATTACACTACGTCTCATAAATCCAATTCCCATCTCTGTTGTCCTTTCCATCTCCCGTAAATCAATAATGTGGTATAAAAACAATGTTGCGGGTGTCATATTGATTATCCGGTCTGAGACCTCTAAATATAACCGAGGTTTCCGTCCATTCAAACGTAAAAGTCGTATCTCTGTTTTTGGACGCCAAGCTTCCATACGGATATGATATATTACAGTTGATAGTCAACTTTGTGGTCCCATACGCAAGGTTCCCTCCATGGTTACTGCGTAAGTCATAACATTCCGGTGAGGAATTAAAGTAATCAACATACTGATAGATACTAAGTATCTCAATATACGCAGGTTTTCCGTGGGTGAAAGTCCAAGTTGCGGAACCCTTTCCATCATTGCGTCCCCATACATTTACCTGGTCTCCCACAGTCCCCGGCTCTCCCACCACAGGCGCCCGGAATCTCGCTTCCAGAATCCTGCTGTAGGTGATATTGGTTAACGTAAGCGTCCTGTTGGTGGATACCAGCGTACCGCCCTCATACCAACCTACCCATATATTGCTCCCGGCAGGTGCTGATGTAAGGGTAACGCTTCCGCCATGGTTGACCGTACCGCCTCCCGAAGCCGTCCCCAGTGTTGCCGTGGCAGTAATCGTATAGGTCTTGATCGTAAACCTGGCCTGCAGGGTCCTGTTACTGGTCGCGGCGAATGTATAATT
>CAJTGF010000164.1 GCA_910575585.1 Clostridiaceae bacterium
CTTTAAGGTATAATAAGCGGTAGATACAAACTCATCTCTTTTCGTGTGGATTTTGGTTTAGTCGCTTAAATTATACCGCAAAGAGACTGAGTTTGTATTTTTATTTTTCAAAAATCAAAAAGTTGTAAACTGGTGAATACAATACTTAAGATAGGCAAATCTCTCTTAGTCTCATCCCATAATCTGTTAATCCTATCATTCGTTTTACATAAAATACTTCTCCTTCTTTTTTTACTTCCTCAACAATGTCTTTATAATGCACTGAATTTACAATCTTTTCATATCGCCATTCATCAATCAGAAAAGTATTTTCAGGTATTTTTACCAATGCCAGTCTTTTCAAATTGTCCACATACAAAGATATTTTTTCAGGATACTCGCAATCTGCCTCATATCCAATTACCCCATAATTACTGTATACACCAAACCTTCCCTCTGCATTATCTTTCTCTATTTCTACATCTACTAGAGGTTCACATAGTCCTTTAACCGGAAGCTGTTTTAATATCTTTGCTTCGTCAGGAGTAATTTGCCTAATAATTTCTACAAATGATGGATGTACAAAATTTGCTGTCTCTACATTCATACTTGCTCCTAAGATATTAACAAACATTTCTTTTATAATATCTTTATTTGCATAACGCAATGCTTCAATAGTTGGAACAGCAATAGCCGGATCCGGAGATACTATTTTATCTTTTAAAATCTTTCTCTCTTCAAAATATCTCGGAATTGCTTCATCCAAATAAGCAGCTATTTTATCATAGCTCCAAACCATTACAGAAATTGGTGCCAAGCAAACTCTTACTGTACCTTGTAAAGCATGTCCTACTTCGCTCAAAGCGGGATGAAGTACATCATCATATACTTTATCCATTGGTACTTTTTTCCCAACTTCACCCCAAAACGTTTCTTTTTTGCTCATTCTTTTTCCCCATCTTTTATGTAATTATTTTGTCTACACAAAACATATCAAAATTCTCAAACATTATCTCCACCCTATCAACCTTCTTCTCCGTATGATAATGCCCACAATACCACTTCCCATAATCCAATCTATCCTCAATCCCGTCCAGCCATTCCTCCGTAGACTTGTCCACCTTACTCTGGTCAACCCCGGCCACGAACACCTCCACCGGCTCATACTTCAACGGCGTAGTATGGCTCAACACCACATCCACCTTCCATCCCAGCCCATCCAGCCGGCTCTCCACATACCGCTTAATCTCTTCCGAAGGCTGCTCATCCGGCCACCACCCGTACCCATACATAAGCCGGACCATCTTATCAATACTGTAGGCGCCGCCCATGACAATGGCCTGCTTCCCGTCCAAATCAAACAACTTCCCCGTCCTTCGCAAACAGCAGGCTTGGATACTCTTCTTCCTGGTACACCACGCCGCCATGCCACACCTTCTCCTGATAGCCCTCAATGGTTTGCGGCCTCCGCTCATGGTTCCCATGAATCGCAAATACCGTAATCGGCAAAGATTCCAGGAACTCCTTCTTCCTCATATCCCGGATTCCCCCGTTATAATTAATCCCGGCATCCCCAAGAATAATCATCACATCTTCCTTACAGGTCCCAAACCGCCTGCAGAAAGCCTCAATCCGTCCAAACTCCCCATGAGTATCCCCCGTTATGTAAATCATGCCATCATCCCTTCCGGATGCCCGCCGTCCGGCAGACACCCCTAATTATACCATATCCTCACCGCATTTCACCCAATTTTTTTCATAAACGTCCCCAAATTTCCAGACCACCTCCAGCCTGTCCTCCCCCATCACCTTGACACTCTCAATCAAAGAAGCCATCACCCTGTTATCATACCCCTCCAAATGCAGATACTCCCGAATCCGGAAAGCCTCCCGGTACTCCCGCAACTGTCCCTCGGCTTATCCCTCCCCCCTAACCCGGATAAACCGGAACTTTAAATTCGTTATGTTGCTGTTTAGTTGAGTGAGCAAAGGCAGGGATTGTCGTGAGGCCAGTCAGAGGAGAGCTGTCCCGTCCGGGTTCAGATATGCC
>CAJTGF010000165.1 GCA_910575585.1 Clostridiaceae bacterium
AAAGGTATATGTCGCAGCTGTTGATACCAAAGTGTTGCCATTGTACCAACCAGAAAATATATAAGAGCTGCCTGGCGCCGCTACAACCGTGACCGTCCGGCCTTTCACAAACCTTCCGCCGCCGCTGGCTGTCCCTCCTGTCTGGGCAGAAACGTTGATCATGGCATAGCTGACCATTCCGCCTCTTTTAAATCCGATCCCCATGATCCGCCTCCTTATCTCCTTACCATGCCCTTAACCGCTACCGCAATATTGACCCCTGGCTTTTCCTCCAGCGCGTAAAAGACGATTGCCCCATCCTCTGTCACGGAATAGTTGATATTCACATACCCCTCCCATGCCGCGATATTCTGGGCGTTGGTGGCTCCCTGCGCAGGGATAAACGTGATGTCCACGTTATCTTTGGCGCTGACCCCCGCAACCGCCACACGGTTGGCAAAGGGCGCCGCGTTACTCCACCCGGACGCGGGAATCGTAATATTTACAGGCTCGGTAAGGCTGCTAAACATACTCATAAATAATTCTTTCAAATCCTTCAAACTGCTTTTCAGCCAATTTATCTCCCCTAATGCGTCCGTCCTTTCCCAACACTCCTCATCCCATTCCCCCGAAGTATCCTTAATGCATTTATACAAAATCCCCTGATGCATCCGGTAATCTCCCACACAATAAGACAATTCCGAGTCTGGATCATACTCCTGCGCAGTTCCGGCACTGTTTTTCAGCTCTTCAAACTCCTTCCGGGTCTTCTCGTTTTCCCTGGCAAGCTCCTCCTTCACATCCCTAAGTTCCCTCTCAAATTCCGCCCTCGTAATCAACCCTTCCGGATTAATATAGGTGACCACCTTCGCCGCCTCCTCAATGGCCACCTCCAGCGTAAACATCAAAAATTTCTGCGCCTGGCCTCCCTCCGCATAGATATACTGGGGATCATCCTGCAGGTCCAGATAGGCATACAGAATATCTCCCACATCCGGATCCTCCGCGTAAATCCCAATCTCTGACATAATGAACCCGCTTTCGATGCCCTGGGAGCCAAGCTGCATGGTAATCTTGGCCACGTCTCCGTCCGCCTTGCATTTGGCGATCACCGCATCCATCTTATAGCGATTTAGCCTGACCATGTTGGCCGGGTCATAGCCGGCCGGAAGTCCCCCTGTCCCCACTTCTATCCTGGTAAACTTCAACATGGTTTCCGATGCCAGCACCTTAACCAGCAGCTGTATCCCCTTTTTTGTTATCACAGTTCCCGTCATGCTCTCACCTCATCTTTTTTATGGTAGTAAGCCTCTACATACCTGAAATTTATCCCTCTCGCAAATATGGTGGTTTTCCCCTCCACATTTCGCACAAAGGGATCCGGCCATTCGATGTCCGACTTTTTCGGATAACAGGCTTTTACAAACCTGAAATTACCGTCCTTTACAGACAGGTTTATCGCTCTCTCCAGGTTTTTCACATACGGCTCCGGCTTTATCTCCATTTCCACAAGCATCTCTTTCTTCACGGAAAGATAAAGCCTGGTTTTCTTATACTTCCTTATCCATACGCCGTCCAGGCGGGCCGCGGCCCTTTTATACAGGTTGATTTTATAAATCATGGCCTCCATATCCACCTGCAGATTTGTTTTCCCTGGATCTACAAGCACTCTGAAATGGTATGGATCGCCCCCATACTCCTGCCACTCTTCGATGGAGGTATTCTCGTTATTAAAGATAATATTGATAATCTCTTCCAGCGCTCCCCGGGTACCCAGCTTAATATGCCAGTACAGATAATTTTGTATCAAATTCCGCTTTACCTCGGCAGGCAGAGTCCCGTCGTAAAAAAGAACCCGGTTCTCCACCGCCAGAGCGTCCAGGTAGCGCTCCTCCACCTTTTCCAGGTCAGCCCAAATATAAGCCCGCTCCATACGCTCTATAAACTTCTTTTTCTGTCTGTCAAAGGCGTAAGCCAGAGCGATCCGCTCCGGTGTCCTCATTTCAGCCGGAAACG
>CAJTGF010000166.1 GCA_910575585.1 Clostridiaceae bacterium
TATCAAGGCCGGCATGTCCGAATCCGCTTTTCTTGAAGCAGCAAAAGAAATTACAGGAATATAATCCTTGCTTTAAGCCCCATGGATATCGGGGCTTTTTGCTTTATAGGAAATTCCGATTTTTTAAGACGTAAACGGTAGATAGTCCGTACCTATACAAAACTGGAGCAAACCTGTATAATAAGAGCCATCCGTCCCCTTCCCATACGAGACCTTTGATGCGGTCCGTGCGCCGTCCGCAGAAAAGGTAAAGGGTATCCGGCACGTAGGGCCTGCTGCCAGTCTGTGCCTCCACCAGCGCCGCCAGCCGATCCATTCCCGCCCGCCGATCCGTGTACCCGCAGACGATATAAACGGCTTTAAAACACGTGGCGTCATTCAGCATGCCGCACCACCTTAAGAACATCTGCCAGAAGAGACATGGATGTGGATTCTGTTACATGGATGGAGAATCCTTTTATGAAAATATCCAGTCCCGGCCGCAGGTTTCTGCCAATCTGTTCCTGGTGTTGTAAAAGTTCGGGCTGAACAGGAACCATCTGATGCGCAGGCATTTCCGTCTGGACAGCTTCCAGGCAGGCCTTACTTACACGGCGGAGCCGGTAATAATAATTCGCTTTTGTAATGCCGTGGCAGGCACACCAGCTGACAATGCTCATGCCGGCCGGGCGACTCTGGCAGTCCCTGATCTGTGCGGCCCATTCCTGGAGGCGGCACTGCTCAGCCGCCACGCTTGTTTCTGAACTCATAGGCTTACCTCCTGATAGCGGTATCAAAAGCTGAGACTTAACTTTTGATACTCGTGATAGAAATATAGTCTATTGTCACACATTTTTCCCTTGCAGTCGAGGTACGCACTATCTACCGTTTACTTTAAGACACAGAGAAAAACATATGTTCGCTGAACATACGTTAGATAGACCTGTGTTTTAGGAACACAAAACAGACGGTAAAGGTTTAGAAGATATCCACGAGAACGGGACATGACTTTCTCGTACATTTCTTCCAGAGAAACAGGTTCATCCCTACTGAAAAATGTATTGTTTTTTTGATGCCGTTTCGGTATAATATTGGTATAGAGATTGGTAGTCAGGAAAGGGGTGATGCCGGAAATGGTGGAGATCAACAGGGAACACAAGGACCGTCTGTTTACCTTCCTGTTTGGGAAGAAGGGGCGAAAGGAGTGGACGCTGAGTCTGTACAACGCGGTGAACGGAACGGACTATACGGATCTGGACAGCATCGAGTTCACGACCATGGAGGACGCGGTATATATGGGTATGAAGAATGACGTTTCGTTTATCCTCTGCCATGTCATGAACGTCTATGAGCAGCAGAGCAGTTATAACCCAAACATGCCGGTGCGCCAGCTGATGTACGCGGCGAAGCTGTACGACAAATATATCCAGCAGAAAAAACTGAATATCTATGGAAGAAAGCTGGCCCGTCTGCCAATCCCGAAGCTGGTGGCGTTTTATAACGGGACAGAAGGGGAGGATGACCGGATCCTGAAGCTGAGCGACGCGTTTATGCAGGAAGGGGAGGGGCAGGAGTGGGACATTGAGGCAAAGGTCCGTATGATCAATATCAACTATGGAAAGAACGAAAGCCTTTTGTCATCCTGCAGGCCGTTAGAGGAATACTCGTGGCTGGTAGCCCAGATCCGCAAAAACCGGCAGACCATGAAGATAGAGCAGGCGGTAGACAGCGCGATCCAGGATATGCCGGAGGATTTTGAGATCCGGGAGTTTCTGATCGGACACAGGGCGGAGGTGAAGGATTTGTGCATTACAGAATATAACGAAGCGGAGACCATGCAGATGATCCGCGAGGAAGGTCGTGAGGAGGGCCGCGAGAAGGGGCGTAAGGAGGGCCGCGAGGAAGGTAATATCACAACCTTGTATGATTTGTACAGTGATGGTGACATTACTTTGC
>CAJTGF010000167.1 GCA_910575585.1 Clostridiaceae bacterium
CTGAGACAAGGAATTCCCGATACCCCGCTTTTACAGATGCGTAAGCAGATGTAAAAGGCAAGTACTGTGAGCGGCGACGTAGGAGCCGAGCACAGTACTTGAGGGCTTGCCCCGGGGAGGTTCATTAGTATTGAAGAAATTCCAAAAGGAATGGAGCGTTCTGCCCTACAGAGAGTTATTCAAATCTTAAAACATCATAGAGATGTATATTACTGTAGAATTAAGAAAGAAAGTCTGAAACCTACTTCTGCTATTATAACAACTATATGTGCAGAAATAGCACAAAATATGAATTATTCATTAGGCGTATTTGAATTGTTGCAGGCAATTGTTAACGATTTTGAAATTTATGGGGAAAATCAGGTTTTAACAGAAGAACAATTTATGAGACAATATGAAAATAAAACTATAATTCAAAAACGTAATGGCAAGTGGTATATTATGAATCCGGTCAACCCAATGGATAATTTGGCAGATTCTTGGAACAGTGAACCACAAAAGGCCGAAGTCTTTTTTACATGGGTTAAAGCAATAAAACGCGATTATGTAGAATCATTGCAATATGAGGATAACGATTTTGTGGCATTACTTGAGAATTATTTTGGGAGTGATTATGTAAAGAAAAGTATTGATTTGAAAAAATATAAAAATGTAGCACCTCAGATTATTACAAGTACGCCTAAACCTTGGAGAAATTAGGCCATGGAAAATTGTAAGCAAAATATTGGTATTGAAAATATGAAAAGGAAATATCCTTCTTTAGAGTATGTTCAGCAAGATAATGAATGTATCTTCGTAGGGGAGCTTGTTCTTAATCATGTATATAATGATGTTCGTATGACTGGTAAGTTTGATATTGAAATAGTAGTGCCAAGGGATTTCCCCTTGGCACTACCAACAGTAAAAGAGCTGTCAAACTGTATAGATGATTCATATACACATCGATATCCCAATGGTTATTTATGCCTTGCTTCTAATTTGGAACTGAAAATGCACATCAGCAAGAATCATGATATTAGCGTTTTTATTGACAAATATGTGATGCCATATTTATATACTTATAAATACTTTACACCAGTTTACAACTTTTGAAATTTCCTAAAACCTGATAAAATGTAGTCTTCTACGACCTTTATCAAAGCAGAACAATTTTTAATAGTTTCAAGAAATCTCCCGAAACTGCATAAAATTATATCTGACTGGATTTGCTGACCAATTTCGTACCTGGTTTCCTGGGCACTGGCTGACTGATATTCGGAAAAGGTTTCATCATGGTAAGGAAGCAGGGTCATGGCGCTGTAGGACAGGCTGATCAGATTCACCAGCCGTTCGATCCCTTCCTTACTGCGGAGCCGGTATTCCTCCAACGACCAGAAGGTTTTCCCTTCATAATAAGAAACCTCAATGTTCCACCTCAGGCCATACCAGGCCAGTGGCAGATAAAAGATAGTTTCTTCTCCATAACAACAGGTTGTTTTGTCAGCGCTGTTCTCCCAGTCAAAGGAAATGGTTCTTGGATCAGCTGTGCATAGGAACAGACGGCGGCTTCCTTTTCCGTTTTTGGGCGCAGTAACTAAGGCATATACCACTTTATCTTTCCAGAGATTGGTAATAACCGGCATATCTTGAGCAGGAGATTGGAGTACAGAAGACCGTCCTGCATACTCTCCAGGATGACCATGGTTTCGCTGTTATAAAAATTCTCTTTCAGCTTGAGGTAATAAAATCGTCGGTTCTCTGTCATTTAGTTGCTCCTTTTGTTCCGAATAGCTTTTTTAAGCCTCTGTACGCATTTTAAGGCGGCTTTTGGGGTGTCAGTGATAAAAAGTATTGCCTCCCCTCCGACACGCTCCGAAAGTGCCTGATTTACAAGGTTTTTTCCGCTTCTAAAGCGTGACATAAGCGCCTTTGTTTCCGT
>CAJTGF010000168.1 GCA_910575585.1 Clostridiaceae bacterium
GCTTTTTATTCCAATCCTGATATGCGCCCTGTGGAGCGCAGCCTCCAGGGCGAGGGAAACAGCTCCGTTCCGAATCCGGATGCCATGATGAAACAGCTGGAATCTGCCCCACAGCTTATGGACGCATTTACCCGGAAATTCATTGAGCAGTACGGAGAGCAGATCATGACGCAGCTTGCGAAAAAAATGCTCGGTACATGAAAAGTCACAAGACGACACAGGAAGCAACCAGAGTACACGGGAATACAAATTAGCAGAATGATTAGCAGACCTTGTTTTTCCCGCAAGGGGGTTCTAATCCATTTCGGACTTCCCCTACAGGCGGCAGGTCGAAAATAAGGTTATGAAAGGAGGGCATGTTGGAATCCCTGAAGGAACAAAAATGCCGCAACCCTTGAAGTTACGGCATTTCAGCGTCCCCGAGAAGATTTGAACTTCCGACCCCACGCTTAGGAGGCGTGTGCTCTATCCAGCTGAGCTACGAGGACTCGAACGATATGAAGTTTATGAAAAGAGCTTTTTTACCTCCACGGACTTTGATGACCGGGATATTAGGAGGCGGTCGCTCTATCCATCTGAGCTACGGAAACGTGTATAAAATTGTGTGTGACTTACTACCTCATGTCCTCCAAAAAGTTTCCGTTGTAGGTTCTCTTAGGAGGCATGTGCTCTATCCAGCTGAGCGATAAAGATATCGATATTACCTGTTCCCACTTCTTTCTAACAACTAACACCCCTATTATACCAGATTTTTCTGATTCGTCAAGCCTTGAATTTAGCAGTTCCTGTCATCCAGATCTGCCCCTTAAATCTCCTCCCAACCTGAGGCTCCCCGATCAGATCATGCTTATTGATAGCAACATCAAAGAACATATCATTACATTCCAATTTCATCTTACATACTTCTTCCCCTGTAATGCAGTTCTTTACGATCTCCAGTTCCTCAATAGTTCCAATGATTGAATACTGATCACACTCAATGCCGCAGGGCATAAAGCAAGACTCAATAATCGAGTAGATATCCTCCTTCAAGACCCGCCTGGATATCTGGGAATACAGATCAATATCCTCGATAGTCAAAGACTCCATAGCTTCCTCGCTGCCGTTCTTGGCCGCCTCCAGAAGATTATTCCTCTCCTTTGAAGCCACCTTGGCCATCTCCCTCTCTTTTTGCGTCTTTTTAATAGGAAGAAGTATCTTTCCCTTAATAGACAGCCCAGAAAGGTTTACATAATCTACATCCGTCGAAATTTTCGCCATCTGTCTTTCCCGGTACTCCATAACATTTTCCAGATAATAGATCAAAGAGATCCCCACTCTATACTCATCAAGAAGGCCCGCATAAGTTTCCCTGTTGGTATGTCGCTGAATAGAGCAATCCGCCTTAGAAGAAATGGATCGACCAATTATATAAGGCACATAATACTCCGGCCGAATATCACCTGTCTCATCCATCTCGCCATAAATATTCACTCCCATTCCCGGAGCCATCTCTGCCCTCACCTCACACAGATTTGTCTCCTCATCCAGCTGGATCTTCCGTATCTGATCCGGCCGATAGTGGTCAGCCAAATCCTTCATCAATCCATCAATATTATGTTTCTTCTGATATTCACTAAATCCAACAGTACGCAGAAATCTATGCATATAAACTCACCTTCTCTCCTAGTAGTCTGTCCTTGAAATATTTGTGTAAATATTATCATATGTACTTGAGCTCTGGATCAATGTCAGCCTCTGCGATATCTTCTGCGGTAATCTCATCGGTCTTGTACGTCCAATGATAAACTACTGGCGCCTCATTGATCTCATC
>CAJTGF010000169.1 GCA_910575585.1 Clostridiaceae bacterium
CCTCGTATAATAAGTGTATAGCCAGTAGAAATGATGGTTATGCACTTATTCTTTCTATAGATTTATAGATGATCTGAGACACCTGGGATAAACCCTTTCCATCCCATCTACATTGGTTATTAGTTTCATAGGTTATTCTGTGGTATGATATCAGCAGAGTCTGATGTCTAGAGGCACTGCTTTTTTCCCTTTCAGCCCGGTCTCCGGTGCCTGCTTATGGAGCTTGCAGCCTGAATCATATGTCACATTCCGCTTACACAGATGTTTCATCCCCTGGCGTACAGCACCAGCAAATCAGCTGCCAGGGTGCATGCTTATTACGCGAGGTTTCGGTCAGCATATGATTCCCAGGATAAACCTTTTCCTTCAGGTTCCAAGAATACTTAATCGGAAAGGCGGGTGACATCATGTTAAAGATTAACCCTTTATCTACGCTTTACGTCGGTATTGACGTCAGTTCAAAATCCAACTATGTTTGTGCTCTGGATTTTTATAAAAACAAATACATAAAATCTTCTTTTGCCAACAATCAGCCTGGTGCTGAAGAACTGGCCAGGAAGATTCTTGAGTGTTTGAAAGAACACCCTGATCTTAATACGATTGTTGCTGCTTTAGAATCTACCTCTGTTTACAGCATTCACATCGCAAACTTCCTCTCTTCCTGCGAGGAACTGATGCATTTCAGGCCTTATGTTTTTGTGCTCAATCCCAAGTGCACAGCGAATTACAAAAAATCTTATATCGGATTAGGTAAGTCTGATCCCATTGATGCCTTTGTTATTGCTGATTATGCACGTGCAGGGAACATTGAAACGGAGCCCTGGCGTGGAAGCCAGTTCCTGGCTCTTAAACGCCTCACGAGGCATCGTCTGCATCTTGTTGAATGCATGACCAGAGAAAAAACCTACCTGGTTTCCAACCTGTATCTGAAGTTCAGTGAACTACAGATGCTGGAAGGTGACGACCAGCCTTTCTGCGACATTTACGGAGCTACCTCTTCCAGTGTATTGACTGAATACTTATCTCCTGAGGAGATTGTTGATTCATCTGAAGAAGATCTCATAAGCTTTCTCGCAGAGAAAAGCCGCAATCGTATTAAAGACATTAGCAAGGCTGCTGAATTACTTAGGAAAGCGGCCAGAGATTCTTACCGCTTAGACAAGGCTCTTTATGAACCATTAAATGTATCTATCGCCAGTTCTTTCAACTGTATTGAAACTTTTAAGAAAGAAATCAGGCTTATAGATACTGCCATCGAAAGAGAAATCAAAGGATTAAATCCTAATGCTTTTATTATTCTTCAATCCATAGATGGCATTGGCCCTGTCCTTGCAGGTGGCATTGTAGCTGAAATAGGCGACATTTCTGCTTTCCATTCATCTGATGCTCTTGCTAAGTATGCCGGGCTCATGTGGAAGTCAAACCAATCAGGTGATTTCGATGGAGAAGACACTCCAATGAGCAAAGCTGGCAATCGTTATCTCAGATACTATCTTGGCGAAGCAGCCAATAGTTTGAGAAAACATAATGTTGAGTATGGAACGTACTATCGAAAGAAGTACAGCGAAGTTCCGAAACATCAACACAAAAGAGCACTCGCGCTGACTTCACGTAAATTCGTTCGTTTGGTTTATGGATTGCTGGCCAGAAACCAACTGTACTCCGGCGTATCGCTGGATACATCAATTAAAGAAATAAAATAATCGAACTTATGTTTCGCATCAAGCATAGGTCTATTAAAGTTACCCTTTTTTCTGAAAAACATATCAAAATCTTTTCAAAAATCATCTTGACATATTACCAGATTGCTC
>CAJTGF010000170.1 GCA_910575585.1 Clostridiaceae bacterium
CATTTTTTCACCTCAAGTTTAGTATCTCTATATTTCTTTTTTCTAAACTTTGAGGTATGGGGTTGACCTAAAGGTTTCGCCTGGAAGGCGAGGGTTTTAACCCCATTATACAGACAATAAGTTTGTAAACCATTTTTCTTGCTTACAAATTAATTATACAAGGAGGTATACTATGAAAAAATTGTTATTTTTTTGCATCAGTCTTATGATGATGTGTTCTATTTCTATAAGTACAGCATTAGCTGAGGAAGTACATTCTACATCAGCCATTGACCCTTATATTTATGAACTTATTGATTCATACGAAAAGGGAATATTTCAGGAACGAAACGATCTTCCTGAATTGGACATAGAGCAATTATTTGCATCACAATCTCTTAATGCTGAAGGGGGATCTTATGACATATATGATAACCGTCAAATTGGAAAAGATACCTATGTAGCATCTCGCATATCATTTTACGATCTTACTAAATCTGATCAAAATGAACAGAATGGAGTAACTATTTATGTTGCTATTGAGTATGCTAAGAAAGACTTTGGCGATCCATGGGATTATGTTATGCTTAACAAGGTAAAAGGTGGCGTTGTTCGTCAAACTGGAAATGTCTCTTGCTCTTCGCTTTCTTTCAGGTATTCTGTTTATGGAGATGCATACAGAGCGGATGGTTCAAGGGTTGGTTTAAAAGGTGCTAGTGTAAATTATAATGGTGAACTCAAAAATCCAGTTATAGGAAACACTTATTATATTTCTGGTCCTAAAGATTATTATTATAACATGGGAGTAGAGGGAGGTTTTATTGCTGGTTTGATGCGTGCAACGCTTTCAAACTCATCACAGTTCGAGGCATCGATAGATATTTCTTCAATATAATGTCTTAGCTGTTGAGATGATGGTCAAATATGTCATTTATCGATGGTTGTAAAAAGGAGATATTATCCACATGTTCAGGTAGTTAGTATAACCCAATTTAAATACCTTTTAGTTTAGGTGAGAATGCTTTTTCGATAACGCAAAGGAAAAAGCGGAGATATAGTGGTGCTGTGTCCGGTATTTTTTCTTTGTTTTATCGAGAAAACAGATCAGTAAAATGTAATGTTGTTTAATTGGTTTATACTAGCACTACAGCGAACTTTTGAAATTATACTCACTTTTTGCAAAGAAATTTGTGTGAAAGCAACAGTAATATAGGGCTACTTCACTTTTAACATGGTCGAATACAGTAGTTTCAAATAGGCTAATTTAAGAAAAGTTCGCTCTAGAAGTCTGTTTGCTGCCTTGGGCTTATGGCTTTTACTGTCTAATCCGTTATCTGAGGAGTTGTCAGCATGGATAAATCATTTATAAATGTGGACCTAATTGAGGGATATATGAGTTACTGGAATACATGAAGGAATAATGATTGAATCTACAGTAATAAAAGCAAAAATATAATAAAATGTAATCCAATAAGGGCCATATGATACGGTGGAAAGCCGTATTGTATGGCTTTTTTGTATTCTTATGACAATATCATTCTTGATTTTCATTATTTTTCCCATAAAGCATTGAACTGCAGAAGCAGAAAATATTGAAGCAAAGAAGGTGGGATTTATTCAAGAACAAAGTTCGAAGTATTTGTATCAGGCAGAGGATAGCGAAGAAATTTACTACAAGCCTAAGACAGATTCCTCCGATTCCGTACTTATAAATCACTCAAACTTCGCACTTTAATAAGTGCCTATGCATCTTGAAAATACAATAAAAACTGGCAATTAAATAGCATGAAACCGTCTGGTTTGGTATAATTGAGTTGTCGAAA
>CAJTGF010000171.1 GCA_910575585.1 Clostridiaceae bacterium
CAAAAATCAGGATTTAGAAGAACGAAAGAAGAGCGATAACTTCGAGGTTGGTCAGCTTTAGGCTGCTTTCAGCAGCTAGCCCAAACCCACCGGCTTCTAGCCGGTGGTGGTTTAGTTTAAATCCAGAATGCCGGAGATGGTGATTACGGATATTCAGGCGGAGGTGTTTGATTTCCGTAAAAACAGGGTGGTTCCGTTTGCGGTAAAGAGGCTGGAGTTTTCTTTCGGCAATGGGAAAAAGGTTGACATGACAGACAGGGTGAGTGTGTTGTCACTGGACCGTCTGGCAGGCTGAGGAAAGGGGAAATTTTATGGTGAAGGATGTAAAACTGCAGGCAAAGAGAAGTGTTCATGTGACAGGGAAAGTCCAGCTGCCGGTAAAGATCGGGGAGGAGGCCTGTTATCTTTATGGAGACAGCGTATGGTGGACGGACAAGGTGAAAAGAATTCTTGAGATTGCGGCAGATTATATCCGCATTGAAACCACGCATTATTATTATACGATTATGTGGAATGACAAGGAGCAGGGACGGATACGGGCCGCTGCGTAAGATAGCAGAAAGGAGTGGGAGAGCGGCCATTTTATGGCTGCTTTTTCACGTTACAGGAAAAGGCGGATGGATTGGTAAAGAAAAATTGTATTGGCTGTCTTTTTATGATAAGATAGATTGTATGAATAGGTGATGTTTGAGATTCTGGGAAAGGAATGGGGATATGGGACGATATTTAGACAGCAGAGAGCCTTTTGAATCATACAGGGGAATTGTGGGGACCCGGTTTTTTGTGGATAAAACATTGCTTTTGGAAGATATTTTAAAGGCGGTTGAAGTAGATGGACAAAGGTATTTGTGCATTACAAGACCGCGGCGCTTTGGCAAAAGTGTTATGGCGAACATGGTGGCGGCATTTTTAGGGAGGGCAGAGGAAACAGGAGACCTTTTTGACCAGTTGGAGATTGGGCAGTCGGAATGCTGCCATGGGCATTTGAATCAATATCCGGTTATTTATATTGATTTTAGCGAAATTCCGGAGAACTGTGTTTCCTATCGTGAGTATATCAGCCGTGTGTTGGGGGGGTTGAAACAGGATTTGTCGGAAGCATTTCCGGAGATCGTTACGGATACGGGGATATCTGTATGGGATATACTGAAGCAGGTTTTCCGAAAGGCAGGGAAGAAGTTTGTTTTTGTGATTGATGAGTGGGATTCCATATTCCATATGTCTTTTATTACAGAAGAGGATAAAAAGGCGTACCTTCTTTTTTTGAAGTCTCTTTTAAAGGATAAGGCATATGTGAAGTTTGTGTATATGACAGGGGTGCTTCCCATTGCAAAATACTCTAGTGGTTCGGAACTGAATATGTTTGTGGAGTATGATATGACGGTGATGGAGCGGTTTAGTGACTGCTTTGGGTTTGTGGAAAAGGAGGTTGACCGTCTTTTTGATATTTACCTTCAGACAACGAAAGGGCCGAAGATTACACGGAAGGATCTGGAGGTGTGGTATGATGGGTATTATACGGCAGCGGGGGAGAGATTATATAATCCTCGTTCTGTGGTGTGTGCGCTGGTTAATAATCAGCTGGCAAATTATTGGACCAGTTCCGGGCCGTATGATGAGATATTCTTTTTTATAACTCAAACTTCGCACATAGATTTTGCCTATGCACCCTGAAAATTCAATACCTGGCTGTTATTCAGTTGTCGAAAGTCTGCTGTTATGCTGCTTGAAGCTGCGCTTTCAG
>CAJTGF010000172.1 GCA_910575585.1 Clostridiaceae bacterium
CGCTGCAGATTCCAGATATGGAAGAAGTAACAGAGCTGAATGCGCTGAAAGGTTCCTTTGCGAACATTGAATATACCCTTCCAAACGGCCAGACCGTAAAGTTTTGGGATGATAACAGGATTTATTTAGGGAATCAGCTTCATAAAAAGGACAGCGACAGATGTTATGGAATTATCGCTGATGAGAAATATCTCATGGTATCTGAGTACAGCGGCTATGGAACTGATGCGGAAATAATTGTATTCAAACGTTGGAATAAAATAGAGAAAAGCGGAATGATTGAAAGAGTATAATATAAATGATTTCTGCAATTTACAATAAACAAAGCATTAGAAAATTCATAGATAAGCCAATATCCCAAGAAAATATTATAAACAATGGAATGAAAGCGTCTTTTTCAAAAAACAGGCCGCCATGGAACTACACTGTTGTTAACTCTTGGGAGAAAGGGCTGTCTTGGTAATGGAGGCGCACCGACAGAAGTTGGAGGAAACATGTATATAGACAAACAGTTAAAATTGAATGTAAACGGTGTGCCGCAGTTTGTTTCGATACGTGCAGAAAAGGAAAAGGCTCCTTTGCTGATCTATCTGCACGGTGGCCCCGGAGACGCTGCGTTTCCCTTGGTGATGACGTACAATAAAATGTTAGAACAGCAGTTCACGGTTGTTATATGGGAGCAGCGTGGTGCGGGAAAGTCCTATTATAAATTTGACGGGCCCGTTACGATTGACATTTTTGTCAATGACCTCTACACACTTGTGGATTATTTGCTGCCCCGGTTTCATCAAAGTTCGGTGTATTTGGTCGGTCATTCATGGGGGAGCATTCTGGGGCTGCGCTTTGTCCAGGCATACCCGGAATTAGTGCATACTTATATCGGCTGTGGGCAAGTCGTCAATATGAAAAAATCCAGCAAATCAGCCTATGAATATGCTCTGGCACATGCTGATAAAAAGGACTTGGAAAAACTCAGGAGGATTGATTGCTCCTATCAAACGGACAGTTGGCTGAATGACCTGCTTTTTGTGACCAGGCAGGTTGTTAAACACAAGGGTTCCCTCTATGGAAGAACAAATTATAATAATTTAGCCATTCCCTTTTTGCTCTCTCGATATTACACACTCGCCGATTTGATTCGGCACCAGAGGGGCAGTCTGCAAGCCATACAATATTTGTGGCAGGAAGTCATGCAAACAAACTTTGAAGCCCAAACACAATATGGCGCTCCAATCATATTTATCGAGGGAAGATATGACAACCATGTGTCCTCTGCTCTTGCGAAGGAATACTTCGACCGGATTGAAACAGAAAAACAGTTTTACTGGTTTGAGGAATCCTGTCACTTTCCTCAATGGAGCGAAAGCGACAGGTTTAATAAGCTAATTTGCAATTTGCTTACATAATAGATAATAATTTAGTGCGTCTTAATGCTATCAGGTAAAGATGACAAATCGGGGGTTGCAGAAGGGAAATTACAACATGGAAATAATAGCATATGAAATGAAATATGTAAAAGATGATATTGAAAAAAGCAATATCTTGTGTATTCCTTTTGAGCAAAAGTATTTTCAACAATACATGAAAATATATAACTCAAACTTCGCACATAGATTTTGCCTATGCACCCTGAAAATTCAATACCTGGCTGTTATTCAGTTGTCAAAAGTCTGCTGTTATGCTGCTTGAAGCTGCGCTTTCAG
>CAJTGF010000173.1 GCA_910575585.1 Clostridiaceae bacterium
TGCCCGACTAAAGCCCGACCCGTCCGGCAGTCAGCCGGACAGGGAACGGCAAAATTTTTTACACTTCTTTTACTTCTTTATCTCACATGAGCAAAAAGCCAGGGCATGAAACAATTCATGGCTAATTAGATGTAATCAAAAAGCGGAAAGGAAAAGCACAATCCAGACAGAACCGGCGAGCGGTCAAGAAATGTTTGTGGTTTAGCAAGTCCAATGGTATAATGAGTACAAAAGCCCCCGACACGGGGAGAAAGGCAGGCTGATAGATGTATATAAGCTACAAACCGCTATGGCATACGCTGATAGAACGCAATATGCGGAAAGAGGATTTACGGCTGGCTGCCGGTCTTACCACAAATATGATTGCCAACATGGGAAAGGGAAAGCATATCAGCATGGAAACGCTGACAAAGATTTGTGAAACTCTAAATTGTGATATTTCAGATGTGATAGAGTTAGAACGGGAGTAGATACATAATTATAAAATTTTGTTGGATATAAACAATAATTATAATTATTCAAAAAATAACTTGAATATTTTGCACAATTATGCTATTATTTAAAAGGAACCACACAAACTTTTCTACAAAATAAGGAGGTTTTTTATGGCGAAAATGAAAAAATTATTTTCGATGTTTTTGACTTTGTGTTTGATATTCAGTTTCAGCACAACGGCTTTCGCTTCATCAGTTGATGAAAGAGAGGTTCCTGTTGCCAGTGCTGATTTTAAGAGGGTGTGTGACCAAGTATTTGAGGGAAAAGGTGAAGTATATAACGCTAACGGAATAGACATAACAAATAGCTTTTTAACAAGATATAATGCAATTTACCAAAGTGGAAATTATGATGCTATTTTATCTGGATGTTTTAAAGAAGGAATTTCTCAATTGACTGGACATAAGAATATTGTTCCAGATGTAACGACTCGCACAGTTTTGCACCCTCAGTATGAAGAAAGTGTAATCCATTTGGTTAAACAAAATGGCTTCCCTTATGATGGTAAAAGTTGGTATTTAGTTGTTACTGCTACTGGCTCATATGGATATCAAGATTCTACAAATGAGATTATTGATTTTCCATCTCCTACTATAAATGTGTCTTTTAGTGATTTAGGAGCACTTTTTTCTGGAAGTTTGGATAGCATAAGGACTACAAAGCCAGCTATCAATAGCAACAAAACTTCGGCTTCGTTTACTGTCACAACAACACATACTGTTAGTTGCCCTATTCCGGGAGTTGATTACGTAACAGGTACGCTCGGACCGTTTACTAATGTATCGAATTTCACGATTGAAGTATGAAGAAACAACTGCAACTGTTTCTCAGAAAATGGATTTTAAATCCGGATCGTCGATATGTTTTATTTATAGGAATTTCATCTGGATTGGCATTTTTAATTCCAATTTTAGGATGGAATCCATTGCTTCTATTGTGGATTGTTAATGGGTGTTTAAGTTATAAAGAAGCAAAATCTAATAGCATAAAGATTTTTAATGCTGTTTTGGTGTTATTGTTTGGCGTATTATTTATAATCAATTTGTTTTTAGGTTTTTTGGCACTGATGCAGTATTTTGGATACTTTATCTAATAATACACCAGTTTACAACTTTTGAAATTTCCTAAAACCTGATAAAATGTAGTCTTCTACGACCTTTATTAAGGCAGAACAATTTTTAATAGTTTCGAGAAA
>CAJTGF010000174.1 GCA_910575585.1 Clostridiaceae bacterium
TCTCATGTGAGTATGCACGGTTGATTTTGTCCGATTTATCGCCTCCGCAATCTCATCATAATTGGGATAAAACTGATTTTCTTTGTAATAGCCAATGATAAAGCCGACTATTATCTTGCCTGTTTGTGTCATTAGCCTATCCCTCCATAAATTTTTAACTCACTTCCCCGCCCACTGCTCTTCCATAGCCTTGGCAATGCCCGGAAAGGTCTTACTCCGCATCTTCGCCCTTTCTTTAGGCGGAAGATTGTATGTATGGTAATGCCATTTGCTGTCCACAACTCCGTTTCCGCAGATATGCAGTTCCGGCCGGACAATATCTGTCGGAACCAGTTTAGGCAGACCCTTCATCCACAGACATGTACTCTTTCGTTCCGCATGTCCATACTCATAAGGCTGTATGATCTGATCGGGTTTTCTATACCTGGTTGACATGATCCCAATCGGGTTCTCTATGGCCACCTTCTCACAATCCACAGTTACGAATCTCATAAAGAACTCCATCGCCTGCTGTTGTCTCCCATCCCTTCTTTTCTCCTCAAAGTATCTGGCTCCTGATACGGCCAGGTGCGTACAGGGAGGAAATGCAAGTATCATATCCCAGCTTTCTGACAGCAGCGGAATCACATCCTGCTGTAAATGCCATTCCGGATGTCCGCCGGAACACGGCTCGATATCACAAGAATAAGCCTCATGTCCCAGCTTTCGTAACTCAATTGTCACCGCCTGGGATTCCTCACAGGCTACCAGTATATTCATTCTTAACTCCTTCTGATTTTAATTGCTTCCTTACACAATACTGCTTCCAAGTTTCTTTCCGATAACTCCCGCCATATATGTATCTCTGTTGAAATTCAAGCTGTATCTCGTTTGGCATGATACCAAGCCGCTCATTACGTTCAGCCTGGGCATACAGATTGATTGCTCTATATCCTTTCAATGCCTCCACCCTTTCCGCCGCATCCTCGATATCCTCCGTGACCAACAGGTATATGAAGATCCGATATGGACGCACACCGTAGTTTCCAAGCAGCTCCACCGCCCGCCTGATTGGCTTTATCTGGCTCTCTTGGTCACAAGAAAATCTGATGAAACGTATCCAACGCAGCCTGGAAAGTATTTTAGCGATCCTCTCATCTACCAGACGGGCATCCATCCCCTGATTGAGATCGATCTTATATTCGCTGTCGATCAGGCCCTCCAGCTGCTGTATGCCATACTCACAGGCCAGGATATTGTTATCCATCAGTACCAGCCTATCTGTGTCATGCCTCACAACATCCTGCCATTTGCGATACGGCCTAATCGTTCCCTCTTTTTCAGGCACTACGCACCACCGGCAACTATTGGGGCATCCTCTTGTAAGATATCCAACAGCGTAATCGCACTCTGGATAAATGGAGTAGTCCGGGAACATATCATCTACTTCTCCTGGCAGTTCCTGATCCATCGGGACGTCTCTGTATCCAGTCCCTCCCCGGATGGCATCCTCTGGGAGATATGAATCAGTTGGAGTAAAATCAAATACCTTACTGCTGTACACCCGGTCATATTTATACAAAGGGTTCCACCACTCAACCATATCCTCCTGGGCTTTATGCCATGCTGAAATCTTCATAAGGGCAAGGTTGGGGAAAGTCTTAGTCTTAAAATGTTCTTT
>CAJTGF010000175.1:0-659 GCA_910575585.1 Clostridiaceae bacterium
CGCCAGATTGCCGCCGACAATAAGCTGCTAAAGGAGATTAAAGCAAGGATTACCCGGCTCTATAAATGGACAAAGGAGCAGGCGGGGAAACCGGAAAGAAAAGACAGTATCATGGCGCAGCTTTACGAGGCACAGCTGTCAGAGGGGAAACCCGGCTCCCGGTATGGGAAGATAAGGAACCTGAAAGAAAGCGCTGCCCTGTTCAATTTTCTGAACGGCAACAACATTACTTCCATGGAGCAGCTTTATGAAAAAGTGGCCGCCATGAACAAAGATTACTATTCCCTTCGTGGGAAGATTGTCACCGTCGAGCGGCGTATTAAAGTGCTGGACGAACATCTCTCCATGTGGGAGAAATACGAGAGGAACAAAGGAACCCGCCGCCAGCTTGACAAGATGAAGCCGGGAAAGAAAAAGGAGCAGTTTGAGCAGAAGCACAGTGCGGAACTGGCATTATATGAGGCCGCCGTCCGGTATCTGGAAAAGCTGAAAGCTAACGGCGAAGAAATCACCCCGAAGAAATGGCAGGCCGAAGCCGACCGCCTGAAAGCGGAGAAAGCGGTACAGTATCAGAAAATGAAAGCCATGCGGGAGGACATCAAGGCGGTGGAGAACCTGAAAAAGACAGCGGAGCAGTTGGCCAGGACGGAAAATGAACC
>CAJTGF010000175.1:1030-1654 GCA_910575585.1 Clostridiaceae bacterium
GCCAGAAAGAAGGAGGAACAGGAATTATGACACAGCAGTTTATCACCATGACAATTACCATCACCGTAAAGATACCCGTGCCGCCCACGCCGCCAGCGCCTGCGGGGGCGAAAGCGCCGGAGCCAGTTTTCCTTTTCAGGGAAGGGCAGCCGTCTTTGTGCCGCTGCAAGGTGAGATATGGGAAACAGGCGGCATGAGCGAATCCCGGCCATGGACTACCGGCAGTACCGCAGGGCGAGGCGGCTGGTGCGTGAGTGCTGCAACTACGACAACGGCCAGTGTATGGCGCTTGACGAGGGGGACGGGTGCGTCTGTGTCCAGAGCGTTTCCCACTCCCTGCTCTGCCGCTGGTTCCGTGTGGCGGTGCTGCCCTTAGACCACCAGCTGGAAACGGCGCTTTACCACCGGCTGGAAAGCAGGCGGTGCAGCGAGTGTGGCGCTCTTTTCCTGCCCGGCTCCAACCGGGCGAAATACTGTAGGGAATGTGCCGCCCGTATGAAGCAGAAACACGCCACAGAGCGCAAACGGAAACAAAGGCGCTTATGTCACGCTTTAGAAGCGGAAAAAACCTTGTAAATCAGGCACTTTCGGAGCGTGTCGGAGGGGAGGCAATACTTTTTATCA
>CAJTGF010000176.1 GCA_910575585.1 Clostridiaceae bacterium
CTGAATATGAGCATGGTGGAAAAATTCTTTTCCCTGGGATACGCCGGGCGAGGGGATCTGTTTTTGGGGCTTAAGATATGGGAGGACGAGGGATTTCGGAAATTGCAGGGAAGCTATCCGGTGCTTCTGATCAGTTTTGCGGATGTGAAGGAGAGCTGTTTTTTGCAGACAAGAAAGAAGATATGCACGATTATCCGGGAGCTGTACAGTCAGCACCGTTACCTTCTTAAGGGAGATATGTTAAGCCAGCAGGAGAAACAGGATTTTCAGAATATCTCCGCTGATATGGAGAATTATCAGGCATCAGGGTCCATAAAGGCATTGTCCAATTATCTGTTCCGCTATTATGGGAAGCGGGTTATCATTCTTCTGGATGAATACGATACGCCTATGCAGGAGGCGTATGTAAACGGATACTGGAATGAGTTGGTTTCTTTTACCAGAAGCTTGTTCAACGCAACGTTTAAGACCAATTCCAATCTGGAGCGGGGGATCTTAACAGGAATCACGAGAGTAAGCAAGGAATCGGTGTTTTCGGATTTAAACAACCTGGAGGTGATCACCACAACGTCCAGGAAATACGCGGACTGCTTTGGTTTTACGGAGGAGGAAGTATTTTCAGCGTTGGATGCCTATGGCCTGGGTGATAAAAAGAGTGAGGTGAAGGAGTGGTATGACGGGTTCATCTTTGGAGACAGGAGAGACATCTACAATCCTTGGTCTATTTTGAATTATCTGGATAAAGGGCAGCTGGCGCCTTACTGGGCTAATTCCAGTTCTAACAGCCTGGTGAATAAGCTGCTTCGAGAAGGAGGGAAAGGAGTTAAACAGGAGTTTGAACGGCTGATGAAGGGGGAGACCATAGTGGTTGAGCTTGACGAGCAGGTGGTGTATGATCATTTGACAGTAAAGAGAAATGCCATCTGGAGCCTTCTGCTGGCCAGCGGGTATCTGAAAGCGGTGAAAACGGAATTTACGGAAAGCGGTCATTGGAAGTATCACCTGGCATTGACAGACAAAGAAGTGTTTCTTATGTTTGAGAGCATGGTACACGACTGGTTTGTCCAGTCTGGAGATGCGTACAATGACTTTGTAAAAGCGCTGCTGTTAGGCGATGTGGACGCTATGAATGAGTACATGAACCGTGTGGCAGAGATCACGTTCAGCAGTTTTGATACAGGGACAAAGCCGTCGGTGTCAGAGCCGGAGCGGTTTTACCATGGGTTTGTGCTGGGACTGATGGTGGAGCTGTCGGACAGGTATGTGATGACATCCAACAGAGAAAGCGGTTTTGGCCGGTATGACGTGATGCTGGAACCCTTGTGTCCGGAGCGGGATGACGGGATTATATTGGAATTTAAGGTGTATCAGCCAAGGAAGGAGAAGGGGCTGGAGGATACGGTGGAAGCGGCTCTTAGGCAGATTGAGGAGCGGAGGTACGAGACTTTATTGACGGTCAGAGGGATATCCGGGGAGCGGATACGCAGATATGGTTTTGGATTTCGGGGGAAAGAGGTGCTGATTGGGGAGAGACAGGCAGGGACAGGGAGATGAGATCCGGATATTCGGCAGACGCTGATTTGGTGTGGAAAATGGAGTGATGATAACCGTTCAAGGGTTAACTGAACGGTTACGAGCGATGGCGAG
>CAJTGF010000177.1:0-435 GCA_910575585.1 Clostridiaceae bacterium
GACCGTACCGCCTCCCGAAGCCGTCCCCAGTGTTGCCGTGGCAGTAATCGTATAGGTCTTGATCGTAAACCTGGCCTGCAGGGTCCTGTTACTGGTCGCGGCGAATGTATAATTAACGGATGATGACACCAGCGTATTCCCTTCATACCATCCGGCAAAGTTGTGGCTGGATGACGGGGACGCTGTCACCGTGATGCTTGTCCCGCTGGCAACCGTTCCGCCGCCGTTAGCCGTTCCGCCAGTCTGGGCGGTGACGGTAACGGTGACCATAGCGATAAACCTCGCTTCCAGGGCAACGTCTCCCACAGCGGTAAATGTATACACCAGATCACCAGAAACCCTCACGCCGCCGGAATACCATCCGCCAAATGTATAGCCGCTGTTGACGGATGCCGTCACGGTCACCGGACGTCTTTTTATATATTTACCCCCCCC
>CAJTGF010000177.1:514-1637 GCA_910575585.1 Clostridiaceae bacterium
CCCCCCCCGAGCGCCGAACCGCCTGTCTGGGCAGACACGCTGACCATCACATAGGGGACTCTGCTATGTTTCATAAACCCGATTCCCATAAACATTATCCTTTCTTCCATATCTTAGTCTCTCTGACACATCATCTGACTTTAGTAATTTAGCGTATACACCAGCGGCGCGAAACAGACGATTTTCGGATTATAACTATCGCCGGCTCCCGGATAGTCTTTCAATGTCAGTCTCAAATATTCCCCCTCAATAATAGCGCGAAACTTATGCGCTGTTGCTGCCGGCGTCCGATTCCACAACACTAATGAATTATCAGTTGGTATTGTAATGCTTTCTGGTCCAAAATCAGGATTGCGTATATAATATCCACCCATAGCATCCGGATTCGCCGGATATTGTGTTTTGCAATAAGTAGTCCCATGTATCGTGACGCTGTTTGGCGCGTAACCATTTATGAGTGGTATATAGAAATGAACACCTTCATTTGGTATCGGAGCATATAATGGAACACAAAATTCCCCCTGCCCTGAAACGCCTCCGGACGGGCGGACCGCTATAAACTTAGCGGTTAATGAGATATTCCCGGTTACCGTAAAGGTATACGTACTACTGCCGGAAACCTTCGTGCCGCCAACATACCATCCATCAAAATTATGATAAGCTGCTGGCGTTGCCGTTACCGTGATGGAACTTCCCGCGTTAACCGCGCTCCCTCCGGAAGCTGTCCCGCCAGTTTCCGCGCTGACCGAAACCGTGTACTGAATGATCCGGAACCTGGCCTGCAGGGTCACATTCCTTGTTAGGGTAAAGGTATAAGAAGCGGATGAGGACACCAGTGTATCCCCCTCATACCACCCGTCAAATGTATAATAGGTACTGGGGCTTGCTGTTACCGTAACCGGACTTCCGACATTGGCGGTCTTACTCCCGGAGGCAGTCCCACCGGCTCCCGCGCTGACGGAAACCGTATACTGCGCAATGAACCTGGCCTGTAAGGTTATATCCTCTGTTACAATAAAGGTATATGTCGCAGCTGTTGATACCAAAGTGTTGCCATTGTACCAACCAGAAAATATATAAGAGCTGCCTGGCGCCGCTACAACCGTGACCGTCCGGCCTTTCA
>CAJTGF010000178.1 GCA_910575585.1 Clostridiaceae bacterium
TCACAGGAAATCTAACGGTTTGCGGGACAATAAGCCAGGGAGGAGGAGGCTGATGATCGGTTATTTTGGAAGCGTGACGTTCCAGACCAGCGATAAAAAGCTCTGTACCTTTCGAAACCTGAAACGGGCGGCTTCCTCCGGCTTTTCCGACCACAAGCGGTACAGGAAAAAGCCGGAGCGGGAGTTTGAAGGACCAGGGAATCAGACCGTGTCTTTTGAAATGCAGTTTATCGCAGGCCATGGCGTGAGGCCGTGGGCCATGCTTCAAAAGATCATCAAGATTTGCGAAAACGGCACGGTCTGTCCGTTCGTGCTGGGAGGCCGCAAGGTAGGCGATGGCAAATGGACCATTGACAGCGTGGATGCGGATTACAAAGAGGTGTGGAACCGGGGGGAGCTAGTTTCTGTAGCTGTCAATGTGACGGCCACAGAGTATCATTAAGGAGGTCCGCGATGTTAGTGATAGATGGAGTCCAGATCATCCTGAACGGTTCTCATGAGCGGCGTGTCCGTCAGGAGATTGTGGAGAAGATACGATTCCTTTTAACCTGTACAAAAGGAACAATCCCCATGAATCGGGAGATAGGCATTGATTCGGACATCCTGGATCTGCCCCTGTACATGGCCCAGAATAAATTTACGGTCAGCGCCATGGAATTGATCGAGACCTTTGAGCCCCGGGCAGCTGTGGATGAGATCCGCTTTATTCAATCCGGAAATGCCGGAAATCTGATTCCAAAGGTGGTGCTTACATACAATGGCAGCTGATATTCAAAAGCTTTACAATCTTCCGGATGTCTCTTTTATTGAGGATATTACCTACGAAACCATACTCAATAACATGATCGAAGATTATCAGAGAAAATTTGAAATGGAGACCGGGCAGAAGATCGTGTTAAGGCCTGGGGATAAAGAACACATTCAGTCAAGGATTTACGCTGGACAGTTTTACCAGATGTACGAGATGCTGGATAATGCGGCCAAGATGAATTTGCTGAAATATTCAAGGGGAGATTTCCTGAAACATCTGGGCGCGTTTAAAAAGACCTTCATTCAGGAACCGAGGCCGGCTATTGTAAGAGCGAGGTTCTTTCTGTCAGAGGTCAGAAAGGATGTGGTCTATATCCCCAAGGGGACCCGGATAACGGCCGGGGATGGCGTGTATTTTGCCACAGATGATTTTGTGGAGGCTGCGGCAGGCCAGGAATATGTGGATGCGGACTGCATCTGTGATTTGGCTGGGGACGTGGGAAATGACTACATTCCAGGCCAGATCCAGACCATTGTTGACCCGGTGCCCTATGTGGCCGGGGTGGAGAATATCACAAAGTCACAGGGGGGAGCCGGGGAGGAATCAGAGGAAAACTTCCGGGAAAGAATCTTCTTAGCGCCTTCCTCCTATTCCGTGGCCGGCCCGGCAGACGCCTATGAGTATTGGGTGAAACAGTATAACAGCGCCGCCATTGAGGACGTAAAAATCTATGAGCCTGCGGAGGCTGTGGTGGATGTGCGGATCCTTTTGCTTGGCGGGGGGTTGCCGGACAAGGCGTTTTGTGACGGATGCCTGGCCTATCTGAGGGAAAATCCAATCATACCCCTGACAGACCGGAATTTTGTCTCCGCTCCGGATGTGG
>CAJTGF010000179.1 GCA_910575585.1 Clostridiaceae bacterium
TCCCCGCAATGCAGCCCGCCGTAATAGCTGGCAAGGTCAAAGCGAATGTCGTAGCGGTCTGTGCGCTCGTCAAATACCAATGCTCCCGTCATTTTCTGTGCCATAATAAAATCCTCCTTTTGTGGTTGTGGGTGGTTACAGGCTTTCGCCCGGTTTGAATGAATAGGGGTCGTGCGGCTCCTGTGGCGCAAGTGCGCCGCTTGCCATGTCGTGAGCCACAAGGGACGTGTAATAATTGCCGATTGTGGACGGGGCATTGAAAAGCACCGCCCGTAAATACTGCTTGATGTTGCGGATTTTGGTTGTGTTCTCTTTCATGCAGTCCAGCACAAAGCGGATATGTTCAGCGTCCAGCTTCATAAACTTTGCTTTCACCAGCTCGGCGGGGTAGTCGTCCCCGGCAATGCGGATTGTCTTTCTCCGGGTGCAGACGGTTTCAAGCATGAGGTCAACGATCTCGTCCAGCCTGTCCCCGTCAAACTTCATATCCTGCATGAGAATGTCATAGGAGATATTGTCCTTGATGATCTCCCGGTAAATCTCGTATGCGCTCTGTGTGTCCGCTTCCTTTCGTTTCCGTTCCGGCGGCGTAGCCGCTTCCCCGGCGTAAGGAGAGGGGTTAGGGGAAAGGATAGGAATGGAATGGGTACTTTGTAAATCCGTATTTATTTTTTCTTTTGTTGGTAAGTCAGTTCTTTGTATATCTTTATTTAATTGCATTGGATTTTCCGTCGTCGGTTTACCCGGTGTCGGATTTTCCAATATCGGATTGCCCGGTGTTGGATTTTCCAATGTCGGGTTATCCAATCCCGGCGGGGTGTCGTCCGGCGGCTGGGGCTGTTCATAAATGGTGTATTCAATGGCGGTCATTTTGCCTTTCTCGTCCCGTCCCTGCCGCCGCTTGATATATCCGGCTTTTTCCAGCTCCCATACGGCGGTACGGATAGCGTCGATACTTTCCCGGTTGATCTGTGACAGCCCCGCAAGGGTGTAGTCCCAATCTTCGGGCAGGGAAAGCATTTGCGACAAAAGCCCCTTTGCCTTTAATGTCAGTTCCTTGTTGCGTAAATGGTGGTTGCTCATAACGGTATAGCCCTTGTTGCGCTCCACTCGGAAAACTGCCATAGCTTCATCACTCCTTTGGTTGTGGATTTGTTACGCGATAGAACGCCATTTTGCCGGGGTTAGGTATAAATCCCTGTCCCCGGCAAAAGTGCGCCCGCAAAGCCGCATATAGCAAGGCTCTTTTCGCCCCTACTGCGTAACATGAGGGCATAAAAAAAGCGGCGTTCCTGTTCTCCCGTGTTGGGATAGAGAAACGCCGCGTATGCGTCGTATTCAGTTTTCATTTATTCTTTCTCAATGCTGTGTGCTGGTGGCTGGGCTGGCAGGGTTGGGGGCGGCATATCAAGGCTCTTTTCCTCAAAAGTAGTAAATTGGTAGTAAATTCAGCTTGAAATCCTGCTTGTATGCCCGTAAATCAAGGCTTTTTTGAGATAATCAACCATTTTTGAGTAAAAAGTTTACACTACTAAGAAGCCAGGGAATCCCAATAGATTCCTGACGTATCCTGTTGCTCTCGAATTATTTGTGTTATACGCAATTCTGGCT
>CAJTGF010000180.1 GCA_910575585.1 Clostridiaceae bacterium
CGCCCTCATGACCAGATCTTGTCCTCATCCAGGGGTATGCGCGTCCGTTTCTCCCGAACCGCCTTTTCATCCTCCTGTCCGGGCACGTATTTCAGCAGCACCTCCTTGACCTCCCCGTCCATCCCCGGATAGATCTTCACGTCTACCAGGTCCATGTCCTCAATCAACGGTCTCAGTGGCTCATAGATCTCTTTTAGCTTCATCCTTCCTCCTCATCCTCCGCCCTTAACCTTTCATTCAGCCGCTCCAGGACTATAGCGTTATAATCCGTGTCCCTCTGCTCAAAGTTGTGGAACCGGTTTGGCTTCTCCTTCTCCCGCCGACCCTCACCAGTTCTTTTGAGCGGATAAACATCCTTCCAGCCATTGCGGATGGTCTGCTCCATGATTGCAGTCTTAGCCTCCGAATCCCCAGGAGCCAGCTGCTCCAGATGTTTGAACAGCAGTTCAAGGCCAGCCGGAGTCATTGGTTTTCCCACAGCTTCCATGTGGGACAGATACCGCTCAATGGTGTCCTGCGGGATCGCGTCTGCCGGATTTTGGGCGCACTTTTCTGGTATCTCGTTAGAGATACTCTTTTTTGTCTTAGTCTTTTGTTTTAGTTTAACTATGTCTGCACTTTGTACTGTCGTTTGTACTTCTTTTGAACCTCCCTCTGTACTGTCGTTTGTACCTTCTTTTGTACTGTATTTTGTTGGGTTCAAAATACAGTACCTCGTACATTCCCCACGTTTTTTGGAAGGTATAAAATCGATCAGACCAAGCTGTTTCAATTCTGCCCGGGCGTTCATAAACGCCTTCTCACTCACATTCATGAGGCTGCTGATACTCACGTTGGTCCTAGAGAACCAGTCCGACCAACTAGCTTTGTTGTTTATCATCAATAGCGTATGATAAAGCAACTGGCCGTTATTGGAAACCCGGCTGCACTGTACTCTTTCGTAGAACGCATTCAGCAGTTCCAGATAATTCATGCAGGCCCTCACCTGCCTTCCGTTTGATCCTTTATCATTTTGCGGCTTCTCTTCTCATTGCCGGCTATCTTAAGCTCATCCATAGCACTGTATCCAACGATAGGGATATCATGGCCAAGCCTTTTAATGCCTTCCTTGACCTGATATCTCAAACGGTCCCAATCATTTAATAGCAACGCTTTGTCTGGCAATGCCATCCTGTCTCCACCTCACCCTCATCTTTACAGCGGGAACCTTCCAAGCTCATTCGGAAAGGCCCCCGCCAAAAACCTGCTATGAGATCACCGTATACCGTGGGAACTCTTTAAGCCCTTCTTTCAGGTATTCCTTGACACTCTCCATGGCTTTATTCTTCCAGGCTCCGCCATCTGCCTCATACACAGCGCATTCCACGCCCCTGCCGTCTCCCTGGCGCATCCGGAATACAAAGCTGCTCTCTGGCTGTTCAACCTCCACAAAGGTCCTAAACGGACGCAGGGTGACCGGATTGGGTACGATGGCGTCCCCTACCGTGGAAATCCCGGTCTTGATCGTGGCCTTCTGGGTCACGCCGTTATCCCCGTATTCCGCAATGGATTCATCCTTTACCGTGCCTGCGAACTTAAGGAGCAGT
>CAJTGF010000181.1 GCA_910575585.1 Clostridiaceae bacterium
ACTGCTCCTTAAGTTCGCAGGCACGGTAAAGGATGAATCCATTGCGGAATACGGGGATAACGGCGTGACCCAGAAGGCCACGATCAAGACCGGGATTTCCACGGTAGGGGACGCTATCGTACCTAATCCGGTTACCCTGCGCCCGTTCAGGACCTTCGTGGAGGTAGAGCAGCCGGAGAGCAGCTTTGTGTTCAGGATGCGCCAGGGAGACGGCAGAGGCGTAGAGTGTGCCGTGTATGAGGCAGATGGCGGAGCCTGGAAGAATGAGGCCATGGAGAGTGTTAAGGAATACTTAAAGGAAGGACTGAAAGAGTTTCCTCGGTATACGGTGATCTCATAACAGGGTTTCGGTGGGAGCCTTTCTGAATGAGTCTGAAGGGCTCCCGCTGTGGAGAGGGGAGTGAGGTAAAGATAGGATGGCGTCGGTAGATAAAGTGTTGATATTGAATGAGTGGGACCATTTGAGATATCAGGTCAAGGAAGGTCTTAAAAGACTTGGCCACGACATCCCTCTCGTTGGCTACAGTGTTATGGATGAGCTAAAGATAGCCGGCAATGAGAAGAAGAGCCGCAAGAATAAGATAAAGGATCAAACGGAAGGCAGGTGATGGCCTGCATGAATTATCTGGAACTGCTGAATGCCTTCTACGAAAGAGTACAGTGCAGCCGGGTTTCCAATAACGGACAGTTGCTTTATCATACGCTATTGATGATAAACAACAAATCTAGTTGGTCGGACTGGTTCTCTAGGACCAACGTAAGCATCAGCGGTATGATGAATATCAGTGAGAAAGCGTTTATTAACGCGAGATCAGAGCTCAAACAACTTGGGCTGATTGATTTTGTGCCTTCAAAAAAGCGTGGGGAATGTACGAAATACTGTATTTTGTACCCCACAAAATACAGTACAAAAGAAGGTACAAATGACAGTACAAAGGGAGGTTCAAAGGAAGTACAAAATACAGTACAAAGTGCAGACATAGTTAAACTAAAACAAAAGACTAAGACTAAAAAGAGTGTATCTAACGATACACCAGAAAAGTGCGTCCAAAATTCAGCTGGGGCGATACCGCAGGATACTCTTGACCAGTACATTGCCAGCATGGAGGCCTTGGGGAAGCCCATGACTCCCTCTGGTCTTGAAATGCTCTTTAAGCGTCTGGAGCAGCTGGCGCCTGGGGATGCAAAGGCAAAGACAGAGATCATGGAACAGACCATCCGCAATGGCTGGAAGGATGTTTATCCGCTTAAAAGAGATGATGAGGAGCGGCGGGAGAAGCCAAATCGGTTCCACAACTTTGAGCAGCGGAACACGGATTATAATGCCATAGTCCTGGAAAGGCTGAACGAAAGGTTAAGGGCAGAGAATGAGGAGGAAGGATGAAGCTAAAAGAGATATATGAGCCACTGAGACCGTTGATTGAGGACATGGACCTGGTAGACGTGAAGATCTATCCGGGGATGGACGGGGAGGTCAAGGAGGTGCTGCTGAAATACGTGCCCGGACAGGAGGATGAAAAGGCGGTTCGGGAGAAACGGACGCGCATACCCCTGGATGAGGACAAGATCTGGTCATGAGGGCG
>CAJTGF010000182.1 GCA_910575585.1 Clostridiaceae bacterium
CCGGTGATCACCATGGTTACCTACTATGGAGAGAAGCCGTGGGATGGGGCGGTGTCTCTTCATGAGATGCTGGATATTCCGAAAGAGATGAAAGCATTTGTAAATGACTATAAGGTTCTGCTTGTGGAGGCGGGGAGATCGGATCTGGTGTTCCATAATGTAAAAAATGAGGCTTTATTCAGTATGCTGAAAATTGTGCTTGACAAAAGCCTGCCAAGGGAGAAAGCGAGAGAGAAGGTCATAGAGTACGCAAGGGAGAATGATGTAGATAAGACAGTGATCATGACAGTGGCGGGAGCAACGAATTGCAGGATAGATTATAACGCGGTATCAAAGAAAGGAGACTTCGATATGTGTACATTGTTTGATGAGATCGCGAGGGAGAATGAGGCAAGGGGAGAAGCAAAAGGTATTGTTGAAGCTGGATTAGATTTTGGTCTTTCAGAGAATGATATTGTGAAACGGTTACAGAAGAAGCTGAACCTGTCCTTAGAGACGGCCCGGGAATATATTAAAATGTTTGGAAGGCAGACGATGTAGGGGATTGTAGCTTTTTAGCGGATACTCAGTTTGTCATAATGGCAGAGGGAAAGTGTATACTAAAGATAGTAAATGGGAAGGAAGCAGAGGATGGCAAAGAAAGCACAGAATTTAAAACCGGATACCGTGCTGAAAAATTATTGGAGCAATAACGAGCAGTTCGCGGATATTTTTAATGCGGTGTTGTTTGATGGAGAAGAGGTTATTAAACCGGAGGAGTTGGAGGATGTGGATACGGAGGAGTCGTCTATACTGGAACACAGAGACTACGCGGAGAGTATTCAGGCATCCAGAGACAGCATAAAGGTGAGAAAAAAGTCAACAGCATATGGAGTGGAATTAGTGCTGTTGGGAATGGAGCATCAAGAGCATGTTCACTACGCGATGCCAATGCGGGTTATGGGATATGACTATGGCATTTATAAGAAGCAGTATGACAGCAACGCAAAGGGATACAAAAGCTTTGAGGGAATGGAAGAGGATGAGTATCTGTCCAGGATGAAAAAGACAGATCGGTTTACGCCGGTGATCACCATGGTTACCTACTATGGAGAGAAGCCGTGGGATGGGGCGGTGTCTCTTCATGAGATGCTGGATATTCCGAAAGAGATGAAAGCATTTGTAAATGACTATAAGGTTCTGCTTGTGGAGGCGGGGAGATCGGATCTGGTGTTCCATAATGTAAAAAATGAGGCATTATTCAGTATGCTGAAAATTGTGCTGGACCGAAGCCTGCCAAGGGAGGAAGCGAGAGAGAAGGTCATAGAGTACGCAAGGAGAATGATGTAGATAAGGCAGTGATCATGACAGTGGCGGGAGCGACAAACTGCAGGATAGATTATAACGCGGTATCAAAGAAAGGAGACTTCGATATGTGTACATTGTTTGATGAGATCGCGAGAGAGAATGAGGCAAGGGGAGAGGCAAGAGGAGAAGCAAGAGGAGAAGCAAAAGGTATTGTTGAAGCTGGATTAGATTTTGGTCTTTCAGAGAATGATATTGTGAAACGGTTACAGAAGAAGCTGAACCTGTCCTTAGAGA
>CAJTGF010000183.1 GCA_910575585.1 Clostridiaceae bacterium
CAGTTTCGGGAATTTTCTCGAAACTATTAAAAATTGTTCTGCCTTAATAAAGGTCGTAGAAGACTACATTTTATCGGGTTTTAGGAAATTTCAAAAGTTGTAAACGGGTGTTAAAGTAGAGATCGTTAGACAGTAGGGGGCTGTCTTGATTTAGCCTTTGCAAATATCGGGAGTAAGAACAACAGCAATAACTGATCCTGGTTGAAAATACGGATAACCGACTCATCGACGGCGCCGGTGATCCTTCTGTATCTGCTGCTTCAGAAATATATTATCGAAGGTCAGCTTGATTCGGTGAGCAAATAAGAAAAACGCATTGAGAAATATTGAGGGACACCTGTCTCACTCGGTGGTCAGAGGCGGCATGCCGCTGCGGCCGTGCTCCTCCCACATCTGTCGGTACTCTCTGGTAATGAAGCGGCAGAAGGTATGGGCCTGGCCGCTTCGGGGGGAGTCCTCCCGGAGCAGCAGCCCGATTTCCCAGATAAAGCCTTCCAGAGGGCTGCTGCTGACATTGCCGTAAAGGGCTTGATTTCCTGCGTCTACATTGAGGCCCACCACACCCTCATGGGAGATTTTATAGAAGGCATCGATGGTCTGGGCTACCATTTCATAATCCAGTATCACGCCCTTTTGGCGGCACTTCTCAAAGAGAGGGAGCAGGCTCTCAGCCGGTGTTCCAAAGCCGATGCACCGGTGGCCGGCCAGATCCTCCGGCAGGACAGGCCGGCCCTCCCAGTCCGGGTACTGCTCCAGGCAGTAACTGATCAGGACCCCGTAGCGCAGCAGCACCTCTCTGGCAACACCAGGGATAGGCCGGGGCATCCAGATAGCCAGGGCGCAGTCAGCCTTTCCGGTCTGAACCGCCTGCAGGGCCTCGTCGTTGGGGATGTGAGACAGCTCCAGGGCCAGAGCAGGATGTTTGGCTTTGAAGCGTTTCAGGAGGCCTTCCGTCTCCGGCAGAAGAAAGGGGAACAGGCTCACGGACAGAGCCACCTTTATGGTGTTCTTCTGCCGGGCAAAACCTCCCGCGCCTTCCATCATCTGATCAAAGGCGCCCACTACCTCCTGCCCGGCAGTTTGCAGGTACTCCCCCGCCGCCGTCAGAGACAGCTTGTTGTGCCGATTGATAAACAGAGGGACGTGCAGCTCCGTCTCCATTGCGGCAAGAGCCTGCCGCAGGGCCTGGCGGGAGATATAGAGTTTTTTAGCGGCCCGGGTATAGTTAAGAGTCTCGGCCGCGGCGAGAAAATAGCGCAATTGGGTGATATCCATAGGGATCGTCTCCTTCCGGCGGATCAAAGGCAGGTTTTTCTTGCGTTTATACGTAAAGAATAACTTCTTTTCCCGCGTTTGTAAAGATGTTATCATAGAAAAGACAGAAAGAAGAGACTCCGAGAGTACATATGAATAACTTCTCGGAATCTCAATGAATGTGATTCTAACTGAAAATTGACAACTGAATATCGTGCAGGAAAAGAAATTTGAGAAAAATGGACATAAACATTGGACATAGCGGGTACTATGCCTTGAAAAATCTTATGGAATCGCTTAAGATATCATTATTAGGCGGT
>CAJTGF010000184.1:0-1026 GCA_910575585.1 Clostridiaceae bacterium
AATCTAACGGTTTGCGGGACAATAAGCCAGGGAGGAGGAGGCTGATGATCGGTTATTTTGGAAGCGTGACGTTCCAGACCAGCGATAAAAAGCTCTGTACTTTTCGAAACCTGAAACGGGCGGCTTCCTCCGGCTTTTCCGACCACAAGCGGTACAGGAAAAAGCCGGAGCGGGAGTTTGAAGGACCAGAGAATCAGACCGTGTCTTTTGAAATGCAGTTTATCGCAGGCCATGGCGTGAGGCCGTGGGCCATGCTTCAAAAGATCATCAAGATTTGCGAAAACGGCACGGTCTGTCCGTTCGTGCTGGGAGGCCGCAAGGTAGGCGATGGCAAATGGACCATTGACAGCGTGGATGCGGATTACAAAGAGGTGTGGAACCGGGGGGAGCTAGTTTCTGTAGCTGTCAATGTGACGGCCACAGAGTATCATTAAGGAGGTCCGCGATGTTAGTGATAGATGGAGTCCAGATCATCCTGAACGGTTCTCATGAGCGGCGTGTCCGTCAGGAGATTGTGGAGAAGATACGATTCCTTTTAACCTGTACAAAAGGGACAATCCCCATGAATCGGGAGATAGGCATTGATTCGGACATCCTGGATCTGCCCCTGTACATGGCCCAGAATAAATTTACGGTCAGCGCCATGGAATTGATCGAGACCTTTGAGCCCCGGGCAGCTGTGGATGAGATCCGCTTTATTCAATCCGGAAATGCCGGAAATCTGATTCCAAAGGTGGTGCTTACATACAATGGCAGCTGATATTCAAAAGCTTTACAATCTTCCGGATGTCTCTTTTATTGAGGATATTACCTACGAAACCATACTCAATGACATGATCGAAGATTATCAGAGAAAATTTGAAATGGAGACCGGGCAGAAGATCGTGTTAAGGCCTGGGGATAAAGAACACATTCAGTCAAGGATTTACGCCGGACAGTTTTACCAGATGTACGAGAGGCTGGATAATGCGGCCAAGATGAATTTGCTGAAATATTCAAGGGGAGATTTCCTGAAACATCTGGGCG
>CAJTGF010000184.1:1047-1386 GCA_910575585.1 Clostridiaceae bacterium
TGCCCTATGTGGCCGGGGTGGAGAATATCACAAAGTCACAGGGGGGAGCCGGGGAGGAATCAGAGGAAAACTTCCGGGAAAGAATCTTCTTAGCGCCTTCCTCCTATTCCGTGGCCGGCCCGGCAGACGCCTATGAGTATTGGGTGAAACAGTATAACAGCGCCGCCATTGAGGACGTAAAAATCTATGAGCCTGCGGAGGCTGTGGTGGATGTGCGGATCCTTTTGCTTGGCGGGGGTTTGCCGGACAAGGCGTTTTGTGACGGATGCCTGGCCTATCTGAGGGAAAATCCAATCATACCCCTGACAGACCGGAATTTTGTCTCCGCTCCGGATGTGG
>CAJTGF010000185.1 GCA_910575585.1 Clostridiaceae bacterium
ATAAAAGCAGAACGCCACGATTTCTCCATTGCATTCCCAGATGCGGTTTTTGTAAGAATAGGAGATATCCATCCAGTAAGAAAATGATGCGTATGCGTATTCAAAAAAAGGGGCTGGTACGCCGTTTCTCCAGTCCCTCTCATAAATTTCAAGCAAAAACTGATAGATTCTTTCGCAGTCTGCTAAAATACGAAATGGTCTTTGTGTAATACTCTTCCTGCCTTTATGTACATTCAAAGTCCGCGTCCTCCTTTGCTTTATTAAACAAAATTAACCACCCTATTAGTTTAGGTGATTGCTTAAAAGGCTATCTTCTTTTCTGCATAATCCCCATCTGTACAAGATTTCAATTTCTTGTTCTGCATAAATTACCGATAAACTGAAATTTAACGTACTCTCACGGTATTTGTAAGAACAAATCCTACTTTTTTGTACAGCATGAAAGCTTTATCATTCCATTTAGCAACATGTAACAAAATAGGCTCATTACTGGTTTGGCGAATATGGTTCATTCCCCATAATAAAAGCTGTTTTCCATATCCCCTGTTTTGAAATTCCTTATTGACGATCAAATCGTCTATTTCATTTCCATAACAGGCAATAGAACCAATAATTTCTTCCCCACTTACAAGCAGGAAAATATCCTTACTTTTTTCACGAACTTGTTTATAATCATTCAAAAAATTATACGGCTCAATAGCAAGAAATTTTCGCATTTCATAAAAGCAAGTATTATATATTTTCATGTATTGTTGAAAATACTTCTGCTCAAAAGGAATACACAAGATATTGCTTTTTTCAATATCATTTTTTATATATTTCATTTCATATGCGATTATTTCCATGTTGTAATTTCCCTTCTGCACCCCCCGATTTGTCGTCTTTACCTGATAGCATTAAGACGCACTAAAATTATAATTTGTTCTTCCATAGAGAGAACCCTTGTGTTTAACAACCTGCCTGGACAAAGCGCAGTCCCAGAATGCTCCCCCATGAATGACCGACCAAATACACCGAACTTTGATGAAACCGCAGCCCTTTCTCCCAAGAGTTAACAACAGTGTAGTTCCATGGCGGCCTGTTTTTTGAAGAAGACGCTTTCATTCCATTGTTTATAATATCTTCTTGGGATATTGGCTTATCTATGAATCATTCCGCTTTTCTCTATTTTATTCCAACGTTTGAATACAATTATTTCCGCATCAGCTCCATAGCCGCTGTACTCAGACACCATGAGATATTTCTCATCAGCGATAATTCCATAACATCTGTCGCTGTCCTTTTTATGAAGCTGATTCCCTAAATAAATCCTGTTATCATCCCAAAACT
>CAJTGF010000186.1 GCA_910575585.1 Clostridiaceae bacterium
TCCGAAATCCCTCGTCCTCCCATATCTTAAGCCCCAAAAACAGATCCCCTCGCCCGGCGTATCCCAGGGAAAAGAATTTTTCCACCATGCTCATATTCAGAGTCTTTCCAAATCTCCGGGGACGGGTGATCAGCGTTACCTGGTCCCCTCCCTCCCACCATTCCCTGATGAAAGAGGTTTTGTCTACGTAAAAATATCCGCCCTTTCGTATCACCTCAAAGTCCTGGTTTCCTATCCCTACAATTTTCCCCATACGCCCGCCTCCTCGCCATCACTCGTAACCGTTCAGATAACCCTTGAACGGTTATCATCACTCCATTTTCCACACCAAATCAGCGTTTGCCGAATATCCGGATCTCATCTCCCTGTCCCTTCCTGTCTCTCCCCAATCAGAACCTCTTTTCCCCGAAATCCCAAACCATATCTGCGTATCCGCTCCCCTGGTATCCCTCTGGCCGTCAATAAAGTCTCGTACCTCCGCTCCTCAATCTGCCTAAGGGCCGCTTCCACCGTATCCTCCAGCCCCTTCTCCTTCCTTGGCTGATACACCTTAAATTCCAAAAGGATCCCATCGTCCCGCTCCGGACACAAGGGCTCCAGCATCACGTCATACCGGCCAAAACCGCTTTCTCTGTTGGATGTCATCACATACCGGTCCGACAGCTCCACCATCAGTCCCAGCACAAATCCATGGTAAAACCGCTCCGGCTCTGACACCGACGGCTTTGTCCCTGTGTCAAAACTGCTGAACGTGATCTCTGCCACACGGTTCATGTACTCATTCATAGCGTCCACATCGCCTAACAGCAGCGCTTTTACAAAATCATTGTACACCGGCGCGGCTGTGGCAAACCATTTTCGCACCAGTTTCCGGAACATGGTCCGCACCTCGAAGTTGGTCAGTTCCAGCCGGTACTCCTGTTTCCATTCCCCAAATTCTGACGTATGCGGACGAAAATCCCGTACCTTCAAATATCCGCCGGCAAGCAGAAGGCTCCAAACCGCCTGTTCGTCGTAATCCAACTGGTCGTAAACAATCTGCTCATCCATCTCCGTCACAAGGCTTTCTCCCCGCAGCAAACGCTCAAAAGAAGCCTTTAATTCCCTGCTCCCTTCCCGAAGCAATTTGCTCACCAGACTGTTAGAGCTGGAATTGGCCCAGTAAGGCGCCAGCTGCCCTTTATCCAGATAATTCAAAATAGACCAAGGATTGTAGATGTCTCTCCTGTCTCCAAAGATGAACCCGTCATACCACT
>CAJTGF010000187.1 GCA_910575585.1 Clostridiaceae bacterium
ATGGCAAACAGACAGATGGATATCTGTCTCCCAAAATGGTATACGGTTAAAGGCAGTTTCGCTTTACACGAATCGGTAGGCGAAGCTGGCTGGTGGCTGGAACCTCTTCTGGCGCTCATAGGTTCTGCCCGGCCTGATTGGCAGTATATAACGCTGGATCAGCTCGTTTACATTTCCGGGCCCCATATTGGTAGTAGTAAGGAACTGAAAGCATATTTTTATCGCCATTGACAGGTTTACCTGGTATTCCCATTTTTCTGTTTCCTTTGAGATGGGAACCTCCACGGTTATAATGGTACAAAAGTTATACAAGGTCATCCGGCAGAGGATCTCGAACTCAATATATCGCGGAGACTTGGAATGAAAGTTTTTGGTTCCGATTGTATGCTTCAGGTCACGGAAAGACGTTTCCTGGTCCCATCTTAGATGGTAAATGTCCTTTATCTGCTCCAGGGAAAACTCATGGTCGGGGAGATTGGTAATGATATTCTCATAAACCCCTTCCGCAATCTGGAAACGGGCCACGCGCAGACACATGTGGTATTCGGGATGTCCGTCCGTGATATAGTCAAAGGGAACCGCTTTGCGTATATAGCGGTACAGGGACTCCAATTCCGGGTGCAGCCTTCTGCTTTTGGCGTTTGACCGGGTAAGTATAACCTCCGTCCACCTGTCCAGACGGTCAGGGAGGCTGTCAGTGGCAAGAAGGCCCCTTATCCTAATATCCTTGGCGCGAATGGCGAAGAAACAGCCATTCTCAAGAGCGTGGGCGAAGACATTGTAGCTGTCAAAGCCCCTGTCCGCCACGAAGATAGGACAGCCGCCATAAATATAGCGGTCTATCATCTGGCAGAGGGCAGCAAACTCGTTTTTGAGCCTGCCTGGCTGGATGACTACGTCCAGATATCTCTTGGAAAATAAGTCATATAGAGAAACGGTATGGATAGAGTTGAACCCCTTTTTTGAGTTGCTGGTAGGCGGATGGTAGGTGGAAGGGTCCTTAGGATTGCGTGTAATGTTAAACTCACATCCGTCAACGGCAATGAGGGAATAGCCGCCCATAAATCCCTTTAAAGGGAAGCGGAGATTAAACTGACTAAGGATGTGTCGGAAAGTATCCGGAAGAAGCTTAGCCCGCTGCTGGATAAAAGCGGAAGCGGAAGAGATATCCTCAGGCAGGAAAT
>CAJTGF010000188.1 GCA_910575585.1 Clostridiaceae bacterium
ATCTTATTGACAGGGGTGCTGTGCATCCTGAGCCTTGCGGTATGTGCCTGTGGAAAGACGGAGGAAGCATCAGATACCCAGGAACCACAGGTGGTTCAGGGCGAGCCGATCCCGGAGGATGATGCAGAGGACGATGCTTCTGCTCCGGAATCGGAAGCGGATGCAGAAGGAACCGACATCGGGAATGAACCGGAGTCACCGGAAGCCTCACCGGAACCGCAATCTGGTGAAAGCAGCAGCCAGGGAACAGACAGCACACAGAAAGAACAGCCGGAAGCACAAAGTCAAAGTACGTCTGGCACATCTGCAGAATGGGTGGACAGTACTCCCAATCTGGAAGGGGATATCAAAGAGCTGAAGGATGGGCAGCTTACCGTGGCAGAGGCCATTACAGAAAAATCGGATAATGGCGGTGATATCATAGTGGTTCCCGGAAGCGAGGATGATTCTGAGTTTAATAAGATTGCGGTTACATATAATGAAAATACCCTGTTTGCTATACAAACAATCTATGATGGAGGGGCCAGATCTGAAATGTCAGAGGCAACAGCGGCAGACCTGGCATCCGGCCAGTTCATTCGGGTATGGGGAAGTCCTTCCGGCAGCGGACTGAAAGCAACCCAGATTTGTATTGTAAAAGTGGTCTGAACCATTGCCTGCCCTCTTTTGATAAGGAGAAAACCCTTGTTAGGAGAGGGCAGTTTTTGTAATTTGTATATTGTCAATACCCCAAAGGAACAAAATGCAGGAGTAAGTATGGTGCAAAAGAGAAGACAGCGAGCCTGGAAGACAGAGAATCAGAGAAAAAGAAGCAAGAAGATTGCCAGAAAGAGGCGTAGGGTCATAGCCTATACCGTCCGGGGAATCATGGCGGCTGTTCTGGCAGTTATGATTCTGCTGATGATCTGTGCAGATTGCAAATGGGGAAAAGGCAGATCTTTTTATAAGCATTCACTGCAATTATTATGAAAAAGACAGTTCGATATATGATCTGGAATGTTATTACCGCAAGAGTGGGAAGGAAGGGAAACATTATGCGGAAAAGATTATGGAAACAATAGAAGAGAGCAAAAATATTGTTTCAAGGAATGTAAAACCTGCCGATTACTATATTTTGAAGAATACAACAGTTCCTGCTGTATTGGTAGAAAT
>CAJTGF010000189.1 GCA_910575585.1 Clostridiaceae bacterium
TTGTATCCATACTGTAAGTCGCTGTTGCAGTCTACAAACAGACCGTTCACAAACACCTGGCCCGCAAGATTCTCATCCGTAAGGATCTCCCCGTACTGTGTGCTGACCTTTTCATAATCAAAACCACACAGTCCTATCCAAACCTTTGATAGTCCGGCGTATTCTTCCCATGATACATTTCCTACCTCGATACAAAGCCCTGTGTCCTCCGTCACCCTTTTACCAATATAAAAGGCGAGTATCTTCTCACGCCATTTCTCGGAGTTCTTAAACCTGGAAACCCAGATCTCTTTCTTCTCATTGTTCAGAACCGTAAACGTCTTGCCAAGGCGGTTCAGGACAAGGGCGGCGATCTTATAACCCTCCCCGAACTGTCCGACGGTATCCTCGTTCCTCGCCTTGCTGCTCCTGCCCAGGAGAAGGGTGTTAATCTTAAGGACTGACCTGGTGTTTTTCAGCTTCAGGATCTGCCTTGCCTGATCATACTCCACGCTGAAATAGTTCTCTTTGTCCAAAACTTCCTGATCGATCCCGTTCTGGATCAGCTCCCGGATGGCGTCGTTAAACGTCCAGTCAGACACATAATCCGGCGTAAGAGTGAGTTCGTAGCACTTTTCATTCGAATATGGAATTTCACCCATTGACCTTTCCCCCTTCATCTGTTACAATTCTTACCATGAGTTATTTTACAAGCCCCTATGGGAGGTATCACTCCCTTGGGGCGTTTTCTTTTACCGCCGTTGCCCCATCCATACGGATTGATCCCAAGCTGGGCGGCAACTCTGTTGGTGCCGTTCTTACGTCCGCTCATGTAAGCGCCTCCTTCATCATTGTTATATTCAGCCAATCCCTTCCATCCTAATCTTAAATTCGGGATCATCCTTTTTCATCCGCGCCTTGGTGAGCTCCCATTGCTTTCTATACGCCGCTTCCATATCCAGTTCCCTGGCACAGTCTTCACACACCCGGCCTTTGCCTGGATAGTCAGCCCCCTCGCCAAGATCCATTGCGCATCCACATTGGGCACACAAACGATAATACGCCACAGCCATCACCTCCCTTTCCCAGGCATGTTAAAAAATTACTCTGGATACGCATGTTACTAGTTTTCCTGACTTCTGGCTGTTACTAGGGATTCTCTTT
>CAJTGF010000190.1 GCA_910575585.1 Clostridiaceae bacterium
CGAAAAAACCGTTGCCCTGTATATCAAGACCGGGAAGCTGACCGCCGAAGTGCTGCAAAAGGCAATCAAAAAGCTGCTCTCACAGGCAAAGAAAGAGCTTGACAGACAGGCAATCCCCCACGGGAAGCAGACCTTAAAGCAGCTTATGAAGCAGAATACAGGCGTTTCCAACATTGAGATCACAAAGGACAACATCAAAGCCTTTGAGAGTACAGCGAAAAAATATGGTATCGACTTTGCGCTGAAAAAGGACGCGACGGAAACCCCGCCCCGCTACCTTGTATTCTTCAAGGGCAGGGACGCGGACGCGCTGACCGCCGCTTTCAAGGAGTTTTCCGCAAAGAAGCTGACGCAGGATAAAAAGCCCTCAATCCGAAAGGCATTAGCCGCTTTCCGGGAAAAGGCAAAGGAGCTGAACGCCAGCCGCCAGCAGACCAAACACAAGGACAGGGAGGTATCGCTATGAAGCCGGAAATCAAGAAACTGCTTATTCTCAATCTCCCGTATCTGCTCTTTGTGTACCTGTTTGACAAGGTAGGCGCGGCTGTCCGGCTTTCCCCCGGCATGGACGCAAGCCAAAAGATTTTACATCTTGGGGAGGGCTTCACAGCCGCCTTTGCCAGTGCCGCGCCCAGCTTCCACCCCGCCGACCTGCTGATCGGCGTTGCCGGGGCGGTGATTATCCGGCTTGCCGTTTACCTAAAAGGCAAGAACGCGAAGAAATACCGCAAAGGCATTGAGTACGGTTCCGCGCGTTGGGGAACCGCCGACGATATAAAGCCGTACACAGACCCGGTATTTGAGAACAATATCCCATTGACACAGACGGAACGGCTCACCATGAACAGCCGCCCGAAGCAGCCGAAATATGCAAGAAACAAAAATATCCTTGTGATCGGCGGTTCCGGCAGCGGCAAGACAAGGTTTTTCGTCAAACCGTCGCTTATGCAAATGCACAGCAGCTATGTTGTCACAGACCCAAAAGGCACTGTCTTAATCGAGTGCGGGAAGCTCTTACAGCGGGGCGGCTATCGGATAAAAGTGCTGAACACAATCAATTTCAAAAAGTCCATGCGCTACAATCCCTTT
>CAJTGF010000191.1 GCA_910575585.1 Clostridiaceae bacterium
TGGACCCAGCCGGATTTCTTCGACTTTTTCAGGCCATAAAATTCCGCTATAACTTCCACCTCTGCCCTGGCCAGCTCCTCCAGGTTTATGTCATTCAGTAACCAGGCCGTGGCTTCCGGATTCGTATGAAAGGAATGTTCCAGGATTAACCCTGGCGTCCCTACCGCCACAGCGCCACGCACTACCCCATAATAGTCTCCATGGCTTCCGGACCGGTGTTCAATCCGGGCCTTCTGGCGGGTTCCCATAACTCTTTCCACACATTCGGCCAGAGCCAGCCCGATCCCGTCTGCGCTGCCATTAATAGCGCAATACGATACTGGATAATCAACAGTCCTCTGCTCGGCGGCGTTAGAGTGATCAGAGATAAACAGATCACATCCCGCCGACGCCGTTCCCCGGTCATACAGGCCACGATCCTTTTCCTGCGTTCCACGGGTCAGGATTACCTCCACATTACACTCCTCCAGAAATCTTTTCTGTAACAGATGCAGCTTCCACACCATGTCTGATTCATAATACCGGCCATCCACCGGACTCCTGTTGTATTTGCCATAATGTCCGGCATCTAAGCAGATCCTCATAATCTTGTTCTCCTTTTTATTTTTGATAGGAAAGGCCAGGATCCCTCCCAGCCTTAAATTGAATGGTCCCAATTTTATTTTTTCTCTTTATATCCTGTTCTCTCCCAGATCTCTTTTACCCTCTCCCAGCCGTCCATGGACACCAGCGCCACCACGAACGCCGCTATCATACAGGCAAATACCATGTACCATACAATCGGCTGTTTCAACCAAGCCATCAGTGCCACAAAGGATACAGGGCACAGGATCAGCGACAGCACGATCACTACCGCCGACGTGGGCAGATTTTCAAGTCCCGGCCAGGACTTGATCACCTGGGTGACTGCGGATACGATAAAGGCCATCACTCCAATGGCGATCAACAGATACGACAAATACTGCATGATTTCATTTACGTTCATATTCTCCTCTTTTCTCCGGTTGTCCCGGTCTTGATATTGTTTATTTATGCGCTTCCTGGTTCATGTGTTTCTCGATCTTGTCTATAGCCTCCGTCACC
>CAJTGF010000192.1 GCA_910575585.1 Clostridiaceae bacterium
ACAAATGCTTTCATCTCTTTCGGAATATCCAGCATCTCATGAAGAGACACCGCCCCATCCCACGGCTTCTCTCCATAGTAGGTAACCATGGTGATCACCGGCGCAAACCGATCTGTCTTTTTCATCCTGGACAGATACTCATCCTCTTCCATTCCCTCAAAGCTTTTGTATCCCTTTGCGTTGCTGTCATACTGCTTCTTATAAATGCCATAATCATATCCCATAACCCGCATTGGCATCGCGTAGTGGACATGCTCTTGATGCTCCATTCCCAACAGCACTAATTCCACTCCATATGCTGTTGACTTTTTTCTCACCTTTATGCTGTCTCTGGATGCCTGAATACTCTCCGCATAGTCTCTGTGTTCCAGTATAGACGACTCCTCCGTATCCACATCCTCCAACTCCTCCGGCTTAATAACCTCTTCTCCATCAAACAACACCGCATTGAAAATATCCGCAAACTGCTCGTTATTGCTCCAATAATTTTTCAGCACGGTATCCGGTTTTAAATTCTGTGCTTTCTTTGCCATCCTCTGCTTCCTTCCCATTTACTATCTTTAGTATACACTTTCCCTCTGCCATTATGACAAACTGAGTACCCGCTAAAAAGCTACAATCCCCTACATCGTCTGCCTTCCAAACATTTTAATATATTCCCGGGCCGTCTCTAAGGACAGGTTCAGCTTCTTCTGTAACCGTTTCACAATATCATTCTCTGAAAGACCAAAATCTAATCCAGCTTCAACAATACCTTTTGCTTCTCCCCTTGCTTCTCCCCTTGCCTCATTCTCCCTCGCGATCTCATCAAACAATGTACACATATCGAAGTCTCCTTTCTTTGATACCGCGTTATAATCTATCCTGCAATTCGTTGCTCCCGCCACTGTCATGATCACTGTCTTATCTACATCATTCTCTCTTGCATAGTCTATGACCTTCTCTCTCGCTTCCTCCCTTGGCAGGCTTCGGTCCAGCACAATTTTCAGCATACTGAATAAAGCCTCATTTTTTACATTATGGAACACCAGATCCGATCTCCCCGCCTCCACAAGCAGAACCTTATAGTCATTTA
>CAJTGF010000193.1 GCA_910575585.1 Clostridiaceae bacterium
ACTCCTCCGCACATGCCGGCACCATAAGGCGTCTGCTCCTGAAAGAAAAAGCTGTAGGGTTCAAAATCATCATATACGGTGATCTGCCTGCTGCCTTTCCATCTCAGGAAATGGTCTGCCATAAACTTCCCAAGTTTTTTCCGCAATGCCTTCGTCTCTGCCACTGCTTTCAGATTTCTCCCGCTCCGGAATGTGACCTTTACCCTACTCTCTTCTTCTAAGGACAGCATCCTTTTCTGGATTCCGTTCTCCCGGCTTTCTACCACAAACTCTTTGAACTTCTCATAAGGAAGCCGGATCGTTTCCGTCATGCCGGATACTTTTCCTCCCCCGGCGTCACTCAGCCAGGTAAAGACAATTTCCAAAATCTCTTCCTGCTCAATGCTTTTCCGTAACGCCAGTTCTGCAAAGGAACGGATGTCCGATGCTGTCAAATGGCTTTTTTCTTCCAGCTCCAACAGTTCTTTCTGTGTAAGGATAAACCCCTGGGGAGAATGATAATTTTTGGTAAATGTCCTCAGCGTAATGCAGTCTTCCGATGCTGACAGCTTTATCATAATTCTGTTATTCATCTCAAATCCTCCTTATAAACAGGGAAGAGTGTATAATCCCTCTCCCCTGCATACGAATAATCTTCTGTTTCCGGCTGGCGCTTATTCACCTGCCATATTAAAAAACTGCACAGGTGTCAGCACCTTTATTCCCAGTTCTCTGGCCTTTGCCAGTTTGCTGCCGGCGTTTTCCCCGCAGACCAGGTAATCTGTTTTTCTGCTCACCGAACTTCCTGCATGGGCGCCCAGGGATTCAATCTTTTCATTGATGCCGCTTCTGGTATAAGGTTCCACCTTCCCGGTCACCACAATGGTCATTCCTACGAAAGGATTTTCTTTTACCATATCCTTATTGTCTTCTGCTGCTCTTTTTTCAATATGTAACTCAAACTTCGCACTTTAATAAGTGCCTATGCATCTTGAAAATACAATAAAAACTGGCAATTAAATAGCATGAAACCGTCTGGTTTGGTATAATTGAGTTGTCGAAAAACAATTAAAACCG
>CAJTGF010000194.1 GCA_910575585.1 Clostridiaceae bacterium
CACACAGTACGGGGAGATCCTTACGGATGAGAATCTTGCGGGCCAGGTGTTTGTGAACGGTCTGTTTGTAGACTGCAACAGCGACTTACAGTATGGATACAATTTTAAGCCGAGATACATAAACCTGGAGCGTGACAACATGATTGACTCGACAACCATGTTTTCTCCCGGAGATGTGATGGTGATTGGTGATTCCGCGCCGATCCCCCTGAAAATCCATGTGGAGCTGGCCAAGGAAAGGCCACAGTCCCGGACCATTGATTTCTGGGATGTATGGAGCAGGTCAGAGCGAGTATTGGATTATTCAGAGATGGTAAACGAGTATTTAAACGATTAGACCTCCATGGTTAATGTGTCACAACATAACCTTTAGGTAGATAAAAAGAAAGGAGCAACATGGACAAAGTAAAGTTAAATGAGCTGACAGGAGGGGCTCTGCAGGAGAAGTTTGACCAGGCTTTAGAAACCGTGGTCGCCAACATGCAGGACCCGAACACTCCATGGAAGAACAGGCGGGCTATCACCATCCGGCTGACATTTGAACAGAATGAGGACAGGGACGACGCCACGGTAAATGTCTCTGTAGACACCAAGACGGCCCCTGTGAAGCCCATCGCCACACGGATGGCCATTGGGATGGATCTGGAGACCGGAAAGGTGTATGCAGAGGAATATGGCAGCCAGATACGCGGGCAGATGTCGTTTACCACCAGTCCCCAGGTTCCGTCAGAGCTTTTAATTGACGGTAAGGTGGTAGATACGTCCACCGGAGAAATTAAAACTGAAAACGTAGTGGATTTTAGAGCAGCCAGAGAGGCATAAGGAGGAAAATATGGATTTAACAAGAGACGCGTTACAGTACATCGTTGGGATGAAAAAAGCGGAGGTTATTGATATTAACGGCGAGAAATACACGGACCGGGACGTGGAAAGGGTGGACATGCAGCTGCGGGCCGCGCCTATCACCATGAGTACCCTGACAAGCCTGCTTGATTACTTAAAAGCCGGGATTGATGAAACAGCCGAGAGGATGCTGGTGCAGGTGAC
>CAJTGF010000195.1 GCA_910575585.1 Clostridiaceae bacterium
ACGCGGCGAAGCTGTACGACAAATATATCCAGCAGAAAAAACTGAATATCTATGGAAGAAAGCTGGCCCGTCTGCCAATCCCGAAGCTGGTGGCGTTTTACAACGGGACAGAAGGGGAGGATGACCGGATCCTGAAGCTGAGCGACGCGTTTATGCAGGAAGGGGAGGGGCAGGAGTGGGACATTGAGGCAAAGGTCCGCATGATCAATATCAACTATGGAAAGAACGAAAGCCTTTTGTCATCCTGCAGGCCGTTAGAGGAATACTCGTGGCTGGTAGCCCGGATCCGCAAAAACCGGCAGACCATGAAGATAGAGCAGGCGGTAGACAGCGCGATCCAGGATATGCCGGAGGATTTTGAGATCCGGGAGTTTCTGATCGGGCACAGGGCGGAGGTGAAGGATTTGTGCATTACAGAATATAATGAAGCGGAGACCATGCAGATGATCCGTGAAGAGGGCCGCGAGGAGGGGCGTGAGGAAGGCCGAAGGGAGGGGCGTGAGGAGGGCCGTCAGGAAGGCCACAAGGAGGGCCGTCAGGAGGGCCGCGAGGAGGGTAATATCACAACTCTGTATGATTTGTACAGAGATGGAGACATTACTTTGCAGAGAGCCGCTATAAAGGCTGGTATGTCCGAAGCCGCTTTTCTCGAAGCAGCAAAAGAAATCAAAGGAATATAATGTTTACAGGAAAGGGGTGATGCCGGAAATGGTGGAGATCAACAGGGAACATAAGGACCGCCTGTTTACCTTCCTGTTTGGGAAGAAGGGGCGAAAGGAGTGGACGCTGAGTTTGTACAACGCGGTGAACGGAACGGACTATACGGATCTGGACAGCATCGAGTTCACGACCATGGAGGACGCGGTATATATGGGGATGAAGAATGACGTTTCTTTTATCCTCTGCCATGTCATGAACGTCTATGAGCAGCAGAGCAGTTATAACCCAAACATGCCGGTGCGCCAGCTGATGTACGCGGCGAAGCTGTACGACAAATATATCCAGCAGAAAAAACTGAATATCTATGGAAGAAAGCTGGCCCG
>CAJTGF010000196.1 GCA_910575585.1 Clostridiaceae bacterium
CATTGGAGACAGGTGGTGCATGGTTGTCGTCAGCTCGTGTCGTGAGATGTTGGGTTAAGTCCCGCAACGAGCGCAACCCTTATCCTTAGTAGCCAGCGAGTAGAGTCGGGCACTCTGGGGAGACTGCCAGGGAGAACCTGGAGGAAGGTGGGGATGACGTCAAATCATCATGCCCCTTATGATTTGGGCTACACACGTGCTACAATGGCGTAAACAAAGGGAAGCGAAGTGGCGACATGGAGCGAACCCCAAAAATAACGTCTCAGTTCGGATTGTAGTCTGCAACTCGACTACATGAAGCTGGAATCGCTAGTAATCGCGGATCAGAATGCCGCGGTGAATACGTTCCCGGGTCTTGTACACACCGCCCGTCACACCATGGGAGTCAGTAACGCCCGAAGTCAGTGACCCAACCTTAGGGAGGGAGCTGCCGAAGGCGGGACGGATAACTGGGGTGAAGTCGTAACAAGGTAGCCGTATCGGAAGGTGCGGCTGGATCACCTCCTTTCTAAGGAAGAGAAGAAGTAAGGGTCTTAGATACTGTTGGGTCTTTGAAGCGTGTTGGAGGAAGCAGGAAAGGAAAGAAGACACGTGAGGGAAAGGTCAGAGAGAGATTCCGGTGCTGATGCGCTTATGGGAAACACCCGTACCCATGCCGAACACGACGGTTAAGACGTAAGCGGCCGATGGTACTATATTGGAGACGATATGGGAGAGCAGGCGGGCGCCGGATTCAAAAGGGCTTATAGCTCAGCCGGTTAGAGCGCACGCCTGATAAGCGTGAGGTCGGTGGTTCGAGTCCACTTAAGCCCACTGGACGCGGATGGTTAAAGAAAAGCTGCGTCCGGTGGAAAGAAGCTTCTTATAAAAAGGAAGCGTCCACGCCATGATCTCAAACGGGTTGGATCACAGATCCGTAAGGAGATCAGCCACGTACCTTGAAAACCACATATTGAAAACTATATCAAGAATAGAGATATTCAAGACATCCGAGGCGTTGCGGCG
>CAJTGF010000197.1 GCA_910575585.1 Clostridiaceae bacterium
TCCATACTATGTGATATTTGATATCATACGTACAATGTGCTGACTTTCTATAGTTTTCCATTTTTTCACCTCAAGTTTAGTATCTCTATATTTCTTTTTTTTTAACTTTGAGGTATGGGGTTGACCTAAAGGTTTCGCCTGGAAGGCGAGGGTTTTAACCCCATTATACAGACAATAACATTCCCGGTGAGAGTCCCATCCCCAGTTACAGTCGGGCTGGGAATAATGGCGTTTACAGTTACAGGAAGAACAGCCTTTGTCCTTACAATAGCAAATGCGCTTTTTGCGCTGCTGTGCGGCAGTACGGACAGGGGTGCCGTCACCGGCAAGAGCCAGGTGCCGGGGATTAACCAGCCCCCTGTGGATGGATTGGTCCAGAAACTGCTGCTGATAAAGCCGGAAAATGAGGAAAAAGGGATTCTCAGGCTTTAACTGCCAGCGTTCCAGCAGGGGAAGAAGTTTTGAAGCAGTGCTGGAAGAATCGCAGGGAGTCTTATCCCCTTTCTTCTTCCCCTTGGGAGTTTTCTTCATTTTAGGGAACCGGTCTTTCGGAGAAAGGTTGTTGGAGTCATCCTGCCAGACGCGGGAAAAGAAATCATAAAAAGTACCGACACCAGGGGTATCGCCGAAAGAGAAACCGCTGAGGATGGCATAAAGGGGAGTTTCCTTAAGCATGCGGCACCAGACAGTGATGGAAGTAACTTTCAGTTTCAAAGCAAGCAGGTAGGAGCGCAGCATGCAGGAAGGGAGTCGTGGTTCCGGGCCAAAGACAGAGTAACATTCCCGCATGATAGAATCCGTCTTGGAAAGATCGAGGTAGCAAAACTGCACGATATAATCCCAAGTGCTTTTTGGAAGCACAAAGGGATCCGGATAAAATTTAAGGAACTGGGATACGAAAGTATCCTGAAAGGCGGCATGACCGCCAGGGTTACAAGGTAACATCAAAAATCGCCTCCAATCAAAAAAGTACT
>CAJTGF010000198.1 GCA_910575585.1 Clostridiaceae bacterium
CTTCGGGATTGGCAGACGGGCCAGCTTTCTTCCATAGATATTCAGTTTTTTCTGCTGGATATATTTGTCGTACAGCTTCGCCGCGTACATCAGCTGGCGCACCGGCATGTTTGGGTTATAACTGCTCTGCTGCTCATAGACATTCATGACATGGCAGAGGATAAAGGAAACGTCATTCTTCATACCCATATATACCGCGTCCTCCATGGTCGTGAACTCGATGCTGTCCAGATCCGTATAGTCCGTTCCGTTCACCGCGTTGTACAGACTCAGCATCCACTCCTTTCGCCCCTTCTTCCCAAACAGGAAGGTAAACAGACGGTCCTTGTGTTCCCTGTTGATCTCCACCATTTCCGGCATCACCCCTTTCCTGACTACCAATCTCTATACCAATATTATACCGAAACGGCATCAAAAAAACAATACATTTTTCAGTAGGGATGAACCTGTTTCTCTGGAAGAAATGTACGAGAAAGTCATGTCCCGTTCTCGTGGATATCTTCTAAACCTTTACTGTCTGTTTTGTGTTCCTAAAACACAGGTCTATCTAACGTATGTTCAGCGAACATATGTTTTTCTCTGTGTCTTAAAAAATCGGAATTTCCTATAAAGCAAAAAAGCCCCGATATCCATGGGGCTTAAAGCAAGGATTATATTCCTGTAATTTCTTTTGCTGCTTCAAGAAAAGCGGATTCGGACATGCCGGCCTTGATAGCAGCCCTCTGCAAAGTAATGTCACCATCACTGTACAAATCATACAAGGTTGTGATATTACCTTCCTCGCGGCCCTCCTTACGCCCCTTCTCGCGGCCCTCCTCACGGCCCTCCTCACGACCCTCCTCGCGGCCCTCCTCACGGATCATCTGCATGGTTTCCGCTTCGTTATATTCTGTAATGCACAAATCCTTCACCTCCGCCCTGTGTCCGATCAGAAACTCCCGGATCTCAAAATCCTCCGGCATATCCTGGATCG
>CAJTGF010000199.1 GCA_910575585.1 Clostridiaceae bacterium
TGAACCTCCCCGGGGCAAGCCCTCAAGTACTGTGCTCGGCTCCTACGTCGCCGCTCACAGTACTTGCCTTTTACATCTGCTTACGCATCTGTAAAAGCGGGGTATCGGGAATTCCTTGTCTCAGCCACTACACAAAGTCAGAAAAGCTTAGTTGTCCTTCTACCATTTCTCCCTGATATAGTTTGTTATACTCATTCCCTTGATTCTTTACATAATTCGCTATTACCTGTTCGTTACCATGCTCACTTACTGTTGATACATAGAATCCTGATGACCAAAATTCCCCACCCCATAGCCGCTTCTTTACATCCGGACATTTTGAAAATACTTCTCTTGCTGTTATACTTTTTATAATCCTTACTATCTGGCTCGGGCTATACGTTGGCTCTGACTGTACCAAAAAATGCACATGATCTTTATCTGTTCCTATTTCCAAAAAATTTATCGGATACCTCTTTGCTATCTCTACACACGTTTCTTTTATTACAGTATCCACCTTTTCATCTATTACTACTCTTCTATACTTTGCTGGCAATACAAAATGATACATAAGCTTCGATACATTGTGCGACTTGTGTGTATGTTCACTCATCTACACATCTCCTTTCCGCTTATATTATATCACCTTCTAGTTATCTGGAAAAGTTTGTTACGCCCCAAGGGGCGGGGAATTATACCCGCTCTCATTAAATAAGCTATTTTGTTATTCTGGAGCAGCTATTTCTAAATCACTTGCTATTAAGACACCATTTTCCAGTAATCCATTTAGCAATCCCAAAATTCATAACATTGTAAATAAGGCAACGGATAAATTTTATAAAGATATTTATAGGCACTTGTGAGTAAAAAGTTTACACTACTAAGAAGCCAGGGAATCCCAATAGATTCCTGACGTATCCTGTTGCTCTCGAATTATTTGTGTTATACGCAATTCTGGCTGTTTT
>CAJTGF010000200.1 GCA_910575585.1 Clostridiaceae bacterium
AAACAATAGAAGAGAGCAAAAATATTGTTTCAAGGAATGTAAAACCTGCCGATTACTATATTTTGAAGAATACAACAGTTCCTGCTGTATTGGTAGAAATAGGTTATCTTTCCAATTATAATGAAAGAAATCAGCTGATGTCAGAAGAATATCAGGAGAAGCTTGCCGGAGAACTTGTGAAGGGGATTGTGAAAGGGATGGAGGAAAAGACAGGATAGTAGGTTCTGTTTCAGGGCTTCCCATAATCGGCCAATCGGAGTATAATAAAAGGAGCCGATAGTTCTGACGGTGAAGCGCAGTTTTACTGTGGCTTTTCTAATATAGACAGGTTTATAAAGGAGGATACCGATGAGAACATTTGAAAACAGGAAAACAAAGTATATACCAGTTGTGTTTTTCATCATTTTATTTTTGGCTGTGGCAGGCGTTCTGTTTGCTGTGTTTCTTTACAAAAATGATAAGGGTGGAAATATCCTTGTTGGGGCAAGCCCGGATACAAGTGCTTTCCAACTATATTATTATGACGGGGAAACGGTTATGGTCAGGACTCTGTATGACAGCAGTACGGAGAAGGAAGTGATTAAAAGGATCAATGATATTCCCCTCCAGGCGGCAGATGAACAGGCTCTCTCCCAGATGGAGACTCCCTTCTTTGGAATCTGGATCAGCAGCGGGGAAGGGTATGACATTTCCGTGACGGCATCCGGCGGGGTCTGGCTTAGGAATGACGGGGCGGTTTATTATGGGGATACGGACCTCTCCTTTCTATGGAGAGAGATGGAAGGCAGTGATGAGGATACCTGGAATGTCCTTAACTTTCCCAATGCCGGGCATTTGTCCGTATATCACAGCTGTTTCCTGCTGAAAGCGGATGAGCTGCCTGCAGAGGGTACAGAGGGGATGTCTATGACTGTCCAGGACATTGGGACAAGTG
>CAJTGF010000201.1 GCA_910575585.1 Clostridiaceae bacterium
TGTCCGTATATCACAGCTGTTTCCTGCTGAAAGCGGATGAGCTGCCTGCAGAGGGTACAGAGGGGATGTCTATGACTGTCCAGGACATTGGGACAAGTGAGATTACGGTATTGATTGCCAATAACAGCGGGGAAGAATTCACTTACGGGGAATACTTTTCCCTCCAGAAACAGATAGATGGCCAGTGGTACACAATGCCTGTCAGGGCGGATAATGTTGGCTTTCAGGATATTGCCCATATCCTTTCGGACGGGGAGAGTACCAGCGAGACATATAATCTGGATATTTATGGCACGCTGGAGCCGGGGATGTACAGGCTTGTGGTGGAAACATTGAGCGCCGAGTTTCTGGTGGGGCATGGGAGGATGGCAGGAACAGAAGGGGAAGAAAAATAGATTTTCACAGCTGAGATCGTGACCATGATTCAAAAGTGAAATTAAGAATAGAGCAGAGCAGGGAGTGTTTTCCAGAAAAGGTCGGTAAACACTCCTTATTTATTAAAAATGGACAAAAAAGCGGGAAGGAATCAAAGAGTTTTGGTTTACCACCAATACTTCTTCTATGAGGGTCTCACAGTATCGGGAAAATTCATAATTGATGTGAAAGGGCGGCAGCCGGAAGCGTTGCTGCCTTTTATTATCAAAATACCTGCTGTTTCACTAATAAAAAGGTGATAATAAAAAATGGATCAGAGAAGAAGGGCTGCCTGAAACATTTCTGGGGGCACCCGGAATTCTACTCCATTGACTTGTATGGGGACGAACTGGCACAGCCGATTGAAAATTTTATCCCCATATACAGGAGAGCAAAAGAAGAGGGGCTTTGCCTAAAAGCCCACATTGGTGAGTGGGGAACAGCAGAGGACGTTGTTCG
>CAJTGF010000202.1 GCA_910575585.1 Clostridiaceae bacterium
ATCCCCTAAAGGGAATGGGCTTGTAAAAGCCCGGACGCTTTGGGAGATAGGCAGCTGAGCAGAGGCATGACGCGGCAGGTGCCTTCGGGTGCCTTACCACTCAGGGGTGACGCCAAGCTCCGGACACTGGGATGTAGCCGCGCCAAGCCTATGGCAACACAACAGGGGCCTGCCCCCTGGATTAACTCAAAGGAGATTTTTATGAACTACGTTTATGTTTTGGACAAGGACGGGAAACCGCTGATGCCGACCAGACGCTATGGCTGGGTACGCCGGACTTTGAAGTCCAGCAGGGCCAGAGCCGTCACCACGGTGCCATTCACGATCCGGCTTACTTACGAACCAGAGACCCATGTGGTGCAGGATATTACCCTGGGCATTGACCCAGGACGGACAAATATCGGCCTGGCGGCAGTAACGGATGACGGGAGATGCCTGTATTCTGCGCACTGCGCCGCCAGGAACAAGGAAGTGCCGAAGCTGATGGCGGAACGCCGGCAGCACCGGCAGGCATCCCGGAGAGGCGAGCGGCTGGCCAGGAAGCGGCTGGCAAAATGCCTGGGGACAACCCGCCAGTCAGTCATGGAGAGGATGCTGCCCGGATACGGGAAGCCGGTCCAGGTCAAAGACATCATCAATACCGAAGCACGCTTCAATAACCGGAGGCACCCGGAAGGGTGGCTGATGCCGACTGCCATGCAGCTTTTGCAGACCCATATAAGCCTCGTAAGGAAGGCACGGAAGATCCTGCTTGTTACGAAAGTCTGCCTGGAACTGAACCGTTTCGCGTTCATGGAACTGGAGGCTGGCGGGAAGCTGGCA
>CAJTGF010000203.1 GCA_910575585.1 Clostridiaceae bacterium
GATCTCCCTGTGTTTCCGCTTTTAGAGCGGGCCTCCCGGCATGACATGCTTTCCTTCCTGCATTCCTTTTTCACTATGAAAGCATATCTTCCGAAATTCCGCATTGAAAAGCTCCTTCTGGATTCCGCACACGACGCTTACCCTGTTTATGAATACTGCAGACGGGAACATATCACACCGTTTATCGACCTCAATCCTGGACATACCGGGCATTTTACCTATAAGGACGATTTTTCAATCGATGACGATGGTGTCCCTGTCTGTAAGTTGGGCTTACGTATGCATAAAGATGGATACGAGGCTGCCAAACACCGGGCAAAATACCGCTGCCCGAAATCAAACCGGAAACGTGGCTGCTTCTGTGAACACCCTTGTTCGCCGGCGAAATATGGAAGAACTGTACACATCTTTACCGATGACAATCCAAGGTTATTTAACATACCGCCAAGGGACTCTAAAGCATGGGAAAAGGAATATGACAGAAGAACTTCCGTGGAGCGCTCCAACAAGCGCGAGAAAGAGGACTATAAATTAGAAGACGGCAGGCACCGCTCGACGAAGATGTGGTACTGCCGCCTCTATGGCATCATGATGTTACAGCATCTTGATGCCTGGGAAATGCCCTCTGCTGAGGCATTTCAAGAATCATTATTAGGATTCACCGCCTAATAATGATATCTTAAGCGATTCCATAAGATTTTTCAAGGCATAGTACCCGCTATGTCCAATGTTTATGTCCATTTTTCTCAAATTTCTTTTCCTGCACGATATTCAGTTGTCAATTTTCAGTT
>CAJTGF010000204.1 GCA_910575585.1 Clostridiaceae bacterium
CATATATCCGGGCGTGGGCGGTGTCCTCCGGGTTCTGCAATTCTTCCAGTGTCAAATTTGTTGTGACAATCAGCGGCTTGCCGCTGCGGTATCGGCTGTCGACCACGTTGTAAACCTGTTCAAGCCCGTATTCCGTGCCACGCTCCATGCCAAAATCGTCAAGGATAAGCAGAGGGAAGCTGCAAAGGCGGGCTATGTATTCGTTCCTGTCCTTGTAGCTGGCGGCAAGGTCATTGAGGATAAGGGCAAAGTTTGTCATGCACACGGAAACCTCTTTCTCCATGAGGGCGTTGGCGATACACCCGGCGAAATAGCTTTTGCCTGTGCCTACCATGCCCCATAACAGATAGCCGATATTCCCGGCTTTCATTTCCTCCCAACACTCTAATAACTTCTCGGAATCTTCAGCCCTTATTTCATGGGGCTTTCAGAACCTATTTTTCAAAAATCACCCACTTTTTTTCTCAAAAACACTTGACAAACCAGTCAAAAAATGCGGCGCTTCGCGCCCTTGATCAAAAAGTACTTTTTTGATTGGAGGCGATTTTTGATGTTACCTTGTAACCCTGGCGGTCATGCCGCCTTTCAGGATTCTTTCGTATCCCAGTTCCTTAAATTTTATCCGGATCCCTTTGTGCTTCCAAAAAGCACTTGGGATTATATCGTGCAGTTTTGGTACCTCGATCTTTCCAAGACGGATTCTATCATGCGGGAATGTTACTCTG
>CAJTGF010000205.1 GCA_910575585.1 Clostridiaceae bacterium
AGTGATACCTCCCATAGGGGCTTGTAAAATAACTCATGGTAAGAATTGTAACAGATGAAGGGGGAAAGGTCAATGGGTGAAATTCCATATTCGAATGAAAAGCGCTACGAACTCACTCTTACGCCGGATTATGTGTCTGACTGGACATTTAACGACGCCATCCGGGAGCTGATCCAGAACGGGACCGATCAGGAAGTTTTGGACAAAGAGAACCATTTCAGCGTGGAGTATGATCAGGCAAGGCAGATCCTGAAGCTGAAAAACACCAGGTCAGTCCTTAAGATTAACACCCTTCTCCTGGGCAGGAGCAGCAAGGCGAGGAACGAGGATACCGTCGGACAGTTCGGGGAGGGTTATAAGATCGCCGCCCTTGTCCTGAACCGCCTTGGCAAGACGTTTACGGTTCTGAACAATGAGAAGAAAGAGATCTGGGTTTCCAGGTTTAAGAACTCCGAGAAATGGCGTGAGAAGATACTCGCCTTTTATATTGGTAAAAGGGAGACGGAGGACGCAGGGCTATGTATCGAGGTAGGAAATGTATCATGGGAAGAATACGCCGGACTGTCAAAGGTTTGGATAGGACTGTGTGGTTTTGATTATGAAAAGGTCAACACACAGTACGGGGAGATCCTTACGGATGAGAATCTTGCGGGCCAGGTGTTTGTGAACGGTCTGTTTGTAGACTGCAACAGCGACTTACAGTATGGATACAATTTTAAG
>CAJTGF010000206.1 GCA_910575585.1 Clostridiaceae bacterium
TTTCCGGGAAAAGGCAAAGGAGCTGAACGCCAGCCGCCAGCAGACCAAACACAAGGACAGGGAGGTATCGCTATGAAGCCGGAAATCAAAAAGCTGCTTATTCTCAATCTCCCGTATCTGCTCTTTGTGTACCTGTTCGACAAGGTGGGCGCGGCTGTCCGGCTTTCCCCCGGCATAGACGCAAGCCAAAAGATTTTACATCTTGGGGAGGGCTTCACAGCCGCCTTTGCCAGTGCCGCGCCCAGCTTCCACCCCGCCGACCTGCTGATCGGCGTTGCCGGGGCGGTGATTATCCGGCTTGCCGTTTACCTAAAAGGCAAGAACGCGAAGAAATACCGCAAAGGCATTGAGTACGGTTCCGCGCGTTGGGGAACCGCCGACGATATAAAGCCGTACACAGACCCGGTATTTGAGAACAATATCCCATTGACACAGACGGAACGGCTCACCATGAACAGCCGCCCGAAGCAGCCGAAATATGCAAGAAACAAAAATATCCTTGTGATCGGCGGTTCCGGCAGCGGCAAGACAAGGTTTTTCGTCAAACCGTCGCTTATGCAAATGCACAGCAGCTATGTTGTCACAGACCCGAAAGGCACTGTCTTAATCGAGTGCGGGAAGCTCTTACAGCGGGGCGGCTATCGGATAAAAGTGCTGAACACAATCAATTTCAAAAAGTCCATGCGCTACA
>CAJTGF010000207.1 GCA_910575585.1 Clostridiaceae bacterium
TTTGAGTTAGACCGTAGGATGAGATTTTTTCAATCAGCTTAACTTAATGACATTGGGTCTCATCTCCATGGCATAGATTCACCCGCCCGGCACACAGCCTGCCTTCCCTCCCGGGCAAAAGCAGAATTCGCTGGCCGGGATTTGCTCACTTAAGGTGGTTTTGATAGGGAACGCTGTTTCGACTCTGTAGTGAAAAGATAACTGCTTTGTCTGCGGTGATAGGTAGTGCAAAATATCTATGGGAACGAATCCTGCTTCTATATTTTTCACTGCAAAGTTGAGGCAGCGTCCCCTACCGAAACCACCTTAAGTGAGCAAACCTTAGCCAGCGAATTCTGGTTTTGCCAGGCAGAGGAGAGTTGTCCCGGCAGGGTGAATCTATGCCATGGAGATGAGACCAGGAAAGCAGGAGGGCTGATACCCGACTGATTTCCGCTTTGGGCTCATCGGAATGTTCGGCATATCTGAACCCGGACGGGACAGCTCTCCTCTGACTGGCCTCACGACAATCCCCGCCCATTGCTCACTCAACAATACAGCAATTTAATGAGAGCGGGTATAATTCCCCGCCCCTTGGGGCGTAACAAACTTTTCCAGATAACTAGAAGGTGATATAATATAAGCGGAAAGGAGATGTGTAGATGAGTGAACATA
>CAJTGF010000208.1 GCA_910575585.1 Clostridiaceae bacterium
TCCACTCCTTTCGCCCCTTCTTCCCAAACAGGAAGGTAAACAGACGGTCCTTGTGTTCCCTGTTGATCTCCACCATTTCCGGCATCACCCCTTTCCTGACTACCAATCTTTATACCAATATTATACCGAAACGGCATCAAAAAAACAATACATTTTTCAGTAGGGATGAACCTGTTTCTCTGGAAGAAATGTACGAGAAAGTCATGTCCCGTTCTCGTGGATATCTTCTAAACCTTTACCGTCTGTTTTGTGTTCCTAAAACACAGGTCTATCTAACGTATGTTCAGCGAACATATGTTTTTTCTCTGTGTCTTAAAAAATCGGAATTTCCTATAAAGCAAAAAGCCCCGATATCCATGGGGCTTAAAGCAAGGATTATATTCCTGTAATTTCTTTTGCTGCTTCAAGAAAAGCGGATTCGGACATGCCGGCCTTGATAGCAGCCCTCTGCAAAGTAATGTCACCATCACTGTACAAATCATACAAGGTTGTGATATTACCTTCCTCACGGCCCTCCTCACGACCCTCCTCGCGGCCCTCCTCACGGATCATCTGCATGGTCTCCGCTTCGTTATATTCTGTAATGCACAAATCCTTCACCTCCGCCCTGTGTCCGATCAGAAACTCCCGGA
>CAJTGF010000209.1 GCA_910575585.1 Clostridiaceae bacterium
CTGCGCAGGCAGTTCCGATGGAGCAGAAAGACGCGGTACATTTATTATCACAGCATGACTTTATCGTTTTTGCATATCCTGTTCAGTTTTCAAACGTTCCCATCATGGTAAAAGATTTTATCAAAAGCCAGCCGGATCTTTGGAAGGGTAAAAAAATACTTTGCGTTGCCACTATGGGATTATTCAGCGGAGACGGCGCAGGCTGCTCGGCACGGCTGCTCAAAAAGTATGGCGCGAAAATCGTCGGCGGTTTCCATATCCGTATGCCTGATTCTGTCTGTGATGTAAAGCTGCTGAAAAAAAACTTTCAGGAGAACCGGGAAATCATCCGGAAAGCAGACAGAAAGATTGAGAAATGCGCAGAGGAAATCAGGAAAGGAAGGTATCCCAAAAACGGCCTGCATCTTTATAGCCGAATCGCCGGATTACTCTGCCAGCGTTTGTGGTACTACAGCAAAACCAAAAGTTACTCGGATCAATTAAAAATCAGTAATGCCTGTACAGGCTACGGGCTTTGTACCCGGCTCTGCCCGACAGACAACCTTACCCTGAAAAATGGAAAAGCGGCTGCCGGAAAACACTGTACGATGTGTTACCGGTGCATCAGTTCCTGTCCGGCAAG
>CAJTGF010000210.1 GCA_910575585.1 Clostridiaceae bacterium
AGAACCTGGAGGAAGGTGGGGATGACGTCAAATCATCATGCCCCTTATGATTTGGGCTACACACGTGCTACAATGGCGTAAACAAAGGGAAGCGAAGTGGCGACATGGAGCGAACCCCAAAAATAACGTCTCAGTTCGGATTGTAGTCTGCAACTCGACTACATGAAGCTGGAATCGCTAGTAATCGCGGATCAGAATGCCGCGGTGAATACGTTCCCGGGTCTTGTACACACCGCCCGTCACACCATGGGAGTCAGTAACGCCCGAAGTCAGTGACCCAACCTTAGGGAGGGAGCTGCCGAAGGCGGGACGGATAACTGGGGTGAAGTCGTAACAAGGTAGCCGTATCGGAAGGTGCGGCTGGATCACCTCCTTTCTAAGGAAGAGAAGAAGTAAGGGTCTTAGATACTGTTGGGTCTTTGAAGCGTGTTGGAGGAAGCAGGAAAGGGAAGAAGACACGTGAGGAAAAGGTCAGAGAGAGATTCCGGTGCTGACGCGCTTATGGGAAACACCCGTACCCATGCCGAACACGACGGTTAAGACGTAAGCGGCCGATGGTACTATATTGGAGACGATATGGGAGAGCAGGCGGGCGCCGGATT
>CAJTGF010000211.1 GCA_910575585.1 Clostridiaceae bacterium
GGACCCCTCGGAGCCGTTCTGCGGCCCGCATGATCTTTTCCGGCAGTTCACACCAATCCTTTGCCGCATAGGCACGCTCACGACCTTGCACGTCATTCTTCCAGCCTACTTTCTCTCCATTGGTTCGGAAACCATGTCCCATCTGCAGCCGAACATAAAAGTTAACCGCTTTCTGCAGGCTGTCCTCTGGTATCGTCGAAAATGCATCTTCGTATACCTGCCGAGAGTAGGGCGTGTAATAGATCTCTCTGGCCAGACGCTCCGGGGCATCCCGGATCCACTCAAACAGATTCACCACGTTGCCGTCCAGGTCATTCACGGTCTCGATATTGCTCCTTGGCTTATTAAACAAAACCGCCCCGCTGCCAAAGAACGGCTCCAGATAACTGTGGTGTTCCGGGAAATGACTGATGATCCACTTTGCCAGGCTCCACTTGCTCCCAGGATATTTGATCACCGCCCTCATGACCAGATCTTGTCCTCATCCAGGGGTATGCGCGTCCGTTTCTCCCGAACCGCCTTTTCATCCTCCTGTCCGGGCACGTATTTCAGCAGCACCTCCTTGACCTCCCCGTCCATC
>CAJTGF010000212.1 GCA_910575585.1 Clostridiaceae bacterium
GACAACCCGCCTAACAGGGTTGCCACAGCTCCCAGGAAAGCCGCCGCTGTTATGACCGTCTGGGCATTTATGTACATCTCCATCACCTTCCTAAAATTCAAGATTATGCGATACAAGTTATAGCTCAATGATCTGCCGCTAAAGCGGCGCCCTGTATATATTCCTCCATAAAGCGCCAAGCCGCGCATCTTCCTTCTTGTTGTTTACCCGATTTTTACTGCGCCATATACCGTTTTTGAGGTGCCAGATAAGTAATGCAGATCGCAAGTGTTGTCTCTCCATTGAAATTCAACTCTAACCGTACCGAAACTGAACGCAAAGGAAAAATAAGTACCATTATTTCCTCTTCCGGTAAACGTATGTGATTTCACGATCTCATTTTCAATCTTTATGAAGATAGTAATATTAACATCCATCAAATATTCACTATGGTGCCAGGAATGAACCCCTGTGCTTGGTGTTGGGTGGATCTGATAAAAAGTTAATCCTGCCCATTCCGGCGCTGTCATTTTAGCAGTAAGGGATATGTCCCCCGTCGGCATAAATGTATAAGGATTGTTTGTGCTGACTAAGGCGCTT
>CAJTGF010000213.1 GCA_910575585.1 Clostridiaceae bacterium
GGAACGTTTGAAAACTGAACAGGATATGCAAAAACGATAAAGTCATGCTGTGATAATAAATGTACCGCGTCTTTCTGCTCCATCGGAACTGCCTGCGCAGTTTTATCCAGTAAAAAAAGCAGCTTTTTGATACAATGTTCTGTGTTTCCCGTTCCGCTTAAATAGATACCTGTCATATATTTTCCCTTTCAAAATTGGAGTAATGACCACGTCCCTGTACCATGGTTTCTGATTTTATCCTCTTCTGTCAATTTTACTGCCATTGACCGATTTTGGGAAGGGATGAAAACAAACGTCTTCTCAAAATCGGTCAATGAAGCGATAATAAATTAAGTTCATTCTTTTTTAAGATGTTTTAGAGGCTTTTTAGAGACTACTCTGATAGAATGAACAAAAAATCCGCAGAAATACTGGATAAGCTGTGGACTGAATTTTATATGAGAGGAGAACAACATGAAAAAGAAAACAAGAAAAATAATCTTATTGACAGGGGTGCTGTGCATCCTGAGCCTTGCGGTATGTGCCTGTGGAAAGACGGAGGAAGCATCAGATACCCAGGAACCACAGGTGGTTCAGG
>CAJTGF010000214.1 GCA_910575585.1 Clostridiaceae bacterium
GCAAAGGCACAGGGGAAATCTTCATCCAGCAATGGACACTGGATTTATCCAGGCATGACGCTGACAATACCAGGATAAAGGGGGAAGGAATCGTATGTCAGATATCATCAGGGCCGGCTTTATATCAGCCATAAACTATAAAGACGGGACGGCGCAGGTGGTGTATAAAGACCGGGATAATTCGCTGTCGCCTTTCATGCCCCTGTGGGCCAATGAATACAACCCTCCGGACATCGACACCCTTGTCTATGTGGTACACCTTCCAAACGGCGGTACCAGGGGAATGATCATCATCCCGCCCTACGCAGACACAAACCGCCCGATTGAGGGGAGAGAAGGCCTGTGGAGGAAGGAGCTTGGGGATGGCAGTTTCCTGCGCTATGACCGAAAGACAAAACAGCTTGATATTATGTGCGACAGGGTGAAGTTTGGCGGCAATCTGGAAATAGAGGGCAATGTCTCTGTCACAGGAAATCTAACGGTTTGCGGGACAATAAGCCAGGGAGGAGGAGGCTGATGATCGGTTATTTTGGAAGCGTGACGTTCCAGACCAGCGATAAAAAGCTCTGTAC
>CAJTGF010000215.1 GCA_910575585.1 Clostridiaceae bacterium
TGCTGCTGAAATACGTGCCCGGACAGGAGGATGAAAAGGCGGTTCGGGAGAAACGGACGCGCATACCCCTGGATGAGGACAAGATCTGGTCATGAGGGCGATGCTTAAATACCCTGGTAGCAAATGGTCCCTTGCGAAGTGGATCATCAGCCATTTCCCGGAACACCACAGTTACCTGGAGCCGTTCTTTGGTTCAGGGGCGGTCTTGTTTAATAAGCCGAGGAGTAATATCGAGACCGTGAATGACCTGGACGGCAACGTGGTGAATCTGTTTGAGTGGATCCGGGATGACCCGGAACGTCTGGCCCATGAAATCTATTACACGCCCTATGCCCGGCAGGTCTATGAGGACGTCTTTGGGACGGTACCAGAGGACAGCCTGCAGAAAGCGGTTAACTTTTATGTTCGGCTGCAGATGGGACATGGTTTTCGGACTAACGGGGAGCAGGTCGGCTGGAAGAATGACGTGCAAGGTCGTGAGCGTGCCTATGCGGCAAAGGATTGGTGTGAACTGCCGGAAAAGATCATGCGGGCCGCAGAACGGCTCCGAGGGGTCCAGA
>CAJTGF010000216.1 GCA_910575585.1 Clostridiaceae bacterium
TGTATGTGGAGGCCGCTTTTTTTCGTGAGCGCCGGGATTTCGATAAACAGCCTGGTGTAATCGTCAAACCTGCCTGCCTCTATGCTGGACACAGGTATCATGGAGCCGTAGGAGGCGTCGTGAAGGCGTCCAAGGCGGAATCTGGCCGTTTCGGCTGTGATAAGTTCCACTTCCTGTTCAAATGCGGTGTCTTTGTCTATGTTTACGGTCACCAGACAGCGCTCTTCCTTTTCCACAACCGTGATTTCGGACAGGTCCATGGTCAGAAGGGCGGTCATGTTCTGATGATGGTTGCATAATGTTTTCTTGACAGCCTGCAGGTGCATAATCTGCAGGTCCAGGTCTCCAATCTTTTCATCCAGAAGATTTCGCATGGCTTCGGCAGAGCGGTTTTTCATGAAATCCTGTATCTCCGTTATGGAAACATCCAGTTCCCGCAGCAGAAGAATCGTCTCCAGAATGGGACTCTGGTAGTAATTGTAGCAGCGGTAGCCGTTGACCGGGTTGACGGCTGCCGGTTTAAACAGCCCAATCTCATCGTACCACATC
>CAJTGF010000217.1 GCA_910575585.1 Clostridiaceae bacterium
TTTGCCAAGCCTATAAAAGTTACCATTCCCGCGTCCGGATGGAGTAGCGCTGCCCCCTTTACGAACCGTGTAGCAATAGAGGGGATGCATGAAGAGGATAACGTTGACGTGACCTTCATCCCTATAGAAGGGGCCTCAAACGTCCAGAACATTGCGGCCTGGGAAGGATATGTGAACATCAATTATTCTACTACGGAGGATGGAGCTATGGTGTTTCACGCCTTTGAGGAAAAGCCCACGGTGGATGTCAGGGTGGCCATCAAAGGTATTGTGAAAAGGCAAGAGCAGGTTGAGGGAGGCTGATCATGGGAGTTGGATTTAAGAGGGGCGGAATGGTCAGCTATGTCACGGTCAGCGTTTCCGCCCAGACAGGAGGGACAGCCAGCGGCAGCGGGAGGTTTATGAAAGGCCGGACGGTCACGGTTGTAGCGGCGCCAGGCAGCTCTTATATATTTTCTGGTTGGTACAATGGCAACACTTTGGTATCAACAGCTGCGACATATACCTTTATTGTA
>CAJTGF010000218.1 GCA_910575585.1 Clostridiaceae bacterium
GGTAGAGGAGCATTCTTAGTGCGTTGAAGCAGTACCGGAAGGGGCTGTGGAGCGTTAAGAAGAGAGAATGCCGGAATGAGTAGCGAGATGGAGGTGGGAATCCTCCAGGCCGAATATCCAAGGTTTCCAGGGTAAAGCTGATCTGCCCTGGGGAAGTCGGGGCCTAAGGCGAGGCGGAAACGCGTAGCCGATGGACAACAGGTGGAGATTCCTGTACTGCATGCAGTCAGAACTGTGGGGACGCGGAAGGATAGTGTGTCCCGGGAATGAGAAGACCGGGGCAAGCGCAGGAGACGATGAGCCGGCAAATCCGCTCATCAAGTCAAAGGCGTGAGGCGCAGCGAAGAAAAGTAGCGAAGCACACGATTCCAGCCGCCGAGAAAAGCCGCTATTGTGCTGCATGTACCCGTACCGTAAACCGACACAGGTGGATGAGGAGAGAATCCTAAGGCCGGCGGGAGAAGCATTGTTAAGGAACTCGGCAAAATGACCCCGTAACTTCGGGAG
>CAJTGF010000219.1 GCA_910575585.1 Clostridiaceae bacterium
GGTCATATTTATACAAAGGGTTCCACCACTCAACCATATCCTCCTGGGCTTTATGCCATGCTGAAATCTTCATAAGGGCAAGGTTGGGGAAAGTCTTAGTCTTAAAATGTTCTTTTTCTGCGTCATGCAGTCCAACAATCATCATAATCCTCTTTCCAGTTAAGCGGCTCCTCAATCTACCTGTTCAAACACAAGCCAATACATCTCTTCATCTGTCCAGCCATATTTCCTTAAGCATTCTTTGGCTTTTTCCTCTGTCTCAAATATCTTTGGCCCTTCATCACTGCCAAGAAGATACTCCAGAGGATTTAAAGCAATGCCGTTCACATGCCTTCCTACTCTGACTCCCACTGCTCTTTCAATCCCTCCTCTAATTCCCACGCAAGTTCAAACGCGTCAAAAATATCCACAAGGGTTTTATACTCTTCTGTCTTGGTCATCTCCAGAAATCTGTTTAGAGAATCACCAGTCCTGTAAAATTCTTTCACAGCAGCCTTGGCCG
>CAJTGF010000220.1 GCA_910575585.1 Clostridiaceae bacterium
TCTGTCTCTTTATCTAATTTTTTCATGTTTCCTATCCTCCTAAATCCCCGCCAGCCTCATCTGTTCCTCCGGCTCAAAGTTCATCCACAAAACTTCCGTTTTTCTGGATGCGATCTGGGAATAGCTTACCGCCTCTTCCCTGCGCCATCCCCGTAGCCTGTCATTGTACAGAGCGTTATCGTATCCAGAAAGCAACACCGGCCCTTTATGATCCAGCAGAACATCCAGTAAATCCTCATGGTCTCTATCATCCATCTCACACCGATACTGCTTCCCATGCCTTGTCCCCAGCACATACGGCGGATCCGCATAAATAAGCACTTTAGGTGAATTAAAACGCCGTATCACATCCACTGCCGATCTATGCTCGATCTGGACCCCTCGGAGCCGTTCTGCGGCCCGCATGATCTTTTCCGGCAGTTCACACCAATCCTTTGCCGCATAGGCACGCTCACGACCTTGCACGTCATTCTTCCAGCC
>CAJTGF010000221.1 GCA_910575585.1 Clostridiaceae bacterium
TTGATTTCCGGCTTCATAGCGATACCTCCCTGTCCTTGTGTTTGGTCTGCTGGCGGCTGGCGTTCAGCTCCTTTGCCTTTTCCCGGAAAGCGGCTAATGCCTTTCGGATTGAGGGCTTTTTATCCTGCGTCAGCTTCTTTGCGGAAAACTCCTTGAAAGCGGCGGTCAGCGCGTCCGCGTCCCTGCCCTTGAAGAATACAAGGTAGCGGGGCGGGGTTTCCGTCGCGTCCTTTTTCAGCGCAAAGTCGATACCATATTTTTTCGCTGTACTCTCAAAGGCTTTGATGTTGTCCTTTGTGATCTCAATGTTGGAAACGCCTGTATTCTGCTTCATAAGCTGCTTTAGGGTCTGCTTCCCGTGGGGGATTGCCTGTCTGTCAAGCTCTTTCTTTGCCTGTGAGAGCAGCTTTTTGATTGCCTTTTGCAGCACTTCGGCGGTCAGCTTCCCGGTCTTGATATACAGGGCAACGGTTTTTTCG
>CAJTGF010000222.1 GCA_910575585.1 Clostridiaceae bacterium
AAGCCGCCGTCTGTTCCTATGCACAGCTGATCCAAGAACCATTTCCTTTGACTGGGAGAACAGCACTGACAAAACAACCTGTTGTTATGGAGCAGAAAATATCTTTTATCTGCCACTGGCCTGGTATGGCCTGAGGTGGAACATTGAGGTTTCTTATTATGAAGGGAAAACCTTCTGGTCGTTGGAGGAATACCGGCTCCGTAGTAAGGAAGGGATCGAACGGCTGGTGAATCTGATCAGCCTGTCCTACAGCGTCATGACCCTGCTTCCTTACCATGATGAAACCTTTTCCGAATATCAGTCAGCCAGTGCCCAGGAAACCAGGTACGAAATTGGTCAGCAAATTCAGTCAGATATAATTTTATGCAGTTTCGGGAGATTTCTTGAAACTATTAAAAATTGTTCTGCTTTGATAAAGGTCGTAGAAGACTACATTTTATCAGGTTTTAGGAAATTTCAAAAGTTG
>CAJTGF010000223.1 GCA_910575585.1 Clostridiaceae bacterium
ACGTTAAGGCTCCCGGAAACGTAAAGCTCCAATGCCGCCGCGATACGCGCCGCTTCCGGCTCCGGCTGCTTCAAAAGCTCGTCGTAAAGGTCGCCCAAAATCGGCATTTTTGCCGGGTCGGGGGCTGCAAGGAAAGGACGGTACACGTTCCTAACAGCGCGGTCAATGACGGTCTTATCCACGGGCTGCAAGCCCTCCTTGCCGCCGACGATCAGCTCACAAAGGGAGAGGATAAAATCGCTTTTCAGCGCAAGCGGGTTGTCGTCCTCGGAATAGTTGAGGTTTATATCCATAGGGTTGACGTAGTGCGGGCTGGTGGGGGAAAGCCTTATCACCTGTCCCTGTAATCTTTGCACAAGGGGGTAATACTCGGCTTCGGGATCGCAGATAATAATGTCGTCGTCCGTAATGAGGAAAGCGTTTGTCATTTCCCGCTT
>CAJTGF010000224.1 GCA_910575585.1 Clostridiaceae bacterium
GATGAGATCAATGAGGCGCCAGTAGTTTATCATTGGACGTACAAGACCGATGAGATTACCGCAGAAGATATCGCAGAGGCTGACATTGATCCAGAGCTCAAGTACATATGATAATATTTACACAAATATTTCAAGGACAGACTACTAGGAGGGACAATAGTGCCTTTAGATATCAGACTCTGCCCGATATCGTACCAGAGGATCTATCTGTATTGAATGTAGCTATCGATTGTATAGATGGGGATCGGGATGAGGGGAGTTATTTTTGATGTCCTTACCATTTATACATAAAAAGAACTAAACCACCACCGGCTAGAAGCCGATGGGTTTGGGCTAGCTGCTGAAAGCAGCCTAAAGCTGACCAACCTCGAAGTTATCGCTCTTCTTTCGTTCTTCTAAATCCTGATTTTTGATATATTCTTGTATGATCTCATCCG
>CAJTGF010000225.1 GCA_910575585.1 Clostridiaceae bacterium
GTTTTTCGACAACTCAATTATACCAAACCAGACGGTTTCATGCTATTTAATTGCCAGTTTTTATTGTATTTTCAAGATGCATAGGCACTTATTAAAGTGCGAAGTTTGAGTATATAATACTTGCTTTTATGAAATGCGAAAATTTCTTGCTATTGAGCCGTATAATTTTTTGAATGATTATAAACAAGTTCGTGAAAAAAGTAAGGATATTTTCTTGCTTGTAAGTGGGGAAGAAATTATTGGTTCTATTGCCTGTTATGGAAACGAAATAGACGATTTGATCGTCAATAAGGAATTTCAAGACAGGGGATATGGAAAACAACTTTTATTATGGGGAATGAACCATATTCGCCAAACCAGTAATGAGCCTATTTTGTTACATGTTGCTAAATGGAATGATAAAGCTTTCATGCTGTACAAAAAAGTAGGATT
>CAJTGF010000226.1 GCA_910575585.1 Clostridiaceae bacterium
CGTAGTTATCATGACTTTTTTATTATCACGACTTTTGATGATAAAGCTGATAAACTCAGAGGATTTCTTTAAAAAAGTCGGGATAATATTTTGCAATAGCCGCCAACTTGGATTTTTTTTAAGCGACAATATTTCTTCAAAAGTCGGGATAACTTTTTTTAATGATTATATAAAAAACGCAATTTTACTTGAAAATGGGTTCTTCCCTTTTACATTCCTTAATAAATCAAGCATTTTGAGTGATTTATAAAAAAGATTATCCCGACTTTTTGCCACTATTGTACCGTTTGAAAAAATCAGAATTTAGCAAAAAGTATTCCATATTATCACGACCTTTTTTCAAAGAAACAGCGTAAATACAACATTCTTGATAAGAAGTCATGATACCAAAAAAGTCGGGATAACTCCGAAACTTAT
>CAJTGF010000227.1 GCA_910575585.1 Clostridiaceae bacterium
TCCAGTGTGTCTGAAATTCCCTTCACCGGACTGTAAAATACCCCTTTTTCCGTTATTCCTCTTTCTATTTTTCTCCAATAATTCTCCCACTCCTCGGCAACTCGTTTCCCTAAATTTTGGTTATGCTCATCAAATCTTTTCTTCCTCTCTCCTAATTCGTACTTTAAGTAGTCTCCCACCATTTTTCCCGCAGCTTTTCCCGTTTTTATAGTGGCATCTACACATGTCGAGACAGTAGCTACCGCCTTCTTAGCCACCGCTCCGGCTTTGTTCACGCACACAGGAATTGCGGCGGCAGCTATGTATGCCATTCGCTTGACACCCGACACGGCCTTTTTCGCCGCTGAGGCAGCTTTTGCCGTACCTGCTATGGCTCCCTTTACTGCGGTTTTTGCCGCGCCTTTCACCG
>CAJTGF010000228.1 GCA_910575585.1 Clostridiaceae bacterium
GTGGACATGCAGCTGCGGGCCGCGCCTATCACCATGAGTACCCTGACAAGCCTGCTTGATTACTTAAAAGCCGGGATTGATGAAACAGCCGAGAGGATGCTGGTGCAGGTGACCTCGCCTACATCCGTCCGTGTGATCTCTATGCTGGATATGGACAGGAAAAGAGAGTGTCTGGTGGAGGTTTCCGCCTCTGTCCCGGATTTTGCCTATGGGCGTTACATGGATCAGGAGAGTTTCATTATCTCCCTGCAGGCAAAGTTCCTTCCTGGTGATGACCGGGAACTGCTCCTTAAGTTCGCAGGCACGGTAAAGGATGAATCCATTGCGGAATACGGGGATAACGGCGTGACCCAGAAGGCCACGATCAAGACCGGGATTTCCACGGTAGGGGACGC
>CAJTGF010000229.1 GCA_910575585.1 Clostridiaceae bacterium
GCTTTTTATTCCAATCCTGATATGCGCCCTGTGGAGCGCAGCCTCCAGGGCGAGGGAAACAGCTCCGTTCCGAATCCGGATGCCATGATGAAACAGCTGGAATCTGCCCCACAGCTTATGGACGCATTTACCCAGAAATTCATTGAGCAGTACGGAGAGCAGATCATGACGCAGCTTGCGAAAAAAATGCTCGGTACATGAAACGTCACAAGACGACACAGGAAGCAACCAGAGTACACAACGGGACATCTTATTGAACAAAAAACGTTCAATAAGCGAGAATTAGCAGAATGATTAGCAGACCTTGTTTTTCCCGCAAGGGGGTTCTAATCCATTTCGGACTTCCCCTACAGGCGGCAGGTCGAAAATAAGGTTATGAA
>CAJTGF010000230.1 GCA_910575585.1 Clostridiaceae bacterium
GGCGGTTTCCATATCCGTATGCCTGATTCTGTCTGTGATGTAAAACTGCTGAAAAAATCCTTTCAGGAGAACCGGGAAATCATCCGGAAAGCAGACAGAAAGATTGAGAAATGCGCAGAGGAAATCAGGAAAGGCAGGTATCCCAAAAACGGCCTGCATCTTTATAGCCGAATCGCCGGATTACTCTGCCAGCGTTTGTGGTACTACAGCAAAACCAAAAGTTACTCAGATCAATTAAAAATCAGTAATGCCTGTACGGGCTGCGGGCTTTGTATCTGGCTCTGCCCGACAGACAACCTTACCCTGAAAAATGGAAAAGCGGCTGCCGGAAAACACTGTACGATGTGTTACCGGTGCATCAGTTCCTGTCCGGCAAG
>CAJTGF010000231.1 GCA_910575585.1 Clostridiaceae bacterium
AAGCAGATACCGGGAACGGCCGCGTCTCTTTTTATTCCGGTTATAGATTGTAATCAGGGACATGTCTTCCCCTTTGTATCGGAAGAACATTTTGGGAGTCTTTTTTACCATACCAATGACATATAACCGATGGTTTTTACTGCATGGAGAGTGCTTGGAGAAGAAAACCAGCTGTCAAAAAGCACATACTTTGCCGGAACAGCCGCTTTCTTAGCAGTTTTTAAAAACTCAAGCATGGCTTGTGTCCCTTTTTGAATGGAAAGCAGCCTCCGTTTGTACCCGGCAGTCCGCTTATCAACCTTCACAGCTTCATTGACCCTGTTCTTTTTGTTTTCAGACGAGAGAAGAATGCTGTTCACGGGAAGAAAAGA
>CAJTGF010000232.1 GCA_910575585.1 Clostridiaceae bacterium
AACTTTTGAAATTTCCTAAAACCTGATAAAATGTAGTCTTCTACGACCTTTATCAAAGCAGAACAATTTTTAATAGTTTCAAGAAATCTCCCGAAACTGCATAAAATTATATCTGACTGGATTTGCTGACCAATTTCGTACCTGGTTTCCTGGGCACTGGCTGACTGATATTCGGAAAAGGTTTCATCATGGTAAGGAAGCAGGGTCATGGCGCTGTAGGACAGGCTGATCAGATTCACCAGCCGTTCGATCCCTTCCTTACTGCGGAGCCGGTATTCCTCCAACGACCAGAAGGTTTTCCCTTCATAATAAGAAACCTCAATGTTCCACCTCAGGCCATACCAGGCCAGTGGCAGATAAAAGATAGTTTC
>CAJTGF010000233.1 GCA_910575585.1 Clostridiaceae bacterium
CTTGTATCGCATAATCTTGAATTTTAGGAAGGTGATGGAGATGTACATAAATGCCCAGACGGTCATAACAGCGGCGGCTTTCCTGGGAGCTGTGGCAACCCTGTTAGGCGGGTTGTCCGCGGTTCACAGCTGGTACCAGCGCCAGAACAAGCAGGATGAGGACATCCGGGCCATGAAAGAGGAGATGTGCCTGCTGACCTATGGAGTACTGGCGTGCCTTAAGGGCTTAAAGGAGATGGGGCAGAATGGGACGGTGACGGAGGCTATAGACAAGATCGAGAAACACATGAACCAGGAAGCGCATAAATAAACAATATCAAGACCGGGACAACCGGAGAAAAGAGGAGAATATGAACGTAAATGAAATCA
>CAJTGF010000234.1 GCA_910575585.1 Clostridiaceae bacterium
GCGCTTATGGGAAACACCCGTACCCATGCCGAACACGACGGTTAAGACGTAAGCGGCCGATGGTACTATATTGGAGACGATATGGGAGAGCAGGCGGGCGCCGGATTTCTATGGGGGTGTAGCTCAGTTGGGAGAGCACCTGCCTTGCAAGCAGGGGGTCAAGAGTTCGAATCTCTCCATCTCCACTTGGTCTTTAGAAGGATTAAAACACAGATCCCTAAAGATCAGCCACGTACCTTGAAAACCACATATTGAAAACTATATCAAGAATAGAGATATTCAAGACATCCGAGGCGTTGCGGCGAAAGCCGTGACGAACCAAAAAACTTTTAGAAACACAGACGCTGTGAAGAGACAGACAGGAC
>CAJTGF010000235.1 GCA_910575585.1 Clostridiaceae bacterium
GAGATGAGATCCGGATATTCGGCAGACGCTGATTTGGTGTGGAAAATGGAGTGATGATAACCGTTCAAGGGTTAACTGAACGGTTACGAGCGATGGCGAGGAGGCGGGCGTATGGGGAAAATCGTAGGGATAGGAAACCAGGACTTTGAGGTGATACGAAAGGGCGGATATTTTTACGTAGACAAAACCTCTTTCATCAGGCAATGGTGGGAGGGAGGGGACCAGGTAACGCTGATCACCCGTCCCCGAAGATTTGGAAAGACCCTGAATATGAGCATGGTGGAAAAATTCTTTTCCCTGGGATACGCCGGGCGAGGGGATCTGTTTTTGGGGCTTAAGATATGGGAGGACGAGGGATTTCGGA
>CAJTGF010000236.1 GCA_910575585.1 Clostridiaceae bacterium
CTCCGTTTGACGTAAAACTCTCTGATCATCCCCTTACCATTGTCCAGCCCGACATCATGATCGTATGTGATAAAGACAAACTGGATGGGAATCGCTGCAACGGCGCACCCGATTTTATCATTGAGATTGTTTCCCCTGGCAATCCGGCAGATGATTATATCCGCAAACTCTACTATTATAAAAATACCGGAGTCCGCGAGTACTGGATCGTAGATCCCCGCCGTAAGATAGTGACAGTCAACTATTTTGAAGGAAATTTGCTGAACATTCAGTATTCTTTTGAATCTACAATCAAAGTTAATATCTATGATGATTTGTACATCAACTTCTTTGATATCGCTGATTTGCTAACTATTTAGCCCC
>CAJTGF010000237.1 GCA_910575585.1 Clostridiaceae bacterium
CCTTTTGTACAGGTTAAAAGGAATCGTATCTTCTCCACAATCTCCTGACGGACACGCCGCTCATGAGAACCGTTCAGGATGATCTGGACTCCATCTATCACTAACATCGCGGACCTCCTTAATGATACTCTGTGGCCGTCACATTGACAGCTACAGAAACTAGCTCCCCCCGGTTCCACACCTCTTTGTAATCCGCATCCACGCTGTCAATGGTCCATTTGCCATCGCCTACCTTGCGGCCTCCCAGCACGAACGGACAGACCGTGCCGTTTTCGCAAATCTTGATGATCTTTTGAAGCATGGCCCACGGCCTCACGCCATGGCCTGCGATAAACTGCATTTCAAAAGACACGGTCTGATTC
>CAJTGF010000238.1 GCA_910575585.1 Clostridiaceae bacterium
GACCCGGCTATGCGGGAATGGACGTTTGAAAACGACAACGGGAAATGCCCCCAAATGCACAAAGCCCATGCTTATGTAGAGTGTTGGGAGGAAATGAAAGCCGGGAATATCGGCTATCTGTTATGGGGCATGGTAGGCACAGGCAAAAGCTATTTCGCCGGGTGTATCGCCAACGCCCTCATGGAGAAAGAGGTTTCCGTGTGCATGACAAACTTTGCCCTTATCCTCAATGACCTTGCCGCCAGCTACAAGGACAGGAACGAATACATAGCCCGCCTTTGCAGCTTCCCTCTGCTTATCCTTGACGATTTTGGCATGGAGCGTGGCACGGAATACGGGCTTGAACAGGTTTACAACGTGGT
>CAJTGF010000239.1 GCA_910575585.1 Clostridiaceae bacterium
CGGGCGCGGGGGTCATGCCGGGGATTGCCCCGTTTTGCAGCATGGCGGTAAGCTCCTGCGGGGAAAGCCGCATAGAGCGCACAAGCTGGACGATCTGCAAATTCTCCGCTTCGGTTTTCTGCGCTTCCAGCCCTTTGAGCTTGTTCTGATACTCGGTGATCTTCTCGCGGGTCTTTTCAATCTCCCGGTTGATACGGTCAATCTTGTTTGCTGCCATAGTGTAAAACTCCTTTCATAGTCAAAAATGTGTTCAGTTCCAATTCATCAAGCCGTACCCTTTGATACAGCCATAGTCAAGGGGGTAGCTTTTTATCTTGCAAGCGTCGCCGGAATTGCCCTCGACGGTGTAAACGCGCTGCCC
>CAJTGF010000240.1 GCA_910575585.1 Clostridiaceae bacterium
ATAAAAGCAGAACGCCACGATTTCTCCATTGCATTCCCAGATGCGGTTTTTGTAAGAATAGGAGATATCCATCCAGTAAGAAAATGATGCGTATGCGTATTCAAAAAAGGGGGCTGGTACGCCGTTTCTCCAGTCCCTCTCATAAATTTCAAGCAAAAACTGATAGATTCTTTCGCAGTCTGCTAAAATACGAAATGGCCTTTGTGTAATACTCTTCCTGCCTTTATGTACATTCAAAGTCTGCGTCCTCCTTTGCTTTATTAAACAAAATTAACCACCCTATTAGTTTAGGTGATTGCTTAAAAGGCTATCTTCTTTTCTGCATAATCCCCATCTGTACAAGATTT
>CAJTGF010000241.1 GCA_910575585.1 Clostridiaceae bacterium
GAATTTGACTACTACGAGATTGACGGGGAGGGCTTACAGGAGGACACAGACCATGAATGAACACCCCGGAACTGACAGGCGGCGGTTCACCCTGCTTGTCAACCCCAAAATCCGGGAGGAACAGCGGCGGCAAGCCGCCCTGCGGAAATTTATCAAGGATTGCGAACGGCTTTACGAGAAGAACCGGGCGCATTTACAGGAGGACGCAAGAAATGAATAAGCGTATCAGAAAGAAACAGGAGAAGCAGCGGAAGCAGCTTGAAATGAAGTGGCTGCTGGATATGGCAGTCGCCATTGACACAGCAATACAGGAGTATTGGCAGTGGCGGGAGGAAATGGAACGCCG
>CAJTGF010000242.1 GCA_910575585.1 Clostridiaceae bacterium
TTCTGTCTGCTTTCCGGATGATTTCCCGGTTCTCCTGAAAGGATTTTTTCAGCAGTTTTACATCACAGACAGAATCAGGCATACGGATATGGAAACCGCCAACGATTTTGGCGCCATACTTTTTGAGCAGCCGTGCCGAGCAGCCTGCGCCGTCTCCGCTGAACAATCCCATAGTGGCAACGCAAAGTATTTTCTTACCCTTCCAAAGATCCGGATGGCTTTTGATAAAATCTTTTACCATGACAGGAACGTTTGAAAACTGAACAGGATATGCAAAAACGATAAAGTCATGCTGTGATAATAAATGTACCGCGTCTTTCTGCTCCATCGGAACTGCCTGCGCAG
>CAJTGF010000243.1 GCA_910575585.1 Clostridiaceae bacterium
TCTGCCAGTTCCACGGCCAACCCCAGTACAAAGCCGTGGTAGAACCTCTCCGGCTGTGTCTCCATAGAGGGATTTCTTCCGCTGTCGAAATAGCTGAACGTGGCCAGGGCTACCCGGTTCATGTAAGCGTTCATGGACTTTACATCATCTTGCAAAAGCGCCCTGATAAAGCCGTTGTAGACCGTCCCGGAACGGGTAAACCATTTCCGAATCATCTTTTGGAACATAATCTGTACTTCCTTATTCGTCAGCGCCAACTCATACAGATCCGCTCCCGTGTCCTCATTTAATTCGTAACTCTCCGCTTTCAGGTATCCACATGCCAGGAACAGGCTCCAGATAGC
>CAJTGF010000244.1 GCA_910575585.1 Clostridiaceae bacterium
ACATGGTGGAACCGGAAGCGGGGACACCGGAACATCCGCACCAAATGGGAAAAGAAAGACCCGGAAAACGGGCGGTACGTCTGGGACTTCTCCGTGATTAAGGAAATCCTGATGAACCCCGTCTACACCGGCGCAATCGCTTCCCAAAAGACCGAGTACCGCTTTAAAATCGGCACTATCCGGGATAAGAAGCCGGAGGACTGGATTGTGGTGGAGGGGACGCATGAGCCGCTGGTGGACAAAAAGGACTTTGCGATTGTGCAGGAAAAACTGAAATCCCGCCAGCGACCGGGCAAATCCGGGGAAATCAACCTCTTTGCAGGGCTGATAAAATG
>CAJTGF010000245.1 GCA_910575585.1 Clostridiaceae bacterium
GCGGAGAGTATTCAGGCATCCAGAGACAGCATAAAGGTGAGAAAAAAGTCAACAGCATATGGAGTGGAATTAGTGCTGTTGGGAATGGAGCATCAAGAGCATGTCCACTACGCGATGCCAATGCGGGTTATGGGATATGATTATGGCATTTATAAGAAGCAGTATGACAGCAACGCAAAGGGATACAAAAGCTTTGAGGGAATGGAAGAGGATGAGTATCTGTCCAGGATGAAAAAGACAGATCGGTTTGCACCGGTGATCACCATGGTTACCTACTATGGAGAGAAGCCGTGGGATGGGGCGGTGTCTCTTCATGAGATGCTGGATATTCC
>CAJTGF010000246.1 GCA_910575585.1 Clostridiaceae bacterium
GGCGGCGGGACTTACCCGGCCAACACATGGATGTGGATCGACGGCGACAATGACGGCAAGGCGGAGTGCTACTACTTCGACAGCAGGGGCTACATGCTGGCAAACACCACCACTCCGGACGGCTACACTGTGAATGCGGATGGCGCGTGGACGGAGAATGGCGTGGTGCAGACTGTGGGTACCAACAGCGACCTGCATGATGTGGGCGCAGTGAATGTGGCAGACGCTGCCTCCACCAATGGGGCGGTGACGGACGGCAATAGCTGGGCGAAGATGACCTTTGACGGGGATCTGATCAGGGCGATGCGGGAAGTGAACAGTTTGAATTAC
>CAJTGF010000247.1 GCA_910575585.1 Clostridiaceae bacterium
AGGGAGTGATACCTCCCATAGGGGCTTGTAAAATAACTCATGGTAAGAATTGTAACAGATGAAGGGGGAAAGGTCAATGGGTGAAATTCCATATTCGAATGAAAAGTGCTACGAACTCACTCTTACGCCGGATTATGTGTCTGACTGGACGTTTAACGACGCCATCCGGGAGCTGATCCAGAACGGGATCGATCAGGAAGTTTTGGACAAAGAGAACTATTTCAGCGTGGAGTATGATCAGGCAAGGCAGATCCTGAAGCTGAAAAACACCAGGTCAGTCCTTAAGATTAACACCCTTCTCCTGGGCAGGAGCAGCAAGGCGAGGAAC
>CAJTGF010000248.1 GCA_910575585.1 Clostridiaceae bacterium
TATATAATACTTGCTTTTATGAAATGCGAAAATTTCTTGCTATTGAGCCGTATAATTTTTTGAATGATTATAAACAAGTTCGTGAAAAAAGTAAGGATATTTTCCTGCTTGTAAGTGGGGAAGAAATTATTGGTTCTATTGCCTGTTATGGAAATGAAATAGACGATTTGATCGTCAATAAGGAATTTCAAAACAGGGGATATGGAAAACAGCTTTTATTATGGGGAATGAACCATATTCGCCAAACCAGTAATGAGCCTATTTTGTTACATGTTGCTAAATGGAATGATAAAGCTTTCATGCTGTACAAAAAAGTAGGATTTGT
>CAJTGF010000249.1 GCA_910575585.1 Clostridiaceae bacterium
AACGGCACACGCCCCGGAAATACCGCCGTGGTAGACCGGGCAAAGTCACAGGTAGGCAATGTAGGGGGACAGCCCTATTGGAGCTGGTACGGCTTCAACAGCCGCGTGGAATGGTGCGCCTGTTTCGTTTCATGGTGCTACAATCAAGCCGGGAAAAGCGAGCCGCGCTTTGCCGCGTGCCAGTCACAGGGCGTACCGTGGTTCCAGTCACGGGGGCAATGGGGCGCGAGGGGCTATGAGAATATCGCCCCCGGCGACGCGATCTTTTTTGACTGGGACGGGGACGGGAGCGCAGACCATGTGGGGCTTGTAATCGGCACGGA
>CAJTGF010000250.1 GCA_910575585.1 Clostridiaceae bacterium
AGCTCTCCTCTGCCTGGCAAAACCAGAATTCGCTGGCTAAGGTTTGCTCACTTAAGGTGGTTTCGGTAGGGGACGCTGCCTCAGCTTTGCAGCGAAAAAATAGCTTCTTTTTACGGCCACAGGTATATTGTTGAGTAAGGTTAAGGCGGGGTTGCTGTGAACCTGATAGGATCTGCCGCCTTGCTATTGAAAGCAATAGCAAGATTCCGTTCTTCCGTGGATTCGAGTATTCGAGTTTTTATGTTCCTATACACGCATGAATACGCCATGTCTTGCTTTATAAAATACGGAAAATCCTAAAAAGACCGTGTTTTCCGGTGT
>CAJTGF010000251.1 GCA_910575585.1 Clostridiaceae bacterium
CAGCGGAAACTGGAAAAGGAGGTATCAGCGATTGTCAAAGGAACCAACCAAAGGCGGCGCACCGGGAAAAAGCCCCGGAACTAAGGCGAAGCGGAAACTGACCCGCAGCGAGAAGAAGCAGATCGCCGCCGCAATCAGACAGGCAAAGGGGGACGGAAAGGCGCACACCGCCCAGCAGACAATCCCCTACATCAACCTGTACCCGGACGGGATATGCCGGATAACGGAAAAGAAATACAGCAAGAGCATTGTCTACGAGGATATAAACTACCAGCTTGCACAGGCAGACGACAAGACCGCCATTTTTGAAAACTGGTG
>CAJTGF010000252.1 GCA_910575585.1 Clostridiaceae bacterium
TTCAATGTCGGCAAGCATGGACTGGAAGCCGGGTCTTTGGAAATTTGCCCCGGAGAATCCGTCGTCCGTGTACCATTTGAGGTTGGAAAAGCCGTTCTGTCTGGCGTAGGCTTCAAGGATTCGCTTCTGGTTGCTTATGGAGTTGGATTCACCTTGAAGCGTGTCCTCGTGCGACAATCTCGGATATAGGGCGGTAATCAGTTTTTGGGTGGTCTGTCTTGTCATGGTTTCCTCCATTTCCGACAGCCAGCCCCACTATTCCGTAGGTTTATTATACCATAGGGCGGGGCTTGCTGTACAGTC
>CAJTGF010000253.1 GCA_910575585.1 Clostridiaceae bacterium
TATCAAGGCCGGCATGTCCGAATCCGCTTTTCTTGAAGCAGCAAAAGAAATTACAGGAATATAATCCTTGCTTTAAGCCCCATGGATATCGGGGCTTTTTTGCTTTATAGGAAATTCCGATTTTTTAAGACACAGAGAAAAACATATGTTCGCTGAACATACGTTAGATAGACCTGTGTTTTAGGAACACAAAACAGACGGTAAAGGTTTAGAAGATATCCACGAGAACGGGACATGACTTTCTCGTACATTTCTTCCAGAGAAACAGGTTCATCCCTACTGAAAAATGTATTGTTTTTT